>NZ_JAUSYY010000001.1:0-668817 GCF_030817175.1 Agromyces ramosus | reverse complement strand
GGTGCGCGAACCGCACGAGGTGACGCGAGATGCCCTTGGGGAGGGCCGCGATCGTGTCGTTCGGCCAGGCCTCGAGGGGGAGATCCCACGGCAGGTCGAGGAGTGCCGGGTCGGCCATGGCCGAAGTGATCGAAAGTGAGCCGCTCATCGTGGTTCAGCGTAGTCGCGGTTGAACATGGGCGCTGAACCGATCAGCGGCGCAAACGGCGATGCCGGCCGGGCCCGAGGGCCCGACCGGCATCACTTGGTTGGCGCTGGGTGTCAGGCGACGACCGGCTTCTTGCTGAGGCGGAGGCCCGTCTCGGCGTCGAAGATGTGGACGTGGCCCGGCGTGGCCGTGAGGTACACGCGCTCGCCGGCGTTGGGGTGCACGCGACCGTCGACGCGCGCGACGATGTCGGTGCGCTTGCCCTCGACCGTCGAGTGGCCGTAGAGGTAGCCGTCGGCGCCGAGCTCCTCGACGAGGTCGACGTCGACCGCGAGGCCCTCGCCCTCGTGCGGCGAGACGACGATGTCTTCGGGCCGAACGCCGATCGTGGCGACCTTGCTGCTCGTGTCGGCGAGCGCCTCACGCTCGACCGGCACGTTCGCGGTGCCGAACATGATCCCGCCCTCGACGAGGTCGGCGTGGAACAGGTTCATCGCGGGCGAGCCGATGAAGCCGGCGACGAACACGTTCTTCGGCTGCTCGTAGAGGTCGCGGGGCGTGCCGACCTGCTGGAGCAGGCCGTCCTTCAGCACCGCGATGCGGTCGCCCATGGTGAGCGCCTCGGTCTGGTCGTGCGTGACGTAGACGGTGGTGACGCCGAGGCGGCGCTGCAGCGACGCGATCTGGGTGCGGGTCTGCACGCGAAGCTTGGCGTCGAGGTTCGACAGCGGCTCGTCCATGAGGAACACCTGCGGCTGGCGCACGATGGCGCGGCCCATGGCGACGCGCTGACGCTGGCCGCCCGAGAGCGCCTTGGGCTTGCGGCTGAGGTAGGGCTCGAGGTCGAGGAGCTTGGCTGCCTCGAGCACGCGAGCGGCACGCTCGTCTTTGCCGACGCCGGCGATCTTGAGCGCGAAGCCCATGTTCTCGGCAACGGTCATGTGGGGGTAGAGCGCGTAGTTCTGGAAGACCATCGCGATGTCGCGATCCTTCGGGGGCACGTCGGTGACGTTGCGGTCGCCGATGAGGATGTTGCCCTCGTTCACCTCTTCGAGGCCCGCGAGCATGCGGAGCGAGGTGGACTTGCCGCAGCCCGAAGGGCCGACGAGGACGAGGAATTCGCCGTCTGCGACCTCGAGGTCGAGCTTGTCGACTGCCGGCCGGGTGCTGCCCGGGTAGAGCCGGGTGGCCTTGTCGAACGTGACTGACGCCATGGTTCTGTTCTCCTTCACCGGCAGGTACGTGCCGGACGATCCGTTGTGAATGGACTGCGTCGTCGATGACGCCCAATCAGTATCGCACGCGCGTGCGTGCCGAACACACACGGGAGGCGAGGGTACGCAGCGTGGACACGGCCGGCGTGCGGCATCCGTTTGGGTGATTCCCAGACACCCCTCCTACTATCGTGGTTGCGTTCGTGTGCATACGCGCGCGCCCCACAGCGACCGGAGTGACCATCGATGAGCAATGGCGGATCAACTCAGCCACGCCCCACCCGAAACGAACGCAGAGACGCGGCTCGTGAGAAGGCCCGCATCCTGCGTGAAGAGCAGAAGAAGCGGGAACGTCGCAACAAGGTCCTGATCCAGGGCGGTGTCATCGTCGCGGTCCTCGCGATCGCCGCGCTCGTCGTGAGCCTCATCATGCAGAGCACGAAGCCGGAGGGTCCCGGCCCCGAGAACATGGCGAGCGACGGCATCGTGCTCACCGGCGTCGACGGCACGATCACCGCGGTCGAGACCCCGGCGATCCCCGCAGGTGGTACGCCCACGAACACCGTGCCCGACGACAGCGGCACCGTCGCCAACATCGTCACCTACGTCGACTACCTCTGCCCCTTCTGCGGGCAGTTCGAGACCACGAACTCCGAGTCGATGCGCACGATGGTCGAATCGGGCGCGGCGACGCTCGAGATCCACCCCGTCGCGATCCTCACGAACAAGTCCGCCGGCACGCAGTACTCGCTCCGTGCAGCCAACGCCGCCGCGTGCGTCGCCGAGAGCTCGCCCGACGCGTTCTTCGACTTCAACGCGCTGCTCTTCGAGAACCAGCCCGAAGAGGGTTCGACCGGTCTCACCAACGATGAGCTCAAGGGCTTCGTCGAGCAGTCGGGGGCCTCGTCGCTCTCGTCCATCGACAAGTGCATCGACGACACCCAGTTCAAGGGCTGGGTGCAGGCCGCCACGAACCGTGCGCTGACCGAGAAGGTGCCGAACTCCGACCTCGAGTCGATCACCGGCACGCCGACCGTGCTCGTGAACGGCAAGCAGTACGTCGGCTCGCTGACCGACCCGGCCGAGTTCCAGTCGTTCGTGCTGCAGGCCACGGGTGAGACCTTCTCGGAGTCGAACTCCACCGAGACGCCGACTCCCACGCCGACCCCGGCGCAGTAGCGATCCCGTCGTCGCGAAGGCCCGGCCCGGCGCCGGGCCTTCGTGCGGTCGGCCGCGCGTCGATCGATAGGATGTTGCAGAGGCAGCCCCTCGCCGGCTTGGCGCAATTGGTAGCGCACCGCTCTTGTAAAGCGGTGGTTGCGGGTTCGAGTCCCGCAGCCGGCTCTTGACCGAAGCAGCGACCTCGGATGCCGCGCACCGGGCGGTGCCATCCGAGACGACCCACAGACACGCCCACGTCGAGCGGCCCCTCGTGCCGTTCTGGATCTCGATCACCCTCGCGGTCGTGCTCGGCGCGCTCACCGCCGTGCAGTCGCGCGTGAACGGCCAGCTCGCGGCCGAGCTCGACGACCCGTACACGGCCGCGACGATCTCGTTCGGCTCCGGGCTCCTCATCCTCCTCGTGGCCCTCGCGCTCTGGCGGCCGGGACGCACCGGCTTCGTCAAGGTGGTCGCGGGGCTCCGCGGTGGGCGCATCGCCTGGTGGATGCTCCTCGGTGGCCTTGCCGGAGCCTGGTTCGTGACGACACAGGGACTCTCGGTGGGGGTGCTCGGCGTCGCCCTCTTCACCGTCGCCATCGTGGCGGGCCAGACGATCGGCGGCATCGTCTTCGACCTCGTCGGGCTGGGGCCGGGCGGGCGCCGTCCGCTCACCGTCATGCGGGTGGTCGGCGCGGTACTCGCGCTCGTCGCCATCGGCTGGGCCGTGTCGGCGCAGCTCGTGCACGACGTGCCACTCGTGCTGATGATCCTGCCGTTCATCGCCGGACTCGGCGCCGGCTGGCAGCAGGCGGTCAACGGGCGTGTCAAGGTCGAGGCCGGCAGCGCGCTCACGGCGACGGTGGTGAACTTCGCCGTGGGCACCGCGGCGCTCGTCATCGTGATGCTCGTGCACGCGGCATCCGACGGCTGGCCCGAGGCGCTGCCCGCCGACCCGTGGCTCTATGCGGGTGGGGCGGTCGGCTGCATCTTCATCGCGGGCCAGGCGATGCTGGTACGCGTGGTCGGCGTGCTGCTCCTCGCCCTGTGCGGCGTCGCCGGCCAGCTGGCCGCGGCGCTCGCGCTCGACCTGTTCGCTCCGACCGCTGATCGACCCGTCGACCTCGCGACGGTGGGCGGCACCGTGCTCGCGCTCATCGCGGTGGCGGTCGCGTCGATCCGCTGGTCGCGGCACCGGCACGTCGCCGTCGACACCGCTGGAGTCACGTCGACGTCGTGAACCGGGCGGCGGCGATGCCGTCGGTGCTGCGCTGCGCGCGGGTTCCCTCCGGCAGCCCGCCCACGTAGAGCCAGCCCATCAGGCGCTCGTTCGCGGCGAGCCCGTGCGCTTCGGCGACGAGCGGATGTCGCGTGTGCGGGCCGCTGCGCCACATCACGCCCCAGCCGGCCTCGTCGAGCAGCAGGCTCAGCACGTGTGCGACACCGGCGGCGACGGCCTCCTGCTCCCACACGGGCACCTTGGGGTGCTCGCCGGTGACGGCGACGATCGCGAGCAGCAGCGGGGCGCGCAGCGGCTTCGCCGCGAGTCGCTCGGCGTGCGCGCCGTCGAAGCCGGCCGCGGCCGCGAGCGCCGTCCCGAGCCGCGCCCGCGCGTCACCGCGCAGCGCGATGATGCGCCACGGTGCGAGCGAGGCGTGGTCGGCGACCCGAGCCGCCGCGTCGAGCAGCGAGAGGATCGTGGCATCGTCGGGCGCGGCATCCGTCACCTTCGGCGCCGAGCGCCTCGCGAGCGCCGCTTCACGAAGCGATGGCACCGCTCAGGACTCGGCGGTGAAGTCGAGGGCGATCGAGTTCATGCAGTACCGGTCGCCGGTCGGCGTGCCGAAGCCGTCGGGAAAGACGTGGCCGAGGTGCGAACCGCAGTTCGCGCAGCGCACCTCGGTGCGCACCATGCCGAGCGAGGTGTCGTCGATGAGCTCGACGGCGTCGGGGTCGACGGACTCGTAGAAGCTCGGCCAGCCGCAGCCCGAGTCGAACTTCGTGCCGCTCTTGAAGAGCTCGGAGCCGCAGGCGGCGCACGTGTAGACGCCCGCGCGCTCCTCGTCGAGGAGCTCGCCGGTCCAGGGTCGCTCGGTCGACGCCCCGCGCAACACGGCGTACTGCTCGGCATCGAGTTCGGCGCGCCATTCCTCGTCGCTCTTGTTCACGCGGTAGCCCACGTGCGCTCCTCTCATCGGTGGTCGTATCCCACCATGGTCGCAGTTCTTGCTGTGACGGATGCAACAGCGAACGGATGCCCCGTGTTCCGCGCACGGGCACACGCCGCGTTGTTCGGCGTGCTCGCGGTAGTGGTTGCCTAGGATGTGCTGCAGGCGATGCATCCGGCACGCCCGACGGGAGGATCGCATGATCGCGGAGCGCGTGCCCGATCGCCCCGAACGGGCAGGGCTCGACGAACGGCAACTGGGCATCCTCGCATTCGAGGCCCGTGCCTGGCAGCATCCCGGCGTCAAGGCGGAGGCGATCCGCGAGGAGTTCGGCATCTCCGCGGCCCGCTACTATCGGATCCTCGGAGAGCTCATCGACTCGCCGGCGGCATTGCGGCGCGAACCGATGCTCGTGAAACGCCTGCAGCGCATGCGCGAGGCACGTCAGGCGGCGCGCACACGGCGCTCGCTCTCGATCGGCCGTCCGCTCGACTGAGCCCGGCCCCGACCCGACGACTGGACTCATGGCGCAGAAGTTTCCCCGCGATCGATTCGACGCAATCCCGCACGGCATCGATCGCGTCGGTGCGCACCGGGCGCCGGCGCGGCGCGGCGCGGGCTGGATCGCCTTCGGGTGGGCTGCCCTGGCCACCGTCGTGCTGGTCGCGGTCGGCATCGGCGCGGTCGTGGTCTTCAACGACCGGCTCAACTTCCTCGCTCCGCCGGCGTCGACGCCGAGCCCCGAGCCGGTCGTCACCGCGGAACCGACCATCGCACCCGACCTCCCCGTGCTCGTGCTGAACGGCACCACGACGTCGGGGCTCGCGGCGAAGGCGCAGGAGGCGCTCGTGGCCAGCGGCGTTCCCGTCGGGTCCACCGCCAACGCCAGCGAGAACGACCTCACCGAGACGGTCGTCTACTACGCCACGCCCGACCTCGAAGGCGCGGCGCGTGGAGTCGCGCAGTTCCTGCCCGAGGCCGACGTGCGGCTCTCCGAGCAGTTCGCGCAGATCGGCACTCCGCTCGTCGTCGTGCTCGGCGCCGACTACGCGACCGCCACTGCCGGCTGATCGCGACCGAATCGTTGCCAATCTGCGATCATTCCCGGCGCCGAACCTCTTGTGCGTTGCGGCGACATCCTTCAGGATCTGGAATTGGTCGCTCGAATCCCGTGTGAACGTCCGGCATCGCATTCGGTGCCCCGTCAGCAGGAGGGCGGGGGCCCGGTACAGGCGACTGGCACGTGCTGATCCACACACAGCAACATGGGAGCAACGCATGGCGAACGGAACCGTGAAGTGGTTCAACGCTGAAAAGGGCTACGGATTCATCACCGCCGACGGCGGTGAAGACGTCTTCGTGCACTACTCCGCCATCGACATGTCCGGGTACAAGGTGCTCGAAGAGGGCCAGCAGGTCGTCTTCGACGTCGGCACCGGCTCGAAGGGCCCGCAGGCCGAGGCCGTTCGCCCCGCCT
This sequence comes from Agromyces ramosus, assembly GCF_030817175.1. Taxonomy (NCBI): domain Bacteria; kingdom Bacillati; phylum Actinomycetota; class Actinomycetes; order Micrococcales; family Microbacteriaceae; genus Agromyces; species Agromyces ramosus. The sequence goes on along the minus strand of NZ_JAUSYY010000001.1, from coordinate 662,652 downwards.
GAGGCTCGGCCTGAGCGCGAGGCCATCACCGCCGGCGCGTTCCGTGGTCTCGGGTGCGCTCGACGCTACGATGGCGGAATGGCAGTGGGGGCCGGTCGAAGCTCGCGTCGTCGAGTGTCGATGCTCGTCGCGCTCGTCGCTGCGGCCACGCTGACCGCTTGCCAGGGTGAGGTGCTCGGGCCGCTTCCCGTGGCCACCGTGGTCGCACGGCCGGCCGGCGAGGCGCCGCCCGCCGCCGTCGCCTTCGCTCCATTGACCGGCAGGTCGGCGGATGCCGCGGCCCTCGCACATCCCTCGCTCGCCGTGAAAGTCGACAATCACGAGAACGCGCGACCCCAGATCGCACTGAATCGCACGGACATCGTCTTCGAGGAACTCGTCGAGGGCGGTCTCACGCGGTACGTCGCCGTGTGGCATTCCGACATCCCCGACGAGGTCGGGCCGGTTCGCTCGATCCGCCCCATGGACCCCGACATCGCAACGCCCTTCGGCGGCATCATCGCCTACTCCGGCGGCCAGGAGCAGTTCGTCGAGATGATGATGGCGACGCCGCTCGTGAACCTCGTCTTCGACTACGACGACACCGGCCTGTTCCACCGTGCCGACGAGCGCCCGGGCCCCCACGACGTCATCCTCGCGTCGGCTGAGGCGGTGACGCGCAACGCGTCCGTCGCTCCGCCCTCGGTGCAGTTCGCGTACGGCTCCGCAGATCCTCTTGCAGCGCCGGCCTACGTGGCCGTGCCCACGTCGAGCGTCGAGCTCGTGTTCTCCGATGAGCGGTTCCCCTCGTGGCAGTGGGATGCCGCGGCATCCGCGTGGCAACGGTCGCAGGAGGGCGCGCCCGACCTCGAGGCCTCGGGCGAGCGCGTTCGCGCCACGAACGTCGTGACGCTGCGTGTCGCCATCGACGACAGCTACGGCGAGGTGCCGCGCACCGTCATGGTGTCCTCGGGCGAGGCCTGGGTCTCGGTTGCGGGGCGGACCGCCCACGGCACCTGGGCGAAGGATGCCCCGGGCTCGCCGATCCGGCTCACCGCCGACGACGGGAGTCCATTGCGGCTCGCCCCGGGCAACACGTGGGTGGAGCTCGTGCCCGATGACGGATCGGTCGCGTTCACGCCGTGAGGTGACTGCGCGTACCCCGGGCGCGCTTGCACTCGTCGCGGTCGAGTGCCAGAATCGACTTAGCACTCGCGCGATTTGAGTGCTAATTCACGAATCTTTGAAGACGTCCGGGAAAGGACGAGAAACACACATGGCAAAGATCATTGCTTTCAACGAGGAGGCCCGCCGCGGACTCGAGCGTGGGCTGAACCAGCTCGCCGACGCCGTGAAGGTGACCCTCGGCCCGCGCGGTCGCAACGTCGTGCTCGAGAAGAAGTGGGGCGCGCCCACCATCACGAACGACGGCGTGTCGATCGCCAAGGAGATCGAGCTCGACGACCCGTACGAGAAGATCGGCGCCGAGCTCGTCAAGGAGGTCGCCAAGAAGACCGATGACGTCGCCGGCGACGGCACCACGACCTCGGTCGTGCTCGCCCAGGCGCTCGTGCGCGAAGGGCTCCGCAACGTCGCCGCAGGCGCCGACCCGATCTCGCTGAAGCGCGGCATCGAGAAGGCCGTCGCGGCCGTCACCGCTGAGCTGCTCGCCGCGGCGAAGGAGATCGAGACCAAGGAAGAGATCGCGGCCACCGCCTCGATCTCCGCCGCAGACCCCGAGATCGGCGCGATCATCGCCGAGGCGATCGACAAGGTCGGCAAGGAGGGTGTCGTCACCGTCGAGGAGTCGAACACCTTCGGCACCGAGCTCGAGCTCACCGAGGGCATGCGCTTCGACAAGGGCTACCTGTCGGCTTACTTCGTCACCGACCCCGAGCGCCAGGAAGCGGTCTTCGAAGACCCCTACATCCTGATCGTCAACGGCAAGGTCTCGAACATCAAGGACCTGCTGCCGATCGTCGACAAGGTCATCCAGACCGGCAAGCAGCTCCTCATCATCGCGGAAGACGTCGACGGCGAGGCGCTCGCGACCCTGATCGTGAACAAGATCCGCGGCATCTTCAAGTCGGTCGCCGTCAAGGCACCCGGCTTCGGCGACCGTCGCAAGGCGCAGTTGCAGGACATCGCGACGCTCACCGGCGGCCAGGTCATCTCCGAAGAGGTCGGCCTCAAGCTCGAGAACGTCACGCTCGACCTGCTCGGCACCGCCCGCAAGGTCGTCATCACCAAGGACGAGACCACGATCGTCGAGGGTGCCGGCGACGCCGAGGCCATCGCCGGTCGCGTCGCGCAGATCCGCGCGGAGATCGAGAACACCGACTCGGACTACGACCGTGAGAAGCTCCAGGAGCGTCTCGCGAAGCTCGCCGGCGGCGTCGCCGTCATCAAGGCGGGCGCGGCGACCGAGGTCGAGCTCAAGGAGCGCAAGCACCGCATCGAAGACGCAGTGCGCAACGCGAAGGCTGCCGTCGAAGAGGGCATCGTCGCCGGTGGTGGCGTGGCCCTGATCCAGGCCGGTGCACGTGCCTTCGCGACCCTCGAGCTCACGGGCGACGAGGCGACCGGTGCGAACATCGTTCGCGTCGCGATCGAGGCGCCGCTCAAGCAGATCGCGCTGAACGCCGGCCTCGAGCCGGGCGTCGTCGCGAACACGGTCGCGGGCCTGCCCGCAGGTCACGGCCTCAACGCCGCGACCGGCGAGTACGGCGACCTCATCGCGCAGGGCATCATCGACCCCGCCAAGGTGACTCGTTCGGCGCTGCAGAACGCGGCATCGATCGCCGGCCTGTTCCTCACGACCGAGGCCGTCGTCGCCGACAAGCCCGAGCGCAACCCGGTTCCGGCCGGCGACCCCACGGGTGGCATGGACTTCTAGTCCGAACGATCTGCGGCCTCGCGTCCGGATCGAAACGATGGGCGTCTCCTTCGGGAGGCGCCCATCGTCGTGTCACGGCCGGGTCGCCGTGCCGATCGCGGAGCCGATCGTCGCGAACCGCTCGCCACGGCCCGACCGCGGTCAGCGCACGAAGAGCCGCGCATTCGACTGCTCCGCGTCGGCGTACTGCGAGGCCGCGAGCCCGAGCGCGTGGTTGAGGCTCGCGAGGCTCTGCTCGACCTGCAGCTGCGTCGATCGCCAGTCGGCGACGGCGCCCTGGAACGCCGCGGACGCCTGACCCGACCACGACGACTGCAACCCGGTGAGCTGGCCGAGCAGGCCGGAGACCTCGGACTGGATGCGGCCGATCGTGCCCTGCACGGTCTGGGTCGCGGCGGAGACCTGCTCGGCGTCGACGTGGTAACTGGTCATGGGGGAGTCCTCTCACTCGGTGTACCGCCGACGCTACGCGGGCGGGACGGCACGGTGAGGCATCCGGGCGCCGGTCGTGCGCGGCATCCGACTGCCGCCCGCTGTCGAGGAGGAGTGCCGGCCGGGCTTACGCCTCGACCACGCGCTGCGGCGACGCCGGGGAACCCGCAAGCGGCAGAGAGACCCGGAAGGTGGCCCCACCGCCCGGCGTCGCGATGACGTCGACGGCGCCGTTGTGCGCGGCGACGATCGAGGAGACGATCGCGAGGCCGAGCCCGGAGCCGCCGGTCTCGCGCGTGCGCGACGTGTCGGCGCGCCAGAAGCGCTGGAAGATCTTCTCGCGGATCTGCGGCGGAATGCCCTCGCCGTGGTCGACGACCTCGATCATGGCGCGTTCGGCCGCGTCATCGATCGAGATCCGGATCTCGATCGGACTGTCGTCCGAGGTGAAGCGGATCGCGTTGCCCATCAGGTTCGTGATCACCTGGCGGATCTTGTTCTCCTCTGCGAGCACGATCGCTCGCCGCACCGGCTTCGGCGCGCGGTCGGCCGCGCGGGCCGAGGGCGCCACCGTGTCGGATTCGGCGACCGCGAGGGCGGCTTCACGCGACGCGGCTGCGGCGACGCGCGCGGATCGCTTCGAGGTTCCGGATGTCGCGGCACCGGCCTTGGCCGCCGCCGCGCCCTTGCGGCCGCTCGGGGCAGCCGGCACGTCGCTCTTCGGGCGGCGACCACGCAACCGCGCGAGCGTCGCCCCGGCGAACGAGATCGGGCCGGTGAGGGGGACCCGTGCCGCCGCGGCGTCGAGCTCGACTTCGAGGTCGGGGGCGGGCGCGCTCGGGGCATCCGTGCCGGCCAGGTCTTCGGGCGCGATCACCGTGACGACACGCGAGGGGTTCGCGGCCATCGTGTCGAGCGCCGCGTCGCGTGCGAGCGGCACGAGGTCGACCTCGACGAGCTCGAGCGGCTTGGCTTCGTCGAGCCGGGCCAGGGCGAGGAGGTCCTCGACGAGGCCCCCCATGCGGATGGCCTCCTTCTCGATGCGATCCATCGCCTGCCCGACCTCATCGGACGTCTGCAGTGCGCCCATGCGGTAGAGCTCCGCATAGCCGCGGACCGAGACGAGCGGGGTGCGCAGCTCGTGCGAGGCGTCGCCGACGAATCGGCGCATCTGGTCGATCGTGCGCGCGCGATCGCGGAAGGCACGGTCGATGCGGTTCAGCATCGTGTTGAGCGATCGGTTGAGCCGGCCGACCTCGGTGTTCGGCGTGGCCCCGGCGAGGCGCTGGCTGAAGTCACCGTCGGCGATCGCGGCCGCGGTGCGCTCGACCTCGCGCAGCGGCATGAACGTCGTGGTCACGAGCATGCGGGTGAGCAGGGCGCCGACGAGGACCACGCCGAACCCGAAGCCGAGGAAGATCGTGAGGTACGCGGCGAGGAGGCGCTCGGTGTCTTTCGCGGAGATCGCGATGAGCACCGGCACGTAGGTGCCATGCGGGTCGGCGGTCATCAGGGCGGCGACGGCACGGAAGGTCGGTTCACCCTCGGCGTCACGGAGCTCGAACGTCTCGAAGTGCCCGCTGTTGAGCGTGGTGACGTCGGCGCGAGACAGCATCGAGGGGTAGTCGGGAAGGCGATCGGCCTCGAGCTCGTCCCAGTTGTTGCGATCGTACTCGCCGTCGACCGTGTACACGGCGATGAAGACCTCGTCTTCGGCGGCGAAGTCGAGCTGGTTGAGGTTCATCTGCGCGCGCGGCCGGTCGGCGTCGATCTCGAAGTACTTCGTCATGTCGCCCGAGGCGATCGCCTCGAGCTTGGCGTCCATCTGGTCTTCGACGTAGGAGCGCAGCATGGCCGCCGTGCCGATGCCCGAGACGAGCAGCCCGAGCGTCAGCATGAGCACGGTGACACCCGTGATCTTGGTACGCAACGAGATGCGGTTCCACCGCTCGGAGATCTGGTTCATGGCGCGGCCGAGTCTAGGCGGCGAACCCTGAGTCAGGGCTTGGAGGACTTCAGCATGTAGCCGAATCCGCGCTTGGTCTGGATCAGCGGCTCGGTGGAGTGCTGGTCGAGCTTGCGACGGAGGTAGGAGATGTAGCTCTCCACGATGCCCGCGTCGCCGTTGAAGTCGTACTCCCACACGTGGTCGAGGATCTGCGCCTTGGAGAGCACCCGGTTGGGGTTCAGCATGAGGTAGCGGAGCAGCTTGAACTCGGTGGGGGAGAGCTCGACGGGGATGTCGCCGACGAGCACCTCGTGGGTGTCCTGATCCATGGTGAGCTCGCCGGTGCGGATGACCGCGTCCTCTTCGGCGTGCATGGTGCGCCGCAGGATCGCCTTGATGCGCGCGACGATCTCGTCGAGGCTGAACGGCTTGGTCACGTAGTCGTCGCCGCCCACCGTGAGGCCGGTGATCTTGTCTTCGGTGTCGTCTTTGGCGGTGAGGAAGAGGATCGGCGCGGTGTATCCGGCGGATCGAAGCCGCTTGGTCACGCCGAACCCGTTCATGTCGGGCAACATGACGTCGAGGATGATGAGGTCTGGTTCCTCCTCGAGCACCGCGGAGATCGTCTGGGCACCGTTGCCGACCGCTCGCACCGCGAACCCGGCGAAGCGGAGGCTCGTGGTGAGGAGGTCGCGGATGTTGGGCTCGTCATCGACGATGAGAATGCGTGGTCCATCGCTCATGGGTCGATTCTCTTAGCGTTTGCTGAATCTCACCTGTGAGTCGTGTGGATGGCGCGTCCATCGGCGGGTCGCACGATGCGGATACAGCATGCACCCGATCCCCGGTCGAGCAGCACTCGGTCGTGGTCGTCGTCGACGGCCTCGGCCATGCCGCACAGCATGGCGTGGTTGAGATCGCAGACGACGGCCGGGTTCGTGCGGGCGAGTCGGTGGAACGGGCAGGTGCCGAGCACCGTGTCGTCACCGTCGGCGCGCGGCTCGAGCCCGGCTCGTTCGAGCGCGTCCTCGAGATCGGTGGATGCCGCGGCGAGGCGTCGGCCGGCGCGCGTGGCCGCATCGCGCACGGCCTCGCGCACCGAGACATCCGGGCCGTCGCCATCCGCCCGCCCGATCGCCTCGGCCATGATCTCGCCGGCGAGCTCGTAGTGCCGGTGCGGCACGAGGACCGAGACGTCGGCGTCGGCACGCCGGTAGACCTTGGCCGGTCGGCCCGAGCCGGGGCCGGTGCGACCGCTCAGCCGCCGGAACTCGACGTCGAGCAGGCCCTCGGCGGCGAGCCGGTCGAGGTGGAACGCGGCGGTGCTGCGCGGGACCTCGACCCGCGCGGCCACGGCCTCGCGGCTGAGCGGCTCAGGGCTGCGGGCGACCGCGTCGTAGACGCGCCGCCGCACCGGATCGACGAGCGCGGAGACCGCGCCCAGCCGCCGTGCGAAGTCCCGGTCGTCGGCTGACACGCGTCGAGCATATCTCTAAAAGCAATATCCGTTGACAAAAGAATGCCGCGGGCCTAGCGTCGGCATCACCGGGGCACGGAGGCGCACATGCGCGCGGAACGAGAGGCTTGAGATGCGTGACGACGACGTGATCGTGATCGTGGGCGGAGGCCTTGCCGGTGCCCGGGCGGCAGAGGGGGCCCGGGCGGCCGGCTTCGACGGACGGCTCGTGCTCATCGGTGCGGAGGACGCCCTGCCCTACATCCGGCCGCCGCTGTCGAAGGAGTTCCTGGCCGGTACGTCGCAGCGAGGGGAGTTCGACGTGCATCCGGCCGAGTGGTACCGCGAGGAGCGCGTCGAGCTGCAGCTGGGCCGTCGCGCCGCCCGGCTCGACCCCGCTGCGCACTTCGTCGAACTCGACGGCGGCGAGGAGCTGCGCTACGACCGGCTCCTGCTCGCGACGGGCGCCTCGCCACGGCGGTTCCGCGGGCCGGGCGCCGACCTGCCGGACGTGCATGTCCTGCGCACGGTCGGCGACTCCGACGCGCTCCGCGAAGCCCTCTCCACGGGCGGGCGTCGCGTCGTGATCGTCGGCGCGGGCTGGATCGGCCTCGAGGTCGCCGCCGCAGCGCGCGGCTACGGCAACGACGTCGTGGTGCTGGGGCGCGAGGCCGTGCCGCTGAGCGCGGCCATCGGCGACGCCGCCGGTTCGGTCTTCGCCGACCTGCATCGCGACCACGGCGTCGACCTGCGGATGTCGACGAGCGTCGCGAGCATCGTCGGAGCCGACGGCAGGGTCACCGGCGTCGAGCTCGAGGGCGGCGAGATCGTTCCCGCCGATCTCGTGGTCATCGGCATCGGTGCGATCCCCGAGACCGGGCTCGCCGAGGCTGCGGGCCTCACGATCGAGAATGGGGTGTCGACGGATGCCGCATTCCGCACGAGTGCCCCCGACGTCTACGCCGTCGGCGACGTCGCCAATGTCTTCCACCCGGTGCTCGCGCGCGCCATTCGCATCGAGCACTGGGCCAACGCCGAGAATGCCGGCAGGGCGGCCGGACGCTCGCTCGCCGGCGAGCGGGTGGAGTACGACGAGATCCCCTACTTCTACACCGACCAGTACGATCTGGGGATGGAATACTCCGGCTACGCCGCGCTCGCCGCGGATGTCGATCCGCTGTTCCGCGGCGACCGCGACGCACGCGAGTTCATCGCGTTCTGGCTCGCCGAGGGCCGCGTCGTCGCCGGCATGAACGTGAACGTGTGGGACGTCAACGAGGCGGTGCAGCGACTCATCCGCTCGCGTGCCGTCGTCGATCCCGCCCGGCTCGCCGACCCCGCAGTGCCGCTCGACGAGCTCGTCGCCGGGGCATCCGCGTGACCGTTGACGGGCCGCACGGCTGGGTCGAGCCGAAGCTCGCACACCCGGTTCGACGCATCGCCGGCGCCGACGTCGACTTCCGCCGCACGATCGCGATCATGGCTGTCGTCAATCGCACGCCCGACTCGTTCTACGACCGGGGCGCGACGTTCGGGCTCGACGAGGCCGTCGCGGCGGCCACCCGGGCCATCGCCGAGGGCGCCGCATGGGTCGACATCGGCGGCGCGCGGTTCGGCCCGGGGCCGGCGATCCCCGTCGCGGAGGAGATCGACCGCGTGGTGCCCGTGGTGGAGGCGCTGCGCGGCTCGGGTGCGGCGATCTCGGTCGACACCTTCCACGCCGAGGTCGCGCGGGCCGCGGTCGCGGCCGGAGCGCATGTGGTCAACGACACGACGGGCGTACACGACCCGGCGCTCGCCGAGGTCGTGGCGTCGAGCGACGCGACGCTCGTCATCACGCACAGCCGTGCGCAGCCCAGGCAGTGGTTCCCGCGGCCGCACTACGACGACGTCGTCGGCGAGATCAGCGCGTTCCTCGAAGAGCGGGTCGGCCTCGCCGTCGCCCACGGCGTGCCCGAGCATCGCATCGTGCTCGACCCGGGGCACGACCTCAACAAGAACACGTTGCACTCGCTCGAGCTCACGCGCCGCTTCGGCGAGCTCACCGCGCTCGGCTTCCCCCTCCTCGCCGCCGTGTCGAACAAGGACTTCATCGGCGAGACACTCGATCGGCCCCGTGAGCAGCGGCTGGCCGGGTCGCTCGCCGCCGCGGTCTTCTGCGCGCTGCAGGGCGCGCGCATCCTGCGCATGCACAACGTGGCGGAATCGGTCGACGCCGCACGCACGGTCGAGGCGATCCTCGGCTGGCGGCAGCCCGCCCACCTCCGCCACAACATGGTCGACGGGCCGAACGAGGAGCCATGAGCCAGCAGGCCGCCATCACCCGAGACGAGCTCCTCGAGGCCTACGCCCTCCCCGAACGCAGCACGCCCCGCGTGCGCATGAACTTCGTGATGAGCCTCGACGGCGCCGTCACCGTCGACGGACGCAGCGGCGGACTCGGCGATGCGAGCGACCGGCTCGCGATGCAAGTGCTCCGCACCCTCGCCGACGTCGTGCTCGTCGGCGCGGGCACCGTGCGCGCCGAGGGCTACAGCGGCGTGCGAGTCGGCGATGCGGATGCCGCGTGGCGAGCCGCGCACGGGCTCGCGAGCCAGCCGCGCATCGCCGTGATCTCCTCCCGGCTCGACTTCGACCCCGAGCACCCGTTCTTCGCGGAGGCGACCGGGCGTCCGATCGTGGTGACGCACGCGGGGTCGCCGGCGCACCGCCGCGAGGCGCTCGCCGACGTCGCCGACGTGCTCGTGTGCGGCGAGGCCTCCGTCGACGTCGACCTCATGCTGCGCGCGCTCGCCGAACGCGGGCTGCCGCAGGTGCTCTGCGAGGGCGGGCCGCACCTCTTCGGCTCACTCGTCGGAGCCGACCGGGTCGACGAGCTCTGCCTCAGCCTCAGCCCGATGATCGTCGCCGGCGACCCCGAGCGCATGGTGCGCGGTGTGGGCGAGCTGCAGCGGCGCATGCGGCTCGTGCACGCGATCACCGCGGGCGACCTGCTGCTGCTCCGCTACGCGCGCGCCGGGTAGGCGAGTACGCGACCGGTCACCCGAACGGCGACCCGCGTACCGACGGGCAGCAGGCCCGCAGCCGTGACCCGTGCCTCGAGCCGGAGGTCACCGGCGACGACGGTGAGCATCGCGTCGTGCCCGGTGTAGCTGACGCCGGTGACGACCGCGGCGGGCCCGCCGACGGCTTGGGCTTCGGCGTCGGCCGCAAGCGGCGACAGTGCGAGCTCTTCGGGGCGCACGAGCACGGCGACGGATGCCCCGTCGACGGGTGCCTCGAGCGGTGAGGCCGTCGCCGCGTCATCCGGCACCCAATCGGCGGGCAGCCGGCCGAGCGCGCAGGCCACCTCATCGCCGTGCCAGGTGCCCGGCAGGAACACGGCGTCGCCGACGAACCCGGCCACCCATGGCGTCGCCGGACGGCGGTAGACCTGCTCGGGGGTGTCGAGCTGGAGCAGCTCGCCCCCGCGCATGACGCCCACGAGGTCGGCGATCGAGAGGGCCTCGGCCTGGTCGTGCGTCACGAGGATGCCGGTGACGCCCGCTTCGCGGAGGAGCTCGCGCACCGAGCCGCGCAGGTCCGCGCGCAGGATCGGGTCGAGCGCGCCGAACGGCTCGTCGAGGAGCACGACGTCGGGCGCCGAGGCGAGCGCCCGGGCGAGGGCGACGCGTTGCGCCTGGCCGCCCGAGAGCTGCGCGGGCAACCGGTCGCCGAGCGCGCCCAGGCCCACGAGCGCCAGCAGGCGCTGCACGTCGTCGCGAGTCGCGGCACGTCGGGCGCTCTTCGCCGAACCGCGAGCGCTCGGCAGGCCGAAGGCGATGTTCTCCGCGACGGTGAGGTGCGGGAAGAGCGCCGCGTCCTGCGGCACCCATCCGATGCGCCGCTTCTCGGGGGCGAGGTGGATGCCGTGCGTGGTGACCATGCGGGTGCCGATGCGGATCTCGCCGGCGCGCGCACGCACGAGCCCGGCGATCGTGCGCAGGAGGGTCGTCTTGCCGCATCCGCTCGGCCCCACAATCGCGAGCAGCGAGCCGTCGGGCACGTCGAGGCTCACCGAGCGCAGCACGTCGGCCGCGTCGTAGCCGACCACCAGGTCGCGCACCTCGAGCCGGCTCATGCGGTCGCCTCCTCGAGCTCGCCGGCACCGGCGCGCGCGTGGGAGAGCAGGAAGGCGGGCACCGCGGCCACGAGGATGAGCGTGACCGCGTACGGTGCTGCGGCGCCGTAGGCCGAGACGTCGGTGCGCGACCACAGCTCGGTCGCGAGGGTGTCGGTGCCGGTCGGGCGGAGGAGGAGCGTCGCGGGCAGTTCCTTCATCGCGGTGACGGCCACGAGCAGGGCCGCCGCCGCGATGCCCGGCCGGGCGAGCCGCGCGGTCACGAGCCACCAGGTGCGGAGACGGCCGTTGCCGAGGGTGCGCGACACATCTTCGAGGGAGGTCGGCACCTGTGCCGTCGCCCCCCGGATGCCGCCGATCGCCTTCGGCATGAACAGCACGCCGTACGCGAAGGCGAGCACGAACGCGGTCTGGTAGAGCGCCGGCACGGCGGCAAGCGAGAAGAAGACGAGCGAGAGTCCCACGACGATGCCGGGGAGCCCGAGGGCGAGGTAGCCCGTCGTCTCGACGGCGCGAACGACGCGGCCGCGGTAGCGGGCGGCGAGGACGCCGATCGGCAGGGCGAGCGCGATGGCCACGAGGGCACCGCCCGCCGACAGCAGCACGGTGTTGCCGGTGGCCGCCACGAGCTCGGCGGGGTGGAACGCCCTCAGCGTCTGCGCCTCGAACAGGCGAACGACGAGCACCGTGACGGGCACCGCGACCGCGAGCGCCGACGGCACCGCGAGCAGCACCACGGCGGGTGCCGTCCACTGCCCGAGGCGCACGCGGCGCTGGCGCGGCTGGCCGGTGACGGCGCCGAACTGCCGAGCCGCCCTGCCCCGCGCGAACTGCTCGGCGATGACGACGGTGAGGGCGAGGAGCACGAGCAGGCTCGCGAGGATGGCCGCGTAGTCGCGGTTGAAGCTCGCGCCGTAGGCCTGCTGGATCGCCGTGGTGAGCACCTGATAGCGGAACAGGGCGACGCCGCCGAAGTCGCTCAGCGTGTACAGGCACACGAGGAGCGCGCCGGCCAGCACCGCCGGCCGGATCTGCGGCCAGGTGCCGAGCCGGAACGCGGCCAACGGTCCGCGGCCGAGCGTGCGGGCGACGTCGTCGAGCCCCGTCGTGCCGGCGCGGAGGGCCGCCGCGACCGGGAGCGTCACATACGGAACCGCGACGAGGGTGAGCACGAACCAGGCGGCCCAGAACCCCTGCATCCACGGCAGCGCCGCGAGCCAGCCATACGCTGCGAGGTACGACGGAACGGCCAGCGGCAGGGCTGCGAGCACGGTCCACACCGCTCGGGCGCGCAGTCGAGCGCGGGCGAGCAGGAACGCACTCGGCACGCCGATCGCGACGGTCGAGAGCGTGACGGATGCCGCGAGCAGCACGGTGTTGCCGATGAGCACGGGCACGCGCGGCCGATCGAACACCGCGAGCACGTCCTCGAATCCGGCAGAGCCGACGCGCACCAGCAGGTAGCCGAGCGGGATCGCCGCGAGCGCACACGCGACCACGGCCGCCACGAGCAGTGCTCGTGGCGGCCGTGCGGCGCGCAGGTGGGGCATCCGTTCAGCCTATGGCCGAAGCGATCAGAGCAGGCCGGCGTCGGCGAGGACCTGCTGCGTCTGCTCGAGCGACTCGAGGTCCGCCAGGTCGAGCTCGGGGTTCACGAGGCTGTCGAGCGACGGCAGGCCCTCGGGTGCGGCGATGCCCGGCAGCAGCGGGTACTCGAAGGTGTCCTCGACGAAGTACCGCTGCGCCTTCTCCGAGACGAGGTACTCGACGAACGCGAGCGCGTCGGGGTCGCCCTCTGCGCCCTTCAGGATCGCTGCGCCACTGACGTTCACGATGCCGCCGGGGTCGCCCGGGAGGAACTCGAGCTGCGCGCGCATGTTCTCCTCGCCCTCTTCCGCGGCACGCTCGAACCAGTAGTAGTGGTTGATCAGGCCGATGTCGGCCTGCCCCTCGTTCACGAGGTCGAGTGTCGCGAGGTTGTTGTCGGTGAGGATGGGGTCGTTCGCGGCGATCGCGTCGACCCACTCGGCGGCCGCCTCTTCGCCCTCGAGCACGCGGAGCGCCGTGATGAAGGACTGGAAGCTGGCGTTGCCGGGTGCGAAGGCCACACGGCCCTTCCACTCGGGAGCGGCCAGTGCATCGACGGTGTCGGGCACCGTCTCGGGCGTGAGGTGCTCGCCGTCGTAGGCGATCACCCGCGCGCGTCCCGTGACGCCGATCCAGCTGTCGTCGTCGGAGGTGAATCCGGCCGGGATGAGGTCGGCGAGCTCGGCCGGGATCGGCGAGGTGAGCCCGGCGTTCGCGATCGAGCCGAGGGCCCCGGCATCCTGCGAGAGGAAGACCTCGGCCGGCGTGCGTTCGCCCTCCTCGAGGAGCAGCGCGTTGAGCTCGGGGCTCGTCGCGTAGCGCACGTCGATCTCGATGCCCGTGTCCTCGGTGAACTGCTCGAGGAGCGGTCCGACGAGGGCCTCGTTACGGCCGGCATAGATCGTGAGGGTGTCTTCGCCCTCGGTCGACGGCGATCCGGATTCGGGGCTCGCCGTGCACGCGGCGAGGGTCAGGGCGACGGCGACGCCCGCGCCGAGGGCGAGGACAGGGCGGAATGAACGCATGGCGATGCTGCTCCGAAGGTCGGGGGAGTCGCCTCGATGGGAGGCTTAGGTAAGCCTAAGCTGATTCGCCGCTTCGGCAAAAGCGGATGACCACGCGCGACCCGGAGATCAGGCCGCCGCGAGCGAGTGCGAGTCGAGGATCGTGTAGCTGTAGCCCTGCTCGGCGAGGAAGCGCTGGCGGTTCTGCGCGAAGTCCTGGTCGACGGTGTCGCGCGCGACGAGCGTGTAGAAGTTCGCGGAGAGACCGGACTCCTTCGGCCGCAGCAGGCGGCCGAGGCGCTGCGCCTCCTCCTGGCGAGAACCGAACGAGCCCGACACCTGGATCGCGACGGTCGCCTCGGGCAGGTCGACCGAGAAGTTCGCGACCTTCGAGACCACGAGCACGGGGGTGCGGCCATCGCGGAACTCCTGGAACAGGCGCTCGCGCTCGTCGACGGGTGTCGCACCCGTGAGCTTCGGCGCGCCGAGGGCCTCGGCGAGCTCGTCGATCTGGTCGAGGTACTGCCCGATGACGAGGATGCGCTCGCCAGCGTGCCGTTCGACGAGCTGCCGCACGACGCCGAGCTTCGCGGGAGCCGTCGCGGCCAGCCGGTAGCGCTCGTCGTCGGCGGATGCCGCGTACGCGAGTCGCTCGGACTGCGGCAGGTCGATGCGCACCTCGTAGCACTCGGCGGGCGAGATGAAGCCCTGCGCCTCGATCTCCTTCCACGGCGCGTCGAACCGCTTCGGGCCGATGAGCGAGAAGACGTCGCCCTCGCGGCCGTCTTCGCGCACGAGGGTGGCGGTGAGGCCGAGGCGGCGGCGGGCCTGCAGCTCCGCGGTGAGCTTGAAGACCGGCGCAGGCAGCAGGTGCACCTCGTCGTAGACCACGAGACCCCAGTCGAGGGCGTCGAGGAGCGCCAGGTGTGCGTACTCGCCCTTCCGCTTCGCGGTGAGGATCTGGTAGGTGGCGATCGTCACGGGCTTGACCTCCTTCACCTGCCCCGAGTACTCGCCGATCTCGTCGGCGGTGAGGGACGTGCGCCGCAGCAGTTCGTCGCGCCACTGGCGCGCCGAGACCGTGTTCGTCACGAGGATCAGGGTCGTCGTCTTCGCCGTGGCCATCGCACCCGCGCCGACGAGGGTCTTGCCGGCGCCGCAGGGCAGCACGACCACGCCGGAGCCGCCATCGAAGAAGTTGTCGACCGCCTGCTGCTGGTAGCCGCGCAGGTGCCAGTCGGAGAGGTCGAGCTCGATCGGATGCGGCGTGCCGGGCGTGTAGCCGGCGAGGTCCTCAGCCGGCCAGCCGAGCTTCACGAGCTCCTGCTTCAGCGCACCGCGAGCCCATGGCGCGACGAGGAAGCTCTCGTCGTCGATGCGCTCGGTGAGCAGCGGCGCGATGCGCTTCGCGTTCGCGATCTCGGTGAGCACGGCGATGTCGGAGCTGTGGAGGCGCAGGGCGCCGTCGTCGGTGCGGTCGACGACGAGCCGGCCGTAGCGAGCGACGGTCTCGCGCATGTCGACGGCGACCGTCTGGGGCACGGGGAACTTCGCATAGCGCTCGAGCGTGCCGAGCATGTCCTCGGCGTCGTGCCCGGCCGCGCGCGCGTTCCAGAGGCCGAGGCGCGTGATGCGGTACGTATGCACGTGCTCGGGCGCACGCTCGAGCTCGGCGAAGACCGCGAGATCGTGCCGCGCATCTTCGGCGAGCGGGTGCGCGACCTCGAGAAGCACGGTGCGGTCGCTCTGCACGATGAGGGGGCCGTCTGACATAACGATCGAGTCTACGCCCGCTTCGGGGGACGACGGCCGGATGGTGCCGTCACGCGCCCGCCGGAGCCGGCGCGACGGCCGCGATCGCCGAGAGCGGCAGCGTGCGCTCGATGTCGGCCTTGCGGTCGCGCGCCCGGAGCCGGCCGTTCGCGACGCTCGCCGGTGCGAGCAGGTAGTCGGCGGTGTCGCCGCCCGGCATGCGCACGGTCACGGTGAGCGTCTCCTTCGCGCGAGCCGCCGCCTCGAGCTGCCGCGCGAGCCAGGCCTGCTCGGTCGCGGCCTCGTCGCCGTCGTCGAGCACCCGGTCGAGGAGCGCCGCGATCGGGTCGGTCTTGACCACCGGGGGCGGAGCCGGCGCGAGGCGATGCCGGCGGAGGCGCATGATGCGACCCTCGGCGTCTTCGGCGGCGACCGGGTACTTCGCGTCGGAGAGCGCCCAGAAGACGAGGTCGGGGGTGAAGCGGGAGAGCAGCCGATGCGGACCCGTCTGGCGCAGGCCGAGGGAGGCGAGCGACTGGTCGACCGCGAGCGTGCGCACGAGCTGCGGGTCGTCGGAGCGGATCGAGGCGCGTGCGGGGGCATCCGACTCGGGTGCCGCGGCGACGCGGACCGACCCGAACCGGGCCGCGGCCTCGCCGATGAGGTAAGCGAGCGGCTGGGGGATGCCGGTGAGCGAGAGCGCGCCGAGGAACTCGAGAATCGATTCCGCCGATTCGCCCGCGGCGAGCCCGCGATTGACGGATGCCGCGCTGACGCGATAGGTCGAGGCGAGGTCGCGCGCCTCGATGTCGACGAAGCCGCGGAGCCGTGCATCGAGCGCGGGCTCGAGCGGACCCGGCGAGACGATCGTGAGATCGTGCTGGAGGTAGACCCGGTCGACCTGCGGCGGGAA
Source organism: Agromyces ramosus (assembly GCF_030817175.1). Taxonomy (NCBI): domain Bacteria; kingdom Bacillati; phylum Actinomycetota; class Actinomycetes; order Micrococcales; family Microbacteriaceae; genus Agromyces; species Agromyces ramosus. The sequence goes on along the minus strand of NZ_JAUSYY010000001.1, from coordinate 646,565 downwards.
GTGCGCGGCGAGCATCGTCGCGGCGCGGTCGAGCTGGCCGGCGAGCACGAGGCGCCCGGCCTCGACGGGTTGGCCCGCGACGGCGAGCCCGAGGGCCTCGGCCTCGTCGATGAGCCGCTCGAGCCCTTCCTCGATCCAGCGGCCGCCGGCCGGATAGAACCAGTGCACGTCGTCGCGGAGCGTCGAGGCGGTGAGCGTCTCGCTGCGGCGGCCGACGAGCTCGCGGAGCGCTGCCGGGATGCGGTCGCGCCAGCACTCGGCGAGCCGGCGCCAGCGCCCCGCCGCCGACTGGAGGGTCCACTCGGCGCCGAGGTCGGACTCGAGCCAGAATGCGCCCTCGCGCACCACGAGGCCGGCTTCATCGGCGCGGTGGAACAGGCGGGGGAGGGATTCGAGGGGCGTGCCGCTGGCCTCGGCGAGACGCTTCGAGTCGGGCAGCGCGAGGCCGCCCTTCGCGAGCTCGCGTGCCGGCTGGCTGCCGAGCCCCGACAGCAGCTCGGCGGTGGCGGCCACGGTCGCGTAGGCGGACTCCGCCGCACGCCGCTCGAGGATGCTGCGATCGACCTCGTCTGGAGTGATGAGGACCGGCGGGGCGGGTGCGGCCAGCTCGGCCGTGGTCGGCAGGTCGTGGTCGGACTGCACGCCGAGCCGGGCGGTCACCGCGTGCGGGATGTGCACGCGGTCGCCGTCGCGCACGACGAGGAGAGCGGCGGCGAGTGCATCGACGAGCTCGCCCGCGGCATCCCTCAGCTCATCGGATGCACCGAGGCGCACGAGCTCGGCGCGGACCGCCTCGACCGTGGTGCCGCCCACGTCGTCGCGCGTGTCGACGATCGCGGCGAGCACCGCGAGCCGACGACGATCGAGACGGCTGATGGTGTGGTCGACGGAATCGGGTGCCAGCAGGGCCTCGGCGAGGTCGAAGAGGTCTCGGGCCCCAGAGGCGTCGAACTCGCGCGTCGAGAGCGCTGCAGCGAGTTCTTCTCGCGGCAGCCCGCGGAGTCGTGCGGCGAGCTCGAGCATCGTCTCCGGATCAGCTCGATCCGGCTCGGGAAGCGCGGGCACGGCGGATGCCGTTGACGATGAGGAGCGCGATCAGCAGGAGGAACGCGGCCGGCAGCGCGAACCAGGGCAGCATGATGACGAACGGCCACATGCCCTCGCTGAAGCCGTTGTCGGCGGCCGCGCCGATCGCCGTGCCGATCATGAGGGCGAAGAATGCGAGGATCGACAGCCCCACCAAGGCGGCGAACATCGCCGCGAGGACACGTTCGGCGCGATTGTCGGTGATGGGGCCGGATTCGCTCACTCGTCCAGAATAGGCCAGTGGGCGCCCTCTCGGCTGACCGGAGCCCTAGACTGGGCGTTGGACGGGCCCGCCATTTCGGCGCGCCCAGCGACACGAGCGAGGTTCCCACGATGCCCACCGGCAAGGTCAAGTTCTACGACGAGGAGAAGGGATTCGGCTTCATCAGCTCCGATGACGGCCAGGAGGTCTTCCTCCACGCATCCGCTCTTCCCGCCGGCGCGACCGTGCGTGCGGGGAGCCGTCTCGAGTTCGGTGTCGCCGAAGGCAAGCGCGGCGCGCAGGCCCTCTCGGTGCGCGTGCTCGACACGCCCGTGAGCCTCACGAAGATCAATCGCATGCCCGCCGACGACATGGCGATCATCGTCGAAGACGTGGTGAAGGTGCTCGACGGCATCGGCGCCGATCTCCGCCGCGGCCGCTACCCCGACAAGGCCAAGACGCGCACCGTGGCTGCGGTCCTGCGCAAGGTTGCTGACGACCTGGATGCCTGAGCAACCCGAATCCGAGGCGACGCCCGAGGTCCGGGCCGACGAGGCGGCGTCCGCCCAGGCCGACGAGGCGACGCTCGTGACCCAGACCGGCGAGCCCGCACCCGTCATCGACGCCGGCGAGCCCGCACCCGTCATCGACGCCGATGAGGTACTGCTGGCCTCGGTCGACCTCGCACGCCGTGCACTGCTCGACGTCACTCCGCCCGAGACCGTCGGCGGCGTCCTCGGCCACCTCGTCGAGGGCGAGCACGTGCTCACCCTGCTCTTCGCCGCCGATCTCCGCGGCTACCCCGGCTGGCACTGGAGCGTGACGATCGCGCGGGTCGACGATGGCGAAGCCACGGTCGTCGAGACCGAGCTGATGCCCGGTGACGCTGCGCTCCTCGCTCCCGAATGGGTGCCGTGGTCCGAGCGGCTGGCCGACTACAAGGCGGCCCAGGAGGCGATCGCCGCGGCCGCGGGAGAAGTCGGCGACGCGGCACCCGATGTCCTCGTCGATGATGCGTCCGACGAGTTCGACGCCGACGACGACGACGACGAGCTCGACGAGGACGACGACCTCGACGACGACGACGATGAGCTCGACGACGATGACGATGAGCTCGACGACGACGACGACGACGATGACGATGAGCTCGACGACGACGATCACGACGACGCGGTCGACCAGTTCGACGGGATCGACATCGACGCTCTCGACGACTCGACCGACGACGATGCCGACGGGGCCGACGAGGCCGATCAGCCCCTCGGGCCGCCGACCGCCTGACGCGAGCGCCGCCGGCTGAGCTGCACCACGACGAAGCCGAGCACGCCGAGCACGACGCCCGCGATCGACGCCGGGATGAACCATCCGAACCCGGCGTCGATGAGCGATGCCCGGAACATCAGTCCCAACACGAGCGCGAGCGCCCAGACGACCGTGCCTGCGACGACGGCCTTCCTGGCGTCGGCCCGGGCCGGCACGGGATCGGGCCGACGCTCGTCTTCGCTGAGCCAGAACCGCAAGGGACTCAGCCGATCTCGGCGAGCACGTAGTCGATCGACGCCGTGAGGGCGCGAACGTCGTCGGGATCGATCGCGGTGAACGTGGCGACTCGCAGCTGGTTGCGACCGAGCTTGCGGTAGGGCTCGGTGTCGACGATGCCGTTCTCGCGAAGGATGGACGCGATGCGCGCGGCATCCGTCGACTCGTCGAAGTCGATCGTGACGACCACCTGCGAGCGATCTGCCGGCTCGGCGACGAACGGCGTGGCCACCCCGGTACGCTCGGCCCACTCGTAGAGCACCGACGACGACTCGCGGGTGCGGGCGTCGGCCCAGGCGAGGCCGCCTGCCGCGTTCATCCAGTCGAGCTGGCTCTCGAGGAGGAGCAGCGTCGTGAGCGCGGGCGTGTTGAGCGTCTGGTTCAGGCGCGAGTTGTCGACCGCGTTCTTCAGCGAGAGGAACTCGGGGATGTACCGGTCGCTCGCGGCCACGCGCTCGACCCGCTCGATGGCGGCGGGCGACATGAGGGCGAACCAGATTCCGCCGTCGGAGGCGAAGTTCTTCTGCGGCGCGAAGTAGTACACGTCGAACTCGGAGGCGTCGACGAGGATGCCGCCCGCGGCACTCGTCGCGTCGATCACGGTGAGCGCGCCGCCGTCGCCGGCCACCCGCGTGACGGGCGCCATGACGCCCGTCGACGTCTCGTTCTGCGGCCATGCGTAGACGTCGACGCCGCCGACGGGCTCGGGCGAGGACCGGGTGCCCGGATCGGCCTTGCGCACGTCGGGCGACTCGAGCCACGGGGCGCCGGCGGCCGCGGCGAACTTCGCCCCGAACTCGCCGAAGGAGCAGAGCTGCGCTCGGCGCTCGATGAGGCCGGATGCCGCGGCATCCCAGAACGCCGTCGAGCCGCCGTTGCCCAGGACGACCTCGTAGCCGTCGGGAAGCGAGAACAGCTCGGCGAAGCCCGCCCGGACGCGACCGACGAGCTCCTTCACCGGGGCCTGGCGGTGCGACGTGCCGAGGATCGACGGGCCGACCTCAGCGAGATGCGCGAGCTGTTCGGGCCGGACCTTCGACGGCCCGCAGCCGAAGCGTCCGTCGGCGGGCAGCAGGTCTCGAGGGATCACGGGGCTCGGCATGCGTCGATTCTAGCGACGGGGTGGCGGCCGGTAGGCTGGAAGACGGGCTGTGACAACGGGAGGATACGCGTGACCGATCTCATCGACACGACGGAGATGTACCTCCGCACCATCCTCGATCTCGAGGAGGAGAACATCGTTCCGTTGCGTGCGCGCATCTCCGAGCGACTCGGTCACTCGGGGCCCACCGTCTCGCAGACGGTCGCGCGCATGGAGCGTGACGGGCTCGTCGTCGTCTCAGGCGATCGTCACCTCGAGCTCACCCCCGCCGGCCGATCCAAGGCCGTGCACGTCATGCGCAAGCACCGGCTCGCCGAACGACTGCTCTCCGACATCATCGGCCTCGACTGGGAATACGTCCACGACGAGGCATGCCGCTGGGAGCACGTGATGAGCGAGCAGGTCGAGCGCCGGCTCATCGAGATCCTCGGCAGCCCCCGGGAGTCGCCCTACGGCAATCCCATCCCGGGGCTCGAAGAGCTCGGGCTGCCGCCGAGCGACTCGTTCATGACCGGCGTCGTCAACGTCGTCGAGGCCGTCGACGCGAGCGACGTGCCGGTGCGCGGCGTGGTGCGCCGCCTCGGCGAACCCGTGCAATTCGACCCCGAACTCCTCCTGCAACTGAAGCAGGCGGGCGTCGTGCCCGGCGCCGCCGCCACCTTCAGCAAGTCCGGCGGCTACGTGCTCGTCGAGGTCGACGGAGCCGACGGCGGGCTCGAGTTGCCGAGCGAGGTGGCCGGTCATCTCTTCATCGCAGCAGAGACGCCGATCGCCGCCGCACCGTGACCAGAATGTGACATTCGGGCGAGAGTCGCGTACGCTCGGTCGAGTCCACCGGCACGAAGCCAGTCGGAGGGCCAGGATCGAGAGCCTCCCAAGCCCACCGCTCGATCCAGTACCCGTGAAGCGCCGCTGCGCGCATCCGGTGGGGTGACATCCGATGTCGCGGGGCGACGGAGGTACACGTTTTGGCTCGATTCTCCCGGCGTCGTCCTACAAGGAACCACGCTCGCGGGGCCGCGACGAAGGCGATCATCGCTTCGAAGCCGCCCGTTTCGCCCACGCACCAGCCCACAGGAGCCGTCTCATCGGCTCCACTCCCATCGACCCGCCGGCTTCGCCGGGGCGGTCTCGCCAACGTGGTCGTCATGACCATCGCCGCCGGCATCGTCGGCACGCTCGCCATCCCCGCCTACGCGTTCGCGCCAGGTAGCGAGGGCACGCAGTACGGCGCGACCGACGCGACGAAGCTCACCAAGGCCGAGGCGCAGTCCGTCGAGGTCGCCGACGACGTCCTCGCCGCTCCGCTCACGAACGACGCGTACGAAGCGGTCACCGGCGCCGAGATCAAGGCCGCCGCCGACGCAGCGGCGGCCGCAGCCGCCGCGGAGGCCGCTCGCGTCGCGGCGGAGTCCGCCATGACCTCGTACGCCGCGTCGTACAGCGGCCCGTCGGTCGGCGACTTCCTCGCCAACCCGCCCTACCCGGGCTACGACCTCGGGAGCGTCTACAACGTCGCGACGCAGTACATCGGCACGCCCTACGTCTACGGTGGGGCGACGCCTGCCGGATTCGACTGCTCCGGCTTCGTCATGTACGTCTTCGCACAGTTCGGCATCAGCATGCCGCACTCCTCGGCCGGCCAGGGCGCGATGGGCACCCGCATCTCCGAGGCCGACGCCCAGCCCGGCGACCTTGTGATCATGCCCGGCCACGATGGCTTCTACGCCGGCAACGGCATGATCCTGCACGCACCGTACGAGGGCGCATCCGTTCGCATCCAGCCCATCTGGACGAGCGACTACTACATCGTGCGCATCGGTATCTGACCGGTGAACAGCGCGTGAGCGCGACGTGGGCGGCGTGCCGGATTCTTCCGGTACGCCGTTCATGTCTTACCCTTGTAGCCTGACGTTCCGATTCACCGGACGGGGAAGCCAATGGTTCAGCCGCGCAGCATCCATTCCACGGATGCGCGCGCGCTCTTCGACCAGCGGCACAGTAGTCAGCCGAGCACGACGAGCGCGACCACCGCGCCCACGGGCACTGTCTTGATGACAGTGCCCGTTTTTCGTTTCCCGGCACCCCGCGAGGCCCCCGGATCGTCGTTCCGTTCACGCGGCTGGAAGCCATCCAGCACCGATCGAAAGGCAGCCGATGCGCACCCTCGTGCTCAATGCCGGGTATGAACCCCTCGCCGTCGTCTCGTTCAAGCGCGCCCTTCTCCTCGTGATGAACCAGAAGGCGACCGTGATCCTCCACGAGGAGGGCAACCCGGTGTGCGCGGCGAGCGGCTCATGGGAGCGACCGAGCGTCATCCTCCTGACCCGCTACGTCCGAGCCCCACGCGGGCACCAGGTCCCGGTCAGCCGGCGCGGAGTGCTGCGCAGAGACGAGCACCGCTGCGCCTACTGCGGCAGGGCAGCCTCGACGATCGACCACGTGCTTCCGCGCTCGCGCGGCGGCAGGGACACGTGGGAGAACCTCGTCGCGTGCTGTCTGCGCTGCAACAACACGAAGAGCGACCGCACGCCTGCCGAGATGGGCTGGGAGTTGCGCTTCACCCCGCGGATGCCCGGCGGTCGCGGCTGGGTCGTGCGCGGATTCGAGCGGCCGCTGCCCCAGTGGAACGAGTACCTCGCCGCGGCGTGATCGTCCGTGACAAAGCGGCGGGGCGTGCCCTATGGTGGTACGAGTCCGGAGCACCGACACCGCTCCGCGACCTGAGAAGCCACTCCGATCCGGGCTGCTGCGCGGCCTGCGATCGGTGCCGGAGGTGCAGCTGTTGAGCGGTGACGAGACGAACGACGCCCATGAGCGTTCGCGCACTGGGCGTCGCGCGACCGAAGACGGTCGCGGCCGTCGAACCGACTCGACCCGCGCGCGGCGCGGCCGGGTGAAGCGAGCGGATGCCGCGGCATCCGTCGCCCACGGTCCCGCCAACGCCGGCGGGCGCGACCTCGGTCGCGCCGTGCAGTCGAGCCGGCGAGCCGTGCGCCGCAACGGTCCCGCGCGCGTGTTCGCCACCGTGCTCGTGGTGCCCGCGATCGTCGGCACCGTCGCGTTGCCCGCCTACGCGTTCATGCCCGGCGGCGACGCCTTCGGCGTGTCGAGCGAGTTCAGCCTGTCGCGCCGCCGAGGCTCAAGACGTCGACGTCTCCGCGCTCGCGAGCGGTGCGCCGCTGTCAGCGGCCGACGCCTACTCGGTGACCACGAAGGCCGACATCGAGCAGGCGCGCATCGATGCCGAAGAGGCGCAGCGGGCCACGTGGGCCGCCGAGCTCGCGTCTCGCGGGTCGGGCAGCTACGCCATCTACACGGTCAAGGCCGAGGGCGACGACTACCCCTGGTGGGACCAGGTGCCCGACGACTACGGCGGAGGGCTCTCGCCGCTCCGGTACTACTACCGCGAATGCGTCGACTTCGTCGCGTGGCGCCTGAACCGTGACGCCGGCGTCACGAGCGCGCCCTGGAAATGGGACTGGAGCAATCTCGCCTCCGGAAGTGCCTACGCATGGGCCGACGCGTGGGCGTCGAACGGCTGGCCCACGTCGAGCGAACCCGTCGTCGGAGCGGTCGCGTGGTTCCCCTACAACCACGTCGCCTACGTGCAGTCGATCAACGGCGACGGCAGCGTGAACATCGAGGAGTACAACCAGAACTCCGACCACTCCTACCACCGGCGCACCATCCCGGCCGGCTCCGCCCTGTACCTCTACCCGCCGGGCTGAGCAACGCGCCGCGTTCGCCTTACGGCACGCGAGCCAGGCACGCCGGCGCGGGCGTGGCGACGGTCGAGACGACCTCGGTCGGCACGCCGTCGCGATCGACGGCGATGACCGCGATCGAGTCGGAGGCCTGGTCGGCGACGAGCACGTGGCGTTCGTCATGGGTGAGGTGCAGGTCGCGCGGATGCCGCCCGCCCGTCGGCACCGTCGCAACGAGTTCGAGCGTGCGTGCGTCGGCGTCGAACCGCAGCGCCCGGAGGGCGTCGGCGTCGCGGTCGCCGATGAGCACGATGCCCGTTCGGGTGAGGCGGATGGCGGAGCATCCGAGGCCCCGGGGTTCCACGTCGTCACCCACCGAAAACCATCGCACCTCCTCGCCCGTCGCCAGGTCGACGATGCTCGCGGTGCGATCGAGCTCGTTCGCGACGATGGCGAGGTCGCCGCTGATCACGAGATGGCGGGGTCCGGCTCCGGGGTGCAGCACGATGTCGTCGGCATCGGAATGGTCGAGCGACCGGGGGAGCCCCGCGAGGTCGAGCACTCGCACACGGTCGGCACCGAGATCGGGCACGAGCAGCCGGTCGCGCGCCGAGTCGATCACGACCTGATGCGGGTGCGCCCCCTCCTGTCGCTTCGGGTTCGGGCCGGTGCCCGTGAAGTCGATGGCGAGAACGGCGTCGGCCGCGACATCCGGAGCCACCTGGTGCACCGAGAGCCGCCCGCCCGAGTAGTGCGCGGCGAAGAGCAGATCGCCCGACTCGTCGAACGCCAGATGGCACGGGCCGGCGGCACCCGTGGTGCCCGGCGCGCCGAACGCGCGCAGCTCATCGCCCTCGATGGTCCAGGTCGAGACGAGCCCTTCGGCACGCTCGTGCACGATGCCGAGCACGCCGGTCGCCGGCGACACGGCGAGATACATGGGGTTCTCGCCGACGTCGATCTGCTCGCCGAGCGTCGCCTCGCCATCGGCCGTCAGGTCGATCGATCGGATGCCGCGTGCCGGCGATCCCAGCGCGCCGGTCGTCGACGCGCCCACCCAGAACCTCGTGCCCGTGGTCGCCATTGCTCGTCTCTTCCCTGCGGCGCTGCCGCGATCCCGGGCGCTCGTCGCCCCGCTGAACACGCTACCGCGAGCCGGTAGACTCGTGCGGTCAGCCTCTGTAGCTCAATGGAAGAGCAGTTCCGTCCTAAGGAAAGGGTTGGGGGTTCGAGTCCCTCCAGGGGCACCACGCACTGAGCGCCGGCATCTCGACGAGCCACGTCCTCCTCTTGCGCCCGTCGAGTCGCCTCACGGCAGCGGCTCGAGCCAGATCAACGGGATCTCGCGATCCGTCCTCCGCTGGTAGCCGGCGTAGTTCGGGTGATCCTTCGTGACCTGCGGCCACAGTTCCGACCGCTCTTCGGATCCGACCACGCGTGCCCGCATGCGCCGGGTCCCGTGTTGCGTCGTCACCTCGACGTCGGGATCCTCGAGCAGGTTGAGGTACCAGGCCGGATGCCGGTCGTCACCGCCACGCGAGGCGACGACCAGGTAGGCATCGCCGCGCTGCAACGGCGAGCTCAGCATCGTGGCGCGGCGCTTGCCACTCCGACGCCCCATGGCCGTGAGCTCGAGGATCGGCATCCTCGCCACCCACCAGCCGACTCGACCGCGCGTCACGGCCAGGAGCGCGCGATGGATCGCGTTCATCGCCTGCAGGAACGCATCGCTCGGCATGCACTCACGCTACGCCGCCGTCGCGGTGCTCGTCGGCGGGCGAGCCCCGGTCGGCTCGCGGAGCCGACCGGGAATACGCACTGTTGGTCGGGCCACGCGCAGGCGTATGGTGGCCCTGAATCCCGGGCGCCGTGTCCGGACCGAACGGGGGATGCAAATGTCCGATGCTGCACTCGATGAACTCGGCCCTGTCGACTTCGTGATCGTGGAGTTTCCTGCGGGAGAGTCCAACTTCACGGGCGAGATGGCCGAGGAACTGCTCAAACTCGTCGATGCGGGAACCATCCGCGTCATCGACGTGCTGATCCTGACGAAAGATGAGAACGGCGACATCGACGCGGTGGAGCTGGAGGACCTCGACGACCTCGGTGAACTCGCTCGCATCGAAGCCGACCTCGCCGAACTCCTCGCTGAGGAGGATGTCGTCAACCTGGCCGCAGCGATGGAACCGGGCAGCGTGGCGGGTGTGCTCGTCTACGAGAACCTCTGGGCCGCGCCGTTCGCTGCCGCGGCCCGACGAGCCGGCGGTCAGCTGATCGCCAACGGCCGGATTCCCATTCAGGCCATCATCGCCTCGCTCGAGGCTGATGGAGAACTCGAAACGGTAGGAGAGTGACATGCTGAGGCCAGCACGAATCGGACGAGTCGGCGTGGTTCGCGCGCCGGTCGCCAAGGCCGCCGTCGTCGGCGCGGCCGTCTCACCCGGGCGTAGCCCGATCGCGAGGGCCGCGGTCGTGGGCGCCGCGGTGACGCCCGGTCGTCGCCGGCGGATCTAGCGAGGCATCCGCCGCACGAGCCGTTCCCGCGGCATCCGACGAGGCGGGCGCCAGCACGGCGCCCGCCTCGTCGTCGTCGTCGTTCAGTCGACCGGCTCGAGCTTCGGGAACTTCCACGAGCCGTCGAGGATCTCGGGATGCGGCCGGTACATGCGCACGAGGTAGTTCCAGCCCTCGGTGAGGGGCAGGCAGTTCGGCAGGCTCTCGTCGCCGCCGAATCGCACCGTCACCGACCCGTCGTCGTTCTTCACGCCGTTGATGCTGTTGACGCTGTAGGCACCGAGCGCGTTCTGCTCGAAGAACCCAGCCGCGTTGTACAGGCTGACCGACCAGAAGGCGTCGACCGGCACGTCCTTGGCCGTGAGCTGATATGCGCCGACCGGCAGGTGCGGTTCTTCGGAGACGTAGAACGCCTCGGTCTCGGGCAGGCCTCCCCAGCCGGCCGCGGTTCCGAGCAGGTGCTGCTGGGGGTCGACCTCGTCCTTGTCGCCGAACATCCCGTGCGTCCCGCTGGCGAGACCCACGCGTCGCACCTCCGCGAGGATGGCCTCCCGGGTCGCGGTGAACGACGCTTCGTCGTAGTCGGGCATGACGAACGGCTCGTTCGATGCGGCGTCGATCGAGAAGCCGTCTTGGATCGCGTGCACGCGGTCGAGATCGCCGGGGTCGGTCTCGTCGAGCAGCACCCGAGCCCCGAAGGCGGCATACGGTGTGCCGATCTCGTCTGCAGTGAGGGTGTACGTGCCCGGTTCGTGGAAGATGCGCTTGATGTAGTGGTCCTCATCGATGACCATGACCGAGAGGTATCGCTCGCCCGACTCGGGCACCGTGAGCGTCACCCCCTTCGACGCGTCGACCACCGCGAGGCTGTAGAGCGTGTCGCGGTTCATGCGAATGATCGTCTGCTGGTCGATCGGCGTGGGTTCGCGGTAGTGATTCCACGTGTTCACCCCGCCGGCGGCGGCCTGCAGGCCGGCGAACATGCGATCGGTCTCCGCCCTGACGAAGTTGTCGTTCGAAACCGTGATTGCCATGCGTTCTTCCCCAGTCGTCGGCATGCCCTCACCGGCCCGCGACACGGTCGCGAGGTGAGTTGACCCTCAAGATAGCGCGCAGCCGTTCCCGGCACCAGAGCGCAGCGGGGCGACCCGGCGTGGCGTGTCAGGCCTCGAGCAGCCCCCGGATGTCATCGGCCGTGAGCGCCTCGCTGAAGAACTCGCCGTCGTCGAGGACCGACGAGACGAGCGCCGCCTTCTTCGCCTTCAGCGCCATCACCTTCTCTTCGATCGTGCCGGCGGCGACCATGCGGTAGACCATGACCGACTTCGACTGGCCGATGCGGTGCGCGCGGTCGACCGCCTGCGCCTCGCTCGCAGGATTCCACCAGGGGTCGAGGAGGAACACGTAGTCGGCCTCGGTGAGGTTCAGCCCGAACCCGCCGGCCTTCAAGCTGATGAGGAAGACCGGCGCTGCGCCGCTGCGGAAGCCGTCGATCACCTCGGCGCGTTTCGTCGTCGATCCGTCAAGGTACGCGTAGCGCACGCCCGCGGCATCGAGCCGCGCGGCGGCGAGCTGCAGGAACGAGGTGAACTGGCTGAAGACGAGCGTGCGATGTCCCTCGGCGATCACCTCCTCGAGTTGCTCGAAGAGGGCATCGAGCTTCGCCGACGGCACCGCCGAGTACTGCTCGTCGTCGATGAGCCCGGCGTGCAGGCTCAGCATGCGGAGCAGGGTCAGCGAGCGGAACACCGTGAACCGGTTGCGATCGAGGTCGTCGATGAGCCCGAGCAGCTTCTGCCGCTCGAGCTGCAGGAACGTGTCGTAGATGCGCCGGTGCTCAGGGTCGAGCTCGACGGTGAGCACCTGCTCCTGCTTCGGCGGCAGCTCGGGGGCGACCAGTTCTTTCGTGCGTCGCAGCACGAACGGTCGGATGCGCCGCCGCAGCGTCGCGAGCCGCTCGGAGTTGCGATCGAACTCGATGGGCCGGCGGTAGCGTTCCGCGAACGCGCGCGCCGACGGGAACAGCCCGGGCGCGACGATCTGCAGCAGCGCCCACAGCTCCATGAGGTTGTTCTCGACGGGGGTACCGGTCACGGCGAGACGGAACGGGGCACGGATGTCGCGTGCCGCCGCGTGCGCCTTCGAGGTCCCGTTCTTCACGAACTGGGCTTCGTCGAGCACGAGTCCCGCCCAATCGAGCGACCCGAACTCGGTGGCGTCGAGCCGGAGCACGGCGTAGCTCGTCACGATGAGATCGGCGCGGGCCGCGGCATCCGCGAGCCTCCGCCCGCTCGCCGCCCGCGTCGACGTGATGGTCTCGACGCGGAGTCCGGGCGCGAAGCGCGCCGCCTCGGTGACCCAGTTGGAGACGACCGAGGTGGGCGCGACGACGAGGAACGGCTGCCCCGTGGCATCCGCTCGCCCGATCTGATGCAGGATGAGCGCGAGCGTCTGGGCCGTCTTGCCGAGCCCCATGTCGTCAGCGAGGATGCCGCCCAGCTTGTGCTCGGCGAGGAAGGCCAGCCAGCGGAACCCCTCGAGCTGGTACGGCCGCAACTCGAGGGCGAGGCCGTCGGGCGCCGGGATGGACTCGACGCCGCCCGAATCGCGCAGGCCGGCGACGGTGGCACGCCACGTGCGTGCCGGTTCTGCTTCGTCGGCGAGGTCCTCGAACTCCGACCAGAGGCTCGTCTGGTAGCGGCTGATGCGCAGCCCGACGCTCGACTCCGTCGAGCTGCCCCACTCGCGGAGCGAGCCCGCTTCGTCGATGAGCTCGCGCAGCGGGGCGAACACCGCTTGCTTCAGCGAGAGGTAGCTGCCGTCGATGAGCAGGAGCTTCGCCCGCCCACGTGCGAGCGCGGAGAAGAGCGGCCCGAACGGCACCTGCTTGCCCTCGACGGTGACGACCACGCCGAGGTCGAACCAGTCGGTGCGATCGCTCTCGACGGTCGTCACGCTGAGCTTCGGCGTCTCGACGACCTCGCGATAGGCGGGGGCATCGCCGATCTCGTCGATGCGGACCCGTTCGATCGATCGCAGCGCCGGGAGCATGCGCGCCGCGAACTCCGCGGCCTCGAGTCCGCGGAGGAGCACGTTCGGTCGCAGGAGCGGGGCCGCGCCCGGACGAGCCGCAGGTGCACCGGCCGGGTCGTCGGCGAGGGCCGCCGCCGCCGCCGTCGCCACGGCGCGCTCGACCGCCGGGTCGTGGAACTCGCCGTTGGGGGCGTCGAGCGGGAACCGGCGCCCGCCGTCGGCCTCCCACTGCCACTCGAGCCGGAGCACGTGGTGCGGCTCGTGGTGGACCGTGGCGACGAGGGTCGCCGGCGGCAGCGCGGGGAGCGCGAAGCTCTCGTCGCGGTTCGAGATGCGCAGCGACCGGGCGAGCGTCGGGTACTGTTCGGCGACGAACGCCCTCACCTCGTCGGCGGGCACGACGACGGGTGACTCCCGCCGCACGGCCGCCCGGCCCGCGGCCGTGAGCGGGCCGCTGAGCGGCGCGAGCGTGATGGTGCCGCGCGCGAAGTCGAACGCGTAGACGCCGTGGTCGCCGATGAGCCGCACGTGATCGGTCGCATGCACGGTGCCGTCGATCGTGACCGACGGCACGAGCAGCAGGTCGCCGGCCGACTCGCCGCTCACGCGGGCGTCGAGGCCGATCTCGGCGCGGGCGGCGGCGACGGCGATCGTGGTCGTCGACGTGGTGCCGACGAGCGGGATGCCGAGCACCGGAGCCGCGTCGAGGAGCGCCCAGAGGGTTCGGCTCTCGTACTCGTCGAGCGAGATCCAGGCCGAGCCGAACTCCGCGAACGCCGAGTGGCGGGAGCCCTTGAGCAGGGAGAACTCGGCGAACCACCGTGCCTGCGCCGGCTCGAAGCCGCCCGCACGCCCCTGGAAGCCCACGTTCTGCCAGGTGAGGTTGCCCTTGATCCAGTTGCCCCGTGCACCGCGGGTCACCGGGCGCACCGCGAGGCGGTCGACGGATGCCGCCGACGCCGCCGGCTCGTCGCGCGCCGCCTGCCGTCGAGCCGTTCGGCGCGCGACGCGCTCGCGCAACTCGAACTGCAGGGCGAGCGGCTGCCGGCGCGACATGTCGGACTCGACCGGAGCGTGGGATGCCCCGCCGGCGAGCGCCGCCACCTCGGCGCGCCAGCCGACGACCCCTCCTGCACCGGCGTCGAGCAGCCGGATCGCCTCGGCGGCCTCGCGCTGCTCGCGACGGTGCAGCTCGGCGGCGGCGAGGAGCACGGCGGCGAGGTGCTTGCAGTTGCGGCCGACGGGACAGGTGCAGGTTCCGGCCAGGATCGTGACCCGCCCGGGGATGCCGAGGTCGAGGCTCACGTTCGCGCGGTAGGCGTCGGGGGCGGTGCCGCGCACCTTGGCGCTGAGGCGGAACCGGGCGGCATCCCACGCCAGCGCGTCGACGGCACCGGCGCGCTCGACCGTGCGGCCGCGGCTCAGGTTCAACGGACCCACGAACCTCGCGATCGCGAGCTCCTCGACGAGCGGGAAGGTGTCGACGGTCATCCCTCAATCGTCGCATTCTCCTGCGACACGATCGGACGCCGCACTCGTCAGGCGGCCTCGCTCGTCGTGTCGGCTGCCGCAGCCTCGGCACGGATCCGCGCGACCCTGCGATCGGCCCACCGGCCGCTCAACGGACCGATCACGAGGAGCGTCGCCCACGTGTAGCGGCCCCAGTCGGCGCCGAAGGCGTAGGCGATCGGGATCGACGCGAGGAACACCAGGGGCGTCGTGAGCGTGTCGATGAACCTGACGGCGTCGGCACGTCGGGGGAGCGGATGCCGCAGCACGCCGTCGCGACGGGCGACCGCGTACATCGCCGACTGCGCGAGCACCGCGAGGCTGATGTCGATCGCATACACGGCGACGGCGAGCGGCTCGTCGGAGGTCTCGACGTCGCTGATGCCCTGCGTCGAGAACGGGATCAGCACGACGAACGCGATCGCGACCAGGTTGGCGATGATCGTGGCGGGGGTGAGCGCGCTGAAGCCGGCGATGATGCGATGGTTGACGCGCCAGAAGACCGCGATCACCACGAAGCTGATCGCGAAGCCGAGCAGCTGCCACCCGACTCCGCTCGAGAGGAACGCGCCGAGGCTCGCCCAGTCGGCTGCAGCGGGCGGGTCGATGTTGACGACGAGCAGGGTCAGGGCGATCGCGTACACCGCGTCGAAGAACGCGACGGCGCGCGCGAACTCGACGGTGTCGCGTTCGTAGCGCCGGTCGAGGCCGGTTGCGGTGGTCACGAGAGGAGTGTGCCGCGCACTGGCGTGCGCGGGGCATCCGACTCGCCGTCAGTTCCAGTCGACCGCGTGCATCCAACCCGCGATGTACGCGCGTTCGTTCTCACCGAGGCGCACGCCGAGCTGGGGCGTGACACCCGCGTCGAGTTCGCACAGCTCGAAGATTCGGCGTACGACGATCGCCCGCAGGGGGGCGTCGACGTTCTCGAGCACTTCGCGCTTGAGCGGGCGCTCGAGCATCGGCCACCAGAGGCCGATGGGCGGGAGCGGCTGGGGGCTGCGGTGTCGCTCGCCGTGCGCGCGGTCGTCGATCACGGAGCTCATTGCGCACGCTCCTCGGACATCGCGCCGGTCTCGGGATCGCGGATGACGACCTCCTCGTCTGGGTCGGCGTCCTCCTCGGCACGCTGGTGCTGCTCGACGGCCTGGACCGCCTGGTCGGCTTCTTCCGCGCTGCGATCGGTAGGGTCGGGGTCGCTCATGGTGGTGCTCCTCGTTCGGGCCGGACCACTCCGTCGGGGTCGGCAAGTCGACCGTACGCGGGGACCGCGCACCGGGAAAGGGATTGACCCCCGAACGGGTGCGTGCTACCCGCACCCTCGAGCCGCTTCGTCGTCGATCGGCGTCGCCGGCACGGCACCCACGGGCCCGCACCCGAACTGAGTCCCGTAACGTTGCGGCTCGCCCGCTCCGACGGCAACGTGGTCCTCGAGGTAGGCGAGGTTGCCGGGTGATGCAGGCTGGCGGCCGCGACGCCGTGGGTTCGGAGTGGGTGCATCCCGACGATCCTCTCCTCGAGGCATCCGGGCCGATGGTATCGGGATGGTATCGAGACAATGTCGTCGCGGCGGAGCAAGATGGTCAGATGGACCTGCCGGTGATGCCGCCAATCGCGCCGATGCTTGCGAAATCCGTGCCGGAGATTCCCGATGTCGGGCATGTGGAGCCCAAGTGGGACGGCTTCCGCACCATTGTCTTCAAAGACGGCGAAGAGGTCGAGCTCGGCAGTCGCAACGGCCGGCCGATGACACGGTACTTCCCCGAGCTCATCGACGCGTTGCGGGAGAACCTGCCACCGCGCTGCGTCATCGACGGCGAGATCGTCATCATCGCCGACGGCCGGCTCGACTTCGACACGCTGCAGCAGCGAATCCACCCGGCCGACAGTCGCGTGCAGAAGCTCGCGCTCGAGACACCCGCCTCGTTCATCGCGTTCGACGCGCTCGCGCTCGGCGACGAGAGTCTCATGCAGCAACCGTTCGCCGAGCGTCGCCGGCAGCTCGGCGAGGCGCTCGCCGACGCCCGCGACCCCGTGTTCATCACCCCGTCGACGTCGGACCCCGCGCAGGCGAAGGCCTGGTTCACCGAGTTCGAGGGTGCAGGCCTCGACGGCGTGGTCGCCAAGCCGCTCGACGGCACCTACCAACCCGACAAGCGCACGATGTTCAAGATCAAGCACGAGCGAACCGCCGACTGCGTGATCGCCGGGTTCCGGTGGCACAAGACGGGCGACGTCGTGGGCTCCCTGCTGCTCGGCCTCTACAACGACGAAGGGCGGCTGCAGCACGTGGGCGTCGTCGCGTCGTTCCCGATGGCCCGCCGCGCGAGCCTCGTGACCGAGCTCGAACCCTACGTCGCCGACGACCTGGGCGCCCACCCCTGGGGCGAGTGGGCCGATCAGGAGGCCCACGCGCAGGGGCGCATGCCGGGCGCCGTCAGCCGCTGGAGCGCCGGCAAGAACCTCTCGTTCGTGCCGCTTCGCCCCGAGCTCGTCGTCGAAGTCGCCTACGATCACATGGAGGGCGACCGCTTCAGGCACACGACCCAGTTCCGCCGCTGGCGCCCCGACCGCGATCCGCGCACCTGCACCTACGAGCAGCTCGAGGAGCCGGTCGGCTTCGACCTCGCCGACATCCTGAACTTCAGGGCCGCTCAGTAGCGCTGCTCATGCAGAACGCGGCTCAGAGCACCGCGCGGAGTCCCGCCGAGAGTGCCGTGTGGTGCTCGAAGACGAGGTTCGTCTCGGTGAGGGCGACCGCGGGGTTCGCCGAGAGGTTCTTCAGCACGAACTGCCGAACGTGCGCACTGTCCCGCACCCGCACATGGATGAGGAAGTCTTCAGAGCCGCCGAGGAAGAAGAGCTGCGCGACCTCGGGCTGCGTGCGCAGCTCGTCGGAGATCTGTTCCATGAGATGCCTCGCCCCCGGCCGGATGCGCACGCTCACGAGGGCCTGCAACGTGAAGCCGAGCGCGACGGGGTTGATCTCCGCCGTATAGCGCACGATCACCCTGCGCTCACGCAGCGAGCGCACGCGTGCGAGGCACGTCGACGGTGAGACCCCGACGGCGCGCGCGAGGTCGACGTTGGGGATGCGCGCGTTCTCGTGCAACCGCGCGATGATCGCGCGGTCGATCTCGTCGAGCACGACCGGCTCGCTGATCTGCGGTTCATCGGTCACGGCGACCCCTCTCACCGAATTATTGCCACGGATACGGTCACCCTACCGAATTATGTGCGCCGCTCATTTTCAACAGGCGAACAACCGGCGAGAATGGGGGCATCCACCCCCACAGCATTCGGAGTCATCATGCACATCGGCGTGCCCGCTGAGATCAAGAACAACGAGTTCCGTGTCGCGATGACGCCCGCTGGCGTCCATGCCCTGGCCCAGCGCGGCCACGAGGTCGCCATCCAGGCCGGAGCCGGCATCGGGGCCGGCTACCTCGACGACGAGTACGCCGCCGCCGGGGCCACGATCGTCGCGACCGCCGCCGAGGCGTGGGCGGCCGAACTCGTGCTCAAGGTGAAGGAGCCGATCGCGGCCGAGTACGGCTTCCTCCGGCCCGACCTGACCCTCTTCACCTACCTGCACCTCGCGGCCGACCTGCCGTTGACCCGCGCCATCCTCGACTCCGGCGTGACCGCGATCGCGTACGAGACGGTACAGCTCGCCGACCGTTCGCTGCCGCTCCTCACCCCCATGAGCGAAGTCGCCGGACGGCTCGCACCGCAGGTCGGCGCCGCAGAGCTCCTCGCCTCGCGGGGAGGCCGCGGCGTGCTGCTCGCCGGGGTCCCCGGCACCTCCCCGGCCAAGGTCGTCGTCATCGGCGGCGGGGTCGCCGGCGAGCAGGCGGCCGCGACCGCGCTCGGCCTCGGCGCCGACGTGACGGTGTTCGACATCTCGCTGCCCAAGCTGCGTGAGCTCGACGCGCGCTACGAGCACCGCATCCACACGCTCGCCTCGTCGCCGTACGAGATCGCCCGCCAGCTGAAGGACGCGGACCTCGTGATCGGCGCCGTGCTCGTGCCGGGCGCCGCGGCGCCCAAGGTCGTGACCGACGAGATGGTCGCCGCGATGAAGCCGGGCAGCGTGCTCGTCGACATCGCCATCGACCAGGGCGGATGCTTCGAGGGCTCGCGTCCCACGACGCACGCCGACCCGACCTTCCGCGTGCACGACGCGATCTTCTACTGCGTCGCGAACATGCCGGGTGCGGTGCCCGCGACCTCGACGCCCGCGCTCACGAACGCGACGCTCGCCTACACGCTGCGCATCGCCGACCTCGGCTGGGAGCGCGCGCTCACCGCCGACCCCGCGCTCGCGAAGGGCCTCAACGCGACCGACGGGCGGCTCACGAACGAGGGCGTGGCGCTGGCGCACGGACTGGAGCTCCAGTCGGCGCACTGACCGCCGCGAGGGCCGCGGATCACGACAGGGTGAGGAACAGCTTCTCGAGTTCGTCGACCGTGAGGCGATCGGGCGCGCCCGATCGGCGCGCCGCGGGAGCACCGCCCCCGTCGACGAGGCAGTCCCGCAGTGCGCTCGAGATGATGGCGAAGCCGGCCTTGTCGAGCGCACTCGACACCGCAGCGAGCTGCGTGACCACCGTGCGGCAGTCGCTTCCCGCCTCGACCGCCTCGATGACCGCGTTCAGCTGGCCGCGCGCCCGCTTCAGGCGGTTGAGGATGCGCCGTTGCGCGTCATCCGTCGTCGTCACGGTCGCCGGCGTGGCGCTCATGACGCACCGCCGAGGGTGACCGGCAGCCCCGACTGGTACCACTGCAGGATGCCGCCCGAGATGTTGACCGCGTCGACGCCATTGGCCTCGAGGTACTGCGTCGCCTGCGCGCTGCGTCCGCCGACGTGGCAGATGACGTAGACCGTCGTGTCGCGGGGCACCTCGCCGAGGCGTTCGACGAGCTCGCCGAGCGGGATGTCGAGCGTGCCGTCGATGCGCGCCTGGGTCAGTTCGTGCGGCTCGCGCACATCGAGGATGACCGCGTCGTCGAGCGCGTGCACCTCTTCGGGGCTGATGGATCGCATGCGTGCTCCTTCGGTGGGTGGGGTCAGGCGGCGCGGGCGGATGCCGCGGCATCCGCCTCCCGCTCGAGCGCGCGGGCGCGCTCGCCGTCGCGCCAGGTGAGGTAGCCGCCGTCGAGGTTCCTGACATCGTGGCCGAGACGTGCGAGCAGGCGCGCGGCGGTGTGCGCACCCTGGCCCACGCGGCAGTGCACGACGATGGGTCGGCCGGCGAACTCGTGGTGGCGTTCACGCAGCTGCTCGACGGGAATCCAGGTCGCGCCGGGGATCGTGCCCTCGGCGAGCTGGCCCTCGGCGCGGACGTCGAGGAAGACGGCGCCCGCCGCGATCGCCGCGTCGAGTTCGTGCCACTGGAGCACGCGGTCCTCGCCGCTCGCGAGGTTGCGGTCGATGTAGCCGAGCAGGTTGACCGGATCCTTCGCGGCGCCGTACTGCGGGGCGTACGCGAGCTCGAGGTCGGCGAGCGACGAGGCGGTGAGCCCGGCGGCCATCGCGGTCGCGATGATGTCGAGCCGAGTGTCGACCCCGTCGCTCCCGACCGCCTGGGCGCCGAGGATGCGGTCGGTCGCCGCGTCGACGACGAGCTTCAGCGACATCGGCTGCGCGCCCGGGAAGTACCCGGCGTGCGAGAGCGGGTGGGTGTGGATGACCCGGATGTCGCGACCGCGCGCTCGTGCGACGTCCTCGGTCCAGCCGGTCTTCGCCGCCGTGCGGCCGACCACGTCGATGATCGCCGTGCCGAGTGCGGGGGCGGCGGGGGCCGGTGTTCCGGCGATGGTGTCGGCGACGGCGCGCCCGTGCCGGTTCGCGAGACCGGCGAGGGCGATGAGTCGCGGTGACCCGTCGACGAGGTCGTGCTTCTCGGCGACATCGCCGACGGCGAAGATCGAGGGGTCACTCGTGCGGTGGAACTCGTCGACCACGATGCCGCCGCCCGGCCCGAGCTCGAGTCCGGCGGCGCGGGCGAGCCCCGACTCGGGCACCACGCCCATCGCGGCGATGACGAGGTCGGCGGGCAGCACCGTGTCGTCGGAGAGCACGACTCGATCGCGCTCGACCCGCACGGCGCGCCGGCCGAGCTCGACGGCGACACCGACGGCTCGCACGTGGTCGATGAGCGGCGCGGCCATCTCGGCGTCGAGGCCGAGGAGCCCGGTTCCCGGTTGCACGATCGTCGTGGCGATGCCGCGGCGGTGCAGGTTGTCGGCCAGCTCGATGCCGACGTATCCGGCTCCGATGACGACGGCGCGGGCGCGCGCGGGGAGCCCGGCGACCGTGAGCATGATGGCGTCGAGGTCGTCGAGCGTGCGCAGGGTGTGCAGCGGAGCATCCGCCGCCACCCGCTCCGGCCGTCGTGGCGTCGCGCCGGGGGAGAGCACGAGCTCGTCGTAGCTGATGCGCTCCTCGGCGCCGCCGCGGGCAGGACGCACTGTCACGGTCTTGGCGACGGGGTCGATCGCGATCGCCTCGGTCTCGACGCGTGCGTCGATGCGGAACCGTGCCGCGAGTCGCGCCGGGTCCTGCAGGGCGAGCTCGTCACGATCGGCGATCACGCCCGACACGTGGTACGGCAGCCCGCAGTTCGCGAACGAGACGGCGCCGCTCCGCTCGAGCACGACGATCTCGCGTTCCTCGTCGAGACGACGCAGTCGCGTTGCGGCCGACATCCCGCCCGCGACGCCGCCGATGATGACGGTGACGGGATGCCGGGCCCCCGGCTGGTCGGTGGCGCGGAGGGTGGCGGGAGGCATCCGACGACGCTATCACCATACCCCTGGGGTATCGAACCGGCGGGCATGCGGCGATGCTGCCCGGATTTCACGACCTTGGGCCTTAGGGTGTCGGTGTGTGGCGGCTCGATCGGAATGATGACGAGGAGGAGATCCTCGGTCCCGAACCCGATGCCGCAGCCGACAACCTCACCCCGGATCCCATGCGACAGGACAACACCAGCCCTCACGGCCTCAGCCTCGGCGACCCCGATCTCGTGGCCGGAAACGTCGCCGAGCCGTCATGGCGACGCTGGCACGGCGAACTCGCCGCCGTCGGCGGCCGCTCGCCCCTCGTTCGCTTCGTGGACTCGCCACGCACGCGCATCGAGCTCTCGACGACGCACCCCGGCGGGCTCCCGCAGTTCATCACGGGCAAGTCGACGCTGCTCTCGAGCCTCATCCGCGACGAGCTCGCCCTGCGCAACGCCCGGCTGGCCGCCGCCGAGATCACCCAGAAGGGCATCGAGCTGCGCTCGGTGCGGGGAATCGAGTCGGTGCATCTCGCCATCGGCCTCGCCTCGTGGCGCAACGCCGGCGAAGAGTACCTCGCGCCCGTGCTCCTGCGTCCGCTCGCGATCCGCCGTTACGGCCGCGACTTCGAGCTGAAGCTCAAGGGCCAGCCGTTCCTGAACCCCGCGCTCGCCCGCGAACTGCGCGAGCAGTTCCAGATCACGCTCGATGCCGAGGCGTTCGTCGCCCTCGCGATCACGAACGGCGTGTTCAAGCCGCAGCCCGTCATCGACCGACTCCGGGGGCTGACCTCGCACCTGCCCTGGTTCCACGTCGCCCCGCGGCTCGTCGTCTCCGCCTTCGCCGAGGTCGGTCCCGCGATGGCGGCGGATGCCGCGCGGCTGGACCACCGCGCGATCGACGCGCTCGCCGGCAACAAGGCGGCGCGCGCGGCGCTCCTCGCGTCCGAGAGCGAGCGTGCTCGCCCCGTTCCGCAAGACGAGCGCCCGCCATCGACCGACACCCTGCTGCTCGACGCCGACCCCGAGCAGGAGCAGGCCGTCGCCGAGATCGAGGCCGGCACGTCCGTCGTCGTGAAGACGCTCCCGGGCACCGGGGGCACCCAGACCATCGTCAACGCGATCGGCGCGCTCGTCGCCCGCGACAAGCGCGTGCTCGTCGTCGGTTCGCGGCGCGCCAGCCTCGACGGCATCGCGCATCGCCTCGGCCAGGTGGGCCTCGGCGGAGCCGCGGTCACCACGCCGGGTCTTCGGCGCGAGCTCATCCAGTCGATCTCGCGCAACGAGAAGGTGGAGCGACCGCGCGTCGCCGACGTCGACGATGCCCTCGTGCGGCTGCGCAAGGTGCTCCTCGATTACCGCGCCGCGCTCACGCATCGCGATCCCGAACTGCACGTCTCGGTGCTCGATGCGCT
Organism: Agromyces ramosus; assembly: GCF_030817175.1. Taxonomy (NCBI): domain Bacteria; kingdom Bacillati; phylum Actinomycetota; class Actinomycetes; order Micrococcales; family Microbacteriaceae; genus Agromyces; species Agromyces ramosus. Next base: position 623,673 of record NZ_JAUSYY010000001.1, on the reverse strand, counting down.
CGGCGAACTCGCTCGACTCGCGCTGGCGCCCGACTCGCCGTCGACGACCGCCCGACTCGACCACCGCGCTCTCGCGGCGCTCGCGACCGGGCGCGAGCAGGTCGCGCGCGACCTCGCACGTGCGGCGGCGCTCGGCGAGTTCCGCTACGGCCCGGGCGACTCGCCCTGGTACGGCGCCTCGTTCACCTCCTCAGACGAGGCAGCCAACGCCCACCGACTCGCGAAGCGACTGAGCGCCACCGAGGTGCCGCGGCTGCTCGAACGAGGCCGCGCCCTCATCGCCCAGACGCGGCTCCGTGAGTTCGAGTCGATCGCCGAGCTCGGCGTGTTCCTCCGCTTGCTGCTCGACGTGCGCGAGACCCTCGACCGGTTCCAGCCGTCGGTGTTCGACCGGCCGCTCGGCGAGCTCATCGCCGCGACGTCGTCGCGACGCGATTCGCCCGGCATGTCGGGGCCCAACCGTCGGCGACTGCGCCGGCACGCCCTCGAGTTCGTGCGCCCCGGGGTGCACGTGAACGACCTGAACGCGGCGCTGCGGGGAATCCAGCAGCAGCGCACGCTCTGGCAGCGCTACTCCGAGGCGGGGGCGATCCCCGGCGTGCCCGTCGGCATCGACGACGTGCACGTCGCCTACCAGCACGTCGCGACCGACCTCTCCGCACTCGATGCGCCCCTCGGCGTGGTCGGCACGCCACGGCAGCTCGCGGCGCGTCCGGTGCGAGAGCTCACGACCGCCCTCGCGGGTCTCGCCGCCGAATCCGAGGTGCTCACGAACCTCCAGGAGCGCACCGCCGTGCTCGCGCGCCTGCGGGACCTCGGGCTCGACCCGCTCCTGCTCGACCTCGCCAAGCGCCACGTGCCCGAGCGCGCCGTCGCCGACGAGCTCGAGCTCGCCTGGTGGCAGTCGGTGCTCGAGACCATGCTCGCGCGCGAGAAGGCGCTGCTCGGCGCCAACACGGCCGTGCTCGACCGGCTCGAGAGCGACTTCCGCCTCGTCGACGAGGCGCACGCCTCGGCCACAGGTCCACTGCTCGCATGGCGGCTCGCCGAGAACTGGAAGGTCGCGCTCGTCGACCATCCCGAAGAGGCCGACACCCTGAAGCGGATGCTCCGCGGCGACCGGGTTCGCCCCGGCTCCCTGCAGGCCGAGACGCCGCACCTGTTCCGCGTCCTCGCGCCCATCTGGCTCGCCTCTCCATACGAGGTCGCCGCGATCGACGACTCCATCCCGTTCGACACCGTGATCCTCGTCGACGCGGGTGCGACGACGATCGCCGAGAACCTCGGCGCCATCCGCCGCGCGAAGCAGGTCGTCGCATTCGGCGACCCCGTGACGCAGACGCCGACGCTCTTCGAGACCGGGCTCGACGATGCGGAGCAGTCCAGCACCTCGTCGACCGAGCACGGCGTCGACGCCCTGCACGCCGACTCGGCGCTCGCACGGCTCGGCGAACTCCTCCCGACGCTCACCCTCACCCGCAGCTACCGGGCCGGCGGCGAGGATCTCGCCGAGCTCGTGAACCGGCGGTTCTACGCCGGCCGCATCGTCTCGCTGCCGTGGGCGGGGAGCTTCCTCGGGCACGGCAGCCTGGGTCTGCACTACGTGACCGGCAACGGCCTGCCCGACTCGGTGACCGGCACCGTCGAGTCGATCGACTCCGAGGTCGCGAAGGTCGTCGAGCTCGTCATGGATCACGCGGTGAAGCGTCCGCGCGAGTCGCTCATGGTGATCACCGCGAGCGCGAAGCACGCGGCGCGCGTGCACCAGGCGGTGCTCGCCGCCTTCGCGAAGCGCACCGACCTCTCGGACTTCATCCTGAAGGATCGCGCGGAGCCCTTCACGGTGCTCACGCTCGAGCAGTCCGTCGCGCAGAGCCGCGACCGCGTCATCTTCTCGATCGGATACGGCCGCACCCCGCACGGCCGGCTGCTCTCGAGCTTCGGCTCGCTCGGCGAGCCGGGCGGCGACCGCCTCCTCGCGGTCGGCATGACCCGTGCTCGTCGTTCGATGGACATCGTCTCCGCGTTCCGGCCCGACGACATCGACGAGCAGCGGCAGAGCCACGGCGTCCTCGCCCTCGCGAACGTGCTCACCCAGACCGAGGAGCGCGCCGCGGATTCCGGTGAGGGCGAGCCCAGCGCCTCGATGCTGCACGACCTGGCGGCGCGTCTCGAGCGGCGGGGCATCCGGGTCAGCGTCGGCCATCGCGGACGACTCGCGCTCGCCGCCGCGCACGCCGGCAAGGCGGTCGTCGTCGAGACCGATGACGCGCTCGCCGGCCTCAGCCTCCGCGAGTCGCTGCGTCTCCGGCCCGACGTGCTGCGCCGGCTCGGCTGGCACTACCTGCGGGTGCACAGCTTCGAACTGTTCGGCAACCCCGACGCGGTCGCGGCGCGCGTGGCGAGCCTGCTCGGCCGGCCCGAGGTCACCAAGCCGGCGGATGCCGCGGCCGCGAGCTGATGGCCGAAGAACCGCGTCAGCGCGTCGAGCGGGCCGCGGGGCGGGCGCGTCGCGCGAAGCTGACCCCCGCGCCCGGATCCGACCCGTCGCCCGAAGCGCCCGTCGAGCACCCCGGCGATGCGCCTGCGCCGAAGCGCAGGCCGGCGTCATCCGACGACGAACGCCTCACGCGCGACCGGCCGCCGCACTGGAAGCAGACCTAGACGTCGGTGCGCCGGCGTCCCGAGGCCGCGCCCTGCTCGGCGAGCAGGTCGCGGATCTGGGTGAGGAGCTCGGCCTCGGTCAGCGGCTCGTCGGTCGGCACGCCGGCGGCGGCCTTCGCAGCCTGGTGCTCGCGGAACGTGTTCATCGGGAAGACGAAGACGAAGTAGACGACGACGGCCACCGCGAGGAACGTGATGATCGCGCCGAGCACGGCGCCGAACCTGAAGTCCGCTTCGCCGACCGTCACGATCATCGCCTCGTCGAGGCTCTGCGCGTTGAAGACGAGGCCGATGAGCGGGTTGATGAGCCCGTCGACGATCGCGTTGACGACCGCGGTGAACGCGGCGCCGATGACCACCGCGACCGCGAGGTCGATCACGTTGCCGCGCGTGATGAAGTCCCGGAATCCCTTGAGCATCGGCTCTCCCTCGTTCCGCCGCACTCGCAGCGGGTCTAGGCCACGCTAGCCGAGGACGCGCCGCCGGCCGAAGTCGAGGAGCCGGAGCCGGAGGAGCCCGACCCCGACGAGCCGGAGCCGGACGAGCCCGAGTCGGACGAGCCCGACGAGCCGGAGGACGAGGACCCGGACTTGCCGGAACCGCCGTCGGCAGCCCGCGAGTCGGTGCGGTAGAACCCGGTGCCGTTGAAGGTCACCCCGATCGTGTTGAAGAGCTTGCGCAGCTTGCCGCCGCACAGGTCGCAGACCGACAGCGCGTCGTCGGTGAACGCCTGGTGGATGTCGAAGGCGTTGTCGCACTCGGTGCAACGGTAGGAATACGTGGGCATGACTCTCCGATTGGGGGTTCCGGCGGGTGCCGGTCAGAACGCGAGAATGCGCGTGGGCGTCACGACTCCGTTGACCGGCTGGTCGTGCACCTCACGCGGGACGCGCTCGACGAACTCGCTGTCGTAGACGACGGCGTACACCGGAGGACATTTTCCCATCGAACCGAGGGTCTTGTCGAAATAGCCTCGTCCCCACCCGAGCCGCATGCCCGTGACGTCGACCGCGGCGGCCGGCACGATGATGAGGTCGACGTCGTTGATCGCCATCGGTCCGAGGAGCTCGCCGGCCGCTTCGGGCACCCCGTGCAGGCCGAGCGTCTCGAGTTCCTCTTCGCCGACGGTCCAGTCGAGCAGCCCGTCTTCACGGGTGATCGGGAACAGGACGCGGATGCCCCTGGCCTCGGCCCAGTTCACGAAGGGGCGCGTGTTCGGCTCGGTCGGCATCGAGAGGTAGCACGAGATCGATTCCGCCCCGGTGGAGCCGATGAGTTCCTCGAGGCGCGCGGTGAAGCCCTCGGTCGCGTGCTCGCGTTCGTGCGCCGGCATGTTCTGGCGGCGTTCGCGGAGCTCGGCGCGCAGCACGCGCTTCTGGACGTCCGGATCGTCGGGCATGGCACACATCCTAGGCCGACCCGTGCCCGTCGCCTCTGCGCGGGCCGGGGCATCCGGTTACGCTGAACGGCATGACTGATCGCATCACGAAGGCCGTCATCCCGGCCGCAGGCCTCGGCACACGGTTCCTCCCCGCCACCAAGGCCATGCCGAAAGAGATGCTCCCGGTCGTCGACAAGCCGGCCATCCAGTATGTCGTCGAAGAGGCCGTGCACGCGGGGCTCACCGACGTGCTCATGATCACGGGCCGCAACAAGAACGCCCTCGAGAACCACTTCGACCGGGTCGCCGAGCTCGAGGCGACGCTCGAGCGCAAGGGCGACACCGCGAAGCTCGAGACCGTCAACGAGTCGACCGATCTCGCCGACGTGCACTACGTGCGCCAGGGCGACCCGCTCGGGCTCGGCCATGCGGTGCTCCGTGCCAAGATGCACGTCGGTCGCGCGGCCTTCGCGGTGCTCCTCGGCGACGACATCATCGACGCCCGCGACGAACTGCTCGGCCGCATGCTCGTGGAGCAGGGCAAGCGGGATGCCTCGATCATCGCGCTCCTCGAGGTGGACCCCGAGAACATGCACCTGTACGGCGCGGCCGAGGTCGAAGTCACCGACGACCCCGACGTCGTGCGCGTCACGGGCCTCGTCGAGAAGCCCGCACCCGGCACCGCATCCTCGAACTATGCGGTGATCGGACGCTACGTGCTCAAGCCCGAGGTGTTCGACGTGCTCGAGCACACCGAGCCGGGCAAGGGCGGCGAGATCCAGCTCACCGACGCACTCATGGAGATGGCCGGCGACGTCGAGGGAACCGGCGGCGTCTACGGCGTGGTGTTCCGAGGACGACGGTACGACACGGGTGACAAGCTCGACTACATCAAGGCGGTCATCCAGCTCGCCGCCGATCGCGACGATCTCGGCCCCGAGCTGCGCCCGTGGCTGGTCAAGTACGCGTCGGGACTCGATACAGTCTGAGCATGCCCGCAGCCGCCCTGCCGACCCTCCGTGACGGCGATGTCACGCTTCGGCCCATCCGCGCTCGCGACGCGAAGCCGCTCGAACGCGTGCTGCTCGCCAATCGGAGCTGGCTGCGCCAGTGGGAGGCGACCTATCCGGGCGGCGGGTCCTTCATCGACACCCGGTCGAGCATCCGCAACCTCCTGGCGCATGCACGCTCGGGCAACGCGCTCCCGTTCGTGATCGAGCACGACGGCCGTCTCGTCGGGCAGCTGAACGTCTCGTCGATCACCTTCGGGTCGCTCTCGTCGGCGACCATCGGCTACTGGGTGGCGCAGGACGTGGCCGGGCGCGGCATCACCCCCACGGCGGTCGGGCTCGCGACCGACCACTGCTTCGAGGTGCTGCACCTGCACCGCATGGAGATCTGCATCCGCCCGGAGAACGCCCCGTCACTTCGAGTCGTCGAGAAGCTCGGGTTCCGCTACGAGGGCCTGCGGCGCCGCTTCATCCACATCAACGGCGAATGGCGCGATCACTTCGCGTTCGCCCTCGTCGCCGAGGAGGTTCCCCACGGAGTGCTCCAGCGCTGGCGCGACGGCCGGGTCCCGGACGGCGCGGCGCGGGTGAACGCCGACGACCTCGAGGCCGCCACGCACCCGCTGCCGCTCGCCGATCGCTGATCACGGGCGCGCCGCGCGGGGCCATTCGTCCGCCGTGACCTAGCGTTGTCCCATGGACGTGATCGGCGGGGGACTGCTCGTGGCCGTCGCCGCCCTGCTCTGGATCGCGTACCTGCTCCCGAGCTGGCTGCGACGCCGCCAGTATCTCGCGACCGAACGCAACGCGGTGCGGCTCCAGCAGACCCTGCGGATCCTCGCCGAGACCGCCGAGACGCCCGAGGCCGTGCGCGTCGAGGCGACCGCTCGCGAGGTCGCGGTGCAGCAGCGCATCCTGCACGAGCACGAGGAGACCGCCCGGCTCGAGGCCGAGGCCGCCGAGCACCTCGCGATCGCCGAGCGCCGGGCCGCGGAGGAGGCGGCTCACGCAGCCCGAGCGCGCGCCGCCGAGGCGCTCGCCGCGCACGAGCCCGTGACCGAGCCCATCCCCACGATCGCGCCGGCCGCCCACACGGTCACGGCGACCGACGCCGAGGGGTTCCGACGCTCGAAGCTTCGCGCGCTGCGACGCAAGCGGGCGCTCACCTCGCTCGTGCTGCTGGTCTCCCTGATCACGGTGATCGCCGGGCTCATCGCCGCCGTCTTCGGCGCGTCGCTCCTCGTCCCCGCCGGGGGTGCGATCGGGGTGATCGCCGCCGTCGGCATGCTCGCCCGGCTGGCGAAGGTGCGGGTTCCGCCCGCCGCGGTCGAGGCGCAGGCTGCGCGCGAATCGGCGCCGTTCGAGCCCATCGAGCTCGCCGAGGAGTCCACGGCCGAACCCGGCTGGATCCCGCAGCCGTTGCCGCGTCCGCTGCACCTCTCGCGGGGCACGATCGCCGCCATGGCGATGGCCTCGATCGAGGCGGCCGCCGAGCTGAAGCGCGTCGAGACGGGCGAGGAGGTCGCCCGTCGGGCGTCGGCACTCGACGCCGACGTTCCCTCGATCGCCCCGGCGGCGCGCGTGCCGGCCGAGCGTGAGGCTGCTCCGCGACGCCCCGTGGCCCGCACGGCCGAGCCCGCGAGCCCGTATGCGCGCATGGGCATCGTCGATGACGCGCGACCGGCATTCGGCGACCTCGACGCCGTGCTCCGCCGCCGCCGCGAAGTGGGCTGAGGGCCCCAGCCCTGGTCCGAATCACCCCGTGCGGGATGATAGGCTCTTTCTCGCTCGGGCCCATGGCGCAGTTGGTAGCGCGTCTCGTTCGCAATGAGAAGGTCGGGGGTTCGAATCCCCCTGGGTCCACCGAATGGTCGTTGTTCCACACTCGTGAATGCGGGTCGGGCAACGACCTTTTTGGTTCTCGGATGCCGCGGCCTCACGTCACGACCGGCACTCCGTCGGGCATGGCCGTGTCGCGCACCGCGGTGATCGCGGTGAGTGTCGAGTGCCCGTCGAGGAGCAGTGCCGCGTCGCTGCGGGGATCGTGTTCGCCCGTGAGGTCGGCGACCGTGAGTCGCATCTCGCCCTCGCCGCGTTCGGTGGCGGTCGTCTGCACGATACCGAAGACGGCGAGCGTCGCCTCGCGCGGCGATGTCGCCTCGGCCACGTTGGGCACGTTCAGGTTGAGCACCGTGCCGGCGGGCGCGGCGATCAGGGAGGCGAGCACGCCGCGGGCGACGGTCGCGGCGGCATCCCAGTGGCAGACGTCGGGATGCATGCCGACATCGAGTGACACCGCGAGGCCGCGTGCACCATTGGAGCCGGCGGTGAGCGCGGCGCCGACCGTGCCGGAGTGCAGCACCGCGCGGCCGATGTTGGCACCGCGGTTCACCCCCGAGAGCACCGCGTGCGGCGGCTCCCCGAACGCGCCGTGCGCAGCGATCAGCGCGATGAGCGCGGGTGCCGCGTGAACGGCATAGCAGGGCATCGTGAGCCCGGCGATCTCACGGGGTTCCATGTGGATCCGCCCGTCGGCCTCGGCGCCGAGGATCGACGCGCTGCTGCCGCTCGACTGGGTCGCGGGCGCGGCGACCACGACGTCGAGCCCCTCCGCGACCGCCGCGGTCGCGAGGGCATGCAAGCCGGGCGAGTCGATCCCGTCGTCGTTGGTGATGAGCACCGTGGTCATGCGCCGTCCACCTGCACCTTCGTCGCGAGCTCGTCGAGTGAGTCGAGCGACCCTTCACCGGCCTCGATCGGAGCGATCGCGACCTGTTCGCTGAGGCGGCGGATCGCCTCGGCATCGCCGGTGCCGAGTCCGTGCCTCGTGACGTTGAGCGCTCCGGCCGCCGCGCCGAGGCGCACGGCGTCGTGGAGGCTGTCGCCGGCGGCGAGGGATGCCGCGATCGCGGCCGTCAGCGAATCGCCGGCGCCCCTCGTGTCGACCTCTTCCATCACGGGTACCTGCACGGTCGCCGCGGTGGCCCCGTCGAGCACGAGCGAGGCGTGGCCCGCCCGTGTCACGACGACGCTCTCCGCGCCGGCCCCCCGGAGTCGTTCTGCCGCGGCGACGAGCGCGGGCACCGAGGCATCCGTCGCCTGTCCCGAGCTCGTGAGCTCGGCGTCGCTGACCTTCGCGAGCCGTACACCGCCGTCGAGTGCGGCGGCGAGGCGGCCGCCGGCGAGATCGACGACGACCGGGCGCGCTGCCGCGCGAAGGTCGGCCGCGAGGCGCCGGTAGACATCGTCGGGGAGCACTTCGTCGCCGAAGGGTCCGCTCAGGAGCACGAGGTCGGAGCCGAGCGCCTCGCGCAGGGTGAGCGCGTACAACTCGTCGAGCTCGTGGCGCGACAGCGGGTCGCCCTCCAGTTCGACGATCGGGGCGCGTTCACCGGTGCGCCGGTCGTGCACGTAGGCGGCGCCCCGTCCCTCGCGGATGACCGCATGCACGGTGATGCCGTCGTCCTCGAGCAGATGTTGCACCACGCGGCCGGACTCGCCGGTCAGCACGGAGCAGATCGAGACCGAGCAGCCGAGCGTCCGGAGCATCCGGGCCTGCCAGACTCCCTGTCCTCCGGCGTGGAGGTGCAGGTCGGTTCCGCTCGGGTCGCCTTCGAGCGTGACGGTCAGGAGCGGAGACGGCGCGAAGATCATGACATCGGGCATGGGTATCCCTCCTCGATCCGACGCTATTCGCATCGCCGCGCGCGGGCTACGGGTTCCTCTCCGGAGGCCCGAGGAATAGGATGCCGGCCCCGCCCGTGCCCGACCTCCGGCGGGCGTATGGTGGAACGGATGTCACTGCCACCGGCCACTCGTTCGATCCCGCTCACCGAACAGCATCGCTGGCGCGCGTACTGGGTCTGCGTCGCCGTGGCCGCACTGACGATCCTCGACCTCTCCAAGGTCAATGTCGGGCTGCCCTCCATCGAAGACGCCTTCGGCGCGGGATCGACCGAGCTGCAGCTCATCGTCGCGGGGTACGTGCTCACGTTCGGGCTCACGCTCGTGCCCGCGGGGCGCATCGGCGACCAGCGGTCGCGCAAGATGCTCTTCGTCGTCGGCCTCAGCCTCTTCACCCTCACGAGCCTCGTGGCGGCGCTCGCACCGACCGTCGAGGTGCTGCTCATCGCGCGGCTGCTGCAGGGGGTGGCGGCGGGCATCCAGATGCCGCAGGTGCTCGGCATCATCCAGGAGCTCTTCCACGGTGCAGAGCGCGGCAAGGCGTTCGGGCTGTTCGGCGCCACCATCGGCCTCGCAACGGCGTTCGGGCCGACGCTCGGCGGCCTGATGATCGCGATCGGCGGGCCCGAAGACGGCTGGCGCGGAATCTTCTGGATGAACGTGCCGCTCGCGCTCGCCGCCATCGCGCTCGCCGTCTGGCTCCTGCCCGAGACGAGGCATCCGTCGGGTAAGCCGCTCTCGCTCGACCCCGTGGGCCTCGGGCTCTTCGGGGTGACCGTGGTGTCGCTGATGTGGCCGTTCCTGTTCACGACGGGTTCGCCCGACGACAACCCCGCGAGGTGGTGGGTCCTCGTCGTGTTCGTGCTCGCGTTCACCGCGTTCATCGCCTGGGAGCGGCGGTATGCGGCCTCGGGGCGGCATCCGCTCGTGCCGCTCGCGCTCTTCGGCGTGGGCTCCTACCGCAACGGCACCGCGCTCGCGAGCGTGTACTTCGCGGCGATGCCGTCGATGTTCCTGCTCACGACGCTGTACCTCCAGCACGGGCTCGGCCTCGAGGCGGTCTTCGCGGGCATGGTCGGCATCGGCTTCGCGCTCATGAGCGCCGTGGGCTCGTGGGTCGGCGGCAACCTCGTGAACCGCATCGGGCGGCCGCTCGTCGTGTGGGGACTCGTGATCCTCCTCGTCGGCATCGGCCTGCTCGTGCTCTTCGCCTTCGTGACCCCGCCCGAGGTGACGCCCTGGGCCATGGCGGGCGCGATGACGATCGGCGGCGTGGGCGGCGGCCTCATCATCTCGCCGAACCAGACGCTCACGCTCATGGACATCCCCGTGAAGCAGGGCGGCCTCGCTGGCTCCGTGGGGCAGCTCGGCCAGCGCATTGGCACGGCCATCGGCACCGCCGTGACGCTGTCACTGTTCTACTCGACGATCTTCCGGGAGTCGGCCTCGGGCGAGCCCGACCTGGCGGTGTACCACGACGCCTACGGGTTCGGCATGCTCGCGGTCGCGATCTTCGTCGCGGTCGCGTTCGCGATCGGCGTCGCCGACCTCGCCGCCCGCCGTCGCGAGCGGAGCGCGCTCGGCGGACCGGAGCTCGCGGAGGCGTGACTCGAGCGGCGTGTCACTTCGGGCGCCACTGACCGCCCCGCGACGAGCTGGCGCCAGCGTCACCGGATCGCGAGGATGCGGGCCCGCTCCGGCTTCTCGTAGTGCTCGATCGCGGCGCGCAGCGCCACCCGGGGCATGGTCGCCGCATGCTCCTCGACGAACGCGGTGAGTCGCGGGCGGTCGAGGTCGCCGGCCGCGCGCAGCACCCAGCCGAGCGCCTTCTGCACGAGCGGCTCGGGATCGTCGACGAGCGTGTCGGCGAGACGATACGCGTCGTCGAGCTCGCCGAGCCGCAGGAAGGCGAAGCTCGCGACGAGCGCGGTGCGCCGTTCCGGCCAGAATCCGGATGCCGCGAGGCGCGCGAGCGGCGAGCGGTCGCGCGCGACGAGGTACGCGCCGACGACGTCGCGGGCGGCGAGGTCGACGAGGTCCCACTGGTCGATGCGGTCGTGACGCCGGAGGTAGAGCTCGTAGAGCTCGGTGCGGCGTTCGCCCGTCGTCGTGCGGCGCGCCGCCGACTTGCCCATGATGCTGCACGCGAGCGCCCGTACCTCGTGGGTCGGCTGCTGAAGGAGCTGCTCGAGTTCCGCGGCAGGCAGGTCCAGCGCGGTCTTGGCCAGGTCGAACACGGCGCCCATGCGCACGCCGATGAACGGTGCATCCGGATCGGGTGCGAAGTACCTCGTGTACTTGTCGCGCTCCGCCGCGGTCGCCATGCCCTCGAGCGCAGTGATGAGCGCCGGGGCATCCGTCGGCGCGTGCATCAGGCGGCGAGGGTCGTTGCAGGGGTGAGGAGCACGGCGAGTTCGCCCGCCGACAGCTCGCGTCCGAAGGCGGGGTGTCCGGGCTCGAGCGCGCGGCCGTGGCGGAGCGCACCGCCGTCGACGGGGTCGAAGCCGATCGCGTCGATGATCGCGGCGACGACGGCTCGAGCTGCGTCATCGTCGCCGACGACCGCGAGTGCGCGGCGCAGCGGCGAGCCGGGGGACATGCTGTCGTCTTCCATCTCGTGGTAGCCGAGGTGGTTCAGTGACTTCACGAGCCGTGCACGGGGATTGCGGGCGGCGTTGATCTCACTCGTGGTACGCGGATCGGCATCGATCTCGGCGATGTTGCCGTCGACGGCGGGCCAGTAGTTCATGGCGTCGACGACCAACCGGCCGTCGAACGACTCCCACGGCAGTGTGCCCGCCTTGCTGAAGGGGATCGCCAGGACGATGACGTCGGCCGCCGCGACGAGCTCGGCCGGCGTCGCGACGCGGGCGCCGGGGGCCACGACGCTGACGAGGAGGTCGAGTGCGGTCTGGCGGGGCGATCCCGAGATGAGCACTTCGTGACCGGATGCCACGAGCAGGCGGGCGAGCGCAGTGCCCACCTTGCCCGCTCCGAAGATCCCCACCACCGGCCGCTCGGTCACCGTTCCAGCCCCCATTCGTCGGGTATGCCCGATTCGATACGTTCTCATCTTCCCAAAACGCGGAACGCGATGCGGGCATTCCCGTCGTGCGGGCGCGGGAATAGTCTCGGCAGCGTGGGGGTTCTCAGCCTGCATGCATGCGCATGAGATCGCGAACGAGGGAGCAACGGATGCCTGAGCGGTACGAGTTCGGAGTCGACACGTTCGGCGACGTGACGATGGGTCCCGACGGCACACCCCTGCCGCATGGCCAGGTGCTCCGCAACGTCGTCGAGGAGGCGGTGCTCGCCGACCGCCTCGGGCTCGACTTCTTCGGCATCGGCGAACACCACCGGCACGAGTTCGCGGTCTCCGCACCCGAGGTCGTGCTCGGCACCATCGCGGGGCGCACCGAGCGCATCCACCTCGGCTCCGCGGTGACCGTGCTGAGCTCCGACGACCCGGTCCGGGTCTTCCAGCGCTTCGCGACGCTCGACGGGCTCTCCGGCGGGCGGGCCGAGGTGATCCTCGGGCGGGGCTCCTTCATCGAATCGTTCCCCCTCTTCGGCTACAACCTCGACCAGTACCAGGAGCTGTTCGAGGAGAAGCTCAACCTCTTCGCCGCGCTGCTCCCGCAGGAGCCCGTCACGTGGAGCGGCGAACTGCGCCCCCCGCTCACCGGCCAGGTCGTCTACCCGCCGGTCGAGCACGGGCGACTGAAGACCTGGGTCGGCGTGGGCGGCAGCCCCGAGTCGGTCGTGCGCGCCGCGCACTACGGCCTTCCGCTCGTGCTCGCGATCATCGGCGGCAGCCCGGCCCGCTTCGCGCCGCTCGCCGACCTCTACCGTCGCGCGCTCGCCCAGTTCGGCCACCCTCTCCAGCCGGTGGCGATCCACTCACCGGGCTTCATCGCCGACACCGACCAGGAGGCGCTCGACACGCTGTGGCCGCACTACCAGGTGATCATCGACCGCATCGGCCGCGAACGCGGTTGGGGTCCGGCCACCCGCGAGCACTTCGAGTCCGAGGCGAGCACCCACGGCGCACTGTACGCGGGCGCCCCTGAGACCGTGGCGCAGAAGATCGCGGCGGCGATGCGCTCCATCGGCGCCTCGCGCTTCGACCTGAAGTACTCGAACGGCACGCTCCCGCACGAGGCGATGATGGGCAGCATCGAGCGCTACGCCACCGAGGTCGTGCCGCGCGTGCGCGAATTGCTCGCGGCCACTGACGCGGACGACGCCGAACTCGACGCCGTGGCCTCCATCGGCCGCGACGATCGGGCGGATGCCGCGGCTGCACGGGAGCTTCCCGGAGACTGAGCGCCCGGTCGGCGGTCAGGCGGTCGCCCGCGCGCGCCGCCGCAGCACGGCCGCGCGGAACCACGGAGCATCGGGCATGCGCGCGAGGAACGTGCCCGCGATGATCGTGATGAGCACGTACGCCGCTGCGAGGGGCGCGAGCTGGGGGGCGACGCCGGCGCTGACCGCGAGCCCGGCGATCACGATCGAGAACTCGCCGCGCGGCGCGAGCGAGAAGCCGGCGCGCCACTGGCCCAGTGCGCCGACACCTGCCCGCCGAGCGGCGTAGGCGCCGGTGATGAGCTTCGTGACGATCGTGACGCCCGCCAGGGCGAGCGCGGGCACGAGCATCGAGATGAGCTCGGACCAGTCGGTCGTGAGCCCGAAGAAGACGAAGAAGATGGCCGCGAAGAGGTCGCGCAGCGGTGTGAGCACCTGGCTCGCATTCGTCGCGACTCTGCCCGACAGGGCGATGCCGACGAGGAACGCCCCGACCGCCGCGGAGACGCTCACCTCGGCGGCGAGCCCGGCCACGAGCATCGTGAGCCCGAGCACGCCGAGCAGCAGCGGCTCGTGCTCGTCCGCGGGGAAGAGCCGCGACACGATGTGGCCGTGGCGGAGCGCGACGTACAGGATGAGCGTGACGACCGCGACGGCGACCGCCACCGAGATCGCACCCTGCATGAGGCTGACCCCCACCACGATCGCCGACAGCACGGGCAGGTAGAAGGCCATCGCGAGGTCTTCGATCACGAGCACGGCGAGGATCGCCGGGGTCTCGCGGTTGGAGAGGCGGCCGAGGTCGCGGAGGAGCTTCGCGATCACGCCCGACGACGACACCCACGTGACGCCCGCGAGGGCGACGGCGGCGACCGGACCCCAGCCGAGGAGCAGGGCGAGCGCGGCGCCCGGCAGCGCGTTCAGCGCCGCATCGACGAGCCCGGCACTGCGGGCGGAGCGGAGGCTGCCGACGAGCTCGGGCGCCGTGTATTCGAGGCCGAGCAGCACGAGCAGGAGGATGACGCCGATCTCCGCGCTCGTCTGGAAGAACTCCTCGCTCGCGTCGAGCGGCACGAACCCGCCGTTGCCGAAGGCGAGCCCGAGCACGAGGTAGAACGGGATGGGCGAGATGCCGGTGGCGAGGGCGAGGCGCCCGAGCAGGCTCATGCCGAGAAGCAGCGCGCCGACTTCGATGAGGAGCAGCGTGGTCTCGTGCATGGCGGCCGCTTAACCGGGGCCGTTGGAGAGCAGGCGTGCTACTCCGTCGAGTCCTTCACGGGTACCGACGCCGACGATGACGTCGCCCGCGCGCAGCGGTTCGGCTGGCGTGGGGGAGGGGATGATGGCGCCGTCGCGCACGATTGCGACGATCGACGCGTGGGTGCGCGTCCGGGCCTTCGTGGCTCCGAGCGTGCGATTGAGGTAGGGCGAGTCGGTCGGCAGTGCGATCTGCTCGGTGTAGAGCCCCGCGGTCTCGTCGCTGAGGCTCGTGAGGCGGCTGAGCATGACGGACGCGCCGAGCACATCGGCAAGGGCGGCGGCCTCGTCGTCGTTCAGCGGGATCGAGTCGCGGCAGGCGTCGGGATCGTCCATGTCGAAGATGCCGAGGTCGCGCTCGCCGTCGCGGTGGGACACCACGCTGATGCGGCGGCCGCCTTCGGTGACGAGATCATGGCGGATGCCGATGCCAGGAAGGTCGACCTTCTCGATGTGAATACCCACATCGGCTATCGTAACCCCGCTGTGGGGTGCTGGCGCCTCCGCGCTCAGCGTTGCGGATCTGCGGTCGTGCGCATGACGAGCACGGGGGTGCCGGCGTCGTCACCTGTCGCGAATCGCACCTGCACGCGACCGAGGTCGGCGAGCGAGTGCGCGTGCGTTCCGCCGCACGGGATGCGAGCCGTACCGCCGGGCAGCTCGCACACCCAGTGGCGCCGGTCGGTGAGCCCGTCGCCGTCGCGGTCGATCTGCACGGCGGCCCCCGAGGCCGCCCACTCGGCGAGCACGGCCTCGACGGTGCCCGTGAGATCCTCGAGCGCGTCGGCGGCGACGGCGGTGGTATCGAACCCCGACCGGCGCAGCGACTTGTTGAGGCGATAGGTGTCGACCGAGCCGTTCGGTTCGATGCGGCTCGTGGCGATCGCGATGCCGTCGAAGTCGGGGTCGCCGAGTGCATCGGTGCGCGCGGGCTTCGACCAACTGCCTGCGAGGGCGCGATTCAGGGCGAGGGATGCCACGTGGCACGCCGTGTGGCCGATCGAGAGGGCGTCCCGCACCGAGGCATCCGCCTCGATCTCGACCTCGTCGCCTTCGGCGACGGAAGCATCGGCGTCGACGAGGTGCGCGACGAGGAATGCCCAGCCCTCGGTGCCCTTGCGCACCGGGATGTCGCCGCCCAGGTGCAGTTCGACGCCGTCGGTCGCCGCCACGACGGCGTCGCGGATCGGCAGCTCGGAGCCGTTCGCACGCATGACGCCCGCGTCGGCCGGCTGGTCGGGCCACGCCGCGTCGACCGGGTGGAAGCTCGTGACGTCGGTGACGATCGCGAGGCGATCGCCGCCGGCGGGTGCGACATGGAGTACCACGGCGGTCGTCGCGAGCGCACCATCGGGATAGGTGACGCGCGTGTCGCGCGTGGGCAGGGTCATCGCGGCGATCAGACGCCGTCGCCGCGACCGAGGAGGTTCACGGGGATCGCGACGGCCAGGGACACCGAGAGGATGCCGCCGAAGAACACTGCGGCCTGCAGCCCGGCGACCTCGGGTGCGATGCTCATGATCCACATGCCGAAGACGAAGAGTCCCATGGCGATGAGGAAAGCGATGACGTTCACGACGACCTCCAGAGTGCGCGGGCGGCCCTTCGCCGCTCGGCCAGTCTAGCGACGGGCGAGGCTCAGGCTTCGAGCGGTCCGAGCCACGCGGTCGCCACGGTCGAGTGCGCCGACTCGTCGTCGGAGGGGTGGAAGATGCCCGCGAGCACATCGCGGTAGAGCCGGCCGAGCTCGGAGCCCGCGAAGTAGGTCGAGCCGCCCGAGACCCGCACCGCCTGGTCGACGACGTGCTTCGCCGTCTCGGTCGCGCGGACCTTCACGCCCACGAGCTTGGCGAACCACAGGGCGCCGTGATCGACGAGATCGTCGAGGTCGCGGGCGATGGCCGTGAGCTGCGGTTCGATGGCGTCGTGGGCGAGCGCGGCATCCGCGATGCGCCAGCGGATGTCGGGATCTTGGGCGAGGGGCCGGCCGTCGTGCTTCATCGACGTGCGACGGTGCGCTGCCGCGACCGCGAGGTCGAGGGCGCGGGCGCCGACGCCCGCGTAGACCGAGGCGAGGAGCAGCTCGAAGCTCGCGAAGATGCCGAAGATGAGCGGGTCGGCGTTGGGTCCGGGGTCGAGGCGCCGCACGACGCGGTCGTCGGCGGCGAACGCCCCGTCGAGCACCGTCGTGCGGCTCTGGCTCGCCCGCATGCCCATCGTGTCCCAGTCGTCGAGGGTGCGCACGTCGGGGTCGTCGCGGTCGATGAAGCCGTAGACGATCTTCGGCGCATCGGGCGATGTGGTGTCGAGGCCCATGGTGCCGAGCCGGGTCCACGCGGGCGAGAGCGAGGTGAAGATCTTGCGCCCGGTTGTAGCGATAGCCGCCGCCGGCTTGCGGTTCGGCGACCGTGCGGGAGCCGAACAGCATGAGGTCGTTGCCGGCCTCGCTGATGCCGAATCCGAAGATCTCGCCGTCGGCGGCCTCGCGCAGCACGAACTCGAGCGAGTGGTCGCCCCGATCGCGGAGGATCTTCGCGACGCCGGTCCATACGAGGTGCATGTTGACCGCGAGCGCCGTGGCGGGCGCCGCACCGGCGAGTCGCATCTGGGCGCGCACCGCGTCGGCGAAGGTCCAGCCGAGACCGCCGAGCTCAGTGGGCACGAGCGCGGTGAGGTACCCGGCCTCGCGCAGCTCGACGAGGTCCTCGACGAAGAAGGCGTTGTCTCGGTCGTAGCGGCCGGCGCGTTCGCGGAAGCGTTCGAGGAGGTCGTCGGGCAACAGGATCTCGGGCGTCGCGCTCACGCCGCCAGACTACAACTCGGGCGTGCCGCCCGACGAGGGCGGGCGGGGTGCGTCAGTCTCGCTCGTCGCCGCGGTCGTGGTCGGCGCCGGTGCGTCGACGGTGGTCGTGTCATCCACCGACCGAGGTCGTCGCCGGCGGGTCGACGCCACCACGACCGTGATCACGATCGCCGCGATGACGAGACCGGTGAGCAGCCACGGCAGCAGCACGCCGATCGCCACGCCGAGCCAGGATGCGAATGCCAGGAGCGCGGACCAGCCCGCCACGAGTCCGCTCCAGAAGTCGTCGGGCGCAGGATCGGGCGCGACGTCTTCGGTGACGAGCTCGAGCGTCAGGGTCGAGAAGTCGACCTGGTCGACGAGCCAGTCGCGCTGCTGGGTGAGGCTGTCGAGCTCGGCCTGGCGGGTCGTCAGCTCCGACTCGATCGCGATGAGGTCGGCGATCGAGGTGGCGGTGCCGAGCAGTTGCTGCAGGCGGTCGACCGAGGCGGTGAGCGCTTCGATGCGGGCGTCGAGGTCCTGGCGTTGCTGTGTGACATCCGACGCGTTCATCGAGACCGAGTTCACCGAGCCGAGCTCGCGCAGTTCGTTGACGACGCCCTTCAGCTCGTCGGCAGGCACCCGCATCGTGAGCGAGGCGCTCGCCGGCTGCGTACCGGTGGCCGGAGTCTCGCTTCGGTTGTCGATGCGCCCGCCGGCCTGTTCGGCGATGTCGGACGCCGCTTCAGCGGACGCGATCGGGTCGTCGACGGTCACCGACATCCAACCCGTGGTGATGACGCTGCGGTCGGCGTCGGGCTCGGTGGCGTCGAGCTCGGCGCTGCCGGCCTCACCGCCCTCGGTCGGGGTCTGGCCCTGATCGCGGGGGGCTGCGGGTTCGGCGACGCCGGGCTCCATCGAGCCCGCGTGGTCGGCGCCCGCCGAGCAGCCCGCGAGCAGGAGCGCCGTGAGTGCTGCGGCCGCTGCCGCGGGTGCGAGTCGTCTCATGCGCTCACTGTATTGCCCGGCAGGATGCCGATGTCTGGGCTCCGGCTGGGAGTCGAATCACGATCGGGTTGCTGTTCGCTGTGAATCGCCGAACGGGCACAACGTTCCGGTTCAGTGGGCCGTTCATCGGGCGGATGCCGCTCGGCTCAGTCGTCGTCGGGATCGCGTCCGGTGCGCTCGCCGGTCTCGAGCGTCGCCAGTGCGGCGAGGTCGTCGGCGTCGAGCTCGAACCCGAAGACGTCGAGGTTCTCGGCGAGCCGCTCACGAGAGGACGCCTTCGGGATCACGACGTTGCCGAGCTGCACGTGCCAGCGCAGCACGACCTGCGCCGGGGTCCGGTCGTGCTTGGCGGCGAGGTCGTCGAGCAGCGGCGTGCCGAGCACGCGTCCTCGTGCGAGCGGCGACCACGCCTCGGTGCGGATGCCTCGCGCAGCATCGAACGCGCGCACCGCCGCCTGCGGCAGCCACGGATGCAGCTCGACCTGGTTGACGGCCGGCGTCACGCCGGTCTCGTCGACGATGCGCTCGACGTGGTGCGTGTGGAAGTTCGCCACGCCGATCGAGCGCACCCGCCCCTCCTGCTGCAGGCGGATCAGCGCACGCCACGTGTCGACGTAGCGGTCGGTCGACGGCACCGGCCAGTGGATCAGGTAGAGATCGAGCCGGTCGAGCCCGAGCCGGCTCATCGATGCGTCGAACGCGCGCAGGGTGGTGTCGAACCCGTTGTCGTCCATCCAGACCTTGCTCGTGATGAAGAGCTCGTCGCGGGGCGCGGGTGCGGCGCGCACGGCGTCGCCGACCTCGCGCTCGTTGCCGTAGAAGGCCGCGGTGTCGAGGTGCCGGTAGCCGATGTCGATCGCGTCGCGGCAGAGGCGGGCGGCATCCGTCGCCGGCACCTTGTAGAGGCCGAGGCCCAGCTGCGGGATGTCGGCGCCGTCGGCGAGTGACAGGCGCGGGGCGGGCGGGATCGATGACAGCACGCGAACTCCTCGCTAGCTCGGTTGCAACGGCACGGGTTCGGTGTCGGGAATCGGGCTCGCGTCGCGGCCTCGCAGGTCGGGATGCCAGCGCCGGGCGAGTGCCGGCACGAGGAAGCCCACGAACGCGATCGCCGCAGCTGCCCAGAACGCGCCCTGCGCGCCGAAGTCGTCGATGAGGAAGCCCGCGAGGGCCGAGCCGAGCGCGGCGCCGATGAGCTGCCCGGTGCCGACCCAGCCGTAGGCCTCGGCGGTGTCGGAGAACTTGACGCTCGCCGAGACGATCGCGAAGAGCACCGCGAGGGCCGGCGCGATGCCGATGCCCGCGATGAAGAGCGTGACCGAGAGCCACCAGAAGTCCATGACGAAGGCCGCGAGCGCGGTGCCCACGAAGACGATGAGCATGCGGCGCGCGGTCGACCACGGGCCGATCGGCACGTGGCCGAGGAAGAGGCCACCGCCGAGCGAGCCGATCGAGAAGATCGCGAGCACGATGCCGGCCTCGGCGCCGTCGTGCCCGAACGCCGCGACGACGCCCGCCTCGATGGCCGCGCACGCGCCGATGAGGAGGAAGCCGACGACGGTCGCGAGCAGCACCGGCGGGCGCGCGAGCACCGTGCCGAAGCGGCGCTTCGAGCGCGGGATGCGCACGCGCCCGAGCTCGGGTGACGAGATGAACCAGACGCCGCCGACGACCATGAGCACCGCGGCGAGCAGGATCGCCCAGACGGTGCCGATCTGCGTCGCCACGAACGTGGTGACCACCGGGCCCACGACCCAGATGATCTCTTGCGCCGACGCATCGAGCGAGAACAGCGGGGTGAGCTGGCGGGAGTTCACCATCTTGGGATAGATCGTGCGCACCGCGGGCTGCACGGGCGGTGTCGAGAGGCCGACGACGAAGCCGACGATCATGTAGAGAGGGACGGTCAGCGTGAGCACCCCGATCGCGACGACGCCGGTCACGCACACGACGAGCGTCGTGATCAGCACGGGGCGCATGCCGAAGCGGCCCATGAGCCGGCTCGTCATCGGACCGGCGATCGCCTGGCCGATGGAGGTGGCTGCGAGCACGAGACCCGCCGCGCCATAGCTGCCGGTCTGCTGTTCGACGTGGAGGAGGAAGGCCAGCGAGAGCATTCCCGACGGGAACCGTGCCGTCAGCTGGGCGGCGATGATGCGAGCGACGCCCGAGGTCCTGAGCAGATCGGTGTAGCTTCCCACGGTTCGCCCACTCTATCGAGGCGGATGTCGCGGGGGCATCCGCCCTACCGTCGACTCGTGCCGAGCACAACCGCCGCGACGGCGAATCGCACCCGAACCGTGACCCCCTCGGTGGGGTGGCCTCTCGGTGTCTGTATTAGTGTCTCCCGTGTCGACGATGACCGTCACCCGGTCCGATGTCGCCAGAAATCTGATCAGAGGAATCATCAAATGCGTACACGTTTCGTCGCAGTCCCGGCCCTCCTGGCCGCGTCGGCGCTCCTGCTCACCGCCTGTGTCGACAACACGTCGCCGAACGCCGGCTCCGAAGGCGAATCCACCTCGTCCGTGACGGTCGACGAGGCGGCGGTGGCCCTGCTTCCCGACGACGTCGTGGAGTCGGGCAAGCTCATCGTCGGCATCGACCCGACCTACCCGCCGAACGAGTTCAAGGACGCCGACGGCAACCCGATCGGCTGGGGCGCGGAGCTCGCCGAGGCGATCGGCGCGAAGCTCGGTCTCGAGGTCGAGTTCCAGGTGTCGAAGTTCGACAACATCATCCCGAGCGTCGTCGGCGGCAAGGCCGACATCGGCGTGTCCTCCTTCACCGACACGGTCGAGCGCGAGGAGCAGGTCGACTTCGTCAACTACTACGAGGCCGGCATCATGTGGGCCTCCGCGGCCGGCAATGAGGTCGACCCGGCCGACGCCTGCGGCCTGAAGGTCGCCGTGCAGGCCACCACCTACGAAGACACCGACGAGGTGCCCGCGAAGTCCGACGAGTGCGTCGCCGCAGGCAAGCCCGCCATCGAGAAGGTGCCCTTCGACACGCAGGATGCCGCGACCAACGCCGTGGCGCTCGGCCAGGCCGACGCGCTCAGCGCCGACTCCCCGGTCACCCTCTACGCGATCTCGCAGACCGACGGCAAGCTGCAGCCCGCGGGCGAGTCGTTCGACGTCGCGCCGTACGGCATCGCGGTCGGCAAGGACCGCGACGGTCTCACCGAGGCGATCCAGGCCGCCGTGCAGGCGCTCGTCGACGACGGCACCTACGGCGACATCCTCGACGAGTGGGGCGTCGCCGACGGCGCCATCGACGAGATCACGATCAACGCGGCGTCGAACGGCTGAGTCAGTGTCGACCTCCGCAACCGGCCGCTCGGCGGCGGGCACGAGCCCGTCGCCGGGCGGCGCCGAGCAGCATGTGCCGGTGAAGGCCGTGAAGCTGCGGCATCCGTGGCGCAACGTCTTCGCCGTCGTGCTCGTGCTGATCTTCGCGCTGTTCGTGATCGACGCGTCGCAACGCGAGGCCTACGACTGGCCCACGGTCGCGCAGTACCTGTTCGACCGGCGGGTCTCGGCGGCCGCGCTCGTCACGCTCGAGCTGACCGTGCTGTCGATGATCATCGCGATCGTGCTCGGCGTGATCCTCGCGATCATGCGGCTCTCACCGAACCCGGTCGTGAAGTCGGTCGCCTGGTTCTACCTCTGGATCTTCCGCGGCACGCCCGTGTACGTGCAGTTGGTGTTCTGGGGGCTCTTCGCGATCATCTACAAGACGATCGACGTCGGCATCCCCTTCACCGAGCCGTGGCTCTCGTTCGACACCAACGACCTGATCGGGGTGTTCTGGCTCGCCGTCATCGGCCTCTCGCTCAACGAGGCGGCGTACATGGCCGAGATCGTGCGCGCCGGCCTGCTCTCGGTCGACAAGGGACAAGACGAGGCGGCGACCGCGCTCGGCATGAGCTGGTTCCAGACCATGCGTCGCGTCATCCTGCCGCAGGCGATGCGGGTCATCATCCCGCCGACCGGCAACGAGGTGATCTCGATGCTGAAGACCACCTCGCTCGTCACCGCCATCCCGCTCACGACCGAGCTCTACAGCCGCACGCGCGACATCTCGGCCGAGACCTTCAACCCGATCCCGCTGCTCATCGTCGCGTCGATCTGGTACCTGTTCTTCACCTCGGTGCTCATGGTCGGCCAGTACTACCTCGAGAAGCGGTTCGCGCGGGGGGTCGGCGATCGTCCCGACACGGTCGCCGCGCCGCCCACTGGAGTCGTGCCGACCGTCGCCGATCCCGAGCCGCCGATCGCCTCGAAGCAGGGAGGGGACGCACGATGACCGACGTCAACGAGACCGCGGCGACCGCGGCATCCGTCGACCCCACGCCCATGGTGCTCGCCGAGGCCGTGTCGAAGAGCTTCGGATCGAACGAGGTGCTGAAGTCCATCTCGCTCGAGGTCAAGCGTGGCGAGGTGCTGTGCCTCGTCGGCCCGAGCGGTTCGGGCAAGTCCACGTTCCTGCGCTGCATCAACCACCTCGAGCGCGTGTCGTCGGGTCGTCTCTCGGTCGACGGGCAGCTCGTCGGCTACCGCGAGGCGGGCGACAAGCTCTATGAGCTGCACCCCAAGGATGCCGCCAGGCAGCGTCGTGACATCGGCATGGTGTTCCAGCGGTTCAACCTGTTTCCGCACATGACGGCGCTCGAGAACGTGATGGAGGCGCCGGTGCTCGTGAAGGGCACCTCGAAGGCGGAGGCGAAGGCTCGCGCGCTCGAGCTGCTCGACCGGGTGGGGCTCGCCGATCGGGCCGACTACTACCCGGCCCACCTCTCCGGGGGGCAGCAGCAGCGGGTGGCGATCGCCCGGGCGCTGGCCATGGATCCGAAGCTCATGCTCTTCGACGAGCCCACCTCGGCGCTCGACCCGGAGCTCGTGGGCGAGGTGCTCGACGTCATGAAGGGCCTCGCGGCGAGCGGCATGACGATGATCGTGGTGACGCACGAGATGGGCTTCGCCCGCGAGGTCGCCGACACGCTCGTCTTCATGGACGGCGGCGTCGTCGTCGAGGCCGGGGATCCACGCGAAGTGCTCGCGAACCCGCAGCACCAGCGAACCCGTGCCTTCCTCTCGAAGGTGCTCTGAAGGTCGCAACATAAGGTGTTGTTTATATAAAACGTAGCTGATATTCTCAGCACATGCACGCCTTCGACGTCCTCGGCGACCCCGTCCGCCGCCGCATCCTCGACCTGCTCGCAACGGGGGAGTCCAGCGCCGGCGAGGTCGTCGAGGTCGTCGGTCGCGAATTCGGCATCACCCAGCCCGCCGTCTCGCGACAGCTCCGCATTCTCCGGGAGGCCGGCTTCGCGAGTGTCCGGGCCGAGGGCGCCCGGCGGCTCTACTCCATCGATCCGAGCGGGCTCGACGACGCGAGCCTGCAACTCGAGCGCTACCGCTCCACGTGGACGGCGGGCCTCGCCGCCCTGCACACCGAGGTCGCGCGCGGCCGGCTGGCTCGCCGCCGTGCCGAGGGCGGCCGTGAGGAGGACCGCTCATGACGATCGACGACGGCCGCATCTCCGCGGCGGCCACGGGATTCCTGCTCGAGTTCGACGAGCTCTACGACACCGACATCGACGACCTCTGGAACGCCATCACGACCCCCGAACGACTGTCTCGCTTCATGGCGCCGTACCGGGGCGAGTTCCGGCTCGGGGGCCGCTGGGAGGCGATCGGCTCCGACGGCGGGGTGTACTGCGTGGGCGACGTCACCTCGTGCGAGCCGCCACGCGCATTCACCACCACCTGGCAGGTCGCGGATGCCCCGCCCACCGAGCTCATCGTCCGGCTCGAGTCCGACGGCGAACGCACGTGGCTGCGCCTCCGCCATGAGGGCGTCACCGATGTCGCGTACGGCCCGGGCTGGCACGCATACCTCGAGGCGCTCGCTTGGCATCTCCTCGAGCCGGCGCTCGACCTGGCCGACGGCGACGCGTGGCACCGCCGCCTCGCCGAGCTCGCGCCGGCGTACGAGGCACGCTTCGCCGCAGCACGCCGCTGAGCCCTCCCGCACGGTTGCGGAAGGGCTCAGCGCAGGGAACCCGTCAGCGCCGGAAGTGGGAGCCGAGACGGTCCCCGGCCCTCTCCATCGCCATCGGAGAGGCCTTCGCCGTGCCGTTCACCGACGAGGTCGACATCGCGTACGTGAGGATTGCGTGCGCCACGGCATCCGCCATCTCCTCGAGCACCTGCGTGTTGACGTTGGTGATGACGCCCTCGTACAGGAGTGCACCCCCATACGCCTCGTTCAGCGCTTCGTACAGGTCGGCGTCCGCGCCATCCGCGATCGGGTCCATGCTGTCGCAGGCCTGGTGGTAGCACGGGTCGTACGACACCGGTTCACCCTCGAACGTCGAGAGCCCGCCATACCACTCGACCTGCTCCGGCGTCTTGACGTCTTCCGCTCCGGTGAACAGGCCACCGGCCGGGATGCCCGCCGTGATGAACGCGTCGTAGTCGGAGCGCCCGTCGAACGCCGTCGGCTCCGACACGAGGCCCTGGGAGGCGAAGAAGTCCTCGAAGAGCGCCTCGATGTCGTCGCTGCCGCTCGGGCCCTTGATGCCGAACGCCGAGCCGTCGCCGTCGTAGACGAAGCGTGCGAAGTTCGGCGAGCCGATCATGTCGAAGTTGAGGTACAGCTCGATGTTCTTCGCCGCCCGCTTCGTGAGCGAGTCGACGTAGTACTGCGATCCCACCAGTCCGGCCTCCTCGGCGCCCCACCACGCGAAGCGGATGGTGTTGCGGGGCTCGATGCCGAGCTCGGCGATCTGGAGCGCGGTCTCGAGCAGTGTCGCCGATCCCGTGCCATTGTCCTCGATGCCAGGACCCTCCGGAACGGAGTCGAGGTGGGCGCCGGCCATCACCACGCGGTCATCGCGCCCGGTCGGCGTCTCGGCGATGAGGTTCGTCGTCGGGACGTCGAGCTCGATGAGCGTGTCGGTCACCAGGTGGATCGTGACCGTGCCGGTCGCGAGGAGGGAGGCGAGCTCATTGCCGATCTCGAACGAAGTGCCGACGACGGGGATCGGGTCGCTGAACGCGTCACCCAGCGTGGGATTGAGCGTCTCCTGTCGGCCCTCCTGCCCCTCGTTGAAGATGATCACGCCGACGGCGCCCGCATCGAAGGCGTTCGCGGCCTTGACCGAGAAGTCGCACGTGCCGCGCTGCACGAGGGCGATGTTGCCCGCGATGAAGCCGGTGAAGTCCTCAGGCTCGCAGCCGCTGGTCGACGTACTCGCGGTCGGGCCGGGCGGCAGCACGAGGTCGACCGCCTGCAACGGCGCGGTGACGTCGCCGCTGCCGGAGTACGACGCCGTGTAGAAGTCCACTCCGGGAACATAGGCCTCGGGATCAGGTGAGACGCGCTCGAAGACCGGCTCGGACAGCTCGCGGAACGAGTTGAACAGGAAGTCCTGGCGCGTGACCTCGTAGCCGGCGGCCAGGAGGGCCGCCTCGATGTAGTCGATCGACTGGTCGTACCCGTCGGTGCCGCTGGCGCGGGTGCCGCCGTTGGCATCGGCGATCTCCTGGAGCTCTGCCAGGTGATCCATGATCGCGTCGGCGGTGACCGCCTCACGCAACGCCGTCGTATCCGTCGGGATCGCGGCATAGACGGCGGTGCCGGTCAGTGCGACCAATGCCGTGGCTGCCACGACGCCGAAGCCGACTCTCTGATTTCTGTTCACGATTGCTCCCTGCGACTCTGCAAGAACCGGGAGATGTGCCGTCCGGGCGATCGGGTGGATCGCGATCGGGTGGATGCGGGACGGCACCACCGGACCTGTCAACTCTGACCCCGAGTTTTCCTCAGGTCAAGGGGTTCCGGTGTGCTTCGCGAACCGATACGGCGACATGCCGCCGCCGCTCCATCGCGTCAGCCGGCCAGCGCCTTCGCGATGCGTTGCGGCGAAACGGTCTCCGCCGTGCGCAGCTCCTGGGCGAAGAGGCCGACGCGCAACTCCTCGAGCATCCATCGGGTGCGCACGAGCTGCTCGGGCGCCTCGGGGTCGATCGGGATTCGCCCGCCTGCCGCCTCGAAGAGGGCGATCGAACCCTGGAGTTGGTTCATGGCCTGCCGATCGCGCCCCGGGTTCTCCACGAGCTTGCGAACGCGCACCGAGATCGCCTCGAGATACCGCGGGAGGTGCCGCAGCCGCTCGAGGCCGGTCGCCGAGACGAACCCCGACGGCACGAGCCCCTGCAACTGGGCACGGGCGTCGCCGAGCGCCGCCATCAGGTGCATGCTCGAGGCCGTGCTGATCGCCCGGTCGGCGTCGCGCGAGGCCTTCACGATGCGGGCGACGAGCGAGACCGTCTCGAACATCCGCTCCATGATTCCCGCGGCGATCGCGTCGCGCACCGTGTCGAACTCGGCGCGGGTCCGCAGGAGGCCGTCGGGGTGGCGTGCCCGCAGCTCGGCGTCGACGCACGCGGCGAGGCAGTCGTCGAGGAGCGCCCGGGTGCCGGGGTAGGCACTCGCCGCGAGCTGCAGCTTCTCCTCGTTCGACAGGTGCTCCTGCACGTAGGCGACGGGTGAGGGCGTGGCGTTCACGAGCAGGCGACGGATGCCACGGCGCGACGCCCGGTCGCGTTCCTCCGCGGTCGCGACGAGTCGCAGCGCGACCGACGCCCCGTCGTCGACGAGCGCCGGATAGGCGCGGATGACGTTGCCCGCCTGCCGGGTGTCGAGGTGGGCGGGGATCTCGTCCCATTCCCACGCGGTGACCCCGGTGCGCTCGGTGAAGCCGGCGGCTCGCGCCTCGCTCGCGGTGGGCGCCCGCGTCGCGTCGCCGGTCGTCGCCGTCGCCGTGGTTGCGGACGACCCGCCCACGGCCTTCGCGACGGCAGCCCGGGTCTGGCCGGCGAGCCGTGACTGCAGCTCGCCGAGCACTTTCGACGTGCCCAGCGTGCGGCCGCGCTCGTCGACCGCGCGGAACGTCATCCTGAGGTGCGCGGGCACCCGCTCGAGGTCGAA
Source organism: Agromyces ramosus (assembly GCF_030817175.1). NCBI lineage: Bacteria > Bacillati > Actinomycetota > Actinomycetes > Micrococcales > Microbacteriaceae > Agromyces > Agromyces ramosus. The sequence continues at coordinate 596,582 of NZ_JAUSYY010000001.1, read as the reverse complement.
GTCGCCGGGGTCGACGGGCGTGAACGTGAGGCGGCGGATCGCCTGGCTCACGACGGCCGCGAACGGCTCGCGTTCGGCACCGGCTTCGGGACCGTCGGGCAGCTCGGCGGCGATCCTGCCGGCCCACTCGGCGGCCGGTACGACCTGTCGGCGGAGCACCTTCGGCAGGGTGCGCAGCATCGCGGTGATGAGCTCGTCGCGCAGGCCGGGCACCTGCCAGTCGAAGCCGGATGCGGTGAGGCGGGGCAGCAGCACGAGCGGCACGATCACGGTCACGCCGTCGTCGTCGGCGCCCGGTTCGAACCGGTAGGCGAGCGTGAGGGTCTGGTCGCCCTGCCTCCAACGGTCGGGGAAGCCGTCGTCACGGTCGACCGCGGCGTCCTCGGCGACGACGTCGGCGGCTGCCATCGTGAAGAGCTCGGGGCGGGTGCGCTGTTCGTCGCGCCACCAGCGTTCGAATGCGCGCGTGTCCGCGACATCCGAGGGCACCCGCGATTCGTAGAACGCGACGACGACCTCGTCGCCGGCGAGGAGGTCGCGGCGGCGTGTGCGCTCCTCGACTTCGCCGAGCTCCCGCCGCAGTTCGCGGTTCTTGCGGAGGAACGCGAAGAGCCGCTTGTCGAGGCGGCTCGTGTCCCAGTCCTCCTCGACGAGGGCGTGCCGGATGAACAGCTCGCGAGCGAGCGCCGGGTCGACGCGAGCGAGCTGGATGCGCCGCTTCGCCACGATCGGCACGCCGAAGAGGGTCACCTTCTCGTCGGCGACGGCGGCGCCCTGGCGACGCTCCCACCGCGGCTCGCTGTAGCTGCGCTTCGCGAGCGGCCCGGCGAGCTGCTCGGCCCACGCGGGATCGATCGCCGCGTTCGTCCGGGCGAAGAGCCGGCTCGTCTCCACGAGCTCGGCGCTCATGAGCGCGGCGGGCGGCTTCTTCGCGAGCGCCGATCCGGGGAACACGACGAACCGGGTGTTGCGGGCGCCCACGAACTCCGCTTGCTGCCGGCGGCCCTTGCGCTCGGCTTCGCGCGCCGTGCCCGCTCCGCCGCGGCCGCTCGAGGTCTTCGTATCGTCGCGCAGGCCGATCTGCGAGAGCAGTCCCGCGAGCAGCGCGCGGTGGATGCCGTCGGGATCGACCCTCGGCTCGTTGAGGTGCAGCCCGAGGGGCTTGGCGAGCCGCACGAGCTGGCGGTAGAGGTCCTGCCACTCTCGTACCCGCAGGTAGTTCAGGAACTCGGCCTTGCACATCCGCCGGAACGCGCTGCCCGACAGCTGGCGCTGCTGCTCCTCGAGGTGGTTCCAGAGGTTCAGGAGGCTGAGGAAGTCGCTCGTGGGGTCGACGAAGCGGGCGTGGAAGCCGTCGGCCTGCTCGCGCTTGTCGAGCGGCCGTTCTCGCGGATCCTGCACCGTGAGTCCGGCGACGATCGCGAGCACCTCCCTCGAGACGGCCTGGGCCTTCGACTCGAGCACCATGCGCGCGAAGCGCGGCTCGATCGGGAGCCTCGCGAGCTGACGGCCGATGCGGGTCAGCTGCGGCCCGTCGCCCCGGGCCCCGTCGTCGAGTGCGCCGAGCTCGCGGAGCAGTTCGAGGCCGTCGCGGATGCCCCGGCTGTCGGGCGGCGTGAGGAAGGGGAACGCCTCGATCGGCCCGAGGCCGAGCGAGGCCATCTGCAGGATGACGGCGGCGAGGTTGGTGCGCAGGATCTCGGGATCGGTGTACCCCGGGCGGCGCTCGTAGTCGTCTTCGGAGTAGAGGCGGATGGCGATGCCGTCGCTCGTGCGGCCCGACCGACCCGATCTCTGGTTGGCCGAGGCCTGCGAGATCGGCTCGATCGGCAGGCGCTGCACCTTCGAGCGCACCGAGTACCGGCTGATGCGGGCGGTACCCGCATCGACGACGTAGCGGATGCCGGGCACCGTGAGGCTCGTCTCTGCGACGTTGGTCGCGAGTACGACGCGGCGCCGCAGCCCGGCGACCTTCGACGGCTCGAAGACCCGGTGCTGGTCGGCGGCCGAGAGGCGGCCGTAGAGCGGGAGCACCTCCGTCTCGCCGGCGCCGCCGCGGCGGGTCGCATGCGCCCGCACGGCGGCTTCGGCGTCGCGGATCTCGCTCTCGCCCGAGAGGAAGACGAGCACGTCGCCGGATGACTCGCGCTCGAGTTCGTCGAGCGCATCGAGGATGCCGCGCTGCACGTCCTTGTCGTCGGCGGCCGCTCCCTCGTCGTCGCTGTCCTCGCCGCCCGCGCCGGCGCCGCCCTCGGCCACGAGCGGCCGGTAGCGGATCTCGACCGGGTACGTGCGCCCCGACACCTCGATGACGGGCGCGGGGTTGCCCGCGGCATCCGCGAAGTGCCTCGCGAAGCTCGCGGGGTCGATGGTCGCACTCGTGACGATGACCTTGAGGTCGGGGCGCCGGGGAAGGAGGCGCTTGAGGTACCCGAGCAGGAAGTCGATGTTGAGGCTGCGCTCGTGCGCCTCGTCGATGATGATCGTGTCGTACCGGCGCAGGTCGGGGTCGCGGTGGATCTCGTTGAGCAGGATGCCGTCGGTCATCACCTTGATGCGGGTCGCGTCGCTCACCTTGTCGGTGAACCGCACCTGGTATCCGACGAGGCTGCCGAGCTCGACGGAGAGCTCTTCGGAGATGCGCTCGGCGATCGTGCGGGCCGCGATGCGGCGCGGCTGGGTGTGTGCGATCGACTCGCGGCCGAGCTCGAGGCAGATCTTCGGCAGCTGGGTGGTCTTGCCCGAGCCCGTCGCTCCGGCGACGATCACGACCTGGTGGTCGCGAAGGGCGCGCGCGATCTCCTCGCGCTGGCCGGAGACCGGCAGCTCTGGGGGATAGGTGATCGCGGGAAGCACAGCCCACCATCGTATGCGGTGTTCGCGGGGCCGTGATAGAACTCAGGCATGACGACGGATGTGGCGGCCCAGCTGAGCGCCGCGCCGCCGCGCCGCCCGACCCTCGTCTCCCTGCTCGGGCTCCCCCTGCTTCGCGTCGCGCTCGTGGGCACCGCCGCACTCGTCACGTGGGCGGTGCTCGCCGCCGCCGACGAGCCCGGTCCGTTCCCACCGTCGATGCTGTTCGCCGCGGCGACCATGCTCCCGGTGAACCTCATCTCGATCTGGCTCGTGCGCCGGGCCCTGCATCGTGAGGGCCGGCGTGCACGCGACCTCATCGGCTACTCGGCACGACGCCTCGGCACCGACGTGCTGTGGGGGGTCCTCTGGATGACGGTGCTCGCGATCCCGTTCTTCCTCGCCGTGATGGGCGTGATGTTCGCCCTCCACGGCGGCGCTGCGCTCGACCGCTTCGACACGGTCTTCTACGACGCCGAGGCCGCACCGATGTTCGATCGGGCGATCCTCACGGTGCTCGCCGTCGTCTCGGTGGTGACGTTCGCGCCGCTCAACGCGCCGGCCGAAGAGCTCATCTACCGGGGCTATTCGCAGGGGGGCCTCCAACGGCGCTGGCCGGTGCTGTGGGCGATCCTCGTTCCGGCGTCGATCTTCGCGCTCCAGCACGTCTTCTACGCGGTCACGCCCGACGCCGTGCTCGTCTACCTCGCGGCGTTCTTCGTCTGGGGCATCGGCTCCGGAATCATCGTCTGGCGACAGCGTCGGCTGATGCCGATCATCGTCGCCCACCTGCTCGTGAACCTCATGACGAGCGCGCCGGCCCTCGTGATCGTCTTCCTCCCCGATTCGGCTCTCGCCGGCTGATCGCGAGGAGCGAACCGGCTGTCGGATGCTCCGCCCGCCGTGGTGGGATGAATCATGACCTCCGTGCCCCGCATCCAGCTCAACGACGGCCACTCGATCCCGCAGCTCGGAATCGGGGTGTTCAAGGTCGACCCGGCCCAGACCGAGCGCATCGTCGCCGACGCGCTCGAGATCGGCTACCGCCACATCGATACGGCACGCATCTACGGCAACGAAGCGGGGGTGGGCAGCGCGCTCGCCGCCTCCGGTGTCCCTCGTGAACAGCTCTTCGTGACGACGAAGCTCTGGAACGACGACCAGGGCACGCAATCGGTGTTCGACGCGTTCGATGCGAGCCTCGATCGGCTCGGCCTCGACTACGTCGACCTCTACCTGATCCACTGGCCGTCGCCCGCGAACGATCGGTACGTCGAGACGTGGCGCGCGTTCGAGACGCTCCGCGAGTCGGGGCGGGTCCGCTCGATCGGCGTCTCGAACTTCCTCGTTCCGCACCTCGAGCGCCTGCTCGCCGAGACCGACGTCGTGCCGGCGGTCGACCAGATCGAACTGCACCCGGCACATCAGCAGCCCGCCACCGCGGCCTACGCCGAGGAGCAGGGCATCGCCATCGAGGCGTGGGGTCCGCTCGGCCAGGGCAAGTACCCGCTGCTCGAGCTGCCGGAGGTGACGGATGCCGCCGAAGCCCACGGCATGTCGCCGGCCCAGGTCGTCATCCGCTGGCATCTGCAACGCGGTCACATCGTCTTCCCGAAGTCCGGCGATCGTGCTCGCATGGCCGAGAACTTCGACGTGTTCGGGTTCGAGCTGGATGCGGAGGAGATGGCGGCGATCACGGCGCTCGAGCGCGAGGGACGCGTCAGCTCGCATCCCGATGACGTGAGTTGACGGAATTCGCGTCCGGTCTGGGCTTCCGTCGGCCGCGGCCGCCGCGACACGCCCGGGATGCTGCCAGGATTTGCCGGTGCCACGGGATCCGCGTAAATTCTTACTCATCGCCACGGCGGTGCGGGAAGCAGGCTGAGACACTCAGCACAGCGGCCCGGCCGGTCGGCGATATTCTTAGCCAAATAGCCTCGAAGTCGCATTGCGACTCGGTGATTTCAAGCCTAAGATGAAACTCCACTCCCTGAGAATCCCAACGTTCGCGTTGTGATTCTGGCCTTTGACAGGCCGCCGGCCCGGACTTCAGTTCCGAGCCCGCCGTAGGGGTGGTACGATAGATAGGTTGCCCTGGAAGCAGGCCGTGAGGCTGAATCCGGGTGCGTCCGTTCCTTGAGAACTCAACAGCGTGCACTATGTTCAATGCCAATTTTTGAACCCTGTCCTCTGCCTTCGGGTGGGGGTGGGATTCCTTTGGATTGATGGACAGTCAGTAATGATTGTTCTCGGTCAGAGATTCAACTCTTGACTTGCCTTTCGGGGTGGGTTGAACCAGTTTTTTTGGAGAGTTTGATCCTGGCTCAGGACGAACGCTGGCGGCGTGCTTAACACATGCAAGTCGAACGATGAACCGGGTGCTTGCACCTGGGGATTAGTGGCGAACGGGTGAGTAACACGTGAGTAACCTGCCCTGGACTCTGGGATAACCCCGAGAAATCGGAGCTAATACCGGATAGGACCTGGAACCGCATGGTTTTGGGTGGAAAGTTTTTCGGTCTGGGATGGACTCGCGGCCTATCAGCTTGTTGGTGAGGTAATGGCTCACCAAGGCGTCGACGGGTAGCCGGCCTGAGAGGGTGACCGGCCACACTGGGACTGAGACACGGCCCAGACTCCTACGGGAGGCAGCAGTGGGGAATATTGCACAATGGGCGCAAGCCTGATGCAGCAACGCCGCGTGAGGGATGACGGCCTTCGGGTTGTAAACCTCTTTTAGTAGGGAAGAAGGGCTTCGGCTTGACGGTACCTGCAGAAAAAGCACCGGCTAACTACGTGCCAGCAGCCGCGGTAATACGTAGGGTGCGAGCGTTGTCCGGAATTATTGGGCGTAAAGAGCTCGTAGGCGGTTTGTCACGTCTGCTGTGAAATCCCGAGGCTCAACCTCGGGCCTGCAGTGGGTACGGGCAGACTGGAGTGCGGTAGGGGAGAATGGAATTCCTGGTGTAGCGGTGGAATGCGCAGATATCAGGAGGAACACCGATGGCGAAGGCAGTTCTCTGGGCCGTAACTGACGCTGAGGAGCGAAAGCGTGGGGAGCGAACAGGATTAGATACCCTGGTAGTCCACGCCGTAAACGTTGGGCGCTAGATGTGGGGACCTTTCCACGGTTTCCGTGTCGTAGCTAACGCATTAAGCGCCCCGCCTGGGGAGTACGGCCGCAAGGCTAAAACTCAAAGGAATTGACGGGGGCCCGCACAAGCGGCGGAGCATGCGGATTAATTCGATGCAACGCGAAGAACCTTACCAAGGCTTGACATAACCGAGAACGCCGCAGAAATGTGGAACTCTTTGGACACTCGGTTACAGGTGGTGCATGGTTGTCGTCAGCTCGTGTCGTGAGATGTTGGGTTAAGTCCCGCAACGAGCGCAACCCTCGTCGTATGTTGCCAGCACGTAATGGTGGGAACTCATATGAGACTGCCGGGGTCAACTCGGAGGAAGGTGGGGATGACGTCAAATCATCATGCCCCTTATGTCTTGGGCTTCACGCATGCTACAATGGCCGGTACAAAGGGCTGCGATGTCGTAAGGCGGAGCGAATCCCAAAAAGCCGGTCTCAGTTCGGATTGAGGTCTGCAACTCGACCTCATGAAGTCGGAGTCGCTAGTAATCGCAGATCAGCAACGCTGCGGTGAATACGTTCCCGGGCCTTGTACACACCGCCCGTCAAGTCATGAAAGTCGGTAACACCCGAAGCCGGTGGCCTAACCCCTTGTGGGAGGGAGCCGTCGAAGGTGGGATCGGTGATTAGGACTAAGTCGTAACAAGGTAGCCGTACCGGAAGGTGCGGCTGGATCACCTCCTTTCTAAGGAGCAACTCGGAGGCTTTCGGGTCTTCGCAGTGCTGACCAGATCGGGTCCTTTGTGGCTCGCTGGTTGCTCATGGGTGGAACATTGACATAGGTGCCGGTTGATTTCGGCTGTACTCAGTACGCTCCGCTTGCGGGGTTGGAACGGTGTGGTCGGGGGAGGCTGGTACGTGCACGCTGTTGGGTCCTGAGGGACCGGACAACTCTGCCCTTTCGGGGGTGGGGGTGATGGTTTCTTGCAGGCCTTCACCGATGCCGGCGGTTGCTGGTGGGTGTGGGGGTTCTGGCCGTCTGTTGAGAACTACATAGTGGACGCGAGCATCTTAGAAACAGGACCTTCGGGTCGTGTTTCACAAAAGGTGAATCGCCAATGGCATCCTTTCGGGGGTGTTGTTTGGCGTGTTCACTGGTCAATTTCGCAGCATCGCTCTTCGGGGTGGTGTTGCACGATTCGATCTCATGTGATTTTCAAGTTTTTAAGAGCAAACGGTGGATGCCTTGGCATCTGGAGCCGAAGAAGGACGTCGTAATCTGCGATAAGCCTCGGGGAGCTGATAAACGAGCTGTGATCCGAGGATTTCCGAATGGGGAAACCCCGCCAGGCCCTTTGGGTGACCTGGTGACTCCCGCCTGAATATATAGGGCGGGTAGAGGGAACGTGGGGAAGTGAAACATCTCAGTACCCACAGGAAGAGAAAACAACCGTGATTCCGTAAGTAGTGGCGAGCGAACGCGGAACAGGCTAAACCGAGCCATGTGTGATACCCGGCAGGGGTTGCATGGTCGGGGTTGTGGGACCTTTCGGACTGTACTGCCGTGCAGTCACGGTGACGCGTCAGGTATAGACGAACCGGATTGAAAGCCGGACCGGAGTGGGTGTGAGTCCCGTAGTCGAAATGCCTGGCGGCCCGGAGAGGGATCCCAAGTAGCACGGGGCCCGAGAAATCCCGTGTGAATCTGTCAGGACCACCTGATAAGCCTAAATACTCCCAGATGACCGATAGCGGACAAGTACCGTGAGGGAAAGGTGAAAAGTACCCCGGGAGGGGAGTGAAATAGTACCTGAAACCGTTTGCTTACAAACCGTTGGAGCCTCCGTGTTGGGGTGACAGCGTGCCTTTTGAAGAATGAGCCTGCGAGTTAGTGATCTGTGGCGAGGTTAACCCGTGAGGGGCAGCCGTAGCGAAAGCGAGTCTGAATAGGGCGATTCAGTCGCAGGTCCTAGACCCGAAGCGAAGTGATCTATCCATGGCCAGGTTGAAGCGACGGTAAGACGTCGTGGAGGACCGAACCCACTTCAGTTGAAAATGGAGGGGATGAGCTGTGGATAGGGGTGAAAGGCCAATCAAACTTCGTGATAGCTGGTTCTCTCCGAAATGCATTTAGGTGCAGCGTTGCGTGTTTCTTGCCGGAGGTAGAGCTACTGGATGGCCGATGGGCCCTAAAAGGTTACTGACGTCAGCCAAACTCCGAATGCCGGTAAGTGAGAGCGCAGCAGTGAGACGGTGGGGGATAAGCTTCATCGTCGAGAGGGAAACAACCCAGACCACCAACTAAGGTCCCTAAGCGCGTGCTAAGTGGGAAAGGATGTGGAGTTGCACAGACAACCAGGAGGTTGGCTTAGAAGCAGCCACCCTTGAAAGAGTGCGTAATAGCTCACTGGTCAAGTGATTCCGCGCCGACAATGTAACGGGGCTCAAGCACGCCACCGAAGTTGTGGCATTGACATTAGTGGTAGGCCTTCGTGGTCCAGCCGTGTTGATGGGTAGGAGAGCGTCGTGTGGCCAGCGAAGCGGCGGTGTGAACCAGCCGTGGAGGCCACACGAGTGAGAATGCAGGCATGAGTAGCGAAAGACGGGTGAGAAACCCGTCCTCCGGAAGACCAAGGGTTCCAGGGTCAAGCTAATCTGCCCTGGGTAAGTCGGGACCTAAGGCGAGGCCGACAGGCGTAGTCGATGGACAACGGGTTGATATTCCCGTACCGGCGAAGAACCGCCCACACCAATCCGATAGTGCTAAGCATCCGAAGCCAGTCATCGTCCCTTCGGGGACACCGGCTGGTGGAGCGTGCGACCCCATGTCGAGGCGGTGAGCGTATTAACAGGTGTGACGCAGGAAGGTAGCCAAACCCGGGCGATGGTAGTCCCGGGGCAAGTGCGTAGGCCGAACCGTAGGCAAATCCGCGGTTCATCAAGGCTGAGACACGATGCGGATGAAAAGTTGGTGATCCTATGCTGCCGAGAAAAGCATCGACGCGAGGTTCAAGCCGCCCGTACCCCAAACCGACTCAGGTGGTCAGGTAGAGAATACCAAGGAGATCGAGAGAATCGTGGTTAAGGAACTCGGCAAAATGCCCCCGTAACTTCGGGAGAAGGGGGGCCTAAGGCGTGAACTCACTAGCTGAGGGAAGCGCTGCAGGGCCGCAGAGACCAGTGGGAAGCGACTGTTTACTAAAAACACAGGTCCGTGCTAAGTCGCAAGACGATGTATACGGACTGACGCCTGCCCGGTGCTGGAAGGTTAAGAGGACCGGTTAGCCGCAAGGCGAAGCTGAGAATTTAAGCCCCAGTAAACGGCGGTGGTAACTATAACCATCCTAAGGTAGCGAAATTCCTTGTCGGGTAAGTTCCGACCTGCACGAATGGCGTAACGACTTCCCAGCTGTCTCAACCGCGAACTCGGCGAAATTGCATTACGAGTAAAGATGCTCGTTACGCGCAGCAGGACGGAAAGACCCCGTGACCTTTACTACAGCTTGGTATTGGTGTTCGGTGTGGCTTGTGTAGGATAGGTGGGAGACTGTGAAGCTGGCACGCTAGTGTCGGTGGAGTCATTGTTGAAATACCACTCTGGTCACTCTGGATATCTAACTTCGAACCGTGATCCGGTTCAGGGACAGTGCCTGGTGGGTAGTTTAACTGGGGCGGTTGCCTCCCAAAAAGTAACGGAGGCGCCCAAAGGTTCCCTCAACCTGGTTGGCAATCAGGTGGCGAGTGTAAGTGCACAAGGGAGCTTGACTGTGAGACTGACAGGTCGAGCAGGGACGAAAGTCGGGACTAGTGATCCGGCAGTGGCTTGTGGAAGCGCTGTCGCTCAACGGATAAAAGGTACCTCGGGGATAACAGGCTGATCTTGCCCAAGAGTCCATATCGACGGCATGGTTTGGCACCTCGATGTCGGCTCGTCGCATCCTGGGGCTGGAGTAGGTCCCAAGGGTTGGGCTGTTCGCCCATTAAAGCGGTACGCGAGCTGGGTTTAGAACGTCGTGAGACAGTTCGGTCCCTATCCGCTGCGCGCGTAGGAAATTTGAGAGGATCTGACCCTAGTACGAGAGGACCGGGTTGGACGAACCTCTGGTGTGCCAGTTGTTCCGCCAGGAGCACCGCTGGTTAGCTACGTTCGGGATGGATAACCGCTGAAAGCATCTAAGCGGGAAGCCGGCCTCAAGATGAGATTTCCAACCCTTCGGGGGAGAGGCTCCCAGCCAGACGACTGGGTTGATAGGCCGGATGTGGAAGACAGGACTAACGACTGTCGGAGCTGACCGGTACTAATAAGCCGATAACTTGACAATCACTACACTCACACACGTTTGAAGATCATTCATCGAAAGGCCGTGTGAGTGGCCCAAGATTGCTCGCGTCCACTCTGTGGTTCCCTTCAGACGGAAAACACCACACACTTCATAACTCAACACAGTTGTACCCGCACCACCCCACCACCACCCCGACCACAGGGTTGGCAACCGGGGCCCGGTGCGGACACCGAGACCACACACCCACCCCACAACACGTGGCGGACGCGGTGTGGCAAGAGTTTCGGCGGCCATAGCGCGAGGGAAACGCCCGGACACATTCCGAACCCGGAAGCTAAGACTCGCAGCGCCGATGGTACTGCAGGGGCGACCCTGTGGGAGAGTAGGACACCGCCGGACATCATTTCGAAGAGAGCCGCCCAAGGTTGGGCGGCTCTCTTTGGTTTAACGCACCGGTCAAGGCCCCTGCATTGTCGCCGATCGCACCTACGCTGGAGTGATGGGTCATCGTCTCGCGGACTCCACGAGCCCGTACCTGCGGGCACATGCCTCGAACCCCGTCGATTGGTATCAATGGGGCGAGGCGGCGTTCGCGGCCGCGCATGAACGCGACGTGCCGATCCTCATCTCGATCGGGTATGCAACGTGCCACTGGTGTCATGTCATGGCACGCGAGAGCTTCAGTGATCCCGAGGTCGCCAGGGTGCTGAACGAGGGGTTCGTCGCGATCAAGGTCGACCGCGAAGAGCACCCCGATGTCGATGCGAGCTACCTCGCCGCGGCATCCGCCTTCACCAGGCAACTCGGCTGGCCGCTCACGGTATTCGCGACGCCCGAGGGTCGAACCTTCTACGCCGGCACGTACTTTCCGCCGCGCGCGGCCCCGAACATGCCGTCGTTCACCCAAGTGCTCGAGGCCGTCGGTGAGGCTTGGCGCGAGCGGCGACCGCAACTCGACGAGACCGCCGCCGCGGTCGCCGATGCGCTCGTCGCGGCATCCGTCGCCGACACCTCGGGCGCGTTGCCGTCGACGGAGCAGCTGCAGGGCGCCGTCGAGGCGCTCGCCCGCGACGAGGACCGCCTGTACGGGGGATTCGGCGGTGCGCCGAAGTTCCCGGTGGCGCCGGTGCTCGGCTTTCTCACCGCCTCCGGCGACCGAGGGCGGACGATTGCCCGACGGACCCTCGAGCTCATGGGCGCATCGCCCCTTCGCGACCGGGTCGACGGCGGGTTCTTCCGCTACGCCACTCGCGCCGACTGGAGCGAGCCGCATTACGAGCGGATGCTGACTGACAACGCGCTGCTCCTCGACGTCGCCGTCGATCTCGCGCGGTCGGAAGATCTCGAAGGAGGATCCGAGGCGATCGCGCGGGGCGTTGCTGGGTTCCTCACCGGTCGCATGCAGCTCCCGTCGGGCGGGTTCGCGAGCGCGCAGGACTCCGAGAGCGTCATCGACGGCGCACGCAGCGAGGGCGGCTATTACCACCGCGACGCCGCCGGGCGGGCAGGGCTCGAACCGCCGTCGCTCGACCAGAAAGTGCTCACCGGGTGGAACGGCCTCGCCATCGGTGCGCTCGCGCGAGCGGCGTTCGCCTTCGACGACGATGAGCTGCTCGCATCGGGGCGTCGGGCGGCCGGCTTCGTGCTCGAGCATCACGTCCACAGCGACCGGCTCGTACGATCCTCGCTCGACGGAACCGTCTCCTCGGCGACCGCGACCCTCGAGGACACCGGGATGCTCGCAGGCGGGCTGCTCGACCTCGCTTCGGCGACGGGCGAGGCGTCGTACGCCGTCGTCGCTCGCAGCCTGGTCGACGCCGCGGTGCGCGCCGCCGACGCGTCGGCCGTCCCGTTCGCGGCACCGGGCGGCGCCGATCCGGTGCTCGCCGCCCGTGGGCTCGCGTTGCCGAGCGACCCTGCCGAAGGGGCGACGCCATCCGCCCTGACGTCGTGCGCCCACGCCGCGTGGCGGCTCTACCTCCTCGGCGCGGGCGAGGAGTATCGGGAGGTGGCAGCCACCGCGATGCGCTCGGTTGCGGGGCTCGCGCTCGAGCGTCCGCTCGCGTTCGGCAGTGCGCTGCAACTGATGGCGCGAATGGCCGCGCCGATCGTGCAACTCGTCACGGTCGTGCCCGACGCGGACGTTGCCGCCGAGCCGACGATCGCAGAGCTCGTCGCGAGCACGCGGCGCCACGAGGCATCCGTCGCGGTGATCGTGACCGAAGCGCAAGCGCGCGCCTTCGCCGGCGCCGGGTTCGAGCTGTTCGAAGGGCGCCCCGCCGGCGATCACCGTGCCGCGGCGTACCGGTGCCGCACCTTCGTCTGCGCGCTGCCCGTGAGCGACGCCGCAGCCCTCGACGCCCTCGCCGTCGAACGGTGAACGGCGGCGGTCGCCGGGATCCCTACGATGGGAGCATGACCGAACCATCGCGTGCGAGCGCGATCATCACGGCTGCCCTGCTCGACACGGCGGCCGTCGTCGTCTTCGTCCTCATCGGGCGCCGCAGCCACGCCGAAGGGCTCGAGCTCATCGAAGTCTGGGGCACCGCCTGGCCGTTCCTCGTGGCCCTTGCGACCGGCTGGCTCGTGGCACGCGCATGGCGGCATCCGATCGCCGTCTGGCCGTCCGCGATCGTGATCTGGGTGGTGACCCTGATCGGCGGCATGCTGCTGCGTGCCATGAGCGGGCAGGGCACCGACCCCGCGTTCGTGATCGTCGCTGCGTCGGTGCTCGCGGCATTCCTCATCGGCTGGCGCCTCCTCGCGCGCGTCGTCGCGACGCTCACGCGGCGTCGCTCCCGAGCGAACTCGGTCGACGCGTGAACCCCATCGAGTGGCTGTTCGACGCCCAGCTCGTGATCGGCGACCAGGTGATCCTCTGGCGCGAGATCGTCGGCAACCTCTTCGGGCTCGCGAGCGCGCTCGGCGGACTCCGCCGCAAGGTCTGGGCGTGGCCCGTCGGCATCGTCGGCAACGCGCTCCTGTTCACCGTGTTCCTCGGAGCCGTCTTCGATACGCCGAATCCCGTGAACCTGCTCGGCCAGGCGGGGCGCCAGCTCATGTTCATCGCCGTGTCGATCTACGGCTGGGTGCGCTGGTCGCAGCACCGCCACGTGAGCGAGACCGCGGTCGAGCCGCGCTGGGCGAGCACGAAGGAGCGTGTGCTGCTCGCCGTCGCACTCGTCGGTGGCACGCTCGTGCTCACTCCGATCTTCCGGGCGCTCGGCTCATTCGAACCCGTGTGGGCCGACGCGTGGATCTTCATGGGGTCGCTGCTCGCCACGTGGGGCATGGCGAAGGGATGGACGGAGTTCTGGCTGATCTGGGTCGCCGTCGACGTGGTCGGAGTCCCCCTGCTCATCAGCGCCGGCTACTACGCCTCAGCGCTGCTCTACGTCTTCTACGGGGCATTCACGATCTTCGGGTTCATCACCTGGATGCGCGTGCAGCGCATCACCACGGCGAGGGAACTCGCTCGAGCACCGTCCACACCGCTTCACTGAGGTCGGGGTGGTCGAGCGCGATCTCGCGGAGGAGGTCGTACTCGAACCGCGCCGCATCACCCTCGCGGGCAGCCGGGTGATAGGCGCGCGCGCGTGCAGGGCTCCAGCGTTCGGAATGCAGGCGCTCCTCGCGGAGCGTCGCCACGACCTGCTCGTCGACGGAGGGCAGCTCGGGCAGGAACACCCACGGGTCTTCGCCGAGCCGGCAGCGCAACTCGATGAGTGCGGAGAGCTCGTCGCGCGCGTCTTGGCGCAGCCGTTCGAGCGTCGATGCCTCGGCCATGTCGCGCCTCCCCTCGCTGAATCGATCGTAACCAACGCTACGTGCACCGTGTGACGGTCGGGTTACACGGAGCAATCCGAGGTGTACACGAGATGACGGCGGCATGACGGTCGGGCGCCCGTGGGAGGCCTCGGGCGGCCGGCCGCCCGCGCACGGGTGCGCTTGAATGGACGCATGACCACCGAGCCGGGCGCCGTTGCGCCGACCCCGAACGACGTCGATGCCGACGCCGACGCCGACGGGGCGACGCGCGGCCTGATCGCCCGGCTTCGCGACGACCTCGCCGCGGCACGCTTCACGGTTGCCTCGCTCGAGGGCCTGTGGGGTGCGGATGCCGCGTCGGCGCTGCATCGCGGCGAACGCGTGCCGGCGCGCCGCGTGCTCGACGCCCGCCGGGCCGCGCACGGGGCATCCGCCGATCTTGCGACGCTCGCGGAGCTGTTCGTGCTCGGCCTGCCCGTGCCGGCTGCCGACGTGGCGCACGCGTTGCCTGCGCTCGGCATCGACGGGGCGGTGCTGCTCGGGCTGCTCGGGCACGATGTCGGGCACGGACTCGGGGAGTCCCTCCGCGCGATGCTCGATCTCAGGCCCTACGCGTTCAGCGATGCGCTGGGCTCCGCCGAGTGGTGGATCCTGTCCGACCTGGGCGAGCTCGCCCTCGGACACGCCCTGGGGGAGCGGCACGTGCTGGGCGTCGGCGGTGCGTCGACGACGCTCTCGGGACTGATGCTGCCCACCCCGGCTCGTCGCGTGCTCGATCTCGGCACGGGCTGCGGGATCCAGGCCATGCACGCGTCGCGGCTCGCGCAGCACGTCGTCGCGACCGACATCTCCACGCGGGCGCTCGAGATCGCGCGCCTGAACATGATGCTGAACGACATCGGCGGGGTCGAGTTCAGGCTGGGCAGCCTCTTCGAGCCGGTCGAGGGCGAACGGTTCGACCGAATACTGTCGAACCCGCCGTTCGTGATCACCCCGCGCGGCGGCGACGTGCCCGAGTACGACTACCGCGATGGCGGCATGGTCGGCGACGCGCTCGTCGAAGCGGTCATCCGGGGCGTCGCCGACCATCTCGAGCCGGGCGGCATCGCCCAGCTGCTCGGCAACTGGGAGTACCGCGGCCGTCGCGAGGCGCTCGACCGCGTGCGCGCGTGGGTCACCGGGCTCGACCACTGGGTCGTCGAACGCGAGGTCCAGCACGTCACGGTCTACGCCGAGACCTGGATCCGCGACGGCGGCACGCGCCACGGCACGCCCGAGTTCGACCGGCTCTACGACGCGTGGCTCGACGATTTCGCGGCTCGGGGAGTGCATCAGGTGGGCTTCGGGTACGTGCTGCTGCGACGCGCCGACGACAGCGGCCGGCGCCCGCGATTGGCACGCCTCGAACGGCTGCACGGTCCGCTCGGCGACAACGGCTCCGGCCTCGGCGGCCACCTCGCCGAATGCCTCGCCGCGCACGACCGGCAGGCGTCGCTCGATGACGCGGAGCTCGCGTCGGCGCACCTGGTGGTGGCCGGCGACGTCACCGAGGAGCGCCACTACTGGCCGGGCGACGAGGATCCGACGGCGATGCTGCTGCGCCAGGGCGGCGGGTTCGGTCGCGCGATCACCCTCGACACGGGGCTCGCGGCGCTCGTCGGCGCCTGCGACGGCGTCCTCTCGGTCGGCGCGATCGTCGCGGCGCTCGCGCACCTGCTCGAGGTCGACGAGTCGGCGCTCTCGGCCGAGCTGCTGCCCGCCGTGCGGACCCTCATCGACGACGGGATGCTGCACTTCGCCGAGTCGGACCTCGGGCCAGAGTGACCCCGCACGCGGCATCCGTGTCCGGTGAGGCGGTGGCGGTCAGACGGTGCCGGCGGGCGGCCACGCCCCGATGATGAGCGCCATGATGAGCACCGTGACGAGCTCGTGCCCGATGTTCAGGATCGTGAGCCCCGGGGGTCGCCCCTCGAATGCATCGTGGGTGATGAACCGCGCAGCGGTGAAACCGGCCCACAGCATCAGGCCCGTGGTGATCGCCATGAGCAGGTAGTTGCCGTCGAGGGCGGTCCAGGCCACCTGCGTGGCGATCGCGAGCACCCATGCGGAGATGAAGCTCACGATGAGCGTCGTCAGGATCGGGCCGACGGCACCACGGTCGCCGGTGTCGTCGACTTTGGCCACTCGCATCCAGTAGTTGCCGAAGACCTTCGGCGTGTACCAGATCGACCCGACGATCATCGTCGACAGCGTGGCGATCAGGACGGCCCAGTAGTTGACGTCGACGACCACGACGCACCTCCCCTTTGCGCGGCCCGCACCGGGCCTCGTGCGGAGTCTAGCGTTGAGGATCCGTCGCATCTGAGAACGCCACGGCCTCGGCGAACACCGAGATGGTCACGGTATCCTCGTGGTCGCACACCGAAAGCGAGTCCATGCCCGACAGTCCGCTCTCCGCCTCCCCATATGAGGTGCTCGGCGTGCCGCGTGACGCGGACGCCGTGGCGCTGCGGCTCGCCTATCGTCGTGCCTTGCGCACGGCCCACCCCGACACCGGCGGCGATCCGGCTCGATTCCACGCCGTGCAGCTGGCGTGGGAACTCGTCGGCACTCCCGAGGCGCGGGCGGCGTTCGACCGCGGTGCAGCACGCGGTGGCGCGCCGGCGCCGACCCGGGAAGCGTGGGCGCCCGCCGCTCCGAAGCCGCGGCGCGACTCGCGTCCGCTCGCACGCTCGTACGGGCATCCGGGCGGGCTCTCGCGTGAGCGCTACCTGTCGCGCATCAGGGAATGGGCAGGTCGTGGCGTGACCCTCGACGACCCATACGATCCGGCGCTCGTGCGCGGCGCGCCCCGCGACATCCGTCACGTGCTCGCCGATGCGCTCGCCGAAGAGGCGACGGCGCGTTCGCTCGCGACGCTCGGCATCGCCTACACCGTCTGGCACGACCTCGCCACGGATGCCGCGGGTCGCGACCTTCCGCCGAAGCTCGACCATCTCGTGCTCGGGCCGACGGGGCTCTTCGCCATCCAGTCGGAGGACTGGGGTGGCACCGTCGCGATGAAGCGCGGCGAGCTCGTCGGCGAGCCGCTCGACGGTGAACGCCCCATGCGCGCGCTCGCTGCTCGCGCGAAGGCGATCGGGCGCGCGGCGCGAGTGAAGCCCACCGCGCTCATCATCGTGGTGCCCGACGAGCATGCCGCCGAGCCGCTCGAGCTCGGTGGCACCAATCGCGGCGCCGTCGTCGCCCTCGTGCGCCGATCACGGCTCGCGAGTGCCGTGCGCGAGGGCCTGCCGGGCTCGGCGCACCTCGGCGGCACCGAGGTGATGGAGGTGCGCTCGCGCCTCCAGGCCGTCGTGCGCTTCGCCTGAGTCGCGCCCGCCGCCTCCGCGGTGTTGGATGGGAGGATGCCCGCACCTGAGACCGCCCCGCAGCACACCGCCCCGCAGCACACCGACGCCCTGCACACCGACGCCTACGTCGACGACTTCGCCGCATTCGTCCAAGCCTCGCCGTCGTCGTACCACGCGGCCGCCGAGGTGGCACGGCAGCTCGAGGCGGCGGGCTTCGAGCGGCTCGACGAGCGCGACGAGTGGGCGGCCACGCCGGGCGGCCGGCTCGTGGTGCGCGATGGCGCGGTCATCGCGTGGGTGCAGCCTGAGGGCGCGACCCCGACGACGCCGTTCCGCATCCTCGGCGCACACACCGATTCGCCGTCGTTCAAGCTGAAGCCGCAGCACGCCTCCAGCACCGGGGGACTGCTGCAGGCCGGCGTCGAGGTCTACGGCGGGCCACTGCTGAACTCCTGGCTCGACCGCGAACTCGAGCTCGCCGGCCGCATCGTCACCGTCGACGGGGCCGAGCACCTCGTGCGAACCGGCCCGATGCTGCGCATCCCGCAACTCGCGATCCACCTCGACCGCGACGTCAACAAGGGGCTCACGCTCGACAAGCAGCGGCACACGCAGCCGATCTGGGGCACCGTCAGCGGCGCACCCGCAGGTGCCGACCTCCTCGCCGAGGCGGCGCGCGAGGCCGGCATCGATCCCGAGTCCGTCGCCGGCCACGACCTGCTGCTCGTCGACACGCAGGCCCCCGCCCGCTTCGGACGCGACAACGCCTTCTTCGCCTCGGCACGGATGGACAACCTGACCTCCGTGTACGCGGGTCTCGTCGCATTGCTCGCCGCGCCGCGCGACGCCGGTCACGTCAGCGTGCTCGCCGCCTTCGACCACGAGGAGCTCGGCTCGGAGTCGCGCTCGGGCGCGAGCGGACCCGCGCTCGAGGACATGCTCGTGCGCGTGGCCGCCGGGCTGGGCGCCGGTGAGGTCGAGCGCCGGCGTGCGTTCGCGGCATCCTGGATCCTGTCATCGGATGCCGGGCACGCCGTGCACCCGAACTATCCCGAGCGGCACGACCCGGCGAACCAGCCGGTGCTCGGCGGCGGACCGCTGCTGAAGCTGAACGCGAACCAGCGCTACGCGAGCGACGCCGTCGGCGCCGCGCTGTGGGCCGAGGTCTGCCGCCAGGCTGGCGTGCCGACGCAGGCGTTCGTGTCGAACAATGCGATCCCGTGCGGCTCGACGATCGGCCCGCTGTCGGCGACGCGTCTCGGCATGCGCACCGTCGACGTCGGGCCGCCTCTGCTGTCGATGCACTCGGCACGGGAACTCGCCCACGTCGACGACCTCGTCGCCCTCGGCGCCGCGGTCACCGCGTTCTTCGCGCCCGCGGCCTGAGGTCGGCTCAGGGTCAGGTCATCTCGCCACGGGCGTCGGCCCGCACCGCGGTGCGGGAGTCGAAGGCGAGCTCCTCGGCGTCGAGCGAGAAGAGCAGCTCGCGCATGACCTCCTCATTGAGATTGCCCGCGTCGCGCTCCTCGAGCACGATCGCGCGACGGGCGGCGATCCAGTTGCGGTTGAGCTCCGCGAATTCGTCGTGCGAGCCCGCGGGCGCCTGGTCATCGTCGCCGGCGAGCTGCAGCGTCTTGGAGGCATCCGCTCGCACGCGCTTCTCGAACCGATCGATGACTCGGTCGGCGAGCTCTGCGCCGTAACGCTCGCGCCATGCCTCGCGCCGGCTCTCGATGTACTCGAGGCCCGCCTTCGTGCTGCGGCGGAGCACGGCACGGATCTCCGTGCGGTCCTGCTCCCGCTCGTCGTCGGCGACCACCCCGAGGCGCCGGATGAGGAGGGGCAGGGTCGTCGACTGCACGAGGAGCGTGCCGACCGTGACCACGAACGCGATGAGGAAGACGGTGCTCGCCGCTGTGGGATCGCCCGCCGCCGTCGGGATCGCGGTCGCGGTTGCCAGGGTCACGACGCCGCGCATTCCCGCCCACGAGATGACCGTGAGCTCGCTCGGCGACAGCCTCGGCTCGAGGTGGTAGCGGCGACCTCGTGCCGCCCAGCGGGGGGCGAGCCATCCGCCCACGCCGCGCGCCAGCGCGTACCCGCCGAACACCCAGGCGATTCGGACGGCGATCACGGTGACCAGCACCGCGAGCGCGAGTCCGATGTTCAGGCCGAGGCCGAGCGGGCTCGAGAGCACGTCGGTGATCGCGGGACTCAGTTGCAGCCCGATGAGCGCGAAGACGAGTCCCTCGAGCAGGACGTCGACCGACTGCCAGAGCGGCCGTTCCTGCTGACGCGTCGCGTAGCTCGTCTTCGGGGCGTTGTACCCGATGAGGATGCCGGCCGCCACGACGGCGAGCACCCCGGAGCCGCCCAGGCGCTCCGAGATCGCGTACGCCGCGAACGGAACGAGCAGGCTGATGGTGCCGAGCACGGCGGGGTCATCGAGTCGGGTGCGCACCAGCGTCACGAGCCAGCCGATGAGGAGCCCGAGAGCGGTGCCGAGGGCGACCGCGATGAGGAACGAGCCGATGCCGTCGAGCCAGGTCACGGTCGCGCCCGCGACGATCGCCGCGAACGTGCGGAAGAGCGTGATCGAGGTGGCGTCGTTGACGAGGCTCTCACCGGAGATCACGGTCATCACGCGGCGCGGCAGGCCGAGCCTGCGCCCGACGGCGGCTGCCGACACGGCGTCGGACGGTGCCACGATCGCCCCGACGAGCAGCGCCATCGGGAGCCCGAGCGACGGGGCGATGAGCCACACGACGAGGCCCACGGCCGCAGCCGTGCCGATCGGCAGGCCGATGCCGAGCCGGCGGATCTGCCGGATGCTGCGCCGGAAGTTCAGGTACGTCACGTCGAGTGCCGCCGAATAGAGCAGGGGCGGCAGCACGAGGGTGAGTACGAGCTCGCCGTCGACGTCGATCTCGGGAACGGCCGGAATGACCGACACGATGAAGGCGACCCCCATCACGAGGAGCGGCGCGGGCCACTCTCGCCATCGGGCGAACGCGGTGACCGCGAGCGAACCGCCGAGCAGCAGGAAGACCTCGCCGATGTGCATGCGTTCAGGGTATGACGGGCGGCGCCGCACGGCACGCTGGCCGGATGTCGCGCCATGACGGCGCGATCTCACGGGCCGGCCGGAGCACGTCGGTGACAGGGTGAGGACATGACCGAGACGATCTCCACCCCGACCAGCGCCGCCCCCGCGCTGTTCGAGCACGTCGCCGACAGCGCTGCGGCGGTCGCGCACTTCCGTGGCCGGCTCGGCTTCGAGTCCGATGTCTCCGACGTCTCCGCCGCGCTCGCCGAGCCCGAGCCGGGCTTCGTCCTCGTCGACACCCGCAACGATGCCTCGTGGGCGCAAGGTCACGTGCCGGGTGCGATCCACCTGCCCGGCCGGCGCATCGCGGCGGAGGCGGCGTCCCGGATTCCCGCCGGCTCGCCCGTGGTGGTCTACTGCTGGGGTCCCGGATGCAACGGGGCCACGCGTGCGGCGCTCGAGTTCGCCCTGCTCGGCCACCCCGTGAAGGAGATGCTCGGAGGCTTCGAGTACTGGGTGCGCGAGGGCTTCGCCTACGACACCGCCGATGGCCCGGCCCAGCTGGGGGCAGATCCGCTCACGAACGTCGCCGCGGCGGGCCTCGCGGGCGGGCCGGTCGGCGCCGGCACGATCAGCTGCGCCTGCTGAATCGCATCGCCGCCCGCCGCCCCGCTCATGATGACGATCACGCTCACGCGACGGTGATGAGCGGCAATTCGGGATCGGCTGCCCACTCGTCGAGCGAGCCGTCGTACACCGCGACATCCGGATGTCCCGCCCGACGC
Source organism: Agromyces ramosus (assembly GCF_030817175.1). Classification (NCBI taxonomy): domain Bacteria; kingdom Bacillati; phylum Actinomycetota; class Actinomycetes; order Micrococcales; family Microbacteriaceae; genus Agromyces; species Agromyces ramosus. The sequence continues at coordinate 575,409 of NZ_JAUSYY010000001.1, read as the reverse complement.
AGCGCGAGCGCCGTGCCCGCGGCTGCGATGCCTCCTCCGCAGTACACGACGATGCGGGGCGCGCCGCCCGCGGTCGCGGGAGCCACCCGCTCGGCGAGCGCCTGACCATCGAGCTGCGTGCGCGTCTCGCGGTCGACGATCGAGCCGAGCGGGATGTTCACGCTCCCGGGGATGTGTCCGCGTCGCGATCGCGTGCCGGTCTCGCCCCGGAATTCGCTCGCGGACAGTGCGCAGACGAGCGCGGCATCGGATTCGCCGTCGACGATGCGCTGCACCTCGTCGAGGTCGGCCCAGAACCCGTCGATCCGGGCGAGCGTGAGCGTGCCGGCTTCGCGCGGGAGCTGGAAGCCCGTGTCGATCGGGCGGCCCTCGGCCTGCCACCGCGAGAGGCCGCCGTCGAGCACGGCGATGCGCGGGAATCCCGCCGCGCTCAGCAGCCACCAGAGCCGGGCAGCCCAGTGCCCCAACGAGGAGTCGTAGACGACGACCGAGACGTCGTCGTCGATGCCGAGCTCACGAGCCGCGCGCGCGATTCGGGCGAGGGTCGGGCGGGTGAACCCGAACCGGCCCTCCGGGTCGGAGAACTCCTCGAGGTGGTCGGCGAACACCGCCCCGGGGACATGCCCGCCGATGAGGTAGTCGTCGAGGCCGCTCAACCATCGCGAGCCGGCCGCCGTCGAGACGCTGAGCACGCTCGCGTCGACCACCACGAGACGGTCGTCGCCGAGACGTTCGGCGAGCCAGTCGGTGGTGACGAGGGGCGTGGGCAACTCGAGGGCGTTCATGCGAACACGCTAACGGCGCACCGGCGGCCGGCCGACGGATGCCGCAACAGGCGGTAACGCAGCGGTACCGTCGGCGGCACGCGTGCGGGGCGACGCCTGGGGGCTCAGCGAATCGGGCCGCGGCGGCTCTCGAGCCAGAGCGTGTGCTCGCGGAGCCCGTTGCGTACCGCCGCCTTGATGATGAGGTAGCCGATCCACAGCATGAGCCCGAGGACCGCGAGGTAGATCACGAGTCCGATGATGAGGCCGATGAGGCCGGCGCCCAAGAGGAACTCGTAGCTCTCGGGGATGGTCGGGTCGGGGGTGTCCATGAGCACAGCGTGGCAGACCCGGACGACGGGCGCGAGAGTCCCGATCGGGGGACACGAGTGTCGATGTCGGGCGTGGTGAGCTCGCTCAGCACTCGATGACGTTGACGGCGAGCCCGCCTTCGCTCGTCTCCTTGTACTTCGTCATCATGTCGAGACCGGTCTGTCGCATCGTCTCGATGACGGTGTCGAGTGAGACGAGGTGGGTGCCGTCGCCGTGCAGCGCGAGTCGCGCTGCCGAGACGGCGGTCGACGCGGCAATGGCGTTGCGCTCGATGCACGGCACCTGCACGAGTCCGCCGACGGGGTCGCACGTGAGGCCGAGGTGATGCTCCATGGCGATCTCGGCGGCGTTCTCGATCTGCCGGGGGGTGCCGCCGAGCACGGCGCAGAGCGCGCCCGCGGCCATGGCACAGGCGGAGCCGACCTCGGCCTGGCATCCGCCCTCGGCTCCGGAGATCGAGGCGTTCTTCTTGACGAGCGAGGCGATGGCCGCGGCGGTGAGGAGGAAGCGGCGGATGCCCGCGGCATCCGCTCCGGGCACGAAGCGCAGGTAGTAGTGCCCGACGGCGGGGATGATGCCGGCGGCCCCGTTCGTCGGGGCGGTCACGACGCGGCCGCCCGAGGCGTTCTCCTCATTGACCGCGAGCGCGAACGCATGCAGCCACTCGGTCGAGGTGTCGCGATGCTGCTGGCCACTGCGCTGCTCGTCGTGGTCGTACTCTTCGAGCCGGCGTCGCACCTCGGGTGCGCGCCGCTTCACGCGGAGGCCACCGGGCAGGGTCCCGCCCGTGGCGAGCCCGTTCTCGACGCACGTGGCCATCGCGGCCCAGATGGCGTCGAGACCGGAGTCGATGCCCTCCTCGCCATGCACCGCGACCTCGTTGAACCGTGCCACGTCGCAGAACGAGACGCCGTGCTCATCGCACAGCTCGAGCAGTTCGGCGGCGTTCGAGTAGGGCAGCGGATGCCGCAGCGCCTCGGAGTCCTCGGGCGCGTCGCCCTCGCGGCGGATGAACCCGCCTCCGACCGAGTAGTAGGTCTCTTCGGCGACGGGCAGCACCTCACCATCGGCCCACGCCTGCAGGGTCATGGCGTTCGGGTGGCCGGGGAGGCGCGTGCGCGGTTCGAGGCTGAGGTCGGATTGCGCCATCGTGATCGTGTGCCGACCCGCGACGAGGACGTCGGTGCCGTCGCCGAGCCGAGTCCATGCCGCGCGAACCTCATCGGGGTCGCAGTCGTCGGGTCGCAGGCCTGCGAGGCCCGCCACGATCGCGTCGGGGGTGCCGTGACCGAGTCCGGTGGCGCCGAGCGAGCCGTAGAGCGAGCACGTGATGCGCGTCACGCCGTCGAGGACCCCCGAGTCGTCGAGTCGCTCGGCGAACGCACGTGCCGCCCGCATCGGGCCGACGGTGTGCGAACTCGAGGGGCCGATCCCGATCGAGAAGAGATCGAGGGCTGAGACGAACGCTGTCACCCCTCAAGGCTACGTCCCCGTGCGCGCACGCATCGGGCGTCGTGTCGCAGAATCGTGCGCTGATCGGGCTTCCGGCGCACGCGGGTGACAGGGCGTGCGGGGAGCAGCACTTTTCTCATCTGTCAAGAGAAAGGTTCGTCATGGGCGATGAAAGTCGTGCGCCCGTGTCGCAACTAATCGGGTGCTGTCGTTGACAGTGGGCAGGCGCCCCAGTAGTCTCGGTCTGGCGAATATGTCGCCTCGCGCAACATATTGCCCCGCCTGACGCAGGCGGCTCTGGAACGGTCCAGCTCGACGAGGAGAAACGACCTATGAAGCAACACATGCAGCGCCTGATCACCGGAGCCTGTGCCATCGGCATCACGCTCACCCTCGGAGTCGCCGGGGCGCCGGCCCATGCCGACGACGCCGAGTACGACGTGCTCGTCGTCGGAAAGACCCTCGGCTTCCGGCACTCGCACATCGACGACACCACCCGTGCGGTCATCCAACTGGGGGAGGAGAACGGCTTCGACGTGGAGGTGTGGGATCCGCGGCAGCCGGCCCTGACCCTCGCGAGCACGCCCTTCACCACTGCGGCGGACCTGTCGAAGTACGCCACGATCGTGTTCGCGTCGCCGGTGGACGGGACGAACAACCTGGATCCCGCTCGGCCGCGCCTGCTCGACGATACCGAGCTGGCGGCGTTCCAGGGGTACATCCGGAGCGGCGGCGGGTACGTCGGGCTGCACGCCGCCACCGACTCGATGCACACGGTGCCCTGGTACAGCGAGCTCACCGGTGGCGGCGCGCGCTTCCGCAACCACCCCGCACAGCAGACGGCGACCATGCGCGTCGAGAGCCCGACGCATCCGTCGACCGAGATGCTGCCCGCCGAGTTGGTGCGCTTCGACGAGTGGTACAACTACACGACCAACCCGCGGGAAGACGTGCACGTGCTGATCACGCTCGACGAGTCCACCTACTCGGGCGGGTCGATGGGTGCCGATCACCCGCTCGCATGGTGCCACAACTTCGAGGGAGGTCGCTCCTGGTACGAGGGGGCGGGCCACACGGATGTCACGTGGACCGACCCGCTGTTCCTCGGCCACGTGCTCGGCGGCATCGAGTGGACCGCCGGCGTCACGACGGGTGGGGGCGACTGCGTGACCTTCGGCGAGGTCGATGAGCTCCTGGCCGAACTGGCTACCGGTTCGCAGAAGAACGTGCACCTGGCCGGTGATGTCGCCGAGTCGCTCGACGCGGCAGAGCTCGCCGCCGATGCCGGCGACCACGGTGCCGCGATCAAGGTCCTGCGCCAGGCCGAAGCCAAGGCCAACGGCATCCAGGACGACGTGCTCGTCGCGAAGATCGGCGACCTCATCGAGTGGCAGGAGGGGCTCGCCTCCTGACGGCGAGGCGGCGGGCCTGGCACTCGCTCGGCACACCAGACGGACGGGCTCCGCCACACGGCGGGGCCCGTTCTTCCAGCGGGTCCGCTCTAGGCTGGAACGCGATGATGACGCTCGCCGGTACACCGTTCACCATTGGTCCGATCCGCGATGGCGAGGCTGGAGCCGAGTCCGCCCTCATCGAGCGGGCCTTCGCCGCCGGACCCTATGGGCGCCTCGAGGTGAGCGCCGAGCGCCGCGAGTTCGTGAGCGATACGACGGGGCGAGCGGCATCCGGTGCCGTGCTCGTCGCCCGTCGTGACGGCCGGGTGGTCGGAACCGCGAGCGTGCTTCGAGCGCGCACCCGGTATGCGCGGGTCGCGATGGCCGGCGAGGCGGAGATCCGGCTGCTCGCGGTCGACCCCGAGCTCCAGGGCGCACGCATCGGCGAAGCGCTCATGCGGGCGGCTCTCGAGGCGGCGCTCGATTGGGGCGCCGACGCCCTCGTGCTCGACACCGGTGCGCGCAACACGCGTGCGCAGTCGCTCTCCGAACGCCTCGGGTTCGTGCGGGACCCCGAGCGCGATGCAGCCGCCTCCGCCGATGGCGTGGACTCCTTCGTGTATGCCCAGCCGCTCCAGGAGCGCGCCGACGTGCGGGTGCGCCTCATGCGGCCCGACGAGTCCAGTGCGGTCGCGGCCCTCGTCGAGAGTGCGTACGCGGCCGACTTCGAGCTGAGCGACGCATACCGGGCCGACATCGCGGCGGTCGCACAGCGCGCGCGTGACCACCAGGTGTGGGTGGTGACGGATGCCTCGAGCGGCATGCCGCTCGGCACCGCCTCGACGCCCAGGGCCGGCGCCGCGATCTCACCGCTCGCCCGCGACGGCGAGCTCGACTTCCGTTTCCTCGGCGTTGCGACCGAGGCTCGCCGCCGCGGCATCGGCGAGCTCCTCGTGCGGCATGTGCTGCGCCTCGCCCGCCTCCGCGGACTCGAGCGGGTCGTGCTGAACACCGGTCCCGACATGGTCGCGGCGCAGCGCCTCTACGAGCGCCTCGGATTCGAGCGGCTGCACGAGCGCGAGTTCGTCTTCGAGCGGCCCGACGGGTCGAGCTTCCTGATGCTCGCCTACGGGCGAGACGCCGACCACGAGACCGACCACGACGTCGATCGCGAGGCGGGGGCCGCCTGACGTGTCATGCGGGTCCCGCCGTGCCGGCCCGCGACATCCACTCCTCCGGGCGATCGAGTGGGCGGAACCCGAACTTCTCGTACAACCCGTGGGCATCACCGGTGGTGAGGGCGATTCGCCGAAGGCCGAGGGGTTCGAGTGACCCGATGACGCGGTCGACCAGGGCCACGCCGATTCCGTGCCCACGGGCCTCCACGGCGACGAACACGTCGCACAGCCAAGCGAACGTCACGCCATCGGTGATGACCCGCGCGTAGGCGAGCTGCTCACCCGTCGCCCGGTCGTAGATGCCGAAGTTGCGCGACGCCGCGATTGCGGCTTCGTGCGCGGCGCGCGACCGCCCCATCGCCCAGTAGGACTCCTCCGACAGCCAGCGGTGCACGCGCTCGTGATCGAGCCGAGCGGGATCGGCGGAGTACTCGAACTGGCCGGAGAGCTCGTGCTCGGCGGAGGACTCGAAAGGCATCCTCCGATACAAGCGCGGCTGTGCCGGGCGCCACAACAGCCAATTCCGTCTTCGTGGCTTGTCGGTCAGCTCACGGTAAGCAACCCGAGTTGACAATTCCGAGTAAGCAACCTAAGTTGCTTACATGACCCCGCAGACGCCGGATCCCACTGGAGCAGAGGCCGACGACCTCGCTGCCGTCGTCGCATTGCGCGAGCTCGCCGACCGGCTCGAAGACGCCGCCGTCGAGCGCGCCATGCGCGCCGGCTGGAGTTGGAGCCAGGTCGCCGAGGCGCTCGGCGTGACCCGGCAGGCCGTGCACAAGAAGCATCATCGCCGGCTCGACACCGCCGGCATCGAACTGAGGAGGCGCAATGCCTGAGCAACTCCACGACGATCTCGGCGTGGGCCTGAAGGCCGTCATCGTGCGCTCGATCGACGAGGCTGCGCGGCGCGGCGCCGCCAAGGTCGAGGCGGAGCACCTGCTGCTCGCGATCGCCGGAAGCGGGGACGTCGCGGCTGACGTGCTCGCCGACGTCGGACTCGATTACGCCGGCGTCGAGGCAGCGCTCCGCGGCGAGCGTGAGCGCGCCCTCCGCGCCGCAGGCATCGACCCCGTCGCCGAGGAGCGGTTGCACGCCACCGGCAACTCCCGCCCCGGTTGGGGCGCGTCGATCCGCGACGGATTGCAGCGCGGCAACTACAAGGCGCGCCGCGACCGAAGCCGCGCCGAGCGCGAGCGACTCGCCATCGCCGACGCGCTCATCGGGGTGCTCCGGGCCGACCTCGGCACGGTGCCCCGCGCGCTGGCCTACGCAGGGGTCGACCGTGCCGCGCTCGTGACCCGACTCGAGCAGCTCTGACGTCGGCGCAGACCGACGAACCCGATCCACGAGACGAGATGAGACGATGATGACGACGACGACGAACGAGCGGGACGTGATCGAGGTCGAGGGACTTCGCATGCGCTACGGGTCGACCGACGTGCTGCACGACGTGTCCTTCGGTGTGCGCCGAGGCGGGGTGCTCGCCCTCCTCGGCCCGAACGGCGCCGGAAAGACCAGCACGATCGAGGTGCTCGAGGGGTTCCGGATGCGATCCGCCGGGCGAGTCGACGTGCTGGGTGTCGACCCGGCCCGGGGCGACGAACAGTGGCGGGCTCGAATCGGCATCGTGCTGCAGTCCTGGCGTGATCACGCCAAGTGGCGGGTGCGGGAGCTGCTCGCCTACCAGGGTTCGCTGTACGCCGCCTATTCCGTTCCCTCGATCCCGCGACCCTGGATGGTCGACGATCTCCTGGCCGCCGTCGGGCTGACCGGGCAAGCCGAGCGGCCCGTGGGCAAGCTCTCCGGGGGGCAGCGGCGCCGACTCGACGTCGCCATCGGCCTCGTCGGCCGGCCCGACCTCGTGTTCCTCGACGAGCCGACGACGGGGCTCGACCCGAAGGCACGACGAGACTTCCACGGCCTGGTGCGGCAGATCTCCCACGAACTCGGCGCGACGATCGTCATCACGACGCACGATCTCGACGAGGCGGAGCACCTCGCCGACCGCATCCTCATCCTCGTCGGCGGGCGGATCATCGCCGACGGCACCTCCGAGCAGCTCGCACGGCAGATCGTCGGCCACGACGAGGTCCGCTGGGTTCAGGACGGAGCGCACCACACTCGCTCGGTCGCCGACTCCACCGCGTTCGTGCGCGAGCTGCTCAGGCGAGACGAGTCGGGCGTCAGCGAGCTCGACATCCGGCGTGCCTCACTCGAGGAGACCTACCTGACACTCGTGCGTGAGGCGGAGCTCGCCGGCACGGCGCCGCTGGAGACCGAACTGGAGGGTGCATCCCGATGACGCTCGCAACCTCCACCCTCCGCGCCGGCCTGCGTCGAGGCCGCATCGAGCTCCGCCAGGCATTCAGCGGAGCAGCACTGGTCGGCCAACTGCTCTGGCCGATCGCCACGCTCGTGGCCGTGTTCTTCCTCCGCGACCGTGACCTCGGGGGAGGGTTCAGCCTGGGCAGCGTCATGCTGCCGGGAGTGCTCGGCATGTTCGTGGCACTCGGGATGCTCCTCGTCGTGCAGCAGCTCGCCGCCGATCGTGAAGACGGCACGCTCCTGCGCGCGAAGGCGACCCCCGACGGGATTCCGGCCTACCTCGTCGGGAAGCTCGTGCAGATCTCGGCGACGGTGCTCGTGTACCTCGCGATCCTCATCATCCCCGGCGCCCTCCTCGTCGGAGGCCTGACCCTCGACAGCTGGCGCTCATGGCTCACTTTCGCGTGGGTGCTCCTGCTCGGGCTGGTCGCGACCCAGACCATCGGTGCGATGCTCGGGTCGCTCGTCTCCGGCCAGCGGGCAGCGGGCCACCTGTCGCTTCCGATCATCGGCCTGATCGCGATCTCGGGCATCTTCGCCCCCATCACCGCCTTGCCGGTGTGGCTGCAGGGCATCGCCCAGGCCTTCCCGATCTACTGGCTCGGCCTCGGCATGCGCTCGGCGTTCCTTCCCGATGACGCCGCGGTCATCGAGATCGGGGAGTCATGGCGCCAATTGGAGACCGTGGCGGTGCTCGGCGCCTGGGCGGTCGCCGGGCTCGTGCTCGCCCCGATCGTGCTGCGCCGCATGGCGCGCCGGGAGTCGGGATCGAGTGTTGCGAAGCGACGGGACCGGGCGCTGCGTCGAGTCGGATAGGCCTCGCCGGCGAGGCCGGAGCACGCCGGCCCGGCTCGCGTCAGCGCAGCGTCTTGCGGCTCGTGATCTGGCCGGTGTCGAATCCGAGCAGGTGCAGGCCACCGTGGAAGCGCGCGTGCTCCACCTTGATGCAGCGGTCCATCACGACGGTGAGGCCCTTCGCCTCGCCGTCGTAGGCGGCGTCCTGATTCCAGATGCCGAGCTGCACCCAGATGGTCTTCGCGCCGACCGCGACGACGTCGTCGACCACGCTCGGGATGTCGCTGCCGCGGCGGAACACCACGACGATGTCGGGCACCTCCGGCAGCGCTGCGAGGTTCGGGTAGGCCGGCTGCCCGAGGATCTCCGTCGCGTTCGGGTTCACGAAGTACAGGCGGTAGTCGCTCGACTGCTGCAGGTACGTGCCGACGAAGAAGCTCGACCGGGCGGGGTTCGGCGATGCCCCGACGATCGCGACGGACTTGGCGGCGCGGAGGATCGCGAGGCGCTGCTTCGCGTCGGGGCCGACCCAGGTGCGCTGCGAGTGCAACAGCTTCGCGAGCGGCGAGTTCGCGGGCAGCTCGCACGAGAGGCCGTTGACGAGGCGCACGGTCTCGAGGTCGGCGGATGCCTCGGCATGCGTCACCTCGCCCGAAGCGGCGGTCGTGGCATCCGTCACCGTGGTCATCGTGCTCCTCCAGTCGCGGCCGTGAGGGCCTGGTCGAGATCGTCGATGATGTCCTCAACATCTTCGATGCCGACCGAGAGGCGCACAACCCCCGGCAGGACGCCGGCGTCGACGAGCTGTTGCTCGCTGAGCTGCGCGTGCGTCGTCGAGGCGGGGTGGATGATGAGGGTCTTCGCGTCGCCGATGTTCGCGAGATGGCTCGCGAGGTTGACCGATTCGATGAGCTTCTGGCCGACCGCGCGGCCGCCCTTCACCTCGAAGCTGAACACCGAGCCGGGACCCTTCGGCAGGTACTTCTGCGCACGCTCGTGATGCGGGTGCTCGGGCAGGCCGGCCCAGAAGACCCGCTCGATGCGCGAGTCGGCGACGAGCCACTCGGCCACGGCGCGCGCGTTGTCGATGTGCGCCTGGATGCGATACGGCAGCGTCTCGACCCCCTGCGCGAGGAGGAACGCCGAGTGCGGCGCGAGGCTCGGGCCGATGTCGCGCAGTTGCTCGGCACGGAGCCGCGTGAGGAATGCGTACTCGCCGAAGTTGCCCGACCACTCGAGGCCGCCGTAGCTCGGCACGGGCTGGCCGAAGAGGGGGAACTTGTCGGAGTGCCAGTGGAAGCGGCCCGATTCGACGACGACGCCGCCGAGGGTCGTGCCGTGACCGCCGAGGAACTTCGTCGCCGAGTGCGTGACGATGTCGGCGCCCCACTCGATCGGCCGGTTGAGGTACGGCGTGGGGATCGTGGAGTCGACGATGAACGGGATGCCGTGCGCGTGGGCGACGTCGGCGAGCGCCTCGAGGTCGGCGATCTCACCCGACGGGTTCGCGATCGTCTCGACGAACAGCGCCTTCGTGCGGTCGGTGATCGCGGCGGCGTAGTCGTCGGCGTCGGAGCTCGACACGAAGGTGGTCTCGATGCCGAAACGGCGCAGCGTGACATCCAGCTGGGTGATCGAACCGCCATAGAGGTTCGCCGACGCGACGATGTGGTCGCCGGTGCCGGCGAGGCTCGCGAAGGTGATGTACTGCGCGCTCAGGCCGCTCGCGGTCGCGACGGCCCCGAGGCCGCCCTCGAGGCTCGCGACGCGCTCCTCGAAGCTCGCCACGGTGGGGTTCGCGAGCCGGGAGTAGATGTTGCCGTACTTCTGCAGTGCGAAGCGGGCTGCGGCGTCGGCGGTGTCGTCGAACACGAACGCGCTCGTCTGGTAGATCGGCAGCGCGCGGGCGCCCGTGACCTGGTCGGGGATGTTGCCCGCATGGATGGCGCGGGTCTTGAAGCCGTATTCGCGGTCTGCCATGCGGTTCACGCTAGCCGTGGGCGGGGCGCTCGACCTCGGATCCCGTAACGGAGAGCAACGCGAGCCTCATGGACGCAGCACGTCGTCGGTCGTCGTGACCTCGGCGAATCCGCCGCCGGCGAGGTTCACCGCGGTGGCACGGGCGAGTTCGTCGGCGGTGAGGTGCAGGCCGCCCGGAGCGTCGAGGTCGAAGGTGTGCGTGGCGTCGAGCGGCACGGTCACGTCATAGCCGAGATTGCCCGCCATGCGCGCGGTCGTCTCGACGCACATGTTCGTCTGGATGCCGCAGATCACGAGCTGACGGATGCCCCGGGCCTCGAGCCATCCGTGCAGGTCGGGTTCGCCGTAGAACGCCGAGTTCACCTGCTTCGTGACGAGGAGGTCGTGCGGGACCCCGGCCACGACGTCCTTCAGCGCGTTGCCCGCAGAACCGGCCGCGAGCGGCGAACCGGGGGAGGCGGAGTCGTGGCGCACGAGCACGATCGGCCGCGCGGCATCCGCCCATGCCGTGGTCAGCCGCGCGATGTTGGACTCGGCATCTGGAGTGTTGCGGGCGCCCCACACGGGGTCGTCGAAGCCTTGCTGCACGTCGATCACGATGAGGGCTGCGGTGTCGTCGAAGGGCATGCTCCATCGTGCCTCGCGCGATGACGGCGCGCGGTGAAAACCGGCCGATCTGACCGGATGCGCACGAAAACCGGCAGAGACGCCGTGTCCGGGGCGGCCGCGGCCTGATTCCGCGCACAGTACGGTGAGACGGTGATTCTCGAACATGCGATCCTGCCCGTCATCCCCGGCCGCGAGGCCGACTTCGAGTCGGCGTTCGCCGAGGCGGCGCCCATCATCGCCGGAATGCCGGGCTTCCTCGACCTGCGGCTGTCGCGTTCGATCGAGACGCCGAACGAGTACCTGCTCCTCGTGCAGTGGCAGAGCGTCGAGGCGCACGAGGTCGGCTTCCGCGGCTCACCCGAATACGGTCGCTGGCGGGAGCTCCTGCACGGCTTCTACGAGCCGTTCCCGGTCGTCGAGCACTTCGCCGAGGTGCTCGCAGCCCGCGTCTAGGCTGAATCCCATGGTGACGCGAGTCGAGACGATCGTGGTGGGCGGCGGCGCCATGGGGGCCGCGACGGCATGGCAGCTGGCCCGTCGGGGTGGCGAGGTCGCGCTCCTCGAGCGCTGGCAGCCGGGTCACCGCATGGGCGCCTCGCACGGCGCCTCGCGCAACTTCAACGTCGCCTACGCCGACCCGACCTACGTGCGCATGCTCGTCGAGGCGTTGCCGCTCTGGCGCGAGCTCGAGGCCGAGAGCGGCGCCGCCCTCCTCGATCTCGTCGGCGTGGCGAACCACGGGCCGCGCGGCGCCTTCGACGGCGTGCGGGCCGCGCTCGCCGAGGCGGGCATCCCGGCCGTCTTCCTGGGCGTCGACGAGGCGGGCGAGCGCTGGCCGGGCATCCGCTTCGACACCCGGGTCCTCTTCAACGAGCAGGCCGGACGGGTGAACGCGGATGCCACGGTGCGGGCGCTGCACGAGTCAGCCGCCGCTGCCGGTGCCGACGTTCGGCACGGCACCCGGGCCACGCGCATCGACGTGGTCGACGACGGCATCGTGCACGTGGCATCCGTCACCGACGCCGGCGTCACCGAGGTGTTCGAGGCCCGCACGGCCGTCGTCACGCTCGGTGCCTGGACCACGAAGCTGCTCACGGGCGTCTCGTTGCCGAGGCTCGTGGTCACGCAGGAGCAGCCCGCGCACTTCGCCGTGCGCGACGACTCGGTGGTATGGCCGAGCTTCAACCACTTCCCGGGCGCGGGCGACGGCTACGACTACTGGCGGTCGCCCGTGTACGGCATGCTCACGCCGGGCGAGGGCGTCAAGGCGGGCTGGCACGGAGTCGGGCCCGTCGTCGACCCCGATCTGCGCGACTTCGCGCCGGTGCCCGACCAGCTCGCCGCCCTGCAGCGCTACGCCCGCGACTGGTTGCCGGGCGTCGACGCCGAGGTCGTGACGCCGATCAGCTGCACGTACACGACGACGCCCGACGAGCATTTCGTGCTCGACCGCATCGGCCCGGTCGTCGTCGGCGCCGGGTTCTCGGGACACGGCTTCAAGTTCGTGCCGGTCGTCGGCCGAATCCTCGCCGACCTGGCCGACGGCTCCGGCCCGGCGCCCGCGCTCTTCGCCGCCGACCGCGCGATCGCGGAGCGGTCGGCTTCGCCGACGGGGCTCGCCGGCTGACGAGCGGCACCGGCCCCGCACCGCCGCCGCCGCTGCACAGGACGTGCACAGCCCTGATCGCTAGGCTCGAACCAGGCCGCCGACCCGCGGCCCCGGACGAGGGATCAGTACCCGGAACGCGACAAGACTGGCCACGGGAGTGAACAGTCATGGCATGGGTCATCCTCATCGCCTCGGGCGTGCTCGAAGCCGTCTGGGCCACCGCGCTCGGCAAGTCCGAGGGCTTCACGAAGCTCTGGCCGTCGGTCGTCTTCTTCGGCGCGCTCGCGCTCTCGATGGGCGGGCTCGCCTGGGCGATGCGCGACATCTCGATCGGGACCGCCTACGCGGTCTGGGTCGGCATCGGCGCGGCGCTCACGGTGATCTGGGCGATGATCACGGGAGACACGGATGTCTCGTGGGTGAAGCTCGCCCTCCTCGCGGGGCTCGTCGGCTGCGTGGTCGGCCCTGAAGCTCGTCGACGGCAGCCACTAGCGCGGACGCTCGAGCAACCTACGTGTCAAAAATGCTTGACGCGATGTCTAGAATCCTTTACATTGATCGATGTCAGGTTTTCTTTACATCGATCCAACAGGAGCGGGCATGTCATACGAAGAGAAGGGCACGTGGGTCTACCTCGTGGTCTCGGTGACCGGGTACGCGGTCTACGTGTTCCTCGTGCTCCCGCAGCTGTTGAGCGGCACCGCGGTCGACGAGATCGACTACGTGCCCGCCGTGCTCTGGACGATCGGCGGCGCGATCGTCGCGGCGATCGTGCTCCGAATCCTCGTCGAGATCGTGGCCCCGAGCGGCAGCACCCGTGGTGACGTGCGTGACAAGGAGATCGACCGGCTCGGCGAGCGCGTCGGCAACGCCTTCCTCGTGATCGGCGCCCTCGGCGCGCTCGTGCTCGCGTTGTTCGAGGGCGGGTACTTCTGGATCGCGAACGTGATCTACCTCGGGTTCGTGCTCTCCGCGATCCTCGCGAGCGTCACGAAGGTGATCGTCTACCGCAAGGGCGTGCCGACGTGGTGAAGCCGCCGACCCGGGTCACGAACGACATCCGGGCGCTGCGCTTCCGGCACGGCGAGATGACCCAGGCCGAGCTCGCCGAGGCACTCGGCGTCACCCGCCAGACGGTCATCGCCATCGAGCAGGGCCGCTACTCGCCATCGCTCGAGATGGCCTTCCAGATCGCCCGCGTCTTCCGAGTGCCGCTCGACGACGTGTTCCAGTACCCCGCATCAGGCTCAGAGGAGTCCGCATCATGAGAACCGCAGTCCACGAACGATACGGCGCACCCGACGTGGTACGCATCACGGATGCCGATGACCCGGTGGTCGGCGAGCACGAGGTGCTCGTGCGCGTCGAGGCGACCGTCGTCGGCGCCTCCGACAGCGCGGGCCGCAGCGGCACGCCGCGCTTCGCGCGCCTCTTCTTCGGGCTCACGAAGCCGAAGCATCCGGTGCTCGGCTCCGATTTCGCGGGGCTCGTCGAACGCGTCGGTGCGCGAGTGGGCCGATTCGCTCCCGGCGACCGCGTGTTCGGCACGGTGGCGCCGTCGACCGGCGCGCACGCTGAGCTCCTGAAGATCGCCGAAGACGGACCGATCGTCCACGTGCCCGAGCAACTCGATCAGGCCGGAGCGGCGGCGATCGTCGACGGCTTCCTCACGGCCCTGCCGTTCCTCCGCGACGTCGCGAAGGTGCGCCCCGGCCAGGTCGTGCTCGTGAACGGGGCATCCGGCACCGTCGGCTCGGCCGCCGTGCAGCTCGCGAAGCACTTCGGGGCGACCGTCGTCGGGGTGTGCAGCGGCGCGAACGAGCCGCTCGTGCACTCGCTCGGCGCCGATCGCCTGATCGACTACACCCGCGACGACTTCACCGATGCGCGAGGCACCTATGACGTCATCTTCGACGCCGTCGGCAAGCGCTCGTTCGGCGCCTGTCGCGCCGCCCTCACCGACCGGGGCATCTACCTCACGACGGTGCCGTCGGGTGCGATCCTGCTCCAGGCGCCGTTCACGCGGTGGCTCAGCCGGGGCCGGCGGGCGGCGATCACCTTCACCGGGCTTCGCAGCGCGCAGGCGAAGGCCGCCGATCTCGCGCTCCTCGTCGAACTCGTCGAACGGGGCGCACTCGTGCCCGTGATCGACATGGTCGTGCCCTTCGACGACATCGTCGAAGCGCACCGGCGCGTCGACACCGGGCACAAGGCGGGCAGCGTCGTCGTGGCGATGACCGCGGTTCGCGAGCAGGCAGCAGCGCGCGGCGAGGCCGCATCATGAGGGCCATCGTGCAGCACCGCTACGGCGGGCCCGAGGTGCTGTCGCTCGCCGAGGTCGAGACGCCCGTGCCGGGCGACGACGAGGTGCTCATCCGAGTGCGCGCGGTCGCCGTCAGCGCAGGCGACGCGCTCATCATGCGCGGCGAGCCCCGTGCAGTGCGCCTCGCCTTCGGGCTGCGGCGGCCGAAGCAGCCGACGATCGGCCGGGATGTCGCGGGCGAGGTCGCGGCGGTGGGGTCGCGAGTCACCCGATTCCGTATCGGTGACCCGGTCTACGCCGAGTCCGAGCAGGGCGCCTACGCCGAGCTCGTCGCGGTGCAGCAGGACTTCGTCGCACGGCGACCCGGCGCCGTCGACGTCGTGCACGCCGCAGCCGTGCCGGTGTCGGGCACGACCGCGCTCCAAGGACTGAGGCTGGCCGGCGTGCAGCCCGGACAACATGTGCTCGTCAACGGCGCCTCGGGCGGGGTCGGCGGATTCGCGGTGCAGCTCGCGAAGGCCATGGGCGCCGAGGTCACGGGCGTCTGTCGCACCGCCAAGGTCGACCACGTGCGTGCGCTCGGCGCCGATCACGTCATCGACCACACCGCCGAGGACTTCACCGCGGGCGGCCCCCGCTTCGACGTGATCTTCGACTCCGTGGTCGATCATCCGCTCGCGCGACTGCGCGGTTCGCTCACGAAGCACGGCACGCTCGTGCTCTCGTCCGGCACGGGAGGAAGGATCTTCGGGCCGTTCGGGCGGATCATCCGCGCCACCGCGATCTCGCCGTTCGTGTCGCAGCGACTGCGCCCGCTCGCCGCGCGGCGCAGCGGCGACGACCTCGCCGAGCTGGCCCGCCGCATCGACGCGGGCGAGATCACGCCCGTCGTCGATGAGGTGTTCCCGCTCGAGCAGGCGGCCGACGCACTCACCCGCTTCGAGTCGGGCGTCGTGCGCGGCAAGGTCGTGCTGACGGTCGGCTGAGCCGGGTCCAGCCGGCAGGTCAGCCCAACAGCACCGCACCGTAGGCGAGCACCGCGATGAGCGCCCACGAGGTGAGTCCCACCACGAGGGCGCGCCATCCGGTGCTGGCGAGCTCGGCGAACCGGATCGACGCGCCGAGCGCGAAGAGCGCCATCGCGAGCAGGGCGGTCTGCAGCCAGTCGGCGCCGACGAGCAGCCATTCGGGCAGCGGCACGAGGCTGTTGAGCACCACGGCGGCGAGGAAGCCGGCCACGAAGAGCGGCACGATCGCGGGGCGGGGGCTCGTGGCATCCGTCGCCCGCCGCCGTTCGACGGCCACGGTGATCGCGACCATCGGGGCGAGCATGAGCACCCGGGTGAGCTTCACGACGACCGCGACGGCGAGCGCCGTGGTGCCGGCGATCTGTGCGGTGGCGATGACCTGGCCAACGTCATGGACGCCCGCACCGACCCAGTGCCCGAACCCGGTGGCGGAGAGGCCGAGCGGATGCCACAGCGCGGGCAGCACCGCGATGGCGATCGTGCCGCACAGGGTCACGAGCGCGACGGGCACCGCCTGCTCCTCGTCGCGCGCGCGGACCGCGGCGCCCATCGCGCCGATCGCCGAGGCGCCGCAGATCGAGAAGCCGCTCGCGACGAGGATCGGCTGGTGCCCCCGCAGGCCGAACGCACGGCCGAGGCCGATCGTGCCGACGAACGTGAGCACGACGACGCCGATCGTCGTGACGATCGACACCCAGCCGAGCTCGGCGATGTCGACGAGGCTCAGCTTCAGGCCGAGCAGCACGATGCCGATGCGCAGCAGCTGCCGCGACGCGACCCGCAGCCCGGGCGCGAGGCTGCCCGTGAGCGCAGTGCGGAGCGCCGGGACCTGGCCGACCACGATGCCGAGGGCCACGGCGGCGGTCAGCAGCGGCACGAGCGGCACCGCGAGGTGCGCGAGCCACGCCACGAGGGCCGCGCATGCCGCGAGGAGGAGTCCCGGCATCCGACCGGCGAACATCACGCCGCCCAGCTCGGCAGCCAGAAGTGCAATTGGCGGAAGAGCGGCGTGACCGGCATCCCGATCCAGATCGGATAGAAGAACGCCGAGACGACGAGCACGGCGCCGAGGAAGATGCCGACGGTCGCGAGCCCGCGCTTGCGTCGCCACGTGGGGTCGTCGCGGCGCCCGAGGATCAACCCGATCACGAAGACGAGCGCGAGCACCGTGTAGGGCTCGAAGGCGATCGAGTAGAACTGGAAGACCGTGCGGCTCAGGTACATGAGCCACGGCAGGTAGCCGGCCGCGATGCCGAGCAGGATCGCACCGACCTGCCACTCGCGGTAGCGCACGAGCCGGTAGACGAGGTACACGGATGCCACGGCCGCCGCCCACCAGATGAGCGGGTTGCCCACCTCGATGATCGACGACCAGCAGGTGTCGGCGCCGCATCCGCCCGACTGGTCGTCGAAGTACATGTTCGTCGGGCGGATCATGAGGAGCCACTCGAGCGGGTTCGACTGCCACGGGTGCGGGCTGTGCACCCCGACGTGGTAGCCGTAGGCGGACACGTGGTAATGCCAGAGGCTCTGCAGCGAGGTCGGCACCCAGGCGAGCCATCCGGTCGCCGCGTTGCCGGCCTCCTCGGCCCAGTGCCGGTAATAGCCGCCGTCGGTGACGAGCCACCCCGTCCAGGACGCGAGGTAGACGACGGCCGCGATCGGCACGAGCAGCACGAACGTGATGGGCCCCTGCTTGAGCAGCGCACCGCTGATCCAGAACGGCACGCCGGCTCGTCGCCGCGCGAGCGCGTCGACCACCACAAGGTAGATGCCGAACGCGGCGAGGAAGTAGACGCCCGACCACTTCACGGCGCACGCGGCGCCGAGCGCGAGCCCGGCGGCGAACACCCACGGGCGGTCCCACAGCGCGGGCCCGGCGTACGACTCCCGGCCGAACGCACGCGCCTCGTCGAATCGGGCCTCGAGCATGCGGCGCGATCGGTCGCGGTCGAGCAGCACGAACCAGAACGCGAGCAGCGTGAAGAGCATCAGCCAGTTGTCGAGCAAGGCCACCCGCGACATCACGATGGCGTTGCCGTCGACGGCGAAGAGCAGCCCGGCGATCACCGCGAGGATCGTCGAGGCGAAGAGGCGGCGCGCGACGAACGTCATGACGAGCACGGCGATCGTGCCGGCGAGGGCGGTGGTGGCACGCCACCAGAACGCGTCGCCCGCTCCGAACGCCATCATGCCGAGCGAGATCAGCCACTTGCCGAGCGGCGGATGCACCACGTACGACGGGTCGTCGCTGAAGATGTCGGTGTCGCCGCTCGCGAAGTCGGCATCGGCGCCCTCGGGCCATGACGACTCGTAGCCGTTCTGGAACAGCGTCCAGGCGTCTTTCACGTAGTAGGTCTCGTCGAACACGACGGCCTGCGGATGCCCGAGGTTCCAGAACCGGAGCACGGCGGCGACCACTGTGACGAGCAGCGGACCGCCCCAGTACCAGAACGCGCGGCGACGCGGCGTGGAGAGCAGGCGCCCCCACCAGTCGTCGAGCCTCGTGCCGCGCGGCTGCTCGTGCGGCGGCAGCTCGTGTGCCACGCCGTCGTGCACGACCGGGCGGTCTTGGAGATCGGATGCCGCCGTCGCACCCTCGCGCGTCTCGGCGGCGCCCGGCTCCACTCCCATGCGCCCACCCTAAGCTCAAACGCCACTCGGCGACTCCGCGCACGAGCGGCGCTCGGGCGGGCCGGTGACAGACTGAGTGCATGATCATCCTCGCGGCGACGCCCATCGGCAACCTCGGCGACGCCTCGACGAGGCTCCGTGAGGCGCTGCAGAACGCGACGATCGTCGCCTCCGAAGACACCCGGGTCACTCAGCGGCTGCTCGCGGGTCTCGGCATCGCGAACCGCCCGCGCCTCATCGCACTGCACGAGCACAACGAACGCCAGAAAGCGGCCGAGCTCGTCGAGCTCGCGCGGGAGACCGACCTGCTCGTGCTCAGCGATGCCGGCATGCCCACGGTGTCCGACCCGGGCTTCCCGCTCGTCGCGGCCGCCGCGGCCGGCGGCGTCGAGGTCACGGTGATCCCGGGGCCCTCGGCCGTCGTCACCGCGCTCGCCGTCTCCGGCCTGCCGACCGACCGGTTCGCGTTCGAGGGGTTCCTGCCGCGCAAGGCGGGGGAGCGCAGCCGTCGCCTCGCCGAGCTCGCCGGAGACCGGCGTACGCTCGTGTTCTTCGAGGGGCCGTCGCGGCTCGCCGCGAGCCTCACGGCGCTCGCAGAGGCGTTCGGCACCGACCGGCCGGCGGCGGTCTGCCGCGAGCTCACGAAGCTGCACGAGGAGGTGCGGCGCGGCGGCCTCGGCGAGCTCGCCGAGTGGGCGGCCGGCGGCGTGCGCGGTGAGATCTGCATCGTCGTCGGCGGGGCGGCCGAGCAGCAGGCCGATGCCGCGACCTCGCTCGAGCGGGTGCTCGCGCTCGCGGGATCCGGAACCCGCCTGAAAGACGCCGTGGCGCTCGTTGCCGGGGAGAGCGGCCTCCCGAAGCGTGAGCTCTACGAGGCTGCGCTCGCGGCCCGCAAGGGCGCGTGAGGCGAGGCCGGCCCGCGCGCGACACGCCACGTCCAGCCCGGCACTGTCGCTCCCGGACGCGGAGGCGGAGAATGGGACCACCGCACAGTGGAGGTGCGACATGGCTCACGCAGTCCGATTCTCCAGGTTCGGCGGCCCCGAGGTGCTCGAGGTCGTCGAGGTCCCGACGCCCGATCCAGGCGAGGGCGAAGTGCTCGTCGAGGTGTTCGCCTGCGGGCTGAACCCCGTCGAGAGCGCGATCCGGCGAGGCGAGCATCCCGATCGATGGCCGGTGCAGTTCCCGTCGCCGCAGGGGCGCGACCTCGCGGGCGTCGTCCTCGCGACCGGGCCGGGTGTCGTCGGGTTCGCGCGGGGCGATGAGGTGATGGGCTACGTCGACCGCGGCGCACAGGCCACTCACGTGGTCGTGCCCGAACGCCAGCTCCTGCCGAAGCCTCCGGCCTTGTCGTGGGAGGTGGCCGGCTCCCTCTACGTCGCCGGCACCACTGCCTGGAACGCCGTCGAGGGACTCGGGCTCGGCCCGAACGACACCGTCGTCGTCACGGCGGCGGCCGGGGGCATCGGATGCCTCGCCGCCCAGTTCGCCCGCTCGCGCGGCGCGACCGTGGTCGGCACGAGCGCGCCGATGCGCTTCGACTTCCTCCGCCAGTTCGGGGTGCTCCCGACCGGGTACGGCCCGGCGCTCGCCGAGCGGGTCCGCGAGCTCGCGCACGGCCCGGTCACCGCGTTCCTCGACTTCCTCGGCGGCGAGGTGCACGAGGCCGTGGCACTCGGCGTGCCGGCGTCGCGCACGCTGACGCTCGTCGACTGGGAGGCGGTCGATCAACGCGGTGCCGTGAAGCTCTACGCGGGCGATGTCGTGGCCCTCGGCCGCGTCGCCGCGCTCGCCGCCGCTCGTCGGGTCCGGCTGCCGATCGCCGACGTGTTCCCCCTCGACGACGTGGTCGAGGCCTACCGTGCCCTCGACCGCCGCGAGGCGCCCGGCAAGATCGTGCTCGGATTCCGCATCGTCGGATACGCCGGCCAGCGCGTGCAGGAGCCCGCGATCAAGGAGCAGGACGTCACGCTCGGCGTGCCCACGCCGCACGCGCACCTCGACGCCGAGGAGGCGGTCCCGTCGGCCATCGGCGACGGCAGCGTGCGCCGCCGGCACCGCGAGGAACGCGCGGAACGCGCACGCAGGGCGGAGGCGGAGACCGAAGGGGCGACCGCTGAACCGGACCCCGCACTCGACGACGTGTAACCCGGCCGAAGGCGCATGCGCTCGCCCATAGGATTGAGCGCATGGCCGACGGCTCCTCGTTCTATGTCACCACGCCCATTTTCTATGTGAATGACGTGCCGCACATCGGCCACGCCTACACGGAGGTGGCCGCCGACGTCCTCGCGCGCTGGCACCGCCAGGCGGGCGACGACACGTGGATGCTCACGGGCACCGACGAGCACGGCCAGAAGATCCTGCGCACGGCGACCGCCAACGGCGTGACGCCGAAGGAGTGGGCCGACAAGCTCGTCGCCGAGGCGTGGGTGCCGCTGCTCGAGACGGTCGACATCGCGAACGACGACTTCATCCGCACGACCGACGAGCGGCACGAGCGCAACGTGCAGAAGTTCCTGCAGAAGCTCTACGACGACGGTCACATCTACACCGGCGAGTACGAGGGCTACTACTGCGTCGGCTGCGAAGAGTACAAGCAGCAGTCCGAGCTCGTGCCGGGCACCGGCGACTACGAGGGCCAGCTCGTCTGCGCGATCCACTCGAAGCCCGTCGAGCTGCTGAATGAGAAGAACTACTTCTTCCGCATGTCCGCCTTCGCCGACCAGCTCCTCGCCCTCTATGCGGAGCGTCCCGACTTCGTGCAGCCCGAGTCGGCGCGCAACGAGGCGGTCTCGTTCGTGAAGTCGGGCCTCGCCGACCTCTCGATCTCGCGCTCCACGTTCGACTGGGGCGTGAAGGTGCCGTGGGACGAGACGCACGTCGTCTACGTCTGGTTCGATGCGCTGCTGAACTACATCACCGCGGCGGGCTACGGTCAAGACGAGGCGGAGTTCGCCCGTCGTTGGCCCGCGCAGCACATCATCGGCAAGGACATCCTGCGCTTCCACGCGGTCATCTGGCCGGCCATGCTCATCGCGGCGGGCCTCGAGGTGCCCAAGGGCGTCTTCGGGCACGGCTGGCTCCTCGTCGGCGGCGAGAAGATGTCGAAGTCGAAGCTCACCGGCATCGCCCCCGAGCAGATCACCGAGACCTTCGGGTCCGACGCGTTCCGCTACTACTTCCTGCGCGCCATCGCGTTCGGCCAAGACGGCTCGTTCTCGTGGGAAGACCTGGCGGCTCGATACCAGGCCGAGCTCGCCAACGGCTTCGGCAACCTCGCCTCCCGGGTCATCGCCATGGTCACGCGCTACTGCGACGGCGTGGTTCCGACCGGCGGTGCGCCGACGGTCGCCGATCTCGAGATCGGCTCGGTCGAGCGGCGTGCGACGGATGCCTCGTGGGAGGCCATCGGCCGAACCGCGATCCACGAGGCGATCGGCGCCGCGTGGGAGCTCGTCGACGCGCTCAACGGCTACCTCACCATCGAGGAGCCGTGGACCCTCGCGAAGGATCCGGCCAAGCGCGAACGGCTCGAGACCGTGCTCGCCACGGCCTACCACGGCCTCGGCACGCTCGCCGTGCTGCTCTCGCCGGTGCTGCCGAAGGCGACAGCGAAGCTCTGGACCGCGCTCGGCGCTCCCGGCACCGTGCAGGAGCAGCGCATCGATCGCGCCCACGACTGGGCGACCGGCGAACGGGTCGCGCCGCTCGAGGCGTTGTTCCCGCGCGTCGAGATCACCGAGTGAGCCCCGAGTGACCGGACCCACCCCCGATCACCTCCGCACCCGTGCCGACGGCGGCCGTGCCGTCGAGTACCCGCCGCTGCCCGAACCGCTTCCGGTCGGCGTCTACGACAACCACACGCACCTCGAGATCGCCGACGGCGCGCTGCCGCTCGACGTGCACGAGCACCTCGAGCGCGCGGCATCCGTCGGCGTGGTCGGCGCCGTGCAGGTGGGCACGGATGTCGCGACGAGCCGCTGGTCGGCCGAGGTCGCCGAACGCGAGCCGCGGCTCCTCGCGGCGGTGGCGCTGCACCCCAACGAGGCGCCCCGGCTCGAGGCATCCGGAACCCTCGACGAGGCGCTCGCCGTGATCGACGAGCTCGCGGCCCGGCCGCGCGTGCGCGCCATCGGCGAGACCGGACTCGATTTCTTCCGCACCGGCGACGACGGCCGCGGCGCCCAGTTCCGCGCCTTCGAGGCGCACCTCGACATCGCGAAGCGGCACGGGCTCGCGCTGCAGATCCACGACCGCGACGCCCACGACGAGGTCGTCGAGACGCTCCGGCGCGTGGGTGCGCCGGAGCGCACGGTGTTCCACTGCTTCTCCGGCGGCGCGGACCTCGCACGGCTCGCCGCCGACGAGGGCTGGTACCTCTCGTTCGCCGGCAACGTCACGTTCAAGAACGCCGAGAACCTCCGTGCGGCGTTGCGGGTCGCGCCGCGCGACCGCATCCTCGTCGAGACGGATGCCCCGTACCTCACGCCCGCACCCCTGCGAGGGCGCCCGAACGCGCCCTACCTCGTGCCGCACACCGCCCGATTCATGGCCGAGGCGCTCGGAACCGACCTCGACGACTTCTGCTCGCAGCTCGCGTCGAACACGGTTCGGGTGTACGGCTCGTGGCAAGATGAGCCCGTGCTGCCGATCCATCAGCAGGGCACGGCGTGAACGCCCACCGGCATGAGGCCGAGGGTGGTGCCGCCGCGCCACGCCTGCTCGGGCCGGCCGAGATCCGCGACCTCGCCGAGCTCCTCGACGTGACGCCCACCAAGAAGCTCGGCCAGAACTTCGTGCACGACGGCAACACGGTGCGGCGCATCGTGCACGTCGCCGGAGTGCAGCCCGGAGAGACGGTGCTCGAGATCGGGCCCGGCCTCGGCTCGCTGACACTCGGGCTGCTCGAGGCCGGGGCATCCGTCATCGCCGTCGAGATCGACCACCGCCTCGCCGAGCAGCTGCCGCACACGGTCGCGGTCATGCAGCCGGGCACGCCCATCACGGTGGTGCGGGCCGACGCCCTGCAGGTGACCGAGCTGCCCGGAGCGCCCACGCGGCTCGTGGCGAACCTGCCGTACAACGTCTCGGTGCCGGTGCTGCTGCACCTGCTCGAGCATTTCCCGTCGCTCGCGTCGGGCATCGTGATGGTGCAGGCCGAGGTCGGGCACCGCCTCGCAGCCGACCCGGGCTCGAAGGTCTACGGCGCCCCGAGCGTGAAGGCGGCGTGGTACGGGCGCTGGCGCACGGCCGGCCAGGTGTCGCGCATGGTGTTCTGGCCGGTGCCGAACGTCGACTCGGTGCTCGTCGGCTTCGAGCGTGCCGTTCCGCCCGGAACCGAGCAGGAGCGTCGCGCGACGTTCGCCATCGTCGACGCGGCGTTCCAGCAGCGCCGCAAGATGCTCCGCCAGGCGCTCTCGGGCGTGCTCGGCGGATCCGCGGCCGCCGCCTCCGAGGTGCTCACCCGTGCCGGGGTCGACCCCGAGACCCGCGGCGAGCAACTCCGCGTCGGCGACTTCCTCGCCATCGCACGTGCAGCGGCGGTAGCGTGAACCATGGCGAAGCCCGTGGGGAGCAGCGCAGAGGGCGTCGGCGACGACGCCGTACGTGAGGCCACGGGTCGCTCGCGCGACGAGTGGTTCGGCATCCTCGACGCTGCAGGGGCCGCGACCTGGAAGCACCAGGCGATCGCGCGATGGCTCGTCAGCGACCAGGGCGTCGACCCGTGGTGGTCGCAGGGGGTCACCGTCGCCTACGAGCAGGCGCGCGGCATCCGGCGGCCCGGGCAACGTCAAGACGGCACGTACGAGGCGAGCGTCACGCGCACGGTCGGGCTCGAGAAGCAGGCGGCACTTCGGGCACTGGCCGCGGTCGTCGGCCGCGAGCTGGGCGTCGAGCCGCTGGCCCTGAACCTCGAGGCGAAGCATCCGACCGCGCGCTTCCCACTCGACGGCGAGTTCGTGCTCGCGTCGGCGACCGACCGTGACGGCGGCAGGTCGTCGATCGGGCTCACCTGGGGCAAGCTGCCCGACGACTCGCGCCTGGCCGAGGTGAAGACGCAGATGCGCGACTGGCTGCGAGCAGTCGGTTAACGTGGAAGCATGACGATCGCCGCGACCGACGAGGCAGTGCACGTTCGGGCGCCCGGCAAGGTCAACCTCTTCATGCGCGTGGGCTCCGTGCAGGCCGACGGCTACCACGATGTCGCGACCGCCTACCAGGCCGTCTCGCTCTACGAAGACGTGCGGGCCTGGCCCGACGACGAGTTCAGCGTGGGCTTCGGCGGCAGCATCGACACCTCGGGGCTCCCGGTTGACAGCTCGAACCTCGCCATCAAGGCGGCGAAGCTCCTCGCGCGCACGGCCGGCGTGCCGGGCGGTGTGCGTCTCGAGATCGAGAAGCACGTGCCGATCGCGGGTGGCATGGGCGGCGGGTCGGCGGATGCCGCGGCCACCCTTGTCGCGTGCGACGCGCTCTGGGGCACGGCGCTCTCCAAGGAGGAGCTGCACGCGCTCGCCGCGAAGCTCGGCGCCGACGTGCCGTTCGCCCTGTCGGGCGGCACGGCCATCGGCACCGGCCGGGGCGACCGGTTGAGCCCCGCCCTCGCGACCGGGTCGTTCCACTGGGTGCTCGCGGTCGCGGAGTTCGGCCTCTCGACGCCCGGCGTGTACCGGGAGCTCGACCGGCGCCGTGAAGAACGGCTCGCGTTCGCGCCCGCCGAGCGATCGCCCGTCGTCGACTCGGCGGTGCTGCAGGCGCTTCGCGCCGGCGACCCGCGGCTCCTCTCCGGAGCGCTGCACAACGACCTGCAGGCGGCTGCGCTCGGACTCGCACCCGGCCTCGGCGGCATCCTCGAACTCGGCGAGGCGCACGGCGCGCTCGCCGGAATCGTCTCGGGCTCGGGTCCGACGGTCGCGTTCCTCGTCGACGACGCCGAGTCGGCGATCGAGCTGCAGGTCGCCCTCTCCGCGGCGCGCCTGAACGTCGTGCACGTGCACGGTCCGGTGCACGGCGCGCGCATCATGCACGGCTAGGCCGCCCCGACTGCGACCGGGTCGCCTCCCAGCCCGCGGCGGCTAGGCTCGTCAGGACATGGCACACCTCCTCGGCGCCGAGCGCCTGCACCTCGAGTTCCCGACGCGCACCGTCTTCGACGAGGTCACCCTCGGCATCGACGAGGGCGATCGCATCGGTGTCGTCGGACGCAACGGCGACGGCAAGTCGACGCTGCTGAAGCTGCTCTCGGGTCGCATCGAGCCCGACGGCGGACGGGTGACGCTGCGCCGGGGCATCCGCATCGGCATGCTCGACCAGGCCGACGTCGTCGACCCGGGCAAGACCGTGGCCGAGTCGGTCGTGGGCGGCATCGAGGAGCACGTGTGGGCGGGCGACGCGCGGGTTCGCGACGTCATCGCGGGCCTGCTCGCAGATGTCCCGTGGCACGCGCAGATCGCGAGCCTCTCGGGCGGGCAGCGCCGCCGCGTCGGACTCGCCGCCCTGCTCGTCGGCGACTGGGACGTGGTGCTCCTCGACGAGCCCACGAACCACCTCGACGTCGAGGGCATCGCCTGGCTCGCGGGCCACCTGAAGGCCCGGTGGGCGCAGAACTCGGGCGCCCTGGTGGTCGTGACCCACGACCGGTGGTTCCTCGACGAGGTCTGCACGAACACGTGGGAGGTGCACGACGGCATCGTCGAGCCATTCGAGGGCGGGTACGCGGCCTACGTGCTGCAGCGGGTCGAACGCGACCGCATGGCCGCGGCATCCGAGTCGAAGCGCCAGAACCTCATGCGCAAGGAGCTCGCGTGGCTGCGCCGCGGCGCCCCTGCACGCACCTCGAAGCCGAAGTTCCGCATCGAGGCGGCGAACCAGCTCATCGAGAACGAGCCGCCGCTGCGAAACCCCGTCGAGCTCAACCGGCTCGCGGTGTCTCGACTCGGCAAGGACGTCGTCGACCTCCTCGACGTGTCGGTCGTCTACCCGGTGGCGGATGCCCCGGCCGATGCCCCAGCGACCCGCACGGTGCTGCACGAGCTCGAGTGGCGCATCGCGCCGGGGGAGCGGACCGGCATCCTCGGGGTGAACGGCGCGGGCAAGTCGACGCTGCTCGGCCTCGTCACGGGCGCCGTGCAGCCGACCACCGGGCGCGTCAAGCGCGGCAAGACGGTGCGCATCGCGACGCTCAGCCAGGAGCTCGCCGAGCTCACCGAGTACTCGGAGCAGCGCGTGAGCGCCGTCGTCGCCGAGCAGCGCACCTCCTACCAGGTGGGCGACAAGGAGATGACGCCGGGGCAGCTGCTCGAGCGCCTCGGCTTCACGACGGCCCAGCTCTCGACGCCCGTGAAGAACCTCTCGGGCGGGCAGAAGCGACGCCTGCAGCTGCTCCTCATCCTGCTCGCCGAGCCCAACGTGCTGATCCTCGACGAGCCCACGAACGACCTCGACACCGACATGCTCGCCGCCATCGAAGACCTCCTCGACTCCTGGCCCGGCACCCTGCTCGTCGTCTCGCACGACCGCTACCTGATCGAGCGCGTCACCGACCGCCAGTTCGCGATCCTCGACGGGCACCTGCGCGACCTGCCGCGCGGCGTCGACCAGTACCTCGAGCTCCGGAAGGCGGGCGTCGAGACGGCCGCGGCGGTGCCGACCCCCGGCGCGGGCGCATCGACCGGCGCCGCGATGCACGCCTCGGCCGCCGCCCCGGCGCTCGCCGGGGCGGAGCGCCG
The DNA here is from genome assembly GCF_030817175.1 of Agromyces ramosus. NCBI lineage: Bacteria > Bacillati > Actinomycetota > Actinomycetes > Micrococcales > Microbacteriaceae > Agromyces > Agromyces ramosus. Next base: position 548,310 of record NZ_JAUSYY010000001.1, on the reverse strand, counting down.
AACCGCCGAGAAGGAGCTCTCCTCGATCGACCGCCGGCTCGAGAAGCTCGCCGCCGAGATCGCCCGGCTCCACGAGAAGCTCGCCGTGCACGACCAGGGCGACTACGTGGGGCTCGCCGTGCTCGGCGACGAACTCGGGCGGCTCGAGACCTCGGTCGCCGAGCTCGAGACCCGGTGGCTCGAGGTGTCGGAGTCACTCGAAGGCTGAGCCGTCGAAGCATCCCTCACAGTCGCTGCATCGCGACGCAGGAACTGTGACGCGACATGACCACGTGGTCAAGGCCCCGAAGATCCTTCGTCTAGCGTGGAATTGCGCCCGCGCTCGCGGCATCGAAGCCCCCACCGTTACCAACCGTGGCGGAGCCATGCCTGCTCCACGCCATCAGCACCTGATCGCGGCGCATTCACGCGAAAGGGAGAACATGTCACACCGTACGAAGCTCATCGCCGCACTGGCCGCAGTCCCGCTCATCGCCGGCCTCGCCGCATGCGCGAGCCCCGCAGCGGGCGAGGGCGGCGATTCCGCGAACGACGTCGTGAAGATCGGCGTCGTCGGAGCGGGCGACCCGCAGTGGGCCGCGTTCGAGGCGGCGGCCGCCGACGAGGGCATCACGATCGAGGTCGTCGACTTCGCCGACTACGCCCAGCCCAACCCCGCGACGAGCGAGGGCGAGCTCGACCTCAACCAGTTCCAGCACATCGTGTACCTCGCCGACTACAACGTGTCGAGCGGTGAGGACCTCACGCCCATCGGGTCCACCGCGATCTACCCGCTCGGCCTCTACTCGACGAAGTACGACTCGGTGAAGGACATCCCAAAGGGCGAGACCGTGGCGGTGCCGAACGACGCGTCGAACCAGGCCCGTGCACTCCTCGTACTGCAGTCGGCCGGGCTCATCGAGCTGAAGAGCGGCGGCACGATCTTCTCCGACCTCGCCGACATCGACGAGTCCGCATCGAAGGTCAAGGTCACCGCGCTCGAGGCGTCGCTCACGCCGACGTCGCTCCCCGACGTCGCCGCCGCGGTCATCAACAACGACTTCGTCGAGGACGCCGGCCTGAGCTTCCAGGACGCGATCGCGCAGGACGACCCGAGCGACCCGAACGCGCTGCCCTACGTCAACATCTTCGCCGCCCGCGCCGAAGACAAGGACGACGAGACCTACCTGAAGCTCGTCGAGATCTTCCAGACCGACTCCGATGTGCAGGCCGCCCTCGTCGAGGCTTCGGGCAACACCGCGGTGCCGGTGCAGACGCCCGTCGCCGACCTCGTCGACTCGCTCACCAAGGTCGAGTCCGACACGAAGGCCGCCAAGGGCTGATCGCCGACCGCTGACCGCTGATCGCCTCGGCGATCGATCACTCGCCGCACGGGCGGCGGACGCCGGCTTCGGCGCCCGCCGCCCTGCACGGCGTGTGGGAGGAGAGGACACATGGCGCTCGTCGCCCTCCGGAACGTCACGAAGACCTACCCGGCACCCGGTGCGTCGGGTGACCCCATCATCGCGATCGACGACGTGACCCTCGAGGTCGAGGCCGGTGACGTCTACGGCATCATCGGCTACTCGGGCGCCGGCAAGTCCACGCTCGTGCGGCTCGTGAACGCACTCGAGCCCGCGACGTCGGGCAGCATCGAGGTCGACGGTCGCGAGATCACGACGATGCCCGAACGCGAGCTCCGGGCCATCCGTCTCGGCATCGGGATGATCTTCCAGCAGTTCAACCTGTTCAACTCGAAGACGGTCTGGGCGAACATCGCGTACCCGCTCACGGTCGCCGGCGCCTCGAAGGCCGAGATCGCCGCGCGCGTGACCGAACTGCTCGACTTCGTCGGGCTCGCCGACAAGGCGAAGAGCTACCCCGACCAGCTCTCGGGCGGTCAGAAGCAGCGCGTCGGCATCGCCCGGGCCCTCGCCACCTCGCCGCGGCTGCTGCTGGCCGACGAAGCGACGAGCGCCCTCGACCCCGACACGACGCAGGAGGTCCTCGCGCTCCTGAAGCGCGTGAATCGCGAGTTCGGCGTGACGATCATCGTCATCACCCACGAGATGGACGTCATCCAATCGATCGCCACGAAGGTCGCCGTCATGGACGGCGGCCGGGTCATCGAGCACGGCGACGTCTTCGAGGTGTTCTCCGACCCGCAGAACCCGTCATCGCAGCGATTCGTCGCGACCGTGGTGAAGGGCGTCCCCTCGCCGGCCGAGCTCGACGTGCTGCGCGAGCGCCACGAGGGCCGCATCGTCACGATCTCGTTCCGCGACGGGGACGCGTCACAGGCATCCGTCTTCCTCGAGCTCGCGAATGCCGGGCTCGAGTTCGAGCTCGTCTACGGCGGCATCAACGACATCCAGGGCCGGGCGTTCGGCCACCTCACCCTGGCGATCAGGGGGTCGGATGCCGCGATCGAGCGGGCGCTCGCCACGATCGCCGCCCGCGTCGACGTGACGGAGGTGCCGTGATGGATCGCCTGTTCGAGCTGCAGGGCGAATTCTGGGTCGCCGCCGTCGAGACGCTCTACATGGTGGCGCTCACGCTCCTGATCGGCGGATTCGCCGGGCTCCTGCTCGGCATCGCGCTCTACACGACGCGACCGGGGTCGCTGCTGTCGAACCGTGTGGTGTTCAACGTGCTGAACGTCGTCATCAACTTCTTCCGCCCGATCCCGTTCATCATCTTCATCGCGGCGGTGCAGCCGTTCTCGCGGTTCGTGATCGGCACGGGCATCGGCAACAACGCCCTGATCTTCGCGCTCTCGCTCGCCGCGTCGTTCGCGATCGGACGCATCGTCGAGCAGAACCTGCTGACCGTCTCGCCGGGCGTGATCGAGGCGGCGCGGTCGATGGGTGCGTCGCCGCTGCGCATCCTCCGCACCGTCGTGATCCCCGAGGCGCTCGGGCCGCTCATCCTCGGCTACACCTTCGTGCTCGTCGCGATCATCGACATGACCGCGGTCGCGGGCGTCATCGGCGGCGGCGGCCTCGGCACGTTCGCGCAGGTCTACGGCTACCGGCAGTTCGAGCCCGTGGTGACGTGGGCCGCGGTGGTGCTGATCGTGGTGTTCGTGCAGGTCGCGCAGTTCTTCGGCAACTGGCTGGCGCGCAAGGTGATGCGGCGCTGACGGACGGGGGTGCTCGCCCTGACGTCGCCGCGCGAGGGCGGATGCCCCGAGGCATCCGCCCCTGAACGCTACTCGCCGACCGTCGTCAGCTCGTTCGGCGTCTGCGGCAGCGATGCGCTCGCGGTGATCTCGCCGGACTCGAGGTCGACGACGTGGATCGCGTCAGCGGCGGGATCGGTCACGTAGGCGCGGTGTCCGCGCACCTCGAGCGCCGGTCGCGGCTCCTGCCAGTCGGTGGGCTCGGTCCACGCGTCGACGACCGCGATGCGCTGCGCGACCTCGCCGGTGTCGGGATCGATCACGTGGATCGCCCCGTCGGTGCCCAGCACGAGCGCTTCGCCGTGCGGCCCGCGGGCGAGCGACCGGAAGGTGTAGCTGGTGCCGAGGTCGACGAATCGGAGGGTCGCCGTGGCGGTGTCGATGAGGCTCACGCGCTGCGGCCGCTCGAGCTCGGCGGCGGCGTCGACCTTGTAGTCGCCGAGCACGACCGGCGACTCGGGCGAACCGGCCTGGTTTCCGATGCGGCCGTACGCGTCGGGTGCCGCGACCTTCGTGAAGATGCCGTCGCGGTAGACGAGCGCGCCGTTCTCGCAGCCGATGACGATCACGCCGTCGGCGGCGACGGTCTCGCCGTGCACGCCGGGGCATTGCTCGCTGCGCACGACCTCCGTGCGCGCCGCATCGAGCACGACGGCGCCGGTGTGGGCCTCGCTGTCGCCGAACGTCGTGAGGAGTCCGCCGCCCTCGAGCGCGACCGCCACGCCGTGGTGCGCCTCGGCGCTCTCGTAGACCGTGACCTCGGGTTCGTCGACGTCGTCGCCGTCGCGCGCGTCGGGGTCGAGCGCGGCCGGGTCGAGCAGCTCGACGCGTCCGGTGCCGTCGGCGAAGAGCGCCGTGATGCCCGCGTGCGTCGTGACGTGTCCCGGATGCTCCGCTGCGAACGAGAGCTCGGTGAGCTCGGGCTCCTCGGCGTAGTAGTGCGCGTGGTCGCCGTGCCGGTCGATCTCGACCCCCGTGTCGAGCACGCGGAACGCGTCATCCGTCGACACCATCACGTGTCGCTCGTCGCCCGCTGGATTCAGGCGGAGGAATCCGTCGAGCGGCACGTCGGCCGCGACCTCCAGCGAGTCGCCCTCGAGCACGAGGAGGCCGCCGTCGTAGCTCACGACGACCCGAGGCGCGCGGACCTCGCGAGCGGTCGATGGAGCATCGGATGCCGCGGCGCCCGTCTGCGCCCCGGCGGCCGGGGCCGAACAGCCGGCGAGCGCGGCGAGCGCCAGTACGGACGCCCCGATCACCGCGGATCGGAGGGGAAGTGGCTTCGAATGTGTCGTCATGGCCGCCACGCTATCGTTAATGATAACCATTATCAAAACTGCCCCAACCGGGGCGATGCGAGGGCCCGAAGCACGTCGCGAACCGCTCAGTCGAACCCGAGGCTCAACTTGCGGAGGAGTCCGGCCAGCCGCTTCTGCTCGGCCGCGGGCAGCCCGCTGAGCAACTCGGACTCCGCGTCGACGAGTCGCGTGATCGCGGCATCCACCCTGGTGAGGCCGGCTTGGCTCATCTCGACGAGGATGCCGCGCCCGTCGTTGGGGTCGGTCTGCCGCGTCACGAGACCGCGTTCGACGAGCCGGTCGATGCGGTTCGTCATCGTGCCGCTCGAGACGAGGGTCTGCTGCAGCAGTTGCTTGGGGGAGAGGCGATAGGGCGCGCCGGCACGGCGGAGAGCCGAGAGCACGTCGAACTCGGATGCCTCGAGCTCGGACCGCGCGAAGGCCTGGCGCCGCGCGCGGTCGAGGTGCTTCGCGAGCCGGGCGACGCGGGAGAGCACCTGCAGGGGAGCGAAATCGAGGTCGGGGCGCTCGCGCTCCCAGTCGTCGACGATCCGGTCGACCTCGTCAGCATCCGTCATGCCGCCATTATCCCGCGCGCCGCCATCACCCTACGCCCGATGCCGGGCGCACGTTCCTCGCGCGGGCGGTACGACGTCGATGCGCCGACGCGACGAACCTGCGCCGAGAGCGGGCGGACGGCGCGGCGGATGCCACGAACCACCCTGCGCGGCATGGCAGACTTGTTGTCGCGCGGCGCGACCCGCCCGCGCGATCCGCCGTAGTGTAATGGCAGCACGACAGCCTTTGGAGCTGTTCGGTCCAGGTTCGAGTCCTGGCGGCGGAGCATGGATCACAATCTCGCGATCATCGTGCTCGCCGCCGGCCAGGGCACGCGCATGAAGTCCGCCGTGCCCAAGCTCCTGCACCCGCTCGCCGGCGCGCCCATCGTCGCGCACGTGCTCGCCACGGCGCGTGCGCTCGACGCGGCGCACGTCGTCACCGTGGTGCGCCATGAGCGCGACCTCGTCGCTGCCGCGGTCGAGGCCGAGCTGCCGGGCACCGTCATCGTCGACCAAGACGAGATCCCCGGAACGGGCCGCGCGGTCGAGCAGGCGCTCGCGTCGCTGCCCGACGACTTCGAGGGCGAGGTGCTCGTACTCAACGGCGACGTGCCGCTCCTGAACGCCGGCACGCTCGCCGCCTTCCTCGAGCAGCACCGCGCCGACTCCGCCGCGGCATCCGTGCTGTCGGCCGTCTACGACGACCCCTCGGGCTACGGCCGGGTCGTGCGCGACGCCACGGGCGCGTTCGACCGCATCGTCGAGCAGAAGGACGCCACCGACGACGAGCGTGCGATCGCCGAGATCAATGCGGGCATCTACGCGTTCGGCGCCGCGGCGCTGCGCGACCAGCTCGCGAACCTCACGACCGAGAACGCACAGGGTGAGAAGTACCTCACCGACATCATCGGCCTGCTCCGCGCGGCCGGCTCCGAGGTCGAGGCGGTGCCGGTGTCCGAGCCGTGGCTCGTCGCGGGCATCAACGACCGCGCCCAGCTCTCCGAGGCCGCCGCCCGGCTCAACGCGCTCATCGTGCGCGGCTGGCAGCTCAACGGCGTCACGATCGACGACCCGGCCACCACCTGGATCGACCTCGCCGTTCGCATCGAACCCGACGTCACGATCCGCCCGGGCACCCAGCTCAAGGGCGCCACCGTCGTCGCGACCGGCGCAATGATCGGGCCCGACACGACGCTCGTCGACTGCGAGATCGGCGCGAACGCCGACGTGCGACGCACCGATGCCACCCTCTCGATCGTCGGCCCCGGGGCATCCGTGGGCCCGTTCGCCTACCTCCGTCCGGGCACCGTGCTCGGCGCCGACGGCAAGATCGGCACGTTCGTCGAGACGAAGAACTCCACCATCGGCGAGGGCACCAAGGTGCCGCACCTCAGCTACGTGGGCGACGCCACGGTCGGCGATCACTCCAACATCGGAGCCGGCTCGATCTTCGCCAACTACGACGGCGTGAACAAGCACCGATCCGAGATCGGCTCGCACGTGAAGACCGGCGCGCACGGCGTCTTCGTCGCGCCCATTAGGATTGGCGACGGGGTCTACACGGGCGCCGGCACCGTCGTCCGCAAGGATGTTCCCGCAGGCGCGCTGGCCGTGAACGTGGCACCCCAGCGCAACATCGAGGGATGGGTCCAGACGCACCGACCCGGCACTGCTGCAGCCGAGGCTGCCGAGGCAGCCGGAGAGGCATCCGGCCCCGACGCCGACTGAATGCACCGGCCGAGGCGGGTGGAGAGGACAGACCAGATGGCTGCAATCGAGACCACCGGATCGAAACGCCTCGTGCTCGTCACGGGGCGGGCGCACCCCGCCCTCGCGGAGCAGATCGCGGAGGAGCTCGGTGCCGACCTGGTCCCGACCGATGCGCGCACCTTCGCCAACGGCGAGATCTACGCGCGCTACGACGAGAGCGTGCGCGGCTCCGACGCGTTCGTGATCCAGTCGCACACGGCGCCGATCAACGAGTGGCTCATGGAGCAGCTCATCATGATCGACGCGCTCAAGCGCGCGTCGGCCAAGCGCATCACGGTCGTGGCGCCGTTCTACCCCTACGCGCGGCAAGACAAGAAGGGCCGCGGGCGTGAGCCGATCTCGGCGCGACTCGTCGCCGACCTCTTCAAGGCCGCCGGCGCCGACCGCATCATGTCGATCGACCTGCACGCCGCGCAGATCCAGGGCTTCTTCGACGGCCCGGTCGACCACCTCTTCGCCATGCCCGTGCTGCTCGAGTACTTCAGGGAGAAGCTCGACCCGTCGACGCTCGCCGTCGTCTCGCCCGACATGGGCCGCGTGCGCGTCGCCGACATCTGGAGCGACAAGCTCGGGGCACCGCTCGCCATCATCCACAAGCGCCGCGACCCGCTCGTGCCGAACCAGGTCTCCGTGCACGAGATCGTCGGCGACGTCGAGGGCCGCGTCTGCCTGCTCGTCGACGACCTCATCGACACCGGCCGCACGATCGTGAAGGCCGCCGAGGCGCTCAAGGCGAACGGCGCCATCGGCGTCGTCGTCGCCGCGACTCACGCGGTGTTCTCCAACCCGGCGACCGAGATCCTGCAGAGCGAGTCGATCGACCACGTCGTCGTGACCGACACGCTGCCGGTGCCCGAAGAGAAGCGCTGGGATCGCCTCACCGTGCTCCCGATCGCGCCGCTGCTCGCGCGGGCCATCCACGAGGTGTTCGAAGACGGCTCGGTGACGAGCATGTTCGACGGCGCGGCCTAGGCGGTCACCCGTGACGATCACGACGCCCCGTCCCTGGCTCTCGAGCTACGCCGAGGGGGTGCCGAGTGACATCGAGGCGCCCGACGGGTCTCTCTACGACCTGATCCGCGCCTCCGTCGAGCAGTACCCCGACCACGCGGCGCTCGAGTTCTTCGAGCGCACCACGACGTATGCCGAGCTCGGCGCCCAGGTCGAGCGCGCCGCCGAGGGACTGCGGCTCCTCGGCGTGCAGCAGGGCGACCCCGTCGCGCTCGTGCTGCCGAACTGCCCGCAGCACATCGTCGCGTTCTACGCCGTGCTCCGGCTCGGCGCGATCGTCGTGGAGCACAATCCGCTCTACACGCCTCGCGAGCTCCGCCACCAGTTCGAGCACCACGGCGCGCGCGTCGTGATCGCGTGGGACAAGGTCGTCGAGACGATCCAGGCGTTCCCGGCGGATGTCTCGGTCGCCCACGTCATCTCGGTCGACGTGACCCGTGCCATGCCGTTCCGCATGCGCGCGATGCTGCGTCTCCCGGTCGCGAAGGCGCGCGAGTCGCGCGCGGCCCTCACGACGAAGGTGCGCGACACCGTGCGCTGGGAGGAGCTCATCGACTCCGCCCCCATCGACCCGCACATCATCGCGCCGAGCGTCGACGACGTGGCCCTCATCCAGTACACGAGCGGCACGACGGGCAGCCCGAAGGGCGCGACCCTCACGCACGCGAACCTGCTCGCGAACGCCGCCCAGGCGCGCGCGTGGGTTCCCGAGATCGAGCGCGGCACCTCCGTGGTCTACGCGGTGCTGCCGATGTTCCACGCCTACGGGCTCACCCTCTGCCTGACCTTCGCGATGAGCATGGGCGCGCGGCTCGTGCTGTTCCCGAAGTTCGACCCCGACCTCGTACTGAAGGTCGTGAAGCAGCGCCCGCCCACCTTCCTTCCGGCGGTGCCGCCCATCTACGAGCGACTGACGAAGGCCGCGGCAGCCGAGGGCGTCTCCCTCGACGGCATCAGCATCGCCATCTCGGGCGCCATGCCGCTCTCGGCCGAGGTTGTCGAGCCATGGGAGGCCCAGACGCACGGCTACCTCGTCGAGGGCTACGGCCTCTCCGAGACGTCGCCGGTGCTCATGGCGAACCCCGTGGCCCCGACTCGGCGCGCGGGCACCGTCGGGCTGCCGCTGCCCTCGACCGAGGTGCGCGTCGTCGACCCCGAAGCGCCCGGCACGGATGTCGCGACCGGCGCCGAGGGCGAGCTCATCGTGCGAGGCCCGCAGGTGTTCTCGGGCTACTGGCTGAAGCCCGACGAGACCGAGGCGGTCTTCGTGCCCGCCACCGATGGCGGCGCCGACTGGTTCCGCACCGGCGACATCGTGCGCATCGACGCCGACGGGTTCGTCAGCATCGTCGACCGCATCAAGGAGCTCATCATCACGGGCGGCTTCAACGTCGCGCCGAGCGAGGTCGAGGAGGCGATTCGCGCGCACCCCGACGTCGACGACTGCGCGGTCGTCGGGCTGCCCGACGAGCACTCGGGTGAAGAGGTCGTCGCCGTGGTGGTGCTCCGCGAGGGGGCGACCCTCGATGAGGCCGCCATTCGCGCCTTCGCCCGCGACGGGCTCACGCCCTACAAGGTGCCGAAGCGGGTCGTGCAGGCCGACGACCTGCCCCGCTCGCTCATCGGCAAGGTGCTGCGGCGCGACGTGCGCAACACGCTCCTCAACGGCTGAGCGCGGCACCCGGCATGTCCTTCCTGTCCGCCGAGACGGCTCGCGCGCTCGCCGAACTCGTGGCGCTCGACGCACTCGAGGGCGGTGACGCCGAAACGGATGCCACGCCGCTCGAGCGGCTCCGCGGCATCCGCTCGCTCCTCGCCGCCCTCGAATCCGACCCGGCGTCCCTCGTCGCCGTGCGCGAGGCCCTCGATGCCGGCCGGTCGTGGGAGGCGATCGCGGATGCCGCTGGACTCAGCCCCTCGGCTGCGAAGTACCGCTGGGCCGGCGGCGACGACGAGATCGCGTCACGCCAGGAGGCGAGCCGCAAGCGCAAGCGCGAGCGGCCCTCGAGCGTGCCCACCGACCTACCCGGGCTCTCGGTCACCGAGGCGGCGGCGCGCATGGGGGTGACGCCGCAGGCGATCTACCAGCGGGTCACCCGCGGGCTGCTGCGATCCGAGACGGTCGAGCTGTCCGACGGGCGCAGGTACAAGCGCGTCTTCCCCGACGAGGGGCCCGCGGCCCACGAGGAGTGAGCCCGCGACCGCTCAGGTGTCGCGCTCGTCGGGCAGCGCCGGTCGAGGCGCCGCCGGCAACAGGCCGAGGTTCGCGAGTGGCGTCGCGACACCGCTGGCCGAGACGGCGAAGCACTGCCAGCCGGGGCCGCCGTCGCCGAAGAACTCGAGCGAGACACGGTAGTCGGAGCCCGCACTGAAGTTCGCGACGTACACCGAGCACGCGCGGGACGCCGCCGAGTAGGCGACGCTGTACGCGGAGAGCGCGAGCGGCAGCACGAGCGCGCCGAGCGCGATGAACACGGTGATGCGGAGTGCCCGACGGCGCCGCTCGCCGTGCACCGGACGGTCGTCGTGGGGATCGCCGTCGAGTTCGGGGTGGTGGTCGCTCATGAGGCGCCTCCGACGAAGACGGATGCGACTCCGCCGGCACTCGCGACGAGGGTCGCCACCGCGACGCCGACGAGGGCGCCGCGCGGGGGAGTGATCACGAGCCGGTCGCCCGAGAGCTGCCGGCGCCGCACCGTGCCGATGGCCACGGCCACCCCGGATGACGCGAACAGCACCGCCCCGACGGCGACGAGCCACGGCTCGCCCGCGACGAGACCCGCGCGCATCGACAGCAGGGCGTTCACCGCGAGCGCGAGCGCCGTTCGGCTCCACGAGAGCGCCGTGCGCTCGGGCTGGAGGCCGGGATCCCCGGTCGCCGCCACCGCGTGCACGCGCATCATCCGACCCGCCCGATCACGTCAGCAGCAGCAGCACCACGAGCACCGCGCTCGTGAGGAGGCACACTGCGGCGAGCCCGGGCAGCACCCAGCTGAACGGCAGGGGGCGGCCACGGCGGATCGCGATCTCATTGCCGCGCCAGCGCGTGTACGACATGACGCTCAGCACGCCCGCGACGACACCGAGGCCGACGGCGAGCACCGTCACCACCGGCCGGGGGTCGAGCTCCGTCGCGAACTGGTGGAGCAGCACGCCGCCCGCGAGCAGCGCGAGCGCCGTGCGGATCCACGCGAGGAAGGTGCGCTCGTTCGCGAGCGTGAAGCGGTAGTCGGGCTCCTCGCCGTCGTGCCGCCAGGCCGGTTCCGGCATCCGCTCGCTCCTCGCTCCCGGTGACCCGCCTCGACTCAGTGCGAGGAGGGCGTCGTCTCGATCTCGGAGCGGTCGCCCGACCAGAGCGTGTGGAAGACGCCCGGCTTGTCGACGCGCTGGTACGTGTGCGCGCCGAAGAAGTCGCGCTGGCCCTGGATGAGGGCCGCGGGGAGGCGCGCGGCGCGGAGGCCGTCGTAGTAGGCGAGCGACGACGAGAACGCGGGCGTCGGGATGCCCGCCTGTGCGGCGATCGCGACGACCCGGCGCCAGCTCTCCTGGGTGCCGGCGACGGCGTCGCGGAAGTACGGTGCGGAGACGAGCACCACGAGCGAGGGGTTGTCGGCGTAGGCCTCGGCGATGCGGTTCAGGAAGCGGGCGCGGATGATGCATCCGGCGCGCCAGATCTTCGCGATGTCGCCCTTGTGCACGTTCCAGCCGAACTGCTCGGCGCCCGAGACGATCTCGTCGAAGCCCTGCGAGTACGCGATGATCTTCGAGGCGTAGAGCGCGCGGCGCACGTCTTCGATGAACGCGTCGGCGTCGGCGTCGGCGACCTTCCACTCGGCCGAGGGGCCGGGGAGGTCGGATGCCGCCTCGCGCTGCGCGCGCTTGGAGGAGAGGCTGCGGGCGAACACGGCCTCGGCGATGCCCGACGTGGGCACGCCGAGCTCGAGGGCGTTCTGCACGGTCCAGGCGCCGGTGCCCTTCGCACCGGCCTCGTCGAGGATGACGTCGACGAGCGGCTCGCCCGTGGCGGCATCGGTCTGGCGGAGCACCTCGGCGGTGATCTCGATGAGGTAGCTCTCGAGCTCGCCGGTGTTCCACTCGGCGAAGATGTCGGCGATATCGGTCGGCGACTTGCCAGTGCCCTGGCGGATGAGGTCGTAGGCCTCGGCGATGAGCTGCATGTCGGCGTACTCGATGCCGTTGTGCACCATCTTCACGAAGTGGCCCGCGCCGTCGGTGCCGACGTGCGTGACGCACGGCTCGCCCTCGGCGACCGCGGCGATGGAGGAGAGGATCGGGCCGAGCGTCTCATAGGCCTCGGCGGAGCCGCCGGGCATGATCGACGGGCCCTTGAGGGCGCCCTCTTCGCCGCCTGAGATGCCGGCGCCGACGAAGTGGATGCCGGTCGGGCTGATCTCGGCCTCGCGGCGGATCGTATCGTGGAAGTTCGCGTTGCCGCCGTCGACGATGATGTCGCCCGGCTCGAAGCGGGAGACGAGCTCGGAGATGACCGCGTCGGTGCCCTTGCCGGCCTGCACCATGATGATCGCGGTGCGGGGCTTCGCGAGCGAGGCGACGAACTCGTCGTAGCCCTCAGCGGCGACGAACCCGGCCTCGGGGTGCTCGGAGGTGAGTGTGCGGGTCCGCTCGGGCGAACGGTTGAACACGGCGACCGTGTTGCCTTCGCGGCTCGCCAGGTTGCGGGCGAGGTTCGACCCCATCACCGCGAGGCCGACGACGCCGATGTTTGCTGACTGGGGGGTTTCAGGCACGAAGCTCTCCTCGAGAATTCTGGGGTCGCCTCCAGCGTACTGTGAGCGCCGCTCACCGTTGCCCGGTGTTGCAGTGAGGTCGGCGGGGAGCGATCGGCTCGGATGCCCCGCGCTCGCGTGCACTAGCCTGCAACGCATGAGCGCGGCATCCGTCACCGTCCCCCGTGTCGTCGTCATGGGGCCGAGCGGCGCGGGCAAGTCGCGCATCGGCGCCGCGCTCGCCGACCGGCTCGCCGCCCGGTTCCCGGCCCTCGACTTCATCGACTCCGACGCGCTGCATCCCGAGTCCAACGTCGAGAAGATGCGGGCGGGGGTGCCACTCGACGACGACGATCGCGCGCCGTGGCTGCTCCTCGTGGGCGAGTCGCTCACCGAAGGTCGGGGCGGGCGCGTGATCGCCTGCTCCGCGTTGCGGCGCGCCTATCGTGACCTCATCCGGCGCGGATGCCCCGACGCCGCCTTCATCGAGCTCGTCGTGCCGCTCGACGAGCTCGCGGACCGCGTCGCGCACCGCCCCGGACACTTCATGCCGGCCGCCCTGCTCTCGTCCCAGCTCGACGCGCTCGAACCGCTCGGCGACGACGAACGCGGCGCCCGCGTCGAGAACTCCGGCGACGTCGACACCGTGGTCGCGCGCGCGATCGCCGCACTCCAGCCGGGCTGGTAGACTTTCTCCTCGGTCGCGAAAGCCTTCGGGTGCGCGCGGCCGTGAACTTCGGCGAGGGAAGCCTCATCGCCCGTACGAACGGGCGGCGGGGCATCCGTGATCGACGCGGTAGGAGCAGGCTCCACGGCTTTTCCTCACGCTAATGCGCACGTTCCGTGCGCGCGTTCGAGTCGAAACATCAGACACACGATCTGGGCCGAGTGAGCCCGCAAGGAGAACAACATCATGGACGAAGACAACAAGGTCGTCGCCGACACGCGCGACTCGTTCGGCAAGGGCGCGGCCCGCAAGCTTCGCGCCGTCGGCAAGATCCCGGCCGTCGTCTACGGTCACGGCACCGAGCCCCGCCACGTGGCGCTGCCCGCCCACCAGGTCGGCCTCCTCATCCGCAAGGCGAACGCCGTGCTCGACCTGCAGATCGAGGGCAAGAGCCAGCTCGCCCTCGTGAAGGACGTGCAGAAGGACCCCGTGCGCCAGATCATCGAGCACCTCGACCTCATCGTCGTGCGCGTGGGCGAGAAGGTCCAGGTCGAGGTGCCCGTGCACCTCTCGGGCGAGTCGTACCCCGGCACCATCGCCGACCTCGACGCCAAGACGCTGTCGCTCGAGGCCGAGGCCATGCACATCCCCGAGAACATCGTCGTCGACATCGAGGGCCTCGAAGACGGGGCCCAGATCCACGCGAAGGACGTCGTGCTGCCCAAGGGTTCCACGCTCCTGAGCGAGCCCGACACGCTCGTCGTGCTCGTGCACGAGCCGCAGAAGGTCGACCTCGGCGAGGAGGCCGCTGAGGCCGCCGCCGAAGCCGCAGAGGCCGAGGCGCCCGAGGCCGCCGAGGGCGAAGCCGCCGAGTCGGCCGAGTAACCAGCTCCGCAGGGGCCTGCGGCGCCGCATCCGGGTACGCTCGGACTGCGGGGCCGCAGGCCTCTTCTCATTCCAGAAAGGAGACCGCGTGGGTTTCCTCGACCTGTTCCGCCCCCGCCGGAAGGACGACACCGTGGCCGAGAACACCTGGCTCGTGGTCGGACTCGGCAACCCCGGTGCGCAGTACGCCGGCAACCGGCACAACGTCGGCCAGATGGTCGCCGACGAGCTGGCAGCCCGCCTCGGCGCGACCTTCAAGAGCCACAAGACGCCGTCGCGCGTCGCTGAGGGCTTCCTCCGCCCCGGCGGACCGAAGCTCGTGGTGGCGAAGCCCAACAGCTACATGAACACCTCGGGCGGCCCGGTGTCGGCGCTCCTGAAGTTCTACTCGCTGCCGGTCGACCGGCTCATCGTCGTGCACGACGAGCTCGACGTCCCCTTCGACACGGTGCGCCTGAAGCAGGGCGGCGGCCACGGCGGTCACAACGGCATCCGCGACATCTCGAAGGCGACCGATGCCGGGCCCTTCACGCGCGTGCGGGTCGGCATCGGGCGTCCGCCCGGCCGTCAGGACGCCGCCGACTTCGTGCTGAAGGACTTCTCGGGCACCGAGCGGCAGGCGCTGCCGAACCTCATCTCGGATGCCGCCGACGCCGTCGAGGCGGTCGCGAGCGACGGGCTCGTCGCGGCGCAGCAGCGGTTCCACTCGCCCGCCTGAGGCGGGCGGGCTCGGCTCGATCGAGCCCGGCGGCGTCAGATCAGGCCGCGAAGGAAGTCCTCTGGCGAGACACCCTCGGCGCGGGCGCGCACCACGAGCCGCTCGTGCTCCTCGGTCGAGAGCTCGAGGGTGAGCGTGTGCCACGCCGTCGCCGCCTCGTCGAGGTCGAACAGGGCGTCGTCACCGAGCTCGAGTTCGGGCACCGCGGATGCCTCGGGGTCGACGAGGGCGGCGGCCGGTTCGGGCGACGGCTCGAGCGCGGCGAGCGTGCCGGTGCCGGTCCAGCCCGGCCCGACCGGGATGTCGCCGCCGCGACGAAAGGCCTCGGCGACGGCGCGGGCGCGCACGTCGGCCGCCTCGTTCAACTCGTGGCCGACGTGGCCCCGCACCCACTCGAAGCGGTAGCGACGCCCGGCGAGCGCCGCGTCGAGCTCCTGGAGGAGGTCGACGTTCAGCACCGGGTTGCCGTCGGCCTTGCGCCAGCCCTTGCGCTTCCAGCCGGGCATCCACTTGGTGATGCAGTTGATCACGTACTGGCTGTCGCACTGCACGAGGAGGTCGTCATCGAGGTGCGCCGTCGCGCGGAAGAGCTCGAGCACGGCTTTCAGCTCGCCCTGGTTGTTCGTGGCATGCGGCCAGCCGCCCGCCGCCCAGTTGGCGTCGTCGACGTACCAGGCCCACCCGGCAGGGCCGGGGTTTCCGAGTGCCGATCCGTCGGCGGCGGCAGTGATCATCGTGGAGGCCTCCTGGCATTCGCGTGCGGCGCCCATGGTATCCCGGTGGGCTCGACCGTCGCGGCGGCCGTCCGGCCGGTGTGTCGGGCGCGCCGCGTAGACTCGACGGGTGAATCTCCAGGGCTTGCTCACGGCGCTCGCGCGCGCCTCCACCGTCGACGGTGCGCTCGCCGAAGCCCTGCGCAATGCCGATTTCTCGGCACCGGCCGGCCTCGATGCGCCGCTGCTCGCCGGCCTTCTGCAACGTCGCGCCGACGCCGGGCTTTCGCCGGCGCTCCTCGTCATCACCGCCACGAGTCGCGAGGGCGAGTCCTTGCGCGCCTCGCTGGGGCCGTACCTCGCCGACGACGCCGAGCTCCTCGAGTTCCCGGCATGGGAGACCCTCCCGCACGAGCGGCTCAGTCCCTCCGCCGAGACCGTCGGGCGGCGCCTGCATGCGCTGCGGCGCATGCACGAGTGGGCCGAGGCGGGCTCGCGGCATCCGCTCGTCGTGGTCGCCTCGGTGCGGGCGGCGCTGCAGCCGCTCGCCGACAACCTGGCCGAGCTCGCGTCGGTCGAGCTCGTCGCCGGCGGTCGCGGCTACGACCTGGCCGAGCTCGCGGTGCGACTCGTCGACCTCGCGTATGCCCGGGTCGACATGGTCGCGCGTCGTGGCGAGTTCGCCGTGCGCGGCGGCATCCTCGACGTCTTCCCGCCGAACGCCGACCACCCCGTGCGCGTCGAGTTCTTCGGCGACGAGATCGAGGAGCTGCGGGCGTTCTCGGTCGCCGACCAGCGGTCGCTGCCCGAACCCGTCGAGCGGGTCACCCTCGCGCCGAGCCGAGAGCTGCTGCTCACCGCGCCCGTGCGCCAGCGGGCTCGCGAGATGGTGCACGAGTTCCCGAGCCTCTCGGCACTGCTCGAGAAGGTCGCCGAGGGCATCCCGGTCGAGGGCATGGAATCCCTCGCTCCCGCGCTCCTCGACCGGCTGGTGCCGCTCACCCACTACGTTCCCGAGGGTGCCGCCGTCGCCGTGCTCGGCCCCGAGCGCGTCGCCGGCCGCGCCGTGAGCCTCGGTGAGACGAACCGCGAGTTCCTCGGTGCGGCGTGGAGCGCCGCGACGGCGGGCGCCGAGGCGCCCATCGACCTCGCCGCCGGCGACTTCCTCACGGTGCGCGAGCTCCGCGATGCCGCGCTCTTCAGCGCCCCGGGCGAACCCGACCCGCGCCGCGTGTGGTGGAACTTCTCGACCTTCGACATCGGCGACGCGACCGAGGTGGTCGCCGCCGCGGGCGGCGAGGCAGCCAGGGCGGCCGAGGCCGCGGCGACCTCGGTGGCCGCCGCCGCCACCACGATCCGGCTCGCGGCGAACGCGATGCCGAGCTTCCAGGGCAACGTCGCCGGCGCGGTCGACCATGCCGCCGAACGTCTGCGCGACGGGTGGAGCCTCGTCGTGGCATCCGCCGGTCACGGCCTCGTCGAGCGGGCACGCGACGTCCTCTCCGAGGCCGGGCTCGCCGCGCGGCTGGTCGACGACGTGCCCACCGAGCTCGAGCCGGGCGTCGCCTACCTCGTGCAGGCCGACGCGGCCCGCGGCTACGAGGTGCCAGAGGTGAAGCTCGGGCTCATCTCCGAGGCCGAATTCTACGGCCGCGCCGCCGGATACGACGCCCGTCAGGGCAAGAAGCTCGCGAGTCGTCGTCGCAACGTCGTCGACCCCCTGCAGTTGAAGGCCGGAGACTTCGTCGTGCACCAGACGCACGGCATCGGCCGCTTCGTCGAGATGGTGCAGCGCGAGGTCGCCACCGGTTCGCGGCCCAAGGGCCCGAGCCGCACGGCGGGCATCGCGCAGGCGCCCACCGCGGTGCGCGAATACCTCGTCATCGAGTACGCGCCGTCGAAGCGCGGCCAGGCGGGCGACCGGCTCTTCGTGCCCACCGACCAGCTCGACCTGCTCTCGCGGTACGTCGGCGGCGAGGCGCCGTCGCTCTCGAAGATGGGCGGCAGCGACTGGGCGCAGGCGAAGGGCCGCGCCCGACGCGCGGTGCGCGACATCGCCGTCGAGCTCGTGAAGCTGTACTCGGCTCGCATGGCCTCGAAGGGGCACGCGTTCGGTCCCGACACCCCGTGGCAGCGCGAGCTCGAAGAGGCGTTCCCGTTCGTCGAGACGCCCGACCAGGTGCAGACCATCGACGAGGTGAAGGCCGACATGGAGCGGTCGATCCCCATGGATCGCCTGCTCGCCGGCGACGTCGGCTTCGGCAAGACCGAGGTCGCCGTGCGGGCCGCGTTCAAGGCCATCCAAGACGGCAAGCAGGTCGCGATGCTCGTGCCCACGACCCTGCTCGTTCGCCAGCACGTCGAGACGTTCATCGAGCGGTTCGCCGGATTCCCCGTGCACGTTCGGGCGCTCAGCCGCTCCCAGAGCGACAAAGAGGTGCGTGAGACCGTGGCGGGCCTCGCCGACGGCACGGTCGACATGGTCATCGGCACGCACCGCATCCTCACCGAGCAGATCCGGTTCAAAGACGTCGGGCTCCTCATCATCGACGAAGAGCAGCGCTTCGGCGTCGAGCACAAAGATGCGCTGAAGAAGCTGAAGACGAACGTCGACATCCTCGCGATGAGCGCGACGCCCATTCCTCGCACGCTCGAGATGGCGGTCACCGGCATCCGCGAGATGTCGACCCTCGCGACGCCGCCCGAAGACCGGCATCCGATCCTCACCTTCGTGGGCCCCTACTCCGAGCAGCAGGTCGCGGCTGCCATTCGCCGCGAGATGCTGCGCGAGGGGCAGATCTTCTTCGTGCACAATCGCGTCTCGTCGATCAACCGCGTCGCCGCACAGCTCGCCGAGCTCGTGCCCGAGGCGCGCATCGCGGTCGCGCACGGCCAGCTCAACGAGCACGTGCTCGAGCAGATCGTCGGCGACTTCTGGGAGCGCAAGTACGACGTGCTCGTCTCGACGACGATCATCGAGACCGGCCTCGACATCACGAACGCGAACACGATCATCATCGACCGCGCCGACAAGTACGGCCTCAGCCAGCTGCACCAGTTGCGCGGCCGAGTGGGCCGCGGTCGCGACCGCGCCTACGCCTACTTCCTCTACGACCCGGCGAAGCCGCTCTCCGAGACGGCGCACGACCGGCTCTCGACCATCGCCGCGAACAACGAGCTCGGCAGCGGCATCCAGGTGGCGCTGAAAGACCTCGAGATCCGCGGCGCCGGCAACCTCCTCGGCGCCGAACAGGCCGGGCACATCGCGGGCGTCGGCTTCGACCTGTACCTGCGCATGATCGGCGAAGCCGTCTCGGCGTTCCGCGGCGACGTCGCCGAGGGCCAGACCGAGCTGCGGCTCGAGCTGCCGGTCGACGCGCACATCCCCGAAGACTACGTCGACAGCGAGCGACTGCGCCTCGAGGCGTACCAGAAGCTCTCGGCCGCGAGCGGGCCGGCCGCGAAGGAGGGGCAGATCGACGAGGTGCTCGAAGAGCTGGTCGACCGATACGGCGCACCGCCCGAGCAGGTGCAGCACCTCATCGCGATCTCGAGGCTCCGTCGCGAGGCGCAGCGCGCGGGCCTCTCCGACGTCATCGCGACCGGGTCGAAGCTCCGAATCGCCCCGGCGAAGATCCCCGATTCCCGCCGGGTGCGGCTCGAGCGCATGTATCCGGGCGCGAAGCACTTCGCCCAGAACGACGTCATCATCGTGCCGTTCCCCGTCGTCGGCGGCGAGCTGCCGGGCGACGCCGACCTCATCGACTGGGCATCGCGGCTCATCACGGCGATCTTCCCGGTTCCCGAAGCGCAGGCGACCGATGCCGCGGTGCCGCCGTCGACGCCGGTGGCGGCCGCCGAATAGCACCGGCGTCGGCCTGCCGGTCCGGCGGCCCGTGCGGTGAGCCGCCGTCCTACCGCTTCAGGTGACCCCACTCGCCGAGGAACTCCGCGCCCGACATCCGCTCGAGGTCGGCGTTGATGGTGCGCAGCAGGGCGTCGGCCTCGTTCACCGACTGAACGCCCCACCGGTGCCCGGGTGACCGCCGTGGCGCTGGTACCACCGGGACCGCAGGCTCACGAGAATCGCCGAGAGCACGATCGCGATGCCCGAGCCGAGGAGCACGGCGAGGGTGCCCACGTCGACCACATCGGGAAGCCCGGCGAAGGCGAGCTCGTTCATGAGGAGCGACACCGTGAACCCGATGCCGCCGAGCGCGCCGACGATGAGGAGGTCGCCGCTGGTGAGGTGCGTGGCGGAGCGGCGTCGCGCGACGACGGCACCGAGCCACCCGGCAAGGAGGATGCCGGCGATCTTGCCGACCGGCAGCCCGACGAGGATGCCCCAGAACGCCGGGTCGAGCTCGCTCGGCCGCACCTGGGGGACGACGACCATCGCCGCGGTGAAGGCGAAGAGCGGCAGGATGATGCCGTTGGAATAGGGTTCGAGCACGTGCACCGCCCGGCCGCCCGGCCGCCTCGCCATCACGAGGCCGAGCGCGACGCCGGCGATGGTGGCGTGCACGCCCGACTGGTACACGAAGTACCACGCGAGCACGCCGAGCACGACCAGCACGATGATGACGGGCCACTGCGGGCGACGCGCGAGTATCCATCCGGAACGCGGCTTCAAGAGCCGACTGACCGCGCCGAACAGCGCGATGGCCACCCCCGCGAATCCGAGGGCGGCGAGGTCGGCGTCGTTCGTGAAGAAGAACGCGATGATGAGGATCGCGACGAGGTCGTCGAGCACTGCGAGCGCGAGGAGGAACACGCGCACGCGGGTGGGGATCCACCGGCCGAAGACGGCCAGCACGCCGAGGGCGAAGGCGATGTCGGTCGCGGTGGGGATGGGCCAGCCGTCGATGGTGGGCGTGCCCGAGGTGAACGCGAGGAAGATCAGTGCCGGCACCACGACGCCGCCGACCGCCGCGATGGCCGGCAGCATCGCCTTCGAGACGCTGTTGAGCTCGCCGATCACGAGTTCGCGCTTCAGCTCGACGGCGACGATGAAGAAGAAGATCGCGAGCAGGCCGTCGCTGACCCAATGACCCGCCGAGAGATCGATCCCGAGCCACGGCAGGTCGAGGTGCTCGTTCTTGAAGTCGAGGAGCGACGCGCCGAAGGGGAGGTTCGCGACGGCGAGGCCGAGCACGGCGGCGATGAGGAGGAACGTGGCCGACCAGCGTTCGGAGCGGAGGAAGTTCATGGGACTCCTGTTCGGAAGTCGCGTGCGCTGCGGCAGCCTGGCTGCAAGCGACGTCGGACGAATGACGACGACGGGTTTCCCCGTCGGCCGACCAGACTTCCCGGCGCTCCTCAGGGAATCCTATCGGTGGCCCCGGCTCCGCGTGATTGCGCCGGGTCTCAGCCGCGTCGTGCCCGAGCCGACGTAGGCTGGCGGCATGGGCGACGTCGAGACGCACACGCATGAGGGCCTCACCGAACTGGTCGCAATGGTCGCGCGGCTCCGGGCGCCGGGCGGATGCCCGTGGGACGCCGACCAGACCCACGAGAGCCTCGTGCAGTACCTCGTCGAGGAGAGCTGGGAGCTCATCGACGCGATCGAGTCCGGCAACCGCGAAGAGATGATCGAGGAGCTCGGCGACGTGCTCTACCAGGTGCTCTTCCACGCCGACCTCGCCGCGCACACCCCCGGCGAGGACTTCGACATCGACGATGTCGCCCGGCACATGACGGCGAAGATGGTGTCGCGGCATCCGCATGTCTTCGGCGATCGCGAGGCGGAGACGGCCGCCGACGTCGTCGCCTTCTGGGACGACCTCAAGGCGAGCGAGAAGCCGCATCGCACGAGCGTGCTCGATGGCATCCCGCGCGGCATGCCCGCCCTCGCGCTCGCGCAGAAGGTGCTCGGCAAGGCCGAGAAGGTGGGGGTGACGGATGCCTCGGTGACGGATGCCCCCATGCCGGATGCCTCGGTGCCGGGCTCGCCGGCCACGGAAGACGAGCTCGGACGCGTGCTGCTCGCGCTCGTGGCATCCGCTCGCTCGCAGGGACTCGACGCCGAACGGGCCCTCCGCTCCGCGGTGCGCGGACTCGAAGACGAGGTGCGCGCCACCGAGCGCGACGCGGTGGGCGCCGGCGACTGATGCCGCCGCAACGTCACCGCGCCGAAGGGGTCGCGCCCCGGCGTGCGTCGGCGTACCGTCGGGACAAACGGATGGAGGAGGCTGCCGTGGGCATCGAGGAGGAACGGCTCGCCGAGTTCTTCGACGCGTACGCCGCGGCGCTCCGCGACTTCGACGCCGAGGCGACCGCACGGCTGTGGGGCCTGCCCGGCATGGTCGTCACCGACGACTTCGCGGGCGCGCTCGAGAGCCGCGCCGACATGGCCGCCGGGCTCTCGTCGTCGTATCCGGTCTACCGTCGCCTCGGGCTCGAGTCGGCGGTGCCCGAGATCCGCGCTGCGAGCGCCCTCACCGACCGCATCAGCACGGTGCGCGTGCGCTGGAGCTACCTCGACGCGAACGACGAGCTCATCGTGAAGACCGACTACGAGTACCTCGTGCGCGACGACGCCGACGGGCTCCACGTCTACCTCGCCGTCGGCATCGACGAATCCCAGGCGCTCCAGCGTGCGGCGGCCGCGCGCGGCATCCAGCTCTGACCCGGCACGACCCAGCGGCACTGCTGCGGGCCCGGCGACCGCGACCGCGGTCCCGGTGCTGGAAGAATGGTCGGCATGGCCGCATCCGTCACCCCTCCGCGCGGCATGCGCGACTTCCTGCCCGCCGAGAAGGCCCGACGCGAGCACGCGCTCGGCGTGATCCGCGGCGTCTACGCGGCGCACGGCTTCGACGAGATCGAGACGCCCGTCATGGAGGACTCGGCGCGCCTGCACGCGGGCCTCGGCGGCGACAACGAGAAGCTCGCGTTCGCGGTGATGAAGCGCGGCCTGACGCCCGCCGACCTCGCCGAGGCCGCGGCGTCCGGTGACGCCCTCTCGCTCGCCGACCTCGGCCTGCGCTACGACCTCACCGTGCCGCTCGCCCGGTTCTACGCGACCCACCGCGCCGCGCTGCCCCCGGTGTTCCGCTCGATCCAGATCGCGCCGGTGTGGCGGGCCGAGCGCCCGCAGAAGGGCCGTTACCGCCAGTTCGTGCAGTGCGACATCGACATCATCGGCGAGGCGGGCCAGCTCGCCGAGCTTGAGCTGCTCACCGCGACCGTCGCGACCCTCGACGCCCTCGGACTCGGCGGCTGCACCATCCGGCTCAACGACCGGCGCATCCTCGCCGGCATCCTCGGGTCGTGGGGCGTGCCCGACGAGCTGCGCGAGCGTGCGCTCATCACGATCGACAAGCTCGACAAGCTCGGCGCCGGGGGAGTGGCGGCCGAGCTCCGCGAGCTCGGCATCGTGCCGGCCGACTCGGATGTCGCGGCCGAGCTCGAAGCGCTCACCGCGGCCGACTGGCACCTGCACGATGGCATCGCGCCGCCGCCCGCGTGGCTCGATCGGGAGGCGTATGCCGACCTGCTCGCGCTGCGTTCGGCGCTGCCCGACGCCGCCATCGAGTTCGACCCCACGCTCGTTCGCGGCATGGGCTACTACACGGGCACGATCTTCGAGATCGCCCACCCCGACTTCGGCTACTCGCTCGGCGGCGGCGGCCGCTACGACCACATGATCGGGCGCTTCCTCGGCCAGGAGGTGCCGGCGTGCGGCTTCTCGATCGGATTCGAGCGCATCGTCGACCTCCTCGCGGTGCGCGACGAGGGGCGCCCGCGGGCGGTCGTGCTCGTGTACGACGCCGAGGTCCCCCCGTCGACGCTGCTCGGCCTGAAGCACGAGCTCGTGGCATCCGGAACCCGCGTGCGCTTCGAGCGCCGCGTCAAGAACGTGCGCGCCCTGCTCGATCGTGTGACCGCCGACGGCTTCGACGCCTTCGCGAACGTGACGACCGAGACGACGGATGCCTCGTCGCTCGCGTTCCGCGACCTCGCCGGGTAGCTCGCGCCACCGCGGCCCGCGCGCCGCCGCCCACCGGCGCGCTGCCCCCGTTTCGTGAGCGGGCGAAGTGGCGGAGTGACTCCATCGAGCCCCGCCAACTTCGCCCACTCATGTGGTCGAGCGCGCGGCCCGAGCGCGACGGATGCGAGTGAGGAGCGTTTCCGGCTGGTCGAACAGCGCGTATCGAGTCACCCTGATGACACGCCATCCGGCATCCTCGAACAGCTCACGTCGCTCGATGTCCCGCTCCCACCGTCCCGCGTCCCGGTGACCGTCGCCCTCGTACTCGATCGCGATGCGGAGGTCGGGGTAGGCGAGATCGGGATGCAGCATGAGGGAACCGCCGGCGACCGGAACCGCTGGACCGATCGCGGGCTCGGGGAGTCCGGCGGCGATGATGAGCAATCGGAGGAGCGTCTCCGTTCGCGATGCCGGGCCGACGCGGACGCGGTCCAGCGACCATCGGGCGCCGCGCGCTCCGCGACATCCGGCACTCCGTTCGAGCGCGAAGCCGAGCTCGTGCGGTGTGGCGAGCGGCACCCCGCAGGCACGCCCGTAGCGGACACCGGTCACGAGGAAGTCGCCGACTGCGGTCAGGTCTTCTCGGCTGAGTTCGGCAGCGAGGTGGATCCACGTGGCAGCAGGCGCAACCACCGGGAGGCCGAAGCGCAGCACGACGGGGAAGCCGGTGGCGGAACGATGGCCGACCGTGCCTTGCGTCCTCGAACGGGTCACGCCGGGGCTCAGGATGTGGAGCGGTCGCATCGACCCCTGCCTCGCCGGAAGCGGTGCCCCGAACAGCAACGCCGCGGTCGAGTGGCTGAACGCCTCACCGGGCCGGAGCAGCGGCTCGTACGCGCGGCAGAGATCGATGATCGAGTCGACATCCAGTCCCAGCGAACTCACCCCTGTGAACGGATGCTGCACCGCGCGGGCCCGCAGCCTCGCCCGCGTCGTGCCGAACACCTCGTGCTCGCTCGTGCGGATCGCCGCACCGCGCGGGATTGGGTCGTGAGGACGGCGCTCGAGCATGCGCACATCGTGACCGGTACGCGACTACGACGCCGTCGTTTTTCCACAGGCCCACTCGGATGTCGCGATCATGGTCGCCGAGTGGGCGATTCTGGCGGGAATTCACCCGACTGCCTCGCCAACATCGCCCACCCGCGGAAGTGGGGCGCCGCTGGGCGCGAGGCTCGGGGCATCCGTCGGCGAATGTCACGTGCTCGATCGCCTCACTAGACTGGCTGGCGGATCACGACGGAGTCGTCCGACGCACATACCCCCATCACAGAGGAGTCCACTGTGGCATTCATCGAAGCTGTAGGCGCCCGCGAGATCCTGGATTCTCGCGGCAACCCGACCGTCGAGGTCGAGGTGCTCCTCGACGACGGCACCCTCGCCCGTGCGGCTGTGCCCTCCGGCGCGTCCACCGGTGCGTTCGAGGCGTACGAGCTGCGCGACGGCGATAACGACCGCTACCTCGGCAAGGGTGTGCAGAAGGCCGTCGACGCCGTGCTCGACGAGCTCGGCCCAGCCATCGAAGACCTGGATGCCGCAGACCAGCGCCTCGTCGATGCCGCCCTCATCGAGGCCGACGGTACCGAGAACAAGAGCCGCCTCGGCGCGAACGCCATCCTCGGCGTGAGCCTCGCCACCGCGAAGGCCGCCGCCGACGCCGCCGACCTTCCGCTGTTCCGCTACCTCGGCGGCCCGAACGCCCACGTGCTGCCGGTGCCGATGATGAACATCATCAACGGTGGTGCGCACGCCGACACGGGCGTCGACATCCAGGAGTTCATGGTCCTGCCGATCGGCGCGTCCACGTACTCCGAGGGCCTTCGCTGGGGCGTCGAGACCTACCACGCACTGAAGAGCCTGCTGAAGTCGAATGGCCTGTCGACCGGTCTCGGCGACGAGGGCGGCTTCGCCCCCGACTTCGCGACGAACCGCGCCGCGCTCGACTTCATCGCCGAGGCGATCGGCAAGGCCGGCTTCACCCTCGGCACCGACATCGCGCTCGGCCTGGATGTCGCGGCGACCGAGTTCTTCGAGAACGGCGTCTACCGCTTCGAGGGCCAGGACCGCACCTCGGCGCAGATGAACGCGTACTACGCCGAGCTCGCCGACGCATACCCCCTCATCTCCATCGAGGACCCGCTGGCCGAAGACGACTGGGAAGGCTGGGCGGCGCTCACCGCCGAGCTCGGCACCAAGCTCCAGCTCGTCGGCGACGACCTGTTCGTCACCAACCCGAAGCGCCTCGCCGACGGCATCGCGAAGCACGCGGGCAACTCGATCCTCGTGAAGGTCAACCAGATCGGCACCCTCACCGAGACGCTCGACGCGGTCTCCCTCGCGCAGCGCTCCGGCTACACCGCCGTCATGTCGCACCGCTCCGGCGAGACCGAAGACACGACGATCGCCGACCTCGCCGTCGCGACCAACTGCGGCCAGATCAAGACGGGCGCGCCCGCGAGGAGCGAGCGAGTCGCCAAGTACAATCAGCTTCTGAGGATCGAAGAAGAACTCGGTGAGGCCGCGGTGTACGCCGGCCGCACGGCGTTCCCCCGCTACACGGCGTAGACGAAGTTCGACGCAGCGACGGGGGGCGGCCGAGTGGCCGCCCCCGTCGCGGCTTTCCGGGTCGGTGAGGAGGGGCGCATGCGCGACGATCCCGCACGCCCCGGCCGGGCGCCACGGCGCCCCGCAAACCCATCCGCCGCCCGGGCGAAGGCCGGCACGGCGAAGTCCGCCACGGGCAGGGGCGCCGACGCGAAGGCGAGTTCCGCGACATCCGCACGAGCCTCACGCGCGAACGCGAAGGCGACGGCGAAGGCGGCGAGCACGGGCAAGGCGGCGGCCGTGCGGTCGGGCTGGCTCAGCGGCATCCGATTCTCAGGTTTCTCGCTCATCATGATGGGGGTGCTCGTACTCGCCGTGATCGTGCTCGCACCGACGATCGCGGCGTTCGCGCAGCAACGACAGCAGATCGCGGAGCTCCGCGCCGCCGTCTCCACGCAGGAGGAGGAGGTGCAGCGCCTCCGCGACGAGCGTGAACGCTGGAATGACGAGACGTTCATCGTGACCCAGGCGCGCGAGCGCCTCTATTACGTGATGCCGGGCGAGGTCAGCTACCTCGTCATCGACGACCGCACCGCGGCGGCGAAGGCCGATGCCACCACCGAGGTCTCCGCCGAGGTGACCGAATCGAAGGGCGACTGGATGCGCACCCTGCTCGACTCCGTGATGACCGCGGGTCTGGCGCCCGAGGCGACGGCGCCGACCGATCCCGCCGGTGCGCCGGCCACCGGGGGTGCCGAATGAGCCGCCCGCCGTTCGAGCCGGTGACCGAGCGGGACATCCGCATCGTCTCGGCGCAGCTCGGTCGCCCGGCCCGCGACGTGGTGGGAATCCCGGCCCGCTGCGTGTGCGGCGCGCCCACCGTGGTGGCCACCGCGCCGCGCCTGTCCGACGGAACGCCGTTCCCCACGTTCTACTACCTGTCGCACCCGGTGGCGACGGCGGCGATGTCGTTCCTCGAGGCGGCGCAGCTGATGGTGGAGTGCACCGAGCTGCTGGCCGACGACCCCGAGACCGCGGCGTCGTATGAGCGCGCGCACCGCGACTACCTCGCCGACCGCGAGTCGATCGCCGTGGTCCCCGAGCTCGCCGGCATCTCCGCAGGCGGCATGCCGACCCGCGTGAAGTGCTTGCATGCGCTCGCCGCGCATGCGCTCGCGGCCGGTCCGGGCGAGAACCCGATCGGCGACATCGCGCTCCAGCGCTCGACCTGGTCGCCCTCGGTGTGCAGGTGCCCCGACTACGGCGTCGACGACGAGGTGCCGTCCGCATGACCCGCTCCGCCCGACGCCCGCTCGCGACGGTCGCGAAGGCCGCCGCGGCGGTCGTCGCGGCGAGCTTCGTCGCGCTCGCCGGAGCCGCACCGGCAAGCGCCGACATCGTGCGCGACTACGAGTACTGGCTCGGCGACTACGGCTTCACCACGGCGTGGAACACCTCGCGAGGCGAAGGCGTGACCGTGGCGATCATCGACACGGGAGTCAACGGCGCCGTCGCCGAGCTGGCGGGCGTCGTGATCGGCGGCACGGATGTCTCGGGCGTCGGCACGCCCGACGGCCAGACACCGGTCGGTGAAGACGACACGCACGGCACGATGGTCGCGTCCCTGCTCGCCGGACGCGGAACCGGCGACGGCAACGGCGTCATCGGCGTCGCGCCCGAGGCCGACCTGCTCACGGTGTCGGTCGCATTCGGCGAAGACCTCGGGGTCGAGAAGTCGAACGACGACCAGATCGCCGAGGCCGTGGTGTGGGCCGTCGACAACGGCGCCGACGTCATCAACATGTCGCTGACGCGCAACACACGCGACTGGCCCGAGAGCTGGGACGACGCGTTCATGTACGCGTTCGAGCACGACGTCGTGGTCGTCGCGGCGGCGGGCAACCGCGCCGGCGGGACGACGGAGGTCGGCGCGCCGGCCACGATCCCGGGCGTGCTGACCGTGGCCGGCGTCGACAAGGAGAAGAACGCGAGCTTCGACGCGAGCTCGCAGGGCATCACGATCGGCGTGGCGGCCCCCAGCGAAGACCTCGTGGGCGTCCAGCCCGACGGCAAGACCTACGTGTGGAGCGGCACGAGCGGCGCCGCGCCGCTGGTGTCGGGGCTCGTCGCGCTCGTGCGCTCGGAGTACCCCGACCTCGACGCCGCGAACGTGATCGAGCGCGTCATCCGCACGGCCGATCCGAACGGCCACGAGGTGCCGAGCCCGCTCTATGGCAACGGGCTCATCGACCCGGTGGCGGCGCTCACCGCAGAGGTCCCCGAGATCGACCCCGACACCCTCGTCGACGGGCTGGCCGCGTGGATCACCCTGCATCGGCGAGCGGATGCAGCGGAAGAAGACCCATCGACCGAGACGCCCGTCGTCGTGCCGATCGCCGACCCGCCGCTGCCGAGATCCGATGGCGCCCAGACCCTGTTGCCGACGCAGTGGACGCTCGCGTACATTACGGTGCCGCTCTCGCTCGTCGCAGGGTTTGGTACGCTAGCAGCGCTGTTGGGCATCGGCGCCACTCGGCATACCAGGCGGACTGTCCGCACTCGCGAGCAGTGATCGCAGGCACCAGACCGCACGTACCAAACCTGAGGAGTCCATTCACCGTGCCCAAGATTCTCATCGTCGGCGGTGGCTATGCGGGGTTCTACACGGCGTGGAAGCTCGAGAAGTGGCTGCGCTCCGGCGAGGCTGAGGTCACTGTCGTCGACCCGCTGCCGTACATGACGTACCAGCCGTTCCTTCCCGAGGTCGCAGCCGGCTCCATCGAGCCGCGCCACTCGGTCGTGTCGCAGCGCCGGCACCTGAAGAAGACGAACGTCATCACCGCGAAGGTCACGCGCATCGATCACGCCGCGAAGACCGCGACGATCACGCCCGAGCTCGGTGAGCCGTGGGAGTTCGAGTACGACGTCGTCGTGGTCACCGGCGGCGCCGTCTCCCGCACCTTCCCGATCCCGGGCATCGCCGACAACGCGATCGGCCTCAAGTCGATCGAGGAGGCCGTCGCCATCCGCGACCGCGTGCTCACCAACTTCGACAAGGCGTCGAACCTCCCGCCCGGTCCCGAGCGTGAGCGACTGCTGACGTTCGTCGTCGTCGGCGGCGGGTTCGCGGGCATCGAGGTGTTCGCCGAGCTCCGCTCTTTCGCGAGCGCCCTGCTCGAGTACTACCCGCAGCTCACCTTCGACGAGACGCACTTCCACCTCATCGAGGCCATGGGCCGCATCATGCCCGAGGTGTCGTTGCAGACGAGCCACTGGGTCATCAAGCACCTCGCGCAGCGCGGTGCCGAGATCCACCTCGACACGCAGCTCACGAGCGCGGTCGACGGCGTCATCGAGCTGTCGACGGGCGAGAGCTTCGAGTCCGACCTCATCGTGTGGACCGCCGGTGTCATGGCGAACCCGGCGATCGTGCGTTCGAGCGACCTCCCGGTCGAAGAGCGCGGCCGGATTCTGACGCGTGCCGACCTCCGCGTCGGCGATGAAGACGATTGGGTGGCCGACGCCTGGGCGGCCGGCGACATCGCTGCGGTGCCCGATCTCACGGGCGGCGGTGTGGGCGGCTACTGCGTGCCGAACGCACAGCACGCGGTGCGTCAGGGCAAGCTCCTCGCGAAGAACATCGTCGCGGTGCTCCGCGGTGAGGAGCCCAAGGAGTACTTCCACAAGAACCTCGGCGCCGTCGCGGGCCTCGGCATCGGTTCGGGTGTCTTCCAGTCGGGCCGCATTGCGCTGACGGGCCTCATCGCCTGGTTCGCGCACCGCGGCTACCACGGCCTCGCAATGCCCAGCTGGGAGCGCAAGTTCCGCGTGTTCTGGGGCTGGTGGAACAACTTCTGGCTCGGCCGCGACATCGTCTCGCTCGCCGCGGTGCAGCAGCCCCGCGCCCAGTTCGAGCAGTTCGCCGCACGGCCGAAGCCCCCGGCCGAGGCGGCGCCCAAGCCCGCCATCACGAGCGGAGCCGCATCGAAGGATGTCGCACCGCCCGCCAAGTCGAAGGCCGCGCCGGGCGCGAGGGCCGAAGCCGAGCGCGTCGCCGCGAAGTAGTCTGGGACGCGGCGCCGCTGCACTCGGCGCCGCGCTCCCGTAGCCCAATCGGCAGAGGCAGGCGACTTAAAATCGCCTCAGTCTGGGTTCGAGTCCCAGCGGGAGCACCCGCAGCGCGGATCTCCTCAGCCGAGGCGGTCGAGCCGCCGCAGGATGAGTCCCTCGCGCAGGGCCCACGGCGACACCTCGAGCTCGTCGACGTCGAAGGCGCGCATGGCCTCGGAGAGCACCACGGCGCCCGCGACGATCTGGAACGTGCGGTCGGCCGTGATGCCGGGCAGCGCCGGGCGTGCGTCGGCGGGAATCTTGGCGAGGCGGGGCGTCCAGTCGTCGAGTTCGCGGCGCGTGAGCACCATGCGCTCGGATGACCCGACGCCGTCTTCCACCGTGCCGGCGAGCTTCGCGAGTGAGCGGATCGTCTTCGACGAACCGACGACGTGGTCGGGCGAGGGCAGGTCGCGGAACGGCGCGACCGCGTCGGCGAGCACCCTTCGAGCGTGTCCGCGCAGGTTCGCGACCTGGTCGGTGGATGGCGGATCGTCGGGCAGGAATGCGATGGTCGAGCGCCCGGCGCCGAGCGGCACCGACTGTGCGACATCGGGGACTTCGTCGACACCCTGGGCGATCTCGAGCGAGCCGCCGCCGATGTCGAAGAGCAGCATGCGCCCGGCCGACCAGCCGTACCAGCGACGCACCGCGAGGAAGGTGAGGCGGGCCTCGTCGTCGCCCGAGAGCACCTGCAGTTCGACGCCCGTCTCGTCGGCGACGCGGGTGAGCACCGCCTCGCCGTTGGCGGCCTCGCGGATGGCTGAGGTGGCGAACGCGAGGAGCTCGTCGATGCCCGCCTCGCGTGCGGCGGACGCCGCGCCGGAGACCGCGTCGAGGATCGCGGCGACGCCGTCGGAGGAGATGGCGCCGTCGGCCTCGACATAGCGCATGAGCCGCAGCACCGACTTGTGCGAGGCTGTCGGGATGGGGCGGGCGCCGGGGTGGGCGTCGACCACGAGCAGGTGCACCGTGTTGGAACCGACGTCGAGGACTCCGAGGCGCATGCTGCGAGCGTAACGGTTTTCGTGCATACTGATGCGACTGGGACGATCGTCCCACTTCGGTCGGCGAAGGCGTCGGGAGGAGCACGGTGGCACGCATCCCGGCGCCCGAGCGGCGAGCGGCGCTCGTCGAGGCCGCACTCCGCGTCGTCGCGGAACGCGGCATCGCACAGGCCACGACGCGGGCCATCGTGGCCGAGGCCGGCATGTCGCTCGCGAGCTTCCACTACGCGTTCGATTCGCGTGACGAGCTCATCGACGAGCTCATCACGACGGTTGTCGCGCGCGAGACGCAAGCGGTGCTCCCCGAGGTCGTCGAGGGGCGCGACCTCCACGAGCTCCTCGAGGCGGGACTGCTCCGCTATTTCGAGCACCTGCGCGCCGATCCGCAGCACGAGCAGGCGATGCTCGAGCTCACGCAGTACGCGCTTCGCTCGCCCGAGCGGCATCCGCTCGCGATCGCCCAGTACGCGCGCTACACCGAGCTCGCCGCCCACTCGCTCGCACTCGCCGCCGAGCAGGCCGGGATGGTCTGGCGCACCCCCGTCGAGCGAGTGGCCCGCGTGCTCATCGCCTTCACCGACGGACTCACCCTCACCTGGCTCGTCGATCGCGACGACGACGCCGCCCGGGCGGTCGCACACGCGGCCGCCGATGCCCTCTCGAGAATGGCCGACCCCCGATGACGAGCCTCGACCCCGACCTCGCGCCCCCCACGTCCGCACCGCTCGCCGCACTCGCCGAGCCGGTCCGCCGTGTCTCCGGCGGCTGGATCGCCTCGTTCGCGACGATCTGGTTCGGCATCTGGATGGCGCAGCTCACCCCCGTGCAGCTGCTGCTCCCCGCACAGATCGATGCGGTGCTCCACCCCGAGAACTGGGTCGACAGCGTCGTCGCGTTCGGCACCATCTCGGGCGTCGCGGCGATCGCCACGATCGTCGCGTACCCGCTCACGGGTGCGCTCTCCGACCGCACGACCTCGCGGTTCGGGCGGCGTCGACCGTGGATCGTCGTCGGTGCCGTCGTGTTCGCCCTTGCGCTCGTGGTGCTCGGCTTCCAGACGGAGATCTGGGCGATCGGCGCGGCGTGGATCGCGGCATCCGTCGGGTTCTGCATCCTCACCGCCGCGCTCACGGCGACGATCTCCGACCAGGTGCCGGTGAACCAGCGGGGCTTCGTCTCGGGTTGGATGTCGGCGCCGCAGGCGGTCGGCATCATCGTGGGGCTCATTCTCGTGACCGAGCTCGTGACTGACGCGTCGCTCGGGTACATCCTGCTCGCCGCGGTGCTGCTGGTGCTCGCCGTGCCGTTCCTCACCCGTCACGACCAGCCGCTCGCCGCGGCCGAGCGCACGCGCGTGAGCGCGAAGGGCATGCTCTCGAGCTTCTGGATCAGCCCGCGCAAGCACCCCGACTTCGGCTGGACGCTGCTCAGCCGCGTGCTCGTCTCGGTCGGCAATGCGCTCGGCACGAGCCTGCTGCTCTACTTCCTCATGTTCGGCCTCGGCGACGAGAATGCCGAAGCCGACCTCATCGTGCTGACGCTCATCTACATGGTGTTCGTGATCATCGCGTCGCTCTTCCTCGGCAAGCTCTCCGACCGGCTCGGGCGCCGCAAGGTGTTCGTCTTCGTGGCATCGGGTCTTCAGGGTGTCGCAGCGCTGCTCCTCGCGATCTTCCCCGACCTGACCGTCGCGATGGTCGCGGCGGGACTGCTCGGCCTCGGCTACGGCTGCTTCCTCTCGGTCGACCAGGCCCTCGCGACGCAGGTGCTGCCCGATGCGGCGACGCGCGGCAAAGACCTCGGCATCATGAACATCGCCTCCGCGGTCCCGCAGGCGGTCGGCCCGCTGATCGGCGCGGCGGCGGTCGTCGCGACCGGCTCCTTCGTGCTGGTCTTCGTGCTCGCGGCCGTGTTCGCGTTCGCGGGCGCGTTCGCCGTCGCCCGGGTGCGGAGCGTGCGCTGATGCCGCTCGACCTCCGGATGAGCGGCACCGGGGCGGATGCCCCGAGCTGGCGCACGCCCGACCGGTACTGGCCCGAGCTCACCGCCGCGACCGCCCACCTCGATGCCCCGGTCGGGGCGCTGCACCTCGGGGCACTCCGCCACAACGCGCTCGACATGCAGCAGCGCGCGAACGGAACGCCCATCCGGGTCGCCTCGAAGTCCGTGCGCGTGCGGGAGGTCACCGAGGCGCTTCTCCGTCTTCCCGGCTACCACGGCGTGCTCGCCTACACGCTCGCCGAGGCGCTCTGGCTCGCCGACACGATCGACGACATCGTGGTCGGGTATCCCACGGCCGAGCGTGGGAGCATCCGTCGCCTCGCCGGCGACTCCGACCTCGCGAGCCGCGTCACGCTGATGGTCGACTCGCCGGGCCAGCTCGACCTCGTCGACTCGGTGCTCCCGCCCGGCAGGCGGGAGACGATCCGCGTGTGCCTCGAGCTCGATGCGTCGTGGGATGCCCCGGTGCTCGGCCACCTCGGGGTGCGCCGCTCGCCCGTGCACGACCCGGCCGACGCAGGCGCCCTCGCCGCGTACATCGTCGCCCGTCCCGGATTCGAGCTCGTCGGCATGATGTCGTATGAGGCGCAGATCGCGGGGGTCGTGAACCGGCCGGCGGGCCGGCCGATCGACGGCGCGCTCAACCGGTGGATGCAGTCCCGCTCGATGCCCGAGCTCGTCGAGCGGCGCGCACGCGCCGTCGCGGCGGTGCGTGAGCACGCCGAGCTCGAGTTCGTCAACGGTGGCGGCACCGGCTCGCTCGAGCTCACCTCGGCCGACCCGTCGGTGACCGAGATCGCCGCTGGCTCGGGTATCCTCGGCGGGCACCTCTTCGACGGCTACGCCCACTTCACGCCGGCGCCGGCCGCCGCCTTCGCCCTCGACGTCGTGCGGCGGCCGAGCGCCGCCCACGCGACGATCCTCGGCGGCGGGTGGATCGCGTCGGGCCCGCCCGGCGACGACCGTCAGCCGCGGCTGGTGTGGCCCGAGGGGCTCAGCATGGAGCCGCGCGAGATGGCGGGCGAGGTGCAGACGCCCGTGACCGGGCGCAACGCCCGGCTTCTCGCCGTGGGCGATCGCGTGTGGTTCCGGCACACGAAATCGGGGGAGCTCGCCGAGCATCTCAACGAGTTCGCGATCGTCGACGGTGGCGAGGTCGTCGACACGGTGCCCACGTATCGCGGCGCCGGCAAGGCCTTCCTGTGACGGCGAGCGGCGGCACGTGGCGAAACTGGGCCCGAACGGAGTCGGTGCGACCGCTCCGGGTCGAGCGGCCGGCCACGGCCGGAGCGGTGCAGCGGGCCGTGGCGTCTGCTGCGGCATCCGGCCTGCGCATCAAGCCCGTCGGGTCGGGCCACAGTTTCACGGGCATCGCCGTCGCGCCGGGCGTGCAGCTCGACCTCACCGATCTCACGGGTCTCATCGACGCGGATGTCGCGACCGCCCGCGTGACGCTCGCCGCCGGCACGCGCCTGCACGAGCTGCCCCAGCTGCTCGCCCCGTACGGGCTCGCGCTGCCGAACATGGGCGACATCGACAAGCAGACGATCGCCGGCGCGACGTCGACCGGCACGCACGGCACCGGACTCGGCTTCGGCGGGCTCGCGACGCAGATCGTCGCCGCGAAGCTCGTGACCGGCACCGGTGAGCTCATCCACGTGAGCGAGACCGATCGATCCGAGCTGTTGCCCGCCGTTCGCCTCGGCCTCGGCGCCCTCGGCGTGCTCGTCGAGGTGACCCTGCAGCTCGTGCGGCGATTCGTGCTGCACGCCGTCGAAGAGCCCGAGCCGCTCGAGGAGGTGCTCGAGGGGTGGGAGCAGCGCGTGCGCGCGGCCGACCACTTCGAGTTCTACTGGTTTCCGCACACCGACACGGCGCTGACGAAGACGAACACGCGCCTGCCCGGAGACGCCCCGCGCAGGCCGCTTAAGCGCGTGCCGCGTTGGGTCGATGACGAGCTGCTCGCGAACGGCGTCTACCGCGGCGTCTGCGCACTCGGCCGCGTCGCGCCCCGCACGACGCCTTTCTTCGCGCGGCAGGTCGACAAGCTCACGGGCGACCGCGACTTCGCCGACTTCTCGCCCGCGGTGTTCACGACCAACCGCACCGTGCGGTTCTGCGAGATGGAGTACGCCGTGCCGCTCGCGGCGGTGCCCGATGCGTTCCGCGACGTACGGTCGCTGATCGAGCGGAGGGGATGGCGCATCAGCTTCCCGCTCGAGGTTCGTGCTGCGGCATCCGACGAGAACTGGCTTTCGACCGCATACGGTCGCGAGACCGGCTACGTTGCGGTGCACCGGTACTTCCGTGAAGACCCCACCGAGTACTTCAGCGCGGTCGAGGCGATCATGCGCGAGCACGGCGGACGCCCGCACTGGGGCAAGATGCACACGCAGGCCGCCGAGAGCCTGAGCGCGGTGTACCCGCGGTTCGCCGACTTCCAGCGGGTGCGCGACGAGCTCGACCCCGAGCGCCGCTTCGCGAACCCGTACCTCGATCGGGTGCTCGGCGCCTGAGGCTCGCGTCACCCCGTGCGGCGGCGCAGGGTGATCGACCCGACGATGATGCATCCGGCGATCCAGGCTCCCAGCACGAGGAGGTTGGCGAGGATCCACTCGAGCGACTCGTTGTCGTCGGCGACGGCCTGGAGGGCGTCGATGGCATAGGTGAGCGGGAGCCAGTCGCTGATGGCCTCGAGGCCCTCGGGCAGCTGGTCGCGGGGGATGAAGATGCCGCCGAGCAGGATCTGCGGGAACACGAAGATCGGCAGGAACTGCACCACCTGGAACTCGGTGCGGGCGAATGCGCTCGCGAGCAGGCCGAGCGACGTGCCGAGCAGGGCGTCGGCGACGGCGATGGCGAAGAGCAACCAGATCGATCCCTCGATCTCGAGCCCGCACACCCAGACGGCGAACGAGACGGCGATCGCGGTCTGGAAGATCGCGAGCAGTCCGAACGCGAGGGCGTAGCCGAGGATGAAGTCACCTTTGCCGACGGGCATCGAGAGCAGCCGCTCGAGCGTGCCGCGGCGGCGCTCGCGGAGGGTCGCGACGCTCGTGACGAGGAACATCACGATGAAGGGGAAGAGCGCCAGCATGGCGGGGCCGATGCTCGCGAAGACGTCGGTGTCGGTGAACATCCACGCGATGAGGCCGATGAGCAGGCTCGGCACGACGAGCAGGAGTGCGACCGTGCGCGGGTCGTGGCGGATCTGCGTGAGCACGCGGCCCGCGGTGGCGAGGGTGCGACCGGGCGTCATCGCGGCGCCTCCGTCTCGAGTCTCGGCCGCAGGTCGGGCTCGCCGCGTTCGATGAGCCGGAGGAAGGCCTGCTCGACGTCGTCGGTGCCGGTGACCTCGAGCACGCCGCGCACGGTGTCGTCGGCGAGCAGCGCGCCGTCGCGCATGAGCAGGAGCCGGTCGCAGCGCTTCGCCTCGTCCATGACGTGGCTCGAGACGAGCAGCGTGGTGCCGTCGTCGGCGAGCGAGCGGAAGAGGCCCCAGAGCTCGACGCGGAGCACGGGGTCGAGCCCGACGGTGGGCTCGTCGAGCACGAGCACCTCGGGCGTTCCGAGAAGGGCGGCCGCGAGCGACACCCGACTGCGCTGCCCGCCCGACAACGAACCGGCGAGCCGCGCGGCGACGGAGCCGAGGTCGGTGCGCTCGATCACGCGATCGACGTCGGATGCCGGTGCGCCGAGGATTCGCCGGAAGTAGGCGAGGTTCTGGCGCACGGTGAGATCGTCGTAGACGCTCGCCTGCTGCGTGACGTAGCCGACCCGCTTTCGGAGCGCGCGGGTGCCGGCCGGGACGCCGAGCACCTCGATCGTGCCCGACTGCACGACCTGCACGCCCACGATGGCGCGCATGAGCGTGGTCTTGCCGCTGCCGCTCGGGCCGAGCAGGCCCACGATGCGACCTCGCGGGACCGCGAGGGAGAGGTCGTCGAGCACCGGGACGCGGCCGCGCTTGACGTGCAGCTGCTCGACGATGACCGCGGCGCCTGATGCGGCGCCCGACGCGGCATCCGACTTATTCATCATGCGTTGAATTGTTCGCCTGCGAGGCGACCGTGTCAAGCGTTCCCGGACGCCCGGTGAGGTGCCACTGCACCGCCGGCCCGACCCGCCGCACGAGCTCCTCGACGTCGATCGAGGCGACCGGCTCGAATGCGAGGACGTAGCGCACCATGATCACCCCCACGAGCTGGGATGCCGCGAGTTCCGCCCGGAGCTCCGCGTCCTCGGCGGGGCCGAGCGCCGAGGCGATGCGGTGCATGATCTCGCGACGAAGGAACTCGCGGAGCATCCGCGCGACCGGGCCCTGCCCGACCGCCGACCGCAGGGCGGCGATGGCCGCCGGCCGCACCGGACCGGAGTCCCAGGCGCCGAGCACCGCACGCACGAGCCGCTCGCCGAGCTCGTCGATCGGCGCTTCGAGGGCCTCTTGCACGACGCGGTCGGGGCGCAGCGGCACCGACACGACCTCGGCGACGAGCCCCTGCTTGTCGTCGAAGTAGTGGTGCACGAGCGACGGGTCGACGCCGGCTCGCCGCGCGATCGCGCGCATGGAGGTGGCTTCGTATCCATGTTCGCTGAACTCGGCCGTCGCAGCATCGAGGATGCGCGCCTTCGTGTCGCCCGACTTCGCGCCGCGCGGCCGGCCACGCCGTCGGGGTTCGGAACGATCCGCCACAGGCCGAGCCTACGCCCGAAGACCGCCCCGGGGTTCCTCCGAGTCTCATGGGAACGCCCGGGGCCGCGCGGTGCCCGTCGGTAGGATGGATGCTGCATCAGATCGTCAGATCGCCCGTCGATCATCACAGAACAGCGCTGAGGAGTCCGTGCCATGGAATGGCTCATCCCCGTCATCATCGTCGTCGCGCTCGTGGTGATCGTCGGCATCTATCTCTGGGCCACGTACAACTCGCTCGTCACCCTGAACGTCCGCGTCGACGAGGCGTGGAGCGACATCACGGTGCAGCTGAAGCGGCGAGCCGACCTCATCCCGAACCTCATCGAGGCGGTCAAGGGCTATGCCGCGCATGAGCGGTCGGTCTTCGAATCGGTCACGCGTGCGCGCGCCGAGACCCTGCAGGCGCAGGGCCCCGTCGAGGCCGGTGCCGCCGAGAACCACATGCAGCAGGCGCTGAAGTCGATCTTCGCGGTCGCCGAGGCGTACCCGCAGCTCCAGGCCAGCCAGAACTTCCTGCAGCTGCAGTCGGAGCTCGTCGACACCGAAGACAAGATCCAGGCCTCGCGCCGGTTCTACAACGGCGGCGTGCGCGAGCTCAACACGAAGATCAAGGTGTTCCCGAACACGCTCTTCGTACGCGGACTCGGCTTCAACGAGCGCGACTTCTTCGAGGTCACGGAGCCTGCGGCCATCGCAGAGCCTCCGCGCGTGCAGTTCTAAGGCCCGGCGTTGTACCGAGCGATCGCCAAGAACAAGCGCAACACCGTCTTCATCATCCTGTTCTTCCTCGCCATCATCGGCGGGCTGGGATGGCTGGCGGCAGCGATCTACGACAACGTCACGATCGTCGTGGTGACGCTCGTCGTGGCGACCGGCTACGCGCTCATCCAGTACTTCACGGCCGACCGGCAGGCGCTCTCGATGTCGGGCGCGATTGAGCTGCGCAGCAAGGCCGACCATCCCCGGCTCTGGCGCACCGTCGAGAACCTCTCGATCACCACCGGCACGCCGATGCCGAAGGTGTACGTCATCTCCGACCCCGCACCGAACGCCTTCGCGACCGGCCGTGACCCTGAGCACGCGGTCGTCGCGGCGACCACCGGGCTGCTCGAGATCATGGACGACGCCGAGCTCGAGGGCGTCATGGCCCACGAACTCGGCCATGTGCGCAACTACGACATCCGCCTGTCGATGATCGTGTTCGGCCTCGTCGTCGCCGTCGGCTTCATCTCCGACATGCTCGTGCGCATGGCGTTCTTCGGCCGCGGCAACAACAACGGCAATCCGATCGTGATGGTCTTCGGCCTCGTCGCGATGCTCGTCGCGCCGCTCGTGGCGAGCCTCGTGCAGCTCGCGGTCTCCCGGCAGCGTGAATACCTCGCGGATGCCACGGGGGCCATGACCACGCGGCATCCCGACGCCCTCGCCCGAGCGCTCCTGAAGCTCGAGGCCTACGGCCGGCCCATGAAACGGCAGAACTCGTCGATGGCGCACCTCTGGATCGCCGATCCGCTGAGGCCCGGGGTCATCGACCGGCTGTTCGCGACGCACCCGCCGATCGCCGAGCGGGTCAAGCGCCTCGAGCAGATCGGCGGGGCGTTCTAGCGGTTGCGCCGTACCCTCGCCGACTCACGCGGCGACGCCGCGTCACGCCGCTGCGCGCAGCTCCGCTTCGAGGGCGGGGGAGAGATCGCCGCGCCCGATGACCGTGATGTCGTCGAGCCCCTGCCAAGTCGCAGCGCGACGCAGCACGGGCACGAGACGTGCCGCGGTGTCGGCCGGAGCGCCGACCTCGGCCCACGCCGACTGCACGCGTAGCACGCCCGCCTTGCGATCGCTCTTGAGGTCGACCCGGCCCACGACGCGGTCGTCGATGAGCACGGGCAGGGAGTAGTACCCGAACTTGCGGTCGGGCTCGGGCGTGTAGATCTCGATGCGGTAGTGGAAGTCGAACATGCGCTCGGTGCGCGGGCGGAACCACACGACGGGGTCGAACGGCGAGAGCACGGCGGCCGCCTCGATGCGCCTTGGTCGCCTCGCGTCGCGGTGCAGCCACGCGGGGGTGGCGCGGCTGCCGGTGGCCCACCCGGGAACCTCGACGGGCACGAGCACGCCGGCCTCCTCGAGCTCGGCGATGGCGGCGCGCACCGGCACCCGCTTCATGCGCCAGTAGTCGGCGAGATCGGCCTCGGTGGCGATGCCCTGCGCGGATGCCGCGAGCTCGACGAGCTGACGCACGGCATCGGCCTCCGCCGGCGGCGGGCCGAGCAGCTCGGGCGCGAGCGCCTGCTCGGGCAGCGCGTAGACGCGCTCGAACCGGCGACGCTCGACGCACACGACGTCGCCGGTGCGGAACATCATCTCGAGCGTGCGCTTCACGTCGGACCAGCCCCACCACGGACCACGACGCTCATTGGCGTCGTGCTCGATCTCGCTGGCCCGCATCGGCCCGTTGGCCGCGAGCTCGGCGCGCAGCCAGTCGGCGAGCGGCCGGTTCTCAGCGACCCAGCCGCCCCAATCGCTGCCCGAGCGTCGGAACTCCTCGCGCCGGAACTCGAACAGCGGCCACAGCTCGCGCGGGATGAAGGCGGCCTGGTGCGCCCAGTACTCGACCATGCGGCCGCGGCGGCCGCTCGTGATGCGATCGAGTGCGGCGCGGTCGTAGACGCCGACGCGGCTGAAGGCCGGGAGGTAGTGGCTGCGCTCGAAGACGTTGACGGAGTCGATCTGCAGCAACCCGAGGCGATCGACGACCCCGCCGACGGCACGGGTGCTCGCCGTCTCGGAAACCGGGCGACCGAACCCCTGCGCGGCGAGCGCGATGCGGCGAGCGAGGGCGGGACTGACGACATCGACCATGGTGTCTCCGAGGGTAGCGGGAGCGACCGACATGCGGGCCGGGCGGCCCCGGTGACATCGGTCAACCCATGCCCTGGCGGCAATATGTCCCGCCTAGACTGGAGCGATGACGGACTCGAAGGGGCGGGCCAGAGACCGGGGCAGGATGCCGCGGCAGCGGGCCGGTGAGCCCGCGCAACCGGCACAGCCGGCCGAGCCGCCAGTCGGCGGGTCAGCCGAAGCCGAGCGCGAGGTCACGGCGAGCGTCCCGTTCGGCATGCGGCTCGCGGCAGCATGGTCGTGGCGACTCCTGCTCGTGGGTGGCGTGCTCGCCGTCATCGTGTTCCTCATCATCCAGCTGCGGCTCATCGTCATCCCGATCTTCGTCGCCGTGCTCATCGGCGCGCTGCTGGTGCCGTTCGTCGGCTTCCTGCAACGCCATCGCTGGCCGAAATGGCTGGCCGTCACCGTCGCGATGCTCTCGGCGCTCGCCGCGGTCGGCGGCCTGCTCACCCTCGGCATCACACAGATCGTCCGCGGTTCCGACGAGCTCGCCGCCCAGTCGCTCGTCGCGTGGGACGACTTCCGGGAGTGGCTGCTCGAGGGCCCGTTCCACATCACCGAGCAGCAGCTGAACGACTTCGTCGACCAGGTGGTGAACTCGGCGCAGGAAGACGGCAGCGCGCTGCTGACCGGTGCGCTCTCGCTCGGTTCGACGCTCGGCCATTTCCTCGCGGGCATGCTGCTCGCCCTCTTCGCGACGCTCTTCATCCTCATCGACGGTCGGGGCATCTGGAACTGGATCGTCGGCATCTTCCCCCGTCGTGCGCGCGCGGCGGTCGACGGTGCCGGCGTCGCCGGCTGGGCGACGCTCCAGAACTTCGTGAAGGTGCAGATCCTCGTCGCGACGATCGATGCCATCGGCATCGGGCTCGGCGCATTCTTCCTCGGCGTGCCGCTCGCGGTGCCGATCGCCATCCTCGTCTTCCTCGGCTCCTTCATCCCCATCGTCGGTGCGGTCGCCACCGGCGCGCTCGCCGTGTTCGTGGCGCTCGTCTACAACGGGCCCGTCATCGCGCTGATCATGCTCGGCATCGTGCTGCTCGTGCAGCAGGTCGAGGGCCACGTGCTCCAACCGCTCATCATGGGCACCGCCGTGAAGGTGCATCCGCTCGGCGTGGTCGTCGCCGTCGCGACCGGCTCGCTGCTGGCCGGCATCCCCGGAGCGCTCTTCGCCGTGCCAGTCGCCGCGGTGCTCAACGTGATGATCGCCTACGTGTCGAGCGGCGCCTGGAAAGACGAGACCCCGCCGCCGGCCATCGCCGCACGCGCACCGCTCTGGCGCACCGTGCCGCAGCGACCCGGGTACCAACGAGGAGAATGAACGAGTTGAGCGCGACGATCGCAGGCCCGAGCCTTGCCGAGTTCACTGCCGCGCGCGTCGTCGTCGGCACGGTCGCCCGGCAGACGCCGATGGAATCCTCGCGATTCCTCGCGAGGGAGCTCGGCGTGCCCGTGTACCTCAAGTGCGAGAACCTGCAGCGCACGGGCTCGTACAAGCTCCGCGGCGCGTTCAACCGCATGTCCGCGCTGAGCGCCGACGAGCGCGCGAGGGGCGTCGTCGCGGCGTCCGCGGGCAACCACGCGCAGGGCGTCGCGTTCGCCGCTCGCGAGCTCGGCATCGGCGCGACGATCTTCATGCCCGTGGGCGTCGCGCTGCCGAAGCTCGAGGCCACCAAGGCCTACGGCGCCGAGGTCGTGCTTCGCGGCGACTCGATGGGCGAGACGCTCGAGGCGGCGGCCGCGTTCGCCGCGGCATCCGGTGCCGTGCTCATCCCGCCGTTCGACCACCACGACGTCATCGCGGGGCAGGGCACGCTCGGCCTCGAGATCCTCGAGCAGGCTCCGGATGCCACGACCATCGTCGTGCCCATCGGCGGCGGCGGGCTGGCCGCCGGCATCGCGAGCGCCGTGAAGCAGCGGGCCGCCGAGCTCGGCCGGAGCATCCGCGTCATCGGCGTGCAGGCCGAGAACGCGGCGCCCTACGTCGCCTCACTCGCGGCCGGTGCGCCGCAGCACGTCCCGATCGTGCCGACCATCGCCGACGGCATCGCCGTCTACCGTCCCGGGGAGCTCAACTTCGAGATCATCCGCGAGACGGTCGACGAGGTCGTCACCGTCTCCGAAGACGACATCGCCCGCGCCCTGCTCGTGCTGCTCGAGCGCGCGAAGCTCGTCGTCGAGCCGGCGGGGGCCGTATCGGTCGCCGCACTCATGACCGGCGCCGTGCGCAGCGACGGGCCGGTCGTCGCGCTGCTCTCGGGAGGCAACATCGACCCGCTGCTCATGCAACGGGTCATCGCACACGGGCTCTCGGCATCCGGTCGCTACCTGACCCTGCGCATCGGGCTGCCCGACCGACCCGGGCAGCTCGCCCGCATCGCCGAGCTCCTCGCCGAGGCGAACGCGAACGTCATCGAGGTGCTCCACACGCGCCACGGCTCGGGCCTGCAGATCTCCGAGGTCGAACTGCAGCTCTCGGTCGAGACCCGCGGCCCCGAGCATCGCACCGAGGTCGTCGAAGTGCTCCGGCGCGCGGGCTACGAGCCCGTCGTGCACGACGAGTAGCGGGGCGTTGCCGCGAGGCATCCGTGAACGCGCCCTCGAATGACGAACGGCCCCGTCGCCTGCGCGAAGGGGCCGTCGTCGTGAGCGGTACGACTACTGGCCGCCCCAGGTCTCGACGCCCGTGATCTCGACGGAGATCTCGCGGCCGTTGGGAGTCTCGTAGCTCGTCTTCTCGCCGATCTTCAGGCCGAGGATCGCGGTGCCGAGCGGGCTCTGCTCACTGAACACGTCGAGTTCCGAGTCGCCGGCGATCTCGCGGCTGCCGATGAGGAACGTCTCTTCGTCGCCCGCGATGATCGCGGTGATGACGGTGCCGGCCTCGACGATGCCGGTGGACTTGGGTGCGTCGCCGACCTCGGCGTTGCGGAGGAGCTCTTTCAGCTGACGGATGCGGGCCTCCTGCTTGCCCTGCTCGTCTTTGGCGGCGTGGTAGCCGCCGTTCTCCTTGAGGTCGCCCTCTTCGCGCGCGGACTCGATTCGCTTGGCGATCTCTTCACGGCCGCGGGTGGAGAGGTGCTCGAGTTCCGCCGCGAGGCGGTCGTAGGCCTCCTGGGTGAGCCAGGTGACGGTGGCGTCCTGCGCCATGATGCACACTCCGTGGATAGACGTTTCGCCCCGTCGTCTGCCGGGGCGAATGCCCTATGTTAGGTGAGCCAGCAGCGGGAAATCAAACCGGTGTTGGCCGTTTGGGCGACCCGGACGGTCTCGGTGAGGCTGCGGATGTGCTCCGTCGAAGCCGGGACCTCGATGACCTTCCAGCCCACGACCGTGAAGTCCTCGTTGAGGGCCTGCACGATGCAGGCGGTGTCGTTTCCGGGCGGCACCGAGAGGTTCCAGCTGACCTCGACCGCGCGCTCGTCGTTCATGACCTGATGGCCGGTGTCGGTGACCTCGACCGAGGGCTTCTGCCCGTCGAGTCCCGCCCAGACGACCCATGCGACGAGCACGACCGCGAACGCGACGGCTCCGGCGACGAGAAGGAACCGGTCGCGCGTGCGACGGGTGCGGGTGCGGCCGTAGCGCGCGGCGAGCGCGTCGGTCTCTGGCTCGGCCACCGCACGGCTCCTTCCGACGTCGATCGTCTAGGCTTGAATCCAGCCTATCCGACCGTGAATGGCCCGCCCCCTGAAGGGAAACCGATGCTCGTCGTGCCCGCCGCCGCCGTCCTCGCGGGCGAAGAGGAGTTCGACCCGAACTCCGTCACGCCGGGCATCTGGGGGTTCGTCGT
The DNA here is from genome assembly GCF_030817175.1 of Agromyces ramosus. NCBI lineage: Bacteria > Bacillati > Actinomycetota > Actinomycetes > Micrococcales > Microbacteriaceae > Agromyces > Agromyces ramosus. The sequence goes on along the minus strand of NZ_JAUSYY010000001.1, from coordinate 503,738 downwards.
CACGTTCCTCCTGATGGTCGTGGTGGTCCTGCTCATCCTCGACATGGTGCGGCGCATCCGGCGCACCAACTATCGCGCACAGGTGCGCGAGCAGCTCGATGCCGAAGCGCGCGATGCCGAGCTCGGCGAGGCCGACGGGCAGGCGACGGATGCCGCGGACGGCGAGCCGCGCGACGACGAACGCCCCGACGGGGCATCCGGTCGCTGACCGTCGTCAGCCGGTGTGGTACGCCGGTTCGAGGGCGATGAGCAGTGTCGCGATCCAGTGGCACACGAACGCGAGCACGGTGCACGCGTGGAAGATCTCGTGGAAGCCGAAGACGCCCGGCCACGGGTTCGGCCGCTTCAGCGCATAGACGATCGCGCCGGCCGTATACAGCAGGCCGCCCACGATCACGAGCACCATCATGGCGGCGTTGACCGCCAGCAGGTCGCCGAGGTACATGACGGCGGCCCAGCCGAGGAGCAGGTAGAGCGGCACGTACAGCCAGCGGGGCGCGTGGATCCAGAACACGCGGAAGCCGATGCCGAGCAGGGCGCCGCCCCACACGACGCCGAGCAGCAGCCACCCCTGGTCGGGCGGCAGCGCGAGGATCGCGAGCGGGGTGTAGGTGCCCGCGATGAGCAGGAAGATGTTCGCGTGGTCGATGCGCTTCAGGACGACCCTCGTCGTCGGGTCCCAGTCGAAGCGGTGGTAGAGCGCCGAGTTGCCGAACAGCAGCATCGACGTGATCACGAACACCGCGGACGCCCACTTCGCCGGCGCACCGTTCGCGAGCACGATGAGCACGATTCCCGCGACGATCGTCAGCGGGAAGGTGACGGCGTGAATCCAGCCTCGCCACGTCGGCTTCGGCTCGGCGGTGGTGCTCAGCGCGTCGTCGAGCAGCGGGATGTTGGGCAGGTCGGAGCCGTGCTGGGCGCGTGAGATCGAGGCATCCGCCGTGTCATCGGGTGCGATCGGGCGCGAGAGCCGCTCGGCGATATCGTCGTGCTCCTGGCGGCGCTTGGCAGTCATGGGGACAGCGTAGGGCCTTGCCGATCACGGTCCGCTGTGAGTATCCGCCCCCGCGGAGCGGTAGCGTAGTGCCGTGCAGACGAGCGATCAGCCCCTCGGTCGCGGCATCCTCTACCGCCTCTACCAGAACCGGCTGCGGCGCGCCCTCGACCCCGCGGCACTGCCCCGCCACGTCGCGATGATCATCGACGGCAACCGGCGCTGGGCGAGGCAACTGGGCTACGAGTCGGCAGCCCACGGCCACCGTGCCGGGGCGGCGAAGATGCGCGAGTTCCTCGAGTGGTGCGACGACCTCGGCATCAGCACGGTCACGCTCTACCTGCTCTCCAGCGACAACCTGGGCAATCGCCCGAGCGCCGAGCTCGCCGATCTCATCGAGATCATCGCCGAGCTCGCCGAGGAGCTCTCGCACTACCGCGATTGGAAGGTGCAGCACGTGGGGTCGGATGCCGGGCTGCCGGCGCCGCTCGTCGCCGCCCTCGACGCTGCCGAGCAGCGCACCGCCGACAAGCGTGGCCTGCACGTGAACCTCGCGGTCGGGTACGGCGGCCGCAAGGAGATCACCGACGCGATGCGCTCGATCGTGGCGTCGCATCACGCAGAGGGCCGCAGCCTCGAAGACCTCGCCGAGCGCCTCACGCCCGACCTCATCGGCGAGCACCTCTACACCGGCGGCCAGCCCGACCCCGACCTCGTGATCCGCACCTCCGGCGAGCAGCGGCTCAGCGACTTCATGCTGTGGCAGGCCGCCCACAGTGAGTTCTACTTCGTCGAGGCGCTCGGGCCCGACCTGCGGAAGGTCGACTTCCTCCGCGCGCTCCGCGACTACGCCAAGCGCCATCGCCGCTTCGGTGGCTGATCTGATCGGTCCCGTGCTCACGCGGGCCGCGCTCTGCCAGAATGAGCCTCGGAGAAGGGGGCACCTCACGTGACCATCGACGAATTCACCGCCGGGTTCACCGAAGAGCCGGGCTACCTCGACTACGCGCGCGTCGGACCCCTCTCGACCGTCGTCGCCGAGGAGGTGCTCGGGTCCACCCAAGTGCTGCAGCGGGCACGGCACGGCAGCCTCGACAACCTGCTCGAGCAGGATGTGCGGCTGCGCACGGCGGCCGCGGCCGTCACCGGAATCCCCGCCGACCAGATCGTGGCGCAGCCCAACACCACCCAGGGCCTCATGCACGCGATGTTCGGGCTCACCGGCGGCGTGCTCCTCTCGGCCTTCGAGTTCCCCAGCCTGCCCATCGCCGCCGTGCGCGCGCAGGAGGCCCTGCACACGGTGCAGCCGGTGTGGCTCGAGACCGACCACGGCAAGGTCACGCCCGGGCAGATCCGCGAGCAGCTCGAATCGAACGTGGCCGCGGTCGCCGTGAGCCTCGTCGACTCGCGCACGGGCTACCTCTGCGACATCGAGGGCATCCGGCAGGTCATCGGCGACCGGCTGCTCATCGTCGACGCGATCCAGGGCTTCGGCGTCGTCGATGCGCCCTGGCAGGCGGCCGACGTCGTGCTCACGGGTGGGCAGAAGTGGTGCCGCGCCGGGTGGGGCACCGGCATCATGGCGCTCTCCACTCGGGCGCTCGAGCGACTCACCCCGGTGTTCTCGGGGTTCACCGGCACCGAAGAGGCGGAGCCGTGGGGCGAAGTGCCCCCGCCCGCCCCTGACGCCCGGGCGTTCCGCATCTCGCATCAGGACCCGATCGCCGCCGCCCGTTTCGCCGCGGCCCTCGAGGAGATCGACCGCGTCGGCGTCCCCGCGATCAACGCGGCGGTCGCCGAGGGCGTGAGCCGGGCGATCGGCCTGGCCGACGAGTTCGCGATCGCGGTCGTCTCCTCGCGCGACGAGCGGGAGCGAGCCGGAATCGTCGTGCTCGAGCCGCCCGCCGAGCAGGTCACGCTGCTCACCGCGTCGCTCCATAACCACGGGGTCACCGCCACGACGAGGCTCGGCCAGGTGCGACTCTCGTTGCACGCCGCGACATCCGAGGAGACGTTCGACATGCTCCGGGGGGCGTTCGTCTCGTACAGCACCGCCGCGTCGTACTGACCCGCCGTCTCAACGACCTCCGTGCCGCGTTTCGGTGAACACCGTGTGGCGCCCCGCGTGTCGGTCGCGTGGATTCGCCGCCGCAGTCGTAGCGTCTGAGGCATCGGGCAAGGTGCCTGATCGAGTCGGCTCGTGAACCGCTCGTAGGAGGATCGCCGGCCGGCGCGAGAGCCGAGCGACATGCTCGGGGTGGGAGCGGTCGTGGCTTCTGTTGAAACCTCCAAGTCCGTCGGTCGAGTCGCGGGGCGCGCCAAGGCGCAGTCCGGTGAGGCGTCTGCTGCGCCGGTGGCGCAGTCCGAACGGACGTACGTGCTCGACACGTCGGTGCTGCTCTCGGATCCGAGGGCACTGTTCCGATTCGCCGAACACGCGGTGGTCCTGCCGGTCGTCGTCATCACCGAACTCGAGGCGAAGCGCAACGACCCCGAGATCGGCTACTTCGCACGGCAATCCCTCCGCATCCTCGACGAGTTGCGCATCGAGCACGAGCGACTCGACTTCCCGATCCCCGTCGGCGAGGGCGGCTCGCTCAGGGTCGAGCTCAACCACTCGAACCCGTCGGTGCTTCCGAGCGGACTCCAGCTCGGCGACAACGACTCGCGGATCCTCGCGTGTGCGGCGAACCTCGCACAGGACGGCATCGCGGTCACCGTCGTCTCGAAAGACCTGCCGCTCCGCGTCAAGGCCGCGTCGATCGGCCTGGACGCCCAGGAGTACCGCGCCGAGCTCGCCCTCGATTCCGGCTGGACCGGCATGGGGGAGCTCTCGCTCGGTTCCAACGACATGGCGAAGCTCTACGAGCACGAGGCGATGACCACCGCAGAGGTCGAGGGGATGCCGGTGAACACCGGGCTCGTCATCCACTCCGAGCGCGGCTCGGCACTCGGCCGCGTCGTCGGCGAACGCGAGGTCAAGCTCGTGCGGGGCGATCGGGACGTGTTCGGCGTGCACGGCCGCTCAGCCGAGCAGCGGCTCGCGATCGACCTGCTGCTCGACCCCGAGATCGGCATCCTCTCGCTCGGCGGTCGCGCCGGGACCGGCAAGTCGGCGCTCGCGCTCTGCGCCGGCCTCGAGATGGTGCTCGAACGACAGCAGCACAAGAAGATCATGGTGTTCCGCCCGCTCTACGCGGTGGGTGGCCAGGAGCTCGGGTACTTGCCGGGCGACCAGGGAGAGAAGATGAATCCGTGGGGGCAGGCGGTGTTCGACACCCTCGGCTCCGTGGTCTCCGACAACGTGCTCGAGGAGGTCATCGACCGCGGCATCCTCGAGGTGCTCCCGCTCACCCACATCCGAGGGCGCTCGCTGCACGACGCGTTCGTGATCGTCGACGAGGCGCAGTCGCTCGAGCGCAACGTGCTGCTCACCGTGCTCTCCCGCATCGGCCAGAACTCCCGGGTCGTGCTCACCCACGACGTCGCCCAGCGCGACAACCTCCGGGTCGGTCGTCACGACGGTGTCGCGAGCGTCATCGAGACGCTGAAGGGGCATCCGCTCTTCGCCCACATCACGCTCACCCGGTCGGAGCGCTCGGCGATCGCGGCGCTCGTGTCGGAGATGCTCGACGGTGCAGAGCTGACCTGATCCAGCCGAGGCCACGAGCGCGAGCGGAGGTCATCGGCGCGACGGGCGCGCGAATCCGAGCGGATCGCCCTCCCCAGCCGCCGTTCTCCTCCGCTCGCGTCGCGGTGCGGCCTTCCGTCGGCGCCTGTCGCGTGCTTGCCTTGATGCATGGCGAGGATTCGGCGCATCGAGTCAGAGGCGCTGCTGGGCGCCGCGTACGACCGGGAGAGCCGGGTGCTCACCGTGCAGTTCGAGTCGGGCTCGATCTACGAGTACTTCGAGGTCGAGCCCGAGCTCTACACCGAGCTGGAGGCCGCTCAGCCGCATCCGTGGCGTGTCGTCGGCGCGCGCGTCAAGGAGCACCGGTACCGGCGGCTCGCCTGAACGCCGAGCACCGCGAGCCGCGCCGCGCGGTGCTCGGCGTTCGGAGGTCAGGCCTGGGGCGGACGCGTCATCGAGAGCAGGTCGAGCGCGGCGTCGAGCTGGGCCTCGCTGAGCTCGCCACGCTCGACGTAGCCGAGCTCGATGACCGCTTCGCGAACGGTGACGCCGTTGGCGACCGAGTGCTTCGCGATCTTCGCCGCCGCCTCGTAGCCGATGAGCTTGTTCAGCGGCGTGACGATGGACGGGGACATGCCCGCGAGGGCCGCGTTGCGCTCGACGTTGGCCTCGAGGCCCTCGATCGTCTTGTCGGCGAAGGCGCGCAGGGAATTGGAGAGCAGGCGGATCGACTCGAGCAGCGCCGTGCCCATGACGGGGATCTGCACGTTCAGTTCGAAGGCACCGGATGCCCCGCCCCACGCGATGGTCGCATCGTTGCCGATGACCCGTGCGCACACCATGAGCACGGCTTCGGGGATGACGGGGTTCACCTTGCCCGGCATGATCGAGGAGCCCGGCTGCAGGTCGGGGATGCTGAGCTCGCCGAGACCGGTGTTCGGGCCCGAGCCCATCCAGCGCACGTCGTTCGCGATCTTCGTGAGGCTCACGGCGATGGTGCGCAGCGCGCCGGAGGCGTCGACGAGCCCGTCGCGGTTGGCCTGCGCCTCGAAGTGGTCGACCGCCTCGGTGATCGGCAGCTCGGTCTCCTGCTGAAGGAGCTCGATCACGAGCTGCGGGAAGCCGGCAGGGGTGTTGATGCCGGTGCCGACCGCGGTGCCGCCCAGCGGCACCTCGGCGACGCGGGGGAGCGCCGAGCGCACGCGCTCGATGCCGAGGCGCATCTGGCGCGCGTAGCCGCCGAACTCCTGGCCGAGCGTGACGGGCGTCGCGTCCATCAGGTGCGTGCGGCCGGCCTTCACGATGCCCGCCCATGCCTCGGCCTTGGCCTCGAGGGCGACGGCGAGGTGGTCGAGTGCGGGGATGAGCTCGTCGATGAGCGCGGCCGTGACGGCGATGTGCACCGAAGTGGGGAACACGTCGTTGGAGGACTGCGAGGCGTTGACGTGGTCGTTGGGATGCACGGGACTGCCGAGCTTCGAGGTCGCGATCGTCGCGAGCACCTCGTTCATGTTCATGTTCGACGAGGTGCCGGAGCCGGTCTGGTAGACGTCGACGGGGAAGTGCTCGGCGTAGTCGTGGCGGCCCGCGATGACCTCGTCGGCGGCCTCTTCGATGGCGGCGGCGATGGCAGGGTCGAGCACGCCGAGCTTCGCGTTCGCCTGCGCGGCGGCCTTCTTGATGCGCGCGAGGGCCTGGATCTGCTGCGGCTCGAGCCCGGACCCGGAGATCGGGAAGTTCTCGACCGCGCGCTGCGTCTGCGCCCGGTAGAGCGCCGATGCGGGCACCCGCACCTCGCCCATCGTGTCGTGCTCGATGCGGTAGTCGGCGGCGTTGTCGCCCACGGCGGGTTCTCCTTCGGTTGCTGCCGGGCCCTCCCGGCGAGTGCCGCGGAACGCGGCGGTCAGATGCGGCCGACGACGATGTCGGTCTCGGCGCGTCCTTCGAACAAGCGGTAGTTGGCGCCGACGATAGCCAGCGTACCCGCTGCGATCGCGTCGCTGATCATCTCGGAGCTCTCGAGGAGCTCGGCCACGGTGTCGCGGAGGTGCTCGCGACCGACGAACCCCGCGTCGACGTCGTCGGGCCGGATGGGTGCTCCCGGTTCGCCGCCCGCCACGCGCCTCACGGCGGGCACGATGCGGTCGACGATCGAGGCGATGTGCGCCGGCAGCGGAGCGGCATCGGGCGCCTGCGAGTCGATGGCCGCGCGCACCGCGCCGCACTCGTCGTGGCCGAGCACGAGGATGAGCGGCACTCCGAGCACCCCGACGGCGTACTCGAGGGAGCCGAGCACCGAGTCTGAGATGACCTGCCCGGCGTTGCGCACGACGAAGGCATCGCCGAGGCCGACGTCGAAGATGATCTCGGCCGAGAGCCGCGAGTCGCTGCAGCCGAAGATCGCGACGAGCGGCCGCTGCGCGGTGGCGAGCGAGGTGCGATGGTCGACGTCTTGGCGGGGATGCTGCGGCTCGCCAGCGATGAACCGCTCATTGCCGCGACGAAGCTCCCGCCACGTGGCGGCCGGCGTCTCAGGGCGTTCGGTCGGCTTCTCGCTCACGGGCGCTCCTCTCGGTGTTGGGCTGGATTCAGTGGTGGTGCGGTCGGGTTCAGCTCAGGGCTTCGATGGTCGGCACGAGTGCGCCGGCGAGTGCCTCGAATTCGGCCGGCGTCGCGGTGCCGAGGAGCACGAAGGTGCTGCCGCCCGCCTCGGTGGTGAGCCCGTATTCGGCATTGCCGACGTCGTCGCCGGTGCCCCGGTTGTCGTAGACGGTCCACTCGACGCCGTCGATCGTGGTGGTGCCGGTCGCGAGCGTGCGCTCGAGGAGTGCGGAGACCCACGTGGAGTTCGCCTGGAGGCCCTGGTACATGCCGATGTACTCGCTGCTCGGGGTGAGGTACCCGGCGTACCAGGCGGTGACGCCGTCTGCTTCGCTCGTGCGGAGCTCGGCGGCGTTGGCCCGCCAGCCCTCGGGGACCTTCGGCACCGCCAGCGGGTCGTCGCTCGCGATCTGCGCCTGCTCGGCGACGGCGGCGACGTCGATGTCGCGATCGATGGGGGCGCCGCTGCGCGGCACGATGAGCACGATCACGAGGACGATCAGCAGGCTCGCGCCGAGCGCGAGGACGAGGTTCTTCAGCGTCTGCCGCTGGCGGTGCTTGAGGGAGTTCTCGGCCTTGCGGGCCGCGGTCTCTTCGGGGGTCTCGGGCCGGCCGAGCTCGGCGACGACCGGGGGTTCGCGCGTGGCCATCAGCGCTCGCCGGCGTCGTCGCCCGAGGACCGCCGCGCACCGGAGCGGGCGGCATCGAGCCGCGCCTTCGCACCGATGAGCCACTCTTCGCACCGTGCGGCGAGCGCCTCGCCGCGCTCCCAGAGGGCGAGCGACTGCTCGAGGGTCGCCGAGCCCTGCTCGAGCTCGCCGACGACCCGCACGAGTTCGTCGCGGGCCTGCTCGTAGCTCAGCTCGGCGACATCGGTGGTGGGGGGCATGGGAACCATTCTATTCGGCGGCGGCGACAGGCCCCGCCGCGGGCGCATCGGTCACGGGCCGGCCCTGTGCCGGGCCGCGGGAGACCGCCGCCAGTGCACCCTCGGCGAGCGTCACGACGAGCGGGGTGCCGTCGGGAGCCGCGGCCGGAGTGCGCAGCACGTGGCCGTCGGCGCCCTGCACGATGGCATACCCGCGATCGAGGGTCGCCTGCGGCGACAGCGCGCGCAGATGGCCTCGCAGCTCGGCGGTACGGGCGGTCGCTCGCTCGAGGGTGCGGTCGATGAGCTCGCTGCCCCTGGCGACCCATCGGGTGAGGTCTTCAGCTCGGCGGTCGATGATCCACGCCGTGTCGGCCAGGGCGGGTCGTGAGCGGAGGTGCGTGATGCGGTCGACCTCGCGAGCGAGCATGGCCGACAGGCGCATGCCGAGCCGTGCGCGGGCCTGCTCGATGCGCACGAGCTCTTCGTTGATGTCGGGCACCACGCGCTTCGCGGCATCCGTCGGCGTCGACGCCCGGAGGTCGGCGACCTCGTCGAGCAGCGGCCGGTCGGCTTCGTGGCCGATCGCGGAGACGATGGGGGTGGATACGGCGGCCGCGGCCCGAACGACGCGTTCGTCGCTGAAGCCCAGGAGGTTCTGGAAGTCGCCGCCGCCGCGCGCGACGATGATGACCTCGACGGCCGGATCGGCGTCGAGTCGCTTGATCGCCGCGACCACCTCGGGTGCGGTGCGATCGCCCTGCACGGCGGCGTGCACGACGCGGAACTCGACAGCCGGCCAGCGGAGGCGCGCGTTTCGCAGCACGTCGTTCTCTGCGTCGCTGTCTTTGCCCGTGATGAGCCCGATGACCCCCGGCAGGAAGGGCAGCCGGCGCTTGCGTTCGGCGGCGAAGAGCCCCTCGGCTGCGAGCTGCGTCCGCAGCCGTTCGAGCCGCTCGAGCAGGTCGCCGAGGCCCACGTGCTTCAGGTCGAACACCTGCATCGAGAGCGAGCCGCCCTTGACCCACCAGCTCGGCTTGACGAGCGCCACGACGTGGTCGCCCGGCTTGAACTGCTCGTCGAAGCGCGCACGCACCGACGACCACACCGTGAACGACAGCGTCGCGTCGGCATCGAGGTCTTTGAGCTTGCCGTAGACGTTGCCGGCCGAGATGCCCCACTGCGTGATCTCGCCCTCGACCCAGACGGTGCCGAGCCGGTCGAGGTACTGCTTGAGCTTGCCGGAGAGCACCGCAACTGGCCACGGCGCCTCGCGCGTGGCTGGTGCATCCGTCATGGGGGCCTCTCAGGTCGCTCGCCCAGTCTCGCCGCGTAGGATGGGCACCGTGACGAGCTTGACGGATGCCCCGCGAATCGGCCTCGGCATGCCCAGAGTCCCGGGCGTGCGCGGCCGGCTCAAGGATATCCCGGTCCCCGGACACAAGCGTGTGCTGCTCGCGGCCCCGCGCGGCTACTGCGCCGGAGTCGACCGTGCGGTGATCGCCGTCGAGAAGGCGATCGAGCACTACGGCGCGCCCGTCTACGTGCGCAAGCAGATCGTGCACAACATCCACGTGGTGACCGAGCTCGAGGCGCAGGGGGCGATCTTCGTCGACGAGGTCGACGAGGTGCCCGAGGGCGCCCACATCGTCTTCAGTGCGCACGGCGTCTCGCCGGCCGTCGTGAACGCCGCCGCCGACCGCGGGCTGCATGCCATCGACGCGACCTGCCCGCTCGTCACCAAGGTGCACCGCGAGGCGGTGCGCTTCGCCCGCGACGACTTCGAGATCCTGCTCATCGGCCATGAGGGCCATGAAGAGGTCGAGGGCACCGCCGGGGAGGCGCCCGATCACGTCACCCTCGTCGGCAGCCCCGATGAGGTGGCGAACATCGAGGTGCGCGACCCCGACAAGGTCGTGTGGCTCTCGCAGACCACGCTCTCGGTCGACGAGACGATGGAGACGGTGCGTCGGCTCCGCGAGCGGTTCCCGAACCTGCAAGACCCGCCGAGCGACGACATCTGCTACGCCACCCAGAACCGCCAGGTCGCCATCAAGAAGGTCGCCCAAGACGCCGACCTCGTGATCGTCGTCGGCTCGGCCAACAGCTCCAACAGCGTGCGCCTCGTCGAGGTCCGCCCTCGAGTACGGCGCGAAGGCCGCCTACCGCGTCGACTACGCGAGCGAGGTCAAGCAGGAGTGGCTCGACGGGGTCGAGACGGTCGGCGTGACGAGCGGGGCATCCGTGCCCGAAGAGCTCGTCCAAGAGCTGCTCGCCGCGCTCGCCGACGCCGGCTATGGCGACGTCGCCGAGGTGAAGACGGCTGAGGAAGACCTGATGTTCTCGCTCCCGAAGGAACTGCGCAAGGACCTCGCCGGCAACCGCGACGCGCGGGCGCTCGGCGGCCGCGTCTCACGCTGACGCGAACCCGGCGTCACGCGACCTCCCGATACGCGGCGCCCGAGGCGCGCGGGCCTCAGGCCGGCGTCAGGCTCGCGGCGAGCGCCGGGTCGCTGAGGATCACGATCGTCATCGCGCCGTACAACGCGATGAACGAAACCGCGCCGCCGACGAGCGGCACCCAGAACGCGAGGCGCCGTGCGCGAATCCGCGAGATCGACCACCATGCGGTGAGCAGCCACAGCACCCCCTGGAAGATGGAGCCGGCGAGGAGGATCGCGGGCACTTCGGGCCCGGGAACGTAGTCGAGGGGCGTGCCGCCCGTGCCGAGCATCTCGGCGGCCCGGCTGATGGCGTCGGGAAGCACGTCGGGCAGCGACTGCAGCGTGCTGATCGAGATCCACGTGCCGAACACGCCGAGCACGAGCAGCATGATCGTGATCAGCCGATCGGTGGGGCGCTCGCGGCGGCCCTCGACCGAGGCTGCGCGAGCCGAGCGAGTGGTTGCCGCGGCCGGAGGCGTGACCATCTGCGGCGCAGGGTCGGAGATGTGGTCTTCGGCGGGGGGCTTCCACGTCCAGCCCTCGGGCGCGTACTCGCCGAACTGCGGGCGGGGGCGCTCGTCGCGGGGAACGGGCGGAACGGCCGGGGCGGCCGGCACGTCGCCGCGCGCGGCACCGCCGCCGTCCGACTCGTCGGACGGGCGGGCGGCACCGTGCTGCGACATCCGGGGCCCTATGCCGTGATCGACTGGCCGGCGGAACCGAGCTGGCGCGTCGACTCGCCGACGCGGGCGGCCATCGCGGACTCGGCGACCTTGCCCCACGCGCGCGGGTCGTACTGCTTCTTGTTGCCGACGCCACCGTCGACCTTCAGCACGCCGTCGTAGTTCGAGAACATGTAGCCGGCGATGGAGCGCGTGAACGCGTACTGCGTGTCGGTGTCGATGTTCATCTTCACGACGCCGTTGGCGACGGCCTCGGCGATCTCGGCGTCGGTCGAGCCCGAGCCGCCGTGGAAGACGAGGTCGAGGGGCTTCGGGCCGTTGCCGTACTTGGCGGCGAGACCGTCTTGGATCTGCTTCAGGAGCTCGGGGCGCAGCTTCACGTTGCCGGGCGCGTACACGCCGTGCACGTTGCCGAAGGTGAGGGCGGCCATGTAGCGGCCCTGCTCACCGAGGCCGAGGGCCTCGACGGTGGCGATCGCGTCGTCGAGCGTCGTGTAGAGGCTGTCGTTGATGTCGTGGCTCACGCCGTCTTCTTCTCCACCGACGACGCCGATCTCGACCTCGAGGATGGCGTTGATCGCCTTCATGCGGGGGAGGATCTCCTTCGCGATCTCGAGGTTCTCGCCGAGCGGCACGGCCGAGCCGTCCCACATGTGCGACTGGAAGATCGGGTTGCGGCCGGCCTTCACCTCGGCCTCGGAGGCCTCGATGAGGGGGAACACGAAGTCGGCGAGGGCGGGCTTCGGGCAGTGGTCGGTGTGGAGCGCCACGGTGATCGGGTAGTTCTTGGCGACCTCGTGCGCGAAGCGCGCGAACGCGAGTGCCCCGGTCGCGCGGGCCTTGACGGTGTGGCCGGCGAAGTAGTCGGCGCCACCGGTGGTGACCTGGATGATGCCATCGGAACCCGCTTCGGCCAGGCCCTGCAGCACCGCGTTGAGGGTCTGCGAGGACGAGACGTTGAAGGCCGGGAAGGCGAAGCCCTTGGCCTTGGCGGTGTCGAGCATCTCGGCGTACTGCTCGGGTGTTGCGATGGGCATGAAGGCTCCTTCGGACGACAGGTGGGTTGGGTCGAGTCTATCGACTTGCCGAGCACGGCTCAGGTGTGACGGATGCCGCGGGCATCCGCGGTGCGCGAGGATGGCGGGATGCACAGCGCACCAGGCGGGCAGCCGACCTCGACGGATGCCGCGGCCACGATGATTCCCCGCTCGCTACGCGCGGAGCTCATCGCGGCGGTCACGGCGGCGGCCGACGCCGCCCGGCCGCTCGTCGGCTGCGGCGATTCCGACGCGGTCGACGCCGCCGCGGTGGATGCCCTTCGCGCGGCCCTCGCGACCGTGGCCGCCGACGGCCGGATCGTCGCCGGCGAGGGCGAGAAGGACGACGCTCCGATGCTGCACCCGGGCGAGCGGTTCGGCACGGGATCCGGGCCAGCCGTCGACGTCGCCGTCGACCCGGTCGACGGCACGAGGCTCGCGGCGGCGGGCCTTCCGGGATCGATGGCGATCCTCGCGGCCGCGCCGCGCGGCGCCTTCCTCGACCTCGGCCCGGCGCACTACCTCGACAAGCTCGTGCACGCCGGCGCGGGTGCCGGTCTCGACCTCACGCTCCCGGTCGAAGAGAACCTCGCGCTCCTCGCCGCCGCGCGGGGATGCCGCGTCACGGACCTCCGGGTCGCCGTGCAGTCCCGGCCGCGCAATGCCGCAACGGCCGCCGCCGTCGAACAGGCAGGGGCTCGCGTGCATGCGTTCGAGCACGGCGACATCGAGCGCGTGGTGCACGCCGTGGCATCCACCGGATCGCTCGACCTGCTGCTCGGCATCGGCGGCGCGCCCGAGGGCGTCATCGAGGCGGCGATCGTGCGCGCGCACGACGGGTTCATGCAGGCCCGGGCGGCGCCACAGTCGGCCGGTGAAGCCGAGCGCGTTCGACGTGCGGGGCTCGACGCCGATCGGGTCCGGACGCTAGACGAGCTCTGCTCCTCACCGGCGTTCGTCGCGATCGCCGCCGTGACCGCGTGCGCGCTGGGACCCGTGCCGACCGCGCTCGTGCAGGTGGCCGCAGGTCACGGCGACGCGGCGACGGAGACGAACGCGACCTTGCCGGAACGTTAAGATCCGGGGATCTTTCCGGCTCGGAACGTTCGAACTTCACGTCGCGCAGGGGCCGGATGCCTAGGCTGGAGGGGCGGGCCGCGCGCTCGCCGACGGTTCCGAGCGTCGGAACCCGACACAGCGTCCGGGAGGACCCTCGATGGTGAGCACCGATACGGCAACCCTGTTCCTGCACCCCGACCGCAACATCGCCCTCGAGCTCGTGCGGGCGACCGAGGCGGCCGCGATCCGCTCGTACCCGTGGATCGGCCGTGGCGACAAGCTCGGCGCCGACGGCGCCGCCGTCGACGCGATGCGCGCGTTCCTCGGCACGGTGAACTTCGACGGCGTCGTGGTCATCGGCGAGGGTGAGAAGGATGCCGCCCCGATGCTCTTCAACGGCGAGCGGGTCGGCAACGGCCGGGGGCCCGCCTGCGACATCGCCGTCGACCCGATCGACGGTACGTCGCTCACCGCCGCCGGGCGCCAGAATGCGCTCTCGGTCATCGCGGTGGCGGACCGGGGCACCATGCTCGACGCGTCATCCGTCTTCTACATGGACAAGATCGTCACGGATGCCGCCGGTATCGGCGTCGTCGACATCCGCAAGCCCATCGGCGAGAACCTGCGCGCGCTCGCCGCCGCGAAGAACAAGCCGATCGGCGAGATGCGCGTCGCGGTGCTGAATCGCCCGCGGCACGAGCAGCTCATCGCCGACATCCGGGAAGCGGGCGCCGGCACCCGCCTGATCAGCGACGGCGACGTGGCCGGCGGCATCAACGCGGCGCGCTACGAGTCGCGCATCGACATGTGCGTCGGCATCGGCGGCAGCCCCGAGGGCATCACCACCGCGTGCGCCATCAAGGCGCTGGGCGGCTTCATGCAGGGACGGCTCGCGCCGAAGGACGACGCGGAGCGCGCGCGCGGCGAGGCCGCCGGGCTCGACTGCGACCGCGTCTACGAGCTCGGAGAGCTCGTGCGCAGCGACAACACCTTCTTCGTCGCGACGGGCGTGACCGACGGCGAGCTCGTCGACGGCGTTCGCCGCAAGGGGCCGATCATCCGCACCGAGAGCATCGTGCTCCGCGGCACCTCGGGGACGATCCGCCGCGTCGTGGCCGACCACCTCGCCGAGAAGTGGCTCGACCCAGCCGACCGCTGACCGATTACCGCGTGTGGATGTCGGCGGCACCCGCAAGAATGACCGGATGACCGACGCCACCCGGCTGCCGCGCGCGCTGCGTCCGTTCTCCTCGGGCCAGTACCGACTCCTCACCATCGCCCTCGCGGCGTCGCTCCTGAGCGCCGGCGCGTGGATCGTCGCCGCGGTCTGGCAGGTCGTGCAACTCGGGGGCACCCCGATCGACCTCTCGTTCGTCGCCGTCGGCTCGAGCCTCGGGCTCGTGCTCGCGGTGCTGTTCGGCGGTGTCGCGGCCGACCGCATCCCGCAGCGGCGCATCCTGCTCGTGGTCGAGATCGTGCGCGGCACGGGCTTCGCGATCGCGGGGTTCCTCGCGGTCACCGGCATCGTCGAGGTGTGGCACCTCGCGGTCATCTCGTTCGTGCTCGGCCTTGCCGACGGCTTCTTCTATCCCGCGTACTCGGCATGGCTGCCTTCCATCCTCCCCGAGTCGCAATTGCTCGCGGCAAACGGCGTCGAGGGCGTGCTGCGCCCTGCGGCCATGAATGCCGCCGGACCTGCCCTCGCGAGCCTGCTCATCGCCGTGCAGGGGCCGTGGCTGGCCTTCTTCGTCGTGGCCGTGCTGCAGGTCGTCGCGGTGGTCGTGCTCGCCGCGATGCGCACCACTCCGGTGCGCCGCGATCCCGACGAGGTCGTGAGCCACCCGGTGCGGCAGACGTTCATCGACCTTCGCGACGGGTTCGCCTACCTGTTGCGCACCCGATGGCTGTTCGCGACGCTCGTGTTCTCGATCCTCCTCGTGTTCGTCCTCATGGGCCCGATCGAGGTGCTGCTTCCGTTCGCGGTGAAAGACCAGACCGGCGGGGGCGCCGGCGCGTTCGCCCTCGCGCTCGCCGCCTTCGGGGTCGGCGGTGCCATCGGCTCGATCGCGGTCGCATCCATGCGGCTGCCACGGCGTTACCTCACCCTGATGATCCTCGCGTGGGGATTCGGCGGGCTCCCGCTCGCGGTGATCGGGCTCACGTCGTGGCTCTGGGTGATGGTCGTGGCGCTGTTCATCTGCGGCCTGCTCTTCTCGGGCGCCTCCGTCGTGTGGGGCACGCTGCTCCAGCGCCGCGTGCCGCCTTCCATGCTCGGCCGGGTGTCGAGCCTCGACTTCTTCGTCTCGCTCGCGCTGATGCCGATTTCGATGGCCGTCGCCGGCCCGGTGGGCGAGTCGATCGGACTCGCGCCTGCGTTCCTCATCGCCGGACTCGTGGGCCCCGTGCTCGCGATCGCGACGCTTGCGTTCGCACGGCTCGGCAAAGACGAGCTGGCACATCCGCTCGACGGCATGGTCGACTCCGAGCCCGTGACGGGTGGCGAGGCCTCCGCACGCCTCGAGCCACCGGTCGACGAGCCGCACCCTCGGCGCGAGCTTCGGCCGCGCACGGATCCCGAACCCGGATAGCCTGCGCCGACGTGTTGCGCCCCGAGGGTCGACGTCGAGGTCGACTCGTGCAAGTCTGGGCGGACACATCGTGCGAAAGGGGGCCGAAATGGTCACGATCCGAGATGCATTCCCCGGCTTCAGCGTCAACGACATCAATGCGGCACGGGAGTTTTACGGCACCAGGCTGGGGTTGTCGGTCGCGGATGGCGAAATGGGCGATCTGCAGATCTCGTTGCCGTCGGGTCAGGCGGTGTTCGTCTACCCGAAGTCGAATCACGAGCCGGCGAGCTTCACGATCCTGAACCTCGTGGTCGACGACATCGACCGAGCGGTCGATGAACTCAATGCGTCGGGCATCGAAACGAAGATCTACACCGCGCCAGACGACTTCGGCACCGACGAGCGCGGAATTGTCAGAGGCTCCGCCAGCGGCGAGGGGCCGGACATCGCGTGGTTCCGCGACCCGGCCGGCAACGTGGTGAGCGTGCTCGTCACGTGAGGCGGCGCGTCAGTCGCGGGCGTCGGGTGTCTGCAGCTGCCGGCGCAGGTCGGGGTCGAGATCGGCACCGCCGCCGGCCACCAGTTCGAAGGCCGTGAGTTCGCGCGGCGCCTCTTCGATGCCCTGGAGGGGGGCGAGGATCTTCGATTCGTCGAGTGCACCGAGCTTGCGGGCCGTCGGCAGTACCTGGCGCTCGAGAGAACCGACGAAGGCGTTGTAATCCTTCACGCTGCGCTCGATGGTGCGGCCGAGCTTCTCGATGTGGCTCGCCGTCGTGGCAAGGCGGGAGTACAGCTCGCGGCTGAGGTCGAAGAGGGTCTTCGCCTCGTTCGTGAGCACGTCTTGCTGCCACGAGAAGGCGACCGTCTTCAGCACCGACCACAGCGTCACCGGTGAGGCGAGCGCCACTCGCTTGGAAAATGCGAACTCCATGATGCTGGGATCGGCCTCGAGGGCGGCGGAGACGAGCGACTCGCTCGGGATGAACGCGATGACGAGCTCGGGGGAGGCGTCGAGCCCGTTCCAGTAGCCCTTCGAGCCGAGCGCGGTGATGTGCGCGCGCACCGCCGCGACGTGCTGCTTCAGGAAGTCGGTGCGCCGTGCGCCTTCGGCTCCGCTCGCAGTCGCGGGAATCTGGCTCGCCTCGAGATAGGCGTTGAACGGCACCTTCGCATCGACGGCGATCGACTTGCCGCCGGGCAGCCGCACGACCATGTCGGGACGCCCGTGGCCGGAGTCGCTCGAGATGCTCGCCTGCACGTCGAAGTCGACGCGTTCGATGAGCCCGGCCGCCTCGACGACGCTGCGGAGCTGGGTCTCGCCCCAGACGCCGCGGGTGCTGTTGGAGCGCAGGGCCGAGGCGAGCGACTCGGCGGTGGAGCGCAGCCGCTCTTCGGACTCGGCGGCGGACTTCAGTTGCTGGGTGAGCTCACCGTGCTGGAGGTTGCGCTGCGACTCGAGCTCGGTGACCTTCGACTGCATCTCGCTCAGCGACTGCTTGACCGGCGCGAGGGCCTGCAGCACCCGGCTCTCAGCCTGCTCACGAGCCTCACGAGCCTGCTGCTCTGCGCGGTGCTGCTCGACGAGCTCGCGCTGCTGCTGCTGAGCGAGCGAGATCTGGTCGCGCAGTGCCTCGGCCCGGGCCTGCATGGCCGCGAGCTCTTCGCGGAGGAGCGACTTCGCCGCCTCTTCGCCGGCACGCACCTCGGCGAGCTGCGCCTGGTGGCGCGCCTCGATCAGCGCCGGGTCTTCGCCGACGGGCGCAGTGGCGGCGCGGCGCTGCAGGAGGAGCGCGACCGCGAGTGCGCCGAGCACGGCGCCGACGACGAGGCCGAGAACGAGAGCGAGGATGTCCATGCCGCCAGTGTCGCAGGCGCCCACGACATCGCCGGGCACCCGCCGCGGCTGGGCGCGAGACCGATCGGGGGATCGGCGTGCGATGCGGCCGTTACTGCAAGGCCATCGGCCCGTGCACCGCGCCGCGGTCGCGGGTGGCCGCCGGGCCGATCGCACCGATCTTGACGCGGGTGATGTGGGCGAGTCGCTCGAGGTCGTCGGCCTCGTGGCGGCGGGCCGCGTGCACGATGATCGCCGCGCACGCCTCGGCGTCGGCCAGTGCGTCGTGGTGCGAGAAGCCTTCGAAGCCCGCAGCCATCGCCGCCACCGGCAGCCGATAGGAGTCGAGGTGGTAGGTGCGGCGGGCGACCTGCAGGCTGCAGAGGTACTGGAAGTCGGGCACCGCGAGGCCCACGGCTTCGGAGGTCTTGGCGATGACGCCCACGTCGAACCCGGCGTTGTGGGCCACGAGCAGGTCGTCGCCGGCGAACTCGCGCAGCGTCGGCAGGTGCACGGCCCAGCCTGCGGCATCCGTCACCATCTCGCGCGTGATGCCGTGGATGCGCACGTTCCACTCGGAGAACTCGTCGTGCGGGAAGGGCGGGCGGATGTAGTGATGCACCCGATCGACGACCCGGCCGTCTCGAACCTTCACCAGGCCGATGGAGCATGCGGATGCCGGTGACGAGTTGGCGGTTTCGAAGTCGATCGCGGTGAAGTCCACTGGCACGCGAGCATCCTCGCACGCACGTGCGACACGGTCGCGGCGGGCGCCGGGCGGGTCGGCGATCGGCCCTCGACGGTTGACGGATGCCGCGTGCAGGGCGTGGAATTGCACCGTGGCGCTCTCCACCTCGCGCCCGCCGAGCGGAGGAGACCTGATGATCGAGCTTCCGATGCCCGTGCGCGAGGCGTTCGACGCGACGAACGCCGGCGATCTCGAGCGATTCACCGCCGCGTTCGCCGACGACGGCGTGCTCGACGACTGGGGGCGTGAGTTCCGCGGGCGCGACGAGATCGCGCGGTGGAGCCGCGAGGAGTCGATCGGGGTGCACCAGACGTTCGAGGTCACCGAGTCCCGCGTGATCGGCGACGACGTCATCGTGACGGCCGACGTCGGCGGCGAGGGCTTCAACGGGCCCTCGACGTTCACCTTCCGGCTCGATGCCGATGGCCGGCACATCGAACGCATGGCGATCACGGCATGAACGAGGCATCCGCCAACGAGGTTCCCGCCGAGACGGGGCTCGTCGTCGACCCGGGCGACCCGGCGACGATGACCAGCGCGCGCTCGTTCGGCGCGGCGGCATCCGTCTACCACGAGGCCCGGCCCGGCTACCCGGTCGCGGCCGTCGAGTGGCTCATCGGCGACGCGGTCCGCGTGCTCGACCTCGGAGCCGGCACGGGCAAGCTCACGGCCGCGCTCGTCGCGCTCGATCGCGAGGTCATCGCGGTCGACCCGGTGGAGGAGATGCTCGAGGAGCTCGAGGTCGCCGTGCCCGGCGTGCCTCGCATCCTGGGCATCGCGGAGGACATCCCCATCGAGGACCGCGCGGTCGACGCCGTCGTCGCAGGCCAGGCGTGGCACTGGTTCCAGCCCGACCGCGCGATCCCCGAGATCGCCCGGGTGCTCCGGCCGCGAGGCATCCTCGGCCTGGTGTGGAACAGCCGGGACACGCGCGCCGAGTGGCTCCGTGAAGCCGGCGACATCATGCACGAGCGCCACGACGCGAGCGCCACCTTCGAGAGCTACGTGCAGATCGGGCCGCCGTTCGGCGCCGTCGAGGAGCACACCGTGGAGTGGACCGAGCGGATGTCGCGGGTGCGATTCCTCGACCTCGTGCGCTCGCGCAGCTACTTCATCACATCGACCGAGGCCGAGCAACGGGCCACGATCGCCGCCCTCGAGACCCTGCTCACGACGCATCCCGAGATCGCCGGGGCAGAGGAGCTCGACGTGCCGTACCTGACGCGCTGCTTCCGCGCGCGGCTCGACTGAACCCGCGCGAGTCCGCGCACGACGGCTGCCGGTACGATAGACCCCCGTGGCTCTCACTATCGGCATCGTCGGCCTGCCCAACGTCGGCAAGTCCACCCTGTTCAACGCGCTCACCAAGAACCAGGTGCTCGCCGCGAACTACCCCTTCGCGACGATCGAACCGAACATCGGCGTGGTGAACCTGCCCGACCCCCGGCTCGAGACGCTCGCCGGCATCTTCAGTTCCGAGCGCATCCTGCCCGCGGCCGTCGCGTTCGTCGACATCGCCGGCATCGTGCGCGGCGCCTCGGAGGGTGAGGGCCTCGGCAACAAGTTCCTCGCGAACATCCGCGAAGCCGACGCGATCGCGCAGGTCGTGCGCGGCTTCGACGACGACGACGTCGTGCACGTCGAGGGCACCGTCGACCCCAAGGCCGACATGGAGACGATCAACACCGAGCTGATCCTCGCCGACCTCGAGACCCTCGAGCGCGCCATCCCGCGCTACGAGAAGGAGATCAAGGGCAAGAAGCTCGACCCGTCGGTGCTCGTCGCTGCCAAGGAGGCGCTCGAACTGCTGCAGAAGGGCACACCCCTCTCTGCGGCATCCGTCGACCTCGAGCCCATCAAGGAGCTCGGGCTGCTCACCGCGAAGCCCTTCATCTACGTCTTCAACGTCGACGAGGCCGTGCTGACGGATGCCGCGCGCAAGGCCGAGCTCGCAGCACTCGTCGCGCCCGCCGAGGCGGTCTTCCTCGACGCGAAGATCGAGTCGGAGCTCATCGACCTCGACCCGGCCGATGCCGCAGAGCTGCTCGCCTCGACCGGCCAGGAGGAGTCGGGCCTCAACCAGCTCGCCCGCATCGGCTTCGACACGCTCGGCCTGCAGACCTACCTCACCGCCGGCCCCAAGGAGTCGCGCGCGTGGACGATCCCGAAGGGCGCCAAGGCGCCGCAGGCGGCCGGCGTCATCCACACCGACTTCGAGCGCGGCTTCATCAAGGCCGAGGTCATCTCCTTCGCCGATCTCGTCGAGACGGGCTCGGTCGCCGAGGCTCGCGCCAAGGGCAAGGCCCGCATGGAGGGCAAGGACTACGTCATGCAAGACGGCGACGTGGTGGAGTTCCGCTTTAACATAACGTGATCAGCGTTCGTAAGTCTGGTCCGATTGGAGCGTGCTGTGGTGGCAGAGCAACCTTCCGTGTCGGAAGTCGAGCGGCGCGAGCACTTCACGCTCGAACTCAGTTCCGAAGAGGCTCTGGTGCTTTTCGAATGGCTCGCCCGAGCCGAGGACGAGGATGCGCTGGAATCGACCTTCGTGGACAAAGCAGAACAGCTGGTGCTTTGGAGCGTTGAGGGGCAGTTGGAGAAAGAACTGGTTGCGCCGTTCCGCACTGACTACGATCGGCTACTCCAAGCTGCCAGAGACGCTGTCCGCGGCCCAGAAGACTGACGGCGACGTGGTGGAGTTCCGTCACACAGTTAGGCATGAGGGGTGGGTGATGGTCGAGCACGACAGAGCGTGGGCGCTTTCGGCGCAGCGCGAGCTGCGGGTTCTTCTGAACGAGTGGGACCCACTGGGGGTCTACGTACCGGCTGGACCGGGCGACGAGGAGTGGCTTCCTCAGGACGAGTACGACTGCATCCGCGACCCTCTACTGAGCAGGTTGCTCCGGGGCGATAGCAAGGCCGAAGTCGCTCAGTTCCTAAGGCACGAACTCGACGAGCACTTCGGAGTGCCAACCCGGCTTGTCACAACGGAACTGGTGGACAAGGTAGCCGGTTGGTGGGAGACGGTTCGCTGATGGACGGCGACGTGGTCGAGTTCCGCTTCAACGTGTAGCGCTCTTGCCGCTGCCCGCTGCTGCCCGCTGCCCGCTGCCCGCTGCCCGCGTCCGTCGGCCGGTCCGAACCCGGGGCCCGGGCCATACACTCGTCTGGTGACGTCTGAACACGTGATCGAGATCGCCGACGGCTGGGGCTCGGTGAACCTCTGATGGCCCGGAAGCGTGAAGTCACGCGCCCTGTCACGAGGCGGTTCGTGCAGGTCACCCGGAGCCCGAGCATGGGCGTCGAGCTCTCGACCGGTCGGGCATGGATCGGTATCGACCAGCAGGTCGGCCATGGTTCGGCCGACGCGTTGTTCGCGCTGACTGACGAGCAGTACACCGCGGCGCTCGTCGACGGGGCGGTGGACCGGCAATTCATGGAGGACTGCTGGCGAGGCCGGCATGAGGACCTGCTCCTGTTCCACCCGGCCGGTGGGTCGTGGAAGCCGGAGCTGTGGTGGGCGTGCCGCACCCGCATGATCCCGCCGCGGACCGCCGGCGAGGTCTGGTGGCACATCGATGCGATAGGCGAGCCGGCGGATGGCGAGCGGGCCGGAATCTCGCGGAGCCTCGCCGGCGGCGAGGCCCTGATCGCTGGCGGTCCTGACGGTGTTTCGGTCATGACGTTCCGCCTCGTCGGAGACGGTGCATATCCGCGCCCCGCCGCGCTCATCGCCGGACTGACCGCGGGCAGCGGTCGGGAGCAAGCGCGGGCGGTCCTGGGCGACCCGGTGGAGACGGCTTCTGACGAGTTCACTCTCGAGGGGGTGCGGGTGCGGCTCGGCTACGTCGACGACGGCCTCGTCGAGATCACGCTGGGGTGACCCGAGCCGCCACCGGGCGAAGCGAATCCCGTACGCCACAATGGTGGTCCGACCGTGAATCACTGAGGAGGGTCAGCGCCCCTGCCGATTCTTGTAGGGCTTCGGCTTCCCCTTCACGATGGGGGCGCGGCCCTTGCCCTTCGAGGCCTTCGCCTTGCCGCCGGCGTTGGCCACGGATTTCTCGGCGGGAGCGGGCGCCGCGGCGATCTCTTGTTTGGCCTCTTCGAGGAAGAGGATTCCGACCTTGGTCAGCTGGGTTTCACCACGACTCCGGGTGAAGAGCGGATGCCCGACCTCGGTCTCGAGTTTCTCGATCGACGAGTAGAGCGAAGCGAGCGGGATGCCGAGGGTGTCTGCGGCACGCGGAAAGTGCAGCTCCTCAGCGACTGCGACGAACCGTCGAAGCAGGGTGATGTTCACGGGGAGAGCCTTTCGTCGGCCCGCGCGAATCGCGGCCGTTCCTCAGGCTACGTCAGTCGTGAGTTCGGCGGTCGGAGCAGCAGGATTGGCAGGCATTCATAGCCGGCCGTCCGGGGGTCGATGCGAGGGTGGATGCATGATCACCATCCACCTGCGCTACGAGATCGACCCCCACAAGCTCGCCGACTTCGAGGAGTACGGGCGACGGTGGATCCACCTCGTGAACCGCCTCGGTGGCATCCACCACGGCTACTTCCTGCCGAGCGAGGGCGACAGTGATGAGGCCTTCGCGCTCTTCACATTCCCCTCGCTCGCGGAGTACGAGCAGTACCGCACCGCCGCGAGCACCGACCCCGAATGCCTCGAGGCGAACCGGTTCGGAGCGGAGACCCGCTGCTTCCGCCGCTACGAGCGACGCTTCCTCACGCCGATGTTCGCCTGATCGAACGACGCGGACGCGGTGCGACCTGCGCAGGTTCACGAGGATTCGCGACATCCCGTGCAAGACTCGCGGCAGTTGTGACACATTCATGTCGTGACGAACGCCAGCAGCGCAGCAATCGCCGACGGAGCCGGAGGGGTGGCGATGCCCGAGAGCACCGGTTCGCCCGCGACGAGCGCCGACGTGGCCTGGTTCACCGAGATCGTCCGCGAGCATTCGACGGCTCTTGTTCGCTACTTCGCCCGTCGCGGACCGCGCCAGGATGCCGAGGACCTCGCCGCTGAGGTCCTCGCCACAGCTTGGCGCCGCCACGACGACGTGCCCCGCGAGGCCGTGCTGCCGTGGCTCTACCGAACTGCGGGATTCACGCTCGCCAACCACCGCCGCAAACAGGTCGACCTGCCGGTCGATGCGGTGCCCGAGTCGGGCGCGGTGCGCGTCAGCGACGACCCCGAGTTGAGCGCGCTGTTCGACGCCGAGCTCCGCGGTGCACTCGCGACCGTGGGGGAGCGCGATCGGCAGATCCTGCTCCTGCACGCGTGGGAGGGTCTCGACGGTGAAGAGCTCGCCGAGGTGCTCGGCATCTCCCGGTCTGGTGCCGACGCTGCGCTCTCGCGGGCCCGCAAGCGACTGCGAGAGGCATGGGGCGAGCGGATGTCGTTCTGACCCTCGTGCAAGGTTCGGGCTGCGCCGCACATATGCGTAGGTGAACCGCACTCACGGAGGGTGATCGACATGAACGACGACAACGAGCTCGACCCGGTCGCGCGACTGCGCGCTGCCGACCCTGCGAGGGATGTCGAACCTCGCGAGGGGTTCGCCGACGAGGTCGTCGCTCGAGCGGTCGCCGAGCCGGCTGCCGAGTCGGCACCGGCACCGGTGTCCGACCTGACCTCCGAGCGCACCCGCCGGCGCCCCCGCTGGCTTCCGATCGCCGCGGTCGCCGCGTCGATCGCCGTGGTCGGGGCGCTCGGATACGGCGTCGGTGCGATGACCGGTGGTGCGACGAATCTGGCCGGTGGCGCTGCTCCGCCCATTTCGCTGCAGACCGGTGCAGGGCAGGAGGGCACGACGCCGGGCATCGCCACCGACGCCTCGGGGCTCGAAAGCCAGAAGGCGTCGGGCTTCGCGACCGCCGACATGATGTACCCCTCTGGGTTCGGTCGGAACAGCTTCAGCGCGTCGGGCCTCACCACCGACGACGGCACCGCCGTCGCATACGCGTTCGACGCGCGCGCCGCGTCGAGCGCCGACACCGTCGCCGCGCTCGCCGGTGCACTCGGCGTCGACGGCACAGCCGAACTGACGAACGGCAGCTGGGTGGTCGGGCCGCAGGACGGCACCGCCCCATACCTCTCCGTGGGTCTCGATGGCACCCTCTCCTTCTATTACTCCGACCCACTGATCAATCCATGGCAGTGTGCCAAGAGCGCCGACATCACGGAGCCGTGCGACCCGATGGCGAATGCTCCCAGCCAAGACGAGCTGCCGAGCGAAGACGCTGCCATCGGCGCGCTGCGGTCGATCCTCGTGTCGGTCGGACGCGACCCCGGAGCGTTCGAGTTCACCTCGGAGACATATGCGGGCTCGTTGACGCGAACCGCCCAGGCGTGGCCGGTCATCGACGGGCAGCGTCTCGACCAGGCGTGGTCGCTGGAACTCACGACGGCGGGAGTGTTCAGCGCCAACGGTTCGCTCGCCGGCATCGTCGAACTGGGCGAATACGCCATCGTCAGCGAGCAGGAGGCGTTCGAGCGCCTCTCCGATCCTCGGTTCGGAGCGCACCTGACCAACATGCCGATTGCGTTTCGCGAGGAGCAGCTCATGACCCCCGAGGAGTGGGTGCCCCCGACCGAGCCGCCCGCGACCCCGACCGAGGGCAGCTCGATCTCCTGGCCGGTGAACCACGTCGAGATCGTCAGCGCGCGCCTCGGCCTCGCGAGCCAGTGGCAACCCGATGGCAGCGTGCTCGTGGTTCCGAGCTACGAATTCACCGATGCCGAGGGCGGCACCTGGTCGGTCATCGCGGTCGCGGACTCGGAGCTGGACTTCGACTCCGAGTGACCGGCAGGATTGATCTTCCGAGCGACGATTCCTGTCGCCGGTCTTCGAGTGAGGGGTGGCGACCATGACCATCGATGACCGCGGCAGCCAGGACCCATCAGCGACCGACGTCGCGATCGAGCGCGCGCTCGAGGCGGCGAATCTTCGTGCCGGCGATGCGCTCGGCTCCACGTCGGCATCGGTCGTCGAGGAGTGGGAGCCGACCGCCGCAGAGGCCGGCGATCTCGTGTCGAGTGCCGACGGTGACTGAGCGCTGAGCGCGAGACGCGGCGCAGCGTCAGCCCGCGCGGCGGGCGGCCCGGCTGGCGAGCTTCTCGGTGAGCGCGGCCTCGTCGTCGACGAACCAGACGTGCTCGCCCATATTCGACTCCCACACGAAGTCGCGCAACGCGCCGCTCGCCTCGACGTGCTCGGAGATGTCGCCGACCACCGCGAGGCGCAGGCGGTAGTTGACGAGCTTCTGGGTGATCTCACCGGCGACGCCGGAGCGGAGCCGGAAGAACTCGGGGTCGAGGCGTTCGACCGGGACGGCGATCAGGCTCGCGTTGTGCGACCAGGCCGTGCCGACGAGGTCGGATGCGTCATCGGGTGTCGAGATGGGCTCGCCCTCAGCCTCGAGGTGGAGCACACGGATGCCGCTGCTGTCGTCGATACGCATGGCTCGACCCTAGCGGCGGCCGGCGCTCGAATGAAGCACGGCCGTGCCGGCCGGTGCTCGTCGCCTTGGTCGGTCAGCTTGCGGTGTCGAGGCAGGTGACCTGGTTGATCCAGCCGTAGCCGTAGTCGTCGTTGCCGAACACGACCACCGTCGCCTCATTGCCGACGACGTCGTGCTTCTCGATGGTCTCGAGGTGTTCGGGCAAGTACGCGTCGATGTCGTCGGTGAAGCCGAGCTCGACTTCGATGGTGCGGCAGTCGGCCTCGGTGAAGAGCGCCACCTGCCAGCAGCCCTCGGCGAACTCGATCGGGCAATCGGCACCGTGCCGATTGTCGTTGTACATCTCGAGCGCGGCGGGGAACGCGTACATCGTCTCTCCGGATTGCATCCGCTCGACATCGGCGAACTCGGTGTCGTCTTCTGCGCCAGCTGCGGCTTCTTCGGCCGCCGACTCGAGCCGCTCGGTCGCGGTCGTGAGCGCGTTCGTCGCAAGCGTCGTGGCACCGAACACCCCGGCCGTGATCAGGGCCAGCACCGCGACCGAGCCCGCCACGATTCCGATGACCGCGCCGCTCGAGAGGCCGCGGCGGGGCGCCGGTGTGCTGACGGGCACGGATGCCCCGACGCTCGGGTGCGGGGCGGTCGACGTTCGCGCCTCGGCGAGCAGAACGTCGCGAGCGACGACCAGCGTCTGCGCCCACTCCTCGGCTTGGCGCCGTGCCGAGACATCCTGATATCGCGAAGGGTGTCGCGCCCACGACTCGCCGGCGAACGCGCGCTCGACGAGCTCGACGGTGAGGGGGCTGTCGGGGAGGATGCGCAGCGTTTGCCGCGCGAGGTTCGGGTCCACAGCAGGATCGTATGGCCTCGAGCCGATCACGAGAAAGCGCGGCGTCGACTCAGTCGTCGAGGAGCCGCTGGAACAGGCGGTGGTCCTGCCACTGGCCGGCGATGCGCAGGTATCGCGGCGCAAGTCCGATGGGCTCGAATCCGGCGTTGACGAGCACCCGCTGCGAGCGGTGATTGTGCACGAGCGTGCCGGCTTCGAGCCGGTGGAGCGTGAGCTCGTCGCGAGCGAGGTCGATCGCCGCGAGCACCGCGGCCGTGCCGACCCCTCGCCCGGCGTAGTGACGATCGACCCAGTAGCCGAGGCTCGCGCTCTGCGACGCGCCGCGCACGATGTTCGAGAGGTTCAGCCGGCCCACGATCCGGTCGCCGTCGGTGATCACGAGGGGGAGTGAACGGCCCTCGGCTGCCGACCCGAGCTGCAACCGCACCTCGTCGTCGTGCCACTCGGGCTCGAAGAACGCGTCGGGGCGGAGCGGTTCCCACGGTGCGAGGTACTCGCGGTTGCGGGTGTATGCGTCGGCGAGTCGCGTCGCGTCGTCGGCACGCACGAGTCGGAGCTCGAGGTCGTGCGGAAGCTGGATGGGCCGGACCACCCGATCGATCGTAACGGCCCCGATGCCTCGAATCACCCCGCCTGTCGGCGGTCGGTGGCACGATAGGGGAGTGCCCGAGCTTCCTGAGGTCGAGGCGCTCGTCGGATTCCTGCGCGAGCGTGCGGTGGGCCGTGCGATCATGTCGGCGTCGGTGTCCGCCATCGCGGCGTTGAAGACCTTCGATCCGCCCCTCAGCACGCTCGCCGGCCGCGAGATCGTCGCGGCCCAACGGCACGGCAAGTTCGTCGACCTCGACGCCGGCGGCACCCACCTCGTGTTCCACCTCGCGCGCGCCGGGTGGCTGCGCTGGTACGACGAGCTGCCGAAGACGCTCATCAAGCCGGGCAAGTCGCCCATCGCCCTTCGCGTGCGCCTCGACGACGGCGCGGGGTTCGACCTCACCGAGGCCGGCACCAAGAAGTCCCTCGCCGTGTACGTCGTTCACGACCCATCCGACGTGCCCGGCATCGCCAGGCTCGGTCCAGATCCCACGGCGCCCGACTTCACGCTCGACGACTTCGCGGGCGTCCTCGCCCGGCGCCGAACGCAGATCAAGGGGCTGCTGCGCGACCAGTCGGTGTTTGCCGGCGTGGGCAACGCCTACTCCGACGAGATCCTCCACAACGCCCGCATGTCGCCCTACGCGCTCGCCGCGAAGCTGAAGCCCGACGACGTCGAGCGGCTCTATCACGCACTCCGCGACACGCTCGACGACGCAATCGCCGCCGCGGCCGGCAAGCGGCCCGACGAGCTCAAAGACTCCAAGCGCACCCGCATGCAGGTGCACGGCCGAACCGGCGAGGCGTGCCCGGTGTGCGGCGACACCGTGCGCGAGGTCATCTTCGCCGACTCCACCTTCCAGTACTGCCCCACCTGCCAGACCGGCGGAAAGCCGCTCGCCGATCGCGTGCTGTCCCGGCTGCTCAAGTGACGCGCAGTGTCGGATGCCGCTGCGATACTGATCGGCGATGATCGACGAATTGCGCACCGAACGCCTTCTGCTCCGCCCCCTCACGATCGACCACGTCGACGACTACCACCGCGTCTATGGTGACCCGCGCACGTGGGTTCACCTGCCGAGCGGCCGACACACGAGTCGCGGCGAGTCCGCGCGGGCGATCGAACGGTCGATGCTGAGCCACCGCGCTCACGGGTTCGGGCATTGTGCCGTCATGCTCCGCGAGCCGGTCGACGGGCTCCCGGCCGGCGCGTTCCTCGGTTCGGCCGGCGCCGCGATGCTCGGCTTCGACGCGTGGAACCTCGGCTATCGCTTGGCCCCCGAGGCGTGGGGCCACGGCTTCGCGACCGAGGCGGCCACCGTCGCCCTCGCGGCCGCGCGCGACGCCCGCCCCGAGACGCCCGTCACCGCCCGGGTACTGGCGAACAACACCTCGTCGGTGCGCGTGCTCGAACGACTGGGACTCGAACTCGCGTGGAGCGGTGCGTCGAGCGCGGCTCCATCCGGCCCGGATGACACGACGCACCTCGAGCGGCTGGTCTTCGCCGATCGCCCGCTCGACGACGCGACACTCGACGCGGTCATCGCGCTCGGCTGAACGCGGGCGCGTCGCGGCGGGTCGGGGCAGACTCGAGGCATGGGAATCTCCGAGACCGACCTCATCCACCTCCGACGCGCCGTCGAGCTCGCGCGCGAAGCCGCCGACGGGGGCGACGGCCCGTTCGGGTCCGTGCTCGTCGACGCCGACGGCGTCCAACGTTTCGCCGATCGCAACCGCGAGGTGAGCACGGGCGACGAGACGAGGCATCCCGAGCTCGAGATCGTCCGGTGGGCGGTCACGCACTTGACGGCCCACGAGCGCGCCGCCTCGACCGTCTACACGTCAGGTGAGCACTGCGCGATGTGCGCCGCGGCGCACGCGTGGGTCGGGCTCGGGCGCATCGTCTACGTCGCCTCGGCCGCGCAGATCACCGAGTGGCGCGCCGCCAGGGGAGCCGCGCCGTCAGCGGTCGCGCCGCTGCCGATCACGATGGTGGCGCCGGGCCTCACGGTCGACGGCCCGGCCGACGAGCTCGTCGCCGAGGTGCGGGTGCTCATCGAGCGTCAGGCAGCACCGCGCCTCGATCCCAGCGACCGCTGACGCGACGGGCGGCGGGACGATGTCCCGCCGCCCGATTGACCGATCCGGCCGGTCCGCTCAGATGCGGCGACCCGTGTCGGTGTCGCGACGTTGCGTCGTGTCCGCGACGTGCTGGCCGCCGGCGTGGTCGCGTTCGTCACGCTGAGCCGTGTCGCTTCGACCGTCTCGATCGGTGTCGACGTCGGGGTCGACGGAGTCGGCCTTCTGCAGGCGCTCATCGACGTCCGTGCGCAACTGCTGCGCATCCGACTGGTGCGCCGCACTCTCGCGGGCGAGCCGCTCCGACTCCAGCCGCGCCTTGAGGGCGTCGGCTTCGGCCTGCTTCGCGGCCGCCGCGGCGCGTGCCGCATCGGCCTCACGTTCGCTGCGCGCGACATCCGTTCGCTGGGCGTCTTCTCGCAGCTCGGCCGCCTTCTTGCGCTCGGCCTCGACGTGAGCCTCGCGACGCTTCCGGCTGTTCATGAACATGACGACCGCGATGATCGCGATGACGACGACGATGCCGACGATGATCCACACGATGGTGCTGGTTTCCACGATGATCCGCCTCCTCTGGGTCGGTTCGCGTCAAGCCAAGCCTGACGAGCCGGATGGCCGCAATGCCTTGCCAAACGCGGCGGAGTGCGGGATTATCCGCACGTTTCCGAGCAGGCCGTCGAGCAGGCGCTCGAGCGCGGCGAATCCGTCGGGCGAGGTCACCGACTCGAGGTGGCCCTGCACGGAGGCGACCGAGAGTCCGCGCAGCGCATGCACCACACCCGTCGCGGCATCCGATGCCACCTCGAGCCCGAGCCGTGGCGTGGTGGCTGCGTTCCGGCCCAGCGCCGTGAAGGTGTTGTAGAAGCCGATCGCCGCATCGGTGCCGAACAGGTCGATCGTCAGCTGCACGCCCTGCCTGGGTGTCGCCAACGGCGCGAGCGGCAGGCCGGCCAGGTCGGCGAGGACCTGGTGACTCAGGCACACGGCGAGCATCGGGCGGCCCGACTCGAGACGCGCCGCAATGAGCTCGCGAAGGCGCCTGATGCGCGGGTCCTCGTCGTTGCGCGGGTCGCCCGGGCCGGGGCCGAAGACGATGAGGTCCTCGGATGCCTCGGCCGACGCCTCGTGCCACGGCACCACGTGCGCGTCGACCCCGAGCGAGCGCAGCTGGTGCGCGAGCATCGTCGTGAAGTCGTCACCCGCGTCGATCACGAGGGCGCGCGCGCTTCGCGACGCGCGAGCTGCCTGCGGGATGCGCCAGAACGCCGCGAGGTGCTCGTTGCGCGCATCGAGCACGCCGTCGAACCGCCCCACGTCAGGCACCGTTGCGCGCGATCCCGCCCGCGGGATCGCGCCGAGCGCCGTCAGCACGCCCGCCGCCTTGGCGCGGGTCTCGGCGACCTCGCTCGCCGGATCGGAGTGCCGCACGAGCGTCGCCCCGACCGGCACGCGCACACCGCCATCGCCGTCGAGGTAGGCCGTGCGGATGAGGATCGGGGCGTCGAGGTCGTATCCGGCGGCCGTCGGGGTGAATCGCGCGAGCACGCCCGCGTAGTATCCTCGCGGCGTCGTCTCGTGCCGCGCGATCACGCTGCAGGCGTTGCCCATCGGCGAGCCGGTCACCGTCGGAGCGAACATCGTGCGGCGAAGCACCTCACGCGGGTCGAGGGTCGAGTGGCCCTCCAGCACGTACTCGGTGTGCGTGAGCTGAGACATCCGCTTCAGGAACGGACCGCGGATGACGCCGCCGTCGGGGCAGACGGCGCTCATCATCTTGAGCTCCTCGTCGACGACCATCACGAGCTCCTCACGCTCCTTCACATCGTCGAGGAAGGCGCGGAACGCGTCGTCGTCGTGCCCGCCGGGGCCGTGCCGGAAGGTGCCGCTGATCGGGTTCATCGACACGACGCCGCCGATCGACGAGACGTGCCGCTCGGGCGTCGCTCCCGCCGCCGCGAGTCCGGGCGTGTGCACCGCGAAAGTCCAGTACGCGCCCACCTCGTGCTCGAGGAGCGCACGCAGCCACCCCAGCACGGTCGCCGCGGGCGGGGCATCCGTCGATCCCGTGAACTCGCGCCGGATGACGAAGTTCGCACCCTCGCCCCGGCCGATCTCCTCGTCGATGACGCGGCGCACGATCGCCGCGTAGTCGTCGTCGCTCACGTCGACATCGAGATCCACGGCGACCGGATGCCGCGGCAGCAGCTCGATCGCCTCGGCGACCGGAACCGACTCGCGCTCGCGCACCACGAGGCAGCGAAGCGGAGCACCGTCGTCGTGCGCGGCGAACCCGCGTTCGCGCACCTGGCGGAACGGCACGATGGCGAGCACCTCTGCGCCGTCGAGCGGGATGTCGGCGAGTCGTTCGACGTCGACGACCTCGCCCACGAGCACGTCGACGGTGGGGTCGTGCTCGCGATGGAGCACCGCGAACGGCGGCGCGTCGGTCGCGGCGAGGAGCGAATGCAGCAGGCGGGTCATGTGAGCCTCCGGTCGGGCCTTCGGCCGGAGCATCCCGCAGAAACACGAAACGACCGCCCTCGGGCGGTCGTACGTCGAAACGTGGAGTCCGCCTAGGAGGCGGGCCACCAGGTGCGGATCGACGCGGTCATGCCCTGCACTCTAGGCGAATCCGCGCTGGAATGCACGTGCGCGCGGAATCAGCGGCCGAGGACGTCGCGCAGCGCGGGGTCGAGCTACTGCGCGCCTGGCATCCGTCACGCCGCCAGCCCCGGAGGCGACGCGGATACGATGCCAGAATGCCCGCCACGATCGACTCTGCCCTCGTCAGCCGCCTGCGCGCGGCCGGGTGCGTGTTCGCCGAAGACGAGGCGGCGCTGCTGCTCGCGGCGGTCGACGGCCGGCCGGATGCCGCAGCCGAGCTCGAGCGACTCGTCGTGCGCCGCGTGGCGGGCGAGCCTCTCGAGCAGCTGCTCGGCTGGGCCGAGTTCGCCGGCCGCCGCATCCTGCTCGAACCGGGCGTCTTCGTTCCCCGCCGCCGCACCGAGCTGCTCGCGGCCGAGGCCGCCCGGCTCGCTCGATCGGCGGGCGTGGACGGGCACCGGCCCGTCGTCGTCGACCTGTGCTGCGGCGCCGGTGCGATCGGTGCGGCGATCGCGGATGCCGCGGGCCCGATCGAGCTCGTCGCCGCCGACCTCGATCCCGCCGCCGTTCGCGCGGCACGCCGCAACCTCGGGCCGCTGAGCGCGCGGGTGGCGGAGGGTGACCTGTTCGACGCGCTCCCCGGCGACCTCCGCGGTCGCGTCGACGTGCTGGCGGTCAACGCGCCCTACGTTCCCACCGGCGACATCGCGATGATGCCCCCGGAGGCGCGAGACCACGAGGCGTCGATTGCCCTCGACGGTGGAATCGACGGCCTCGACGTGCACCGGCGCGTCGCGGCATCCGCTCGCGATTGGCTCGCACCTGGGGGCTGGCTCCTGATCGAGACGAGCGAGCGTCAGGCTCCGGCGACCGTCGCGCTCATGGCGGCCGGTGGGCTCGAGGCCCGGATCATCCACGATGACGAGATCGGCGGAACGGTCGCCATCGGCCGCGCCTGAGCGCGGCCGGCACACCGCTCACCCGTCGCCTGCCCGCGACGCCGCGAGCAGGGCCAGCACCTCGGCATCCGTCGTCTGCCCGAAGTCGAGGTAGTGCATTCCGACGGCCATGAAGCCACGAGGCGTCGAGAGGCAGACGACCTCGTCGACCTCGGGCATGGCCGCGATCGACGCGAGACTGTCTGGCGCGGCCACCGGGGTCGCCACGACGACCCGGGTCGCCCCACGCGCTCGCGCGACGAGGCAGGCGACGCGTGCGGTGGCCCCGGTGGCGATGCCGTCGTCGACGATCACCGCAGTGCACCCCGCGAGATCCAGGGGCGGGAGGTCACCTCGGAACCGGCGAACCCGGGTCGTGAGCTCATCTCGCTCGCGCTGCTCGACGCGAGCGAGATCCGCGGGGGCTGCGTGGCCGGCGATGTCCTCGTTCACCACCCGCGCGCCCTGTTCGCCGATCGCGCCCATCGCGACCTCGGGCTGGCCCGGCAGACCCAGCTTGCGAACGACCAGCACGTCGAGCGGGGCGTCGAGCGCGCGTGCGACCTGGTCGGCCACGGGCACACCGCCGCGGGGGAGTCCGAGCACCACCGGGTGCGGCAGGTCATGACCCTCGAGCGCAACGGCGAGACGTCGTCCGGCCTCGATGCGGTTGCGGAACTGTTCC
Source organism: Agromyces ramosus (assembly GCF_030817175.1). NCBI lineage: Bacteria > Bacillati > Actinomycetota > Actinomycetes > Micrococcales > Microbacteriaceae > Agromyces > Agromyces ramosus. Next base: position 470,052 of record NZ_JAUSYY010000001.1, on the reverse strand, counting down.
ATGCGTGTCACCTGTCTTTCCCCGGACTACCGGGCGGTGTCTCGTTCGTCAACCCCTTGTCGCGTCTCTTGAGCGGCATCTAACGTCGAAGCAGATGGAGGAGCTCCAAGCCGAGGCCCGAGGACGGGCGAGCCGAGGCCGGGTTCGAATCCGTGGAACGTCGCAACGAAGCGAAGCAGCGCCTGCGTGACGGTTGAGGGAGCGTCCGCGCAGGACGGGGGAAATACAGGGGCTGGGTGCCAGGGGGCACCCGGCCCCCTTCCTCGTGTGCTCCGGCGTGCGAGCCGCGCCGGACCGGGCAAGTAACGAGTGAAATTCGCGTATCGGGCCGCGTCGCCTACACTGATTCAAATCCCTCCCCCTGAACGGGGGAACCCGTTCAAGGATTCGGCGGGCCACGGCCACGTCGGCTTGGAGTACCCGTGGGTCGTCACAGTATCGCGGCGCCGGTGAAGATGCCGGGCCGTAGGTTCATCCTGTCCATCGTCGCCGCCGTCGCCGTCATCGGCCTCGTCGGTTCCGGCGTCTTCCTCTGGGTGGGCGGCTACCTGAACCCGCTCTTCGCTGCGGCGGAGGCCGGTTGCACCGACCCGGAGCGGCTCGACATCGTCGCCGACACGTCCATTGCGCCCGCACTCGCCGACATCGCGAAGGCCTACGACGCGGACTCCGAGAACTGCGTCGATACGAAGGTCACGGCGCAGGATTCCGCCGACACGGCCGCGGTCCTCGCGTCGGGCGCGTCCGAGGCCGATGCCTGGGTGCCGGAGTCCAGCGTCTGGCTCGACCGAATGAACGCCACCGCGGCTTCGCTCGGCCAGCCGGCTCCCGAGGTCGACGTCCGGCTGTCGATCGCGTCCACGCCCGTCGTGTTCGCCGCTGCCGCGACGAAGGCCACCGAGCTGGCTACCGAACCGGTCAGTTGGGGCCGCGTGCTCGGCGGCACGTTGCCGACGATCCTCCCCGACCCCGAGGCATCCGCTGCCAGCCTCGCCGGACTGCTGGCACTGCGCGGGCATTCCTCGCCCGACGATCCGCGCCAATTCGCGGGGGCCATGATCGAGCTCGGCAAGACCATCCCCGCATCGACCGGTGCGGCGTTCGGCGCGCTCAGCGCGACCGAGCAGCCGGCGGTCGTCGTGACGACCGAGGCGCAGGTCGCCGCCTACAACCTCGACGACCCCGCGGAGCCCCTGGTTGCCGCGTATCCGGCCGACGGCACGGTGCTGCTCGACTATCCCTGGGTGCAATTGCGGCCGGATGCCACGCCCGACCAGGGCTCGGCCGACCGCCGCGAAGCGGCCACCGCGACGAAGGCCGAGCTGCTCGACGCGTTCGAGGCCGCCGTCCGCGACGCCACGACCACGCTCGCGAGCGTGGGCTTCCGGGCTCCCGACGGCACCGGCGAGCTCGATCTCGACGGCGTCGGCGCCGCGCCGCCCGCTGCCACCGCTGCGCTCGACGGTCCCACCCAGCTCGAGATCCTCCGCGCCTGGGGCGTGTTGACCCTGCGTTCGCGCATGCTCGCGGTCATCGACGTGTCGGGCTCCATGGAGGAGCCGGCCGAGAACGGCCTCCGCCGCATCGACATCTTCCAGCAGGCCGCGATCGGCGCCATGCAGAAGTTCTCGGGCGAGGTCGAGCTCGGCGTCTGGGTGTTCTCCACCGCGCGCAACGGCGATCTCGACTACGAGGACCTCGCGCCCATCGCGCCGCTCGGCGATGCAGCTCACATGCAGGGCATCGCAGGCATCATCCAATCGCTGCCCGCCCGCCTCGGCGGTGCGACCGGCCTGTACGACACGACGCTCGCCGCCGTGCAGCGGGTGCGCGAGACGTACGACCCCGAGAAGGTCAACTCGGTGCTGCTCATCACCGACGGCAAGAACGAGGACGAGAACGGCATCGACCTCGACACGCTGCTCGCCGAGCTCGCCAAGATCGACGACCCGACGAAGCCGGTGCCGGTCATCATGATCGGCTTCGGGCCCGACACCGACCTCGCGGCGATGCAGCGCATCGCCCAGGCGACGAAGGGTGCGGCCTACTCCGCGTCGAGGCCCGAAGACCTCAGCACCGTGCTCGTCGATGCGCTCTCACAGCGCAGCTGCCGTCCGAACTGCGGCTGAGCGAACGCGGCCGCAGGGCCGACCGAGACACACGAAGGGCCCGGCACGATGCCGGGCCCTTCGTGTTCGAGCGTGGTTCAGACCTCGGACGCTGCGGCCTCGAGCGCGGCGTCGGAGCGCGGGCCCTCCATCATGTCGGCGGGCTTGCGCACGAAGAACGCGCCGACGATCGCGCCGATCGAGAGGATCGCGCCGACGAGGAACGCCGCCCTGATGCCGGCCGCTGTCGCGACCTCGGCGGAGGCGCCGGTGGTGGTCGCGACACTCAGCGACTGGGCGGCCATGATCGTCACGAACAGCGCCGTGCCCGCGGCACCCGCGACCTGCTGCACAGTGCCGACGATCGCCGAGCCGTGCGAGTAGAAGCGCGGCTCGACGGAGCCGAGCGCTGAGGTGAACAGCGGCGTGAACATGAAGGGCCAGGCCGGCGGAGAGCACGACGTGCGCGATCAGCAGCAGCCACGGCGACGTCTGCTCGGTCACCATCGTGAGCGACCAGAGCACACCGCTGACGACGATGGCACCGGGGATGAGCAGCGGGGTCGGCCCGAAGCGGTCGAACAGGCGGCCGACCGTCGGCCCGAGCAGGCCCATCGTGAGACCGCCGGGCAGCAGCAGGAGCCCCGTGGCGATCGGCTCGAGGTGCAGCACGTTCTGCAAGTAGATCGGCAGCAGGATGATCGTGCCGAAGAGCGCGGCCATCATGATCGTCATGAGGCCGACCGAGATCGCGAAGTTGCCCGACCGGAACGTGCGCAGGTCGAGGAGTGCGCGGTCGGAGGACTGCAGCGCGAGCTGTCGCCAGATGAACGCGCCCACGCCGATGGCGCCGACGGCGAACGCGATGAACATCGGCGCCGCGCCCGCGCCACCGCCGCCGGCTTCGCCGCCGATGAGGCTGAGGCCGTAGACGATGCCGCCGAAGCCGAAGGCCGAGAGCACGACCGAGAATACGTCGATGGGGATGACGCGCGGCTCGCTCACGTTCTCGACGCGGCGGATGCCGATGATGAGCATCGTGAGCGCGATCGGCAGCACGAGCCAGAACATGAACCGCCAGCTGAGGTAGTTCAGGATGAGGCCCGAGATCGTCGGGCCGATCGCGGGTGCGACCGACATGACGATCGAGACCCGGCCCATGAGCCGCCCACGGTCGCTCGGCGCGACGAGGGTCATGAGCGTCGTCATGAGCAACGGCATCATGATCGCCGTGCCGCTCGCCTGCACCACGCGGGCGAGCAGGAGCATCTCGAAGCCCGGGGCGAGCGCCGCGATGAGCGTGCCGGTCGAGAAGAGGCTCATCGCGGCGATGAAGATGGGCCGCGTGGCGAAGCGCTGGAGCAGGAAGCCGGTGATCGGGATCACGACGGCCATGGTGAGCATGAACGCGGTGGTGAGCCACTGCGCCGCGGAGACGGAGATGTCGAGGTCGACGACGAGATGGGGGATCGCCACGCCCATGATCGTCTCGTTGAGGATGACGACGAAGGACGAGGCGAGGAGGAGCCAGATCACCCGGTTGTTGCGGGCGCCGTGCAGCGCCTCGATGTCGGAGTGCTCGTGCATGGTGGTGTCGCCGGGGGGCGGCCCGGAGGCCGGCGCTGCGACGGAGTCGTTGAGATCGGGAACGGCGCGTTCGGTCACGGAAATTGCTTCCAATCGATTTCGGCGCACAGCTGCGCCGGGATTTGCGTCGAATAGCTTGGTCAACAGGCGGCGGGAGACGAACTATTCCCCGATCCGGAGATGGATCGCAATGCATGGAAAATTGCTTCGAAGGCGCAGTCGCCGGCAGGGGGTGGCGTCGGCGCGGATCGGGTCGCGGCGTGCTCTACGGGGCCGGAGCAGGCCCGTCGGTCGGCTCAGCCTCGGGGAGCCACTCGCGGAGCAGCTCTTCTTCAGGGGCGAGCTCTTCTTCGACCCGGCGGTCGAGCTCGTCGTCTGCTGGGGTTGGTGTCGAATCGCTCATGATTCCACGATATCGCGCACCGCCGACACCGCCCTGGCGACGGATGCCGCGGCATCCGCGATCTCGTCGGCCGTCGTCTCGCCGCCGAGGGTGAACCGCACCGCGGTCTGCGCGAGCTCGGCCGGCAGGCCGATCGCCGTGAGCACGTGCGACGGCTCGTCGCTCCCGGCCGCGCACGCGGACCCGCTCGAGCAGACGACGCCGTCGCGCTCGAGCTCGAGCAGCACCGCTTCTCCGCTCGTGCCGGGGAACACGAACGAGACCGTGCCGGGAAGGCGTCGTGCGGGGTCGCCGGTGAGGCGCGCGCCGGGCACGGTGTCGACGACGCGCGCCGCGAGGTCGGCGCCGAGCGCGGCGACGCGCGGCGCGACATCCGCCCGCTCCGCCTCGGCGAGCCGGAGCGCCGTAGCGAACGCGACGGCTCCTGCGACGTTCTCGGTGCCCGAGCGTCGCCCGCGCTCCTGACCGCCTCCGTGCAGCACCGGCTCGAGCTGCAGCCGTCCGCGCACGATGAGCGCCCCGGTGCCCTTCGGCGCGCCGACCTTGTGCCCTGCGAGCGAGAGCGCGTCGACGCCGAGCTCGTCGATCGAGAGCGAGAGCCATCCGGCGGCCTGCACGGCGTCGCTGTGCATGAGCGCGCCGTGTGCGTGCGCGAGCGCCGCGAGATCCGCGACCGGCTGCACCGTGCCGATCTCGTTGTTCGCGAGCTGCACCGAGACGAGGGTCGTGTCCGGCCGGAGGACCCTGGCGAGTGCGTCGGCCTCGACCACCCCGCCCGCGTCGACGGCGACCTCCGAGATCTCGAATCCGTGCTGTCGCGAGAGGTGGTGGGCGGACTCGAGCACCGCCTCGTGCTCGATCGGCGAGATCACGAGGTGCCGGCCGCGCGGGTTCGCGAGAGCGAGTCCCTTCACGGCGAGGTTGTCGGCCTCGGTGCCGCCGCTCGTGAAGACGACGTCGCCCGGACGGCAGCCCACCACGGCGGCGACCTCGGCGCGGGCTGCCGCGAGTGCGCGGGCGGCCTCGTCGCCGAGCCCGTGCCGGCTCGACGGGTTGCCGAACGCCCCCGTGAGGAACGGCCACATGGCCTCGAGCGCCTCCCGGCGCACGGGCGTCGTCGCGGCGTGGTCGAGGAAGATCACGGATGCCCCGCCCTGCCGGGCGCCGACGTCGCGCCAGTGCCGACGGCGATGTCGAGCCCGAGGTCGAGCGACCGCACCGAGTGCGTGAGCGCGCCCACCGAGATGACGTCGACGCCCGTCGAGGCGATCGCCGCGACCGTCTCGAGCGAGACGCCCCCCGATGCCTCGACGATGGCGCGCCCGGCGATGAGGGCGACGCCGGCACGCAGTTCGTCGACCGAGAAGTTGTCGAGCATGACGGTGTCGGCGCCGCCCGCGAGCACCGGCTCGATCTGGTCGATGCGGTCGACCTCGACCTCGAGGTGCGCCGTGTGCGGCATCCGCTCGCGTGCTGCGCGGAGCGCCTCGGCGAGATCCTGGCCGCCGGCGGTGAGCACCGCGAGGTGGTTGTCCTTCGCCATCACCGCGTCGGAGAGCGAGCGGCGGTGGTTGCGCCCGCCCCCGTCGCGCACGGCCTGGCGCTCGAGGCTGCGAAGCCCAGGGGTGGTCTTGCGGGTGTCGACGATGCGCGCCGGGGTGCCAGCGGTCGCGCCCACGTAGCGTGCGGTGAGGGTGGCGATGCCCGACATCCGCTGCACGAGGTTGAGTCCGACGCGTTCGGCGCGCAGGATGCCGCGTGCCGGCCCGCTCACCCGTGCGAGCACGTCACCGGCGACGAAGTGGTCGCCGTCGCCGGCGAGGCGCTCGATCGAGATGGCAGGGTCGACGAGGCGGAACGCCGCGGCGAACACCTCCAGGCCGCTCAGCACTCCGCCCTCACGGGCGACCAGCTCGGCCGTCGCGGCGGCGCGCACCGGGATGAGCGTCTCGGACGTGAGGTCCCCCCACGGCGCATCCTCATCGAGGGCGGCTCCGACGATGCGGTCGATCTCGCGGGCGTCGGTCATCAGGCTGCCTCCTCGGCATGGCGGGCTGCGGCGAGCGGGTCGTCGCTGCGGAAGTGGGCACCCAGGCTCTCGCGCCGTGCGAGGGCCGCGTCGACGGTGAGCCGGGCGAGGTCGAGGAGGTTGCGGTCTTCGGCGGAGCGCCGATCGAGTGGCTCCGGCGAGCGCCAGGACGAGAGCGTGGCGGATGCCTCGGTGAGCCCCGCCTCGTCGCGCTCGAGCCCGACGTGCTGCCACATGAGGGTTTGCAGCGCCGCTCGTTCGACCAGCTGCCCGCGTGCGGTGAGGACAACGGTGGTGACGACCGTCGCGGCGGACGCGGTGGTCACGGCAGACGGGGCGGTCGCCGCGGGCGCGACGCCGAGCGCCCGGGCGGCACGGTCGGCGAAGACCGCCGCCTCGAGCAGCGAGTTCGACGCGAGGCGGTTCGCCCCGTGCACGCCGGTGCGGGCGACCTCGCCGACGGCGAACAGGCCCGGAAGGCTCGTGCGTCCGTCGAGGTCGGTCACCACGCCTCCCATGCCGTAGTGGGCGGCGGGCGTCACGGGCACCGCCTCGTTCGCCCAATCGAAACCGGCGGCGCGACACGCGGCGTCGAGCCCCGGGAACCGGCGGGCGAGGTGCTCGCGACCGAGTGCCGTCGCGTCGAGCAGCACAGGCGCCCCGCCCTGAGCGATGGCCTGCCGCCAGACCGCGCGGGCGACGACGTCGCGGGGTGCGAGCTCGCCGCGCGGATCGACATCGAACATGAATCGCCGTCCGTGCGCGTCGCGCAGCACCGCCCCCTCTCCGCGCACCGCCTCGGAGATGAGCGGCGTGCCCGGCGCAGCGAGCGCCGTCGGGTGGAACTGCGTGAACTCGAGGTCGGCGAGCTGCGCCCCCGCCCGCCAGGCCGCGGCGATGCCGTCGCCCGTCGCGACGGCGGGATTCGTCGTATACCGGGAGAGGCATCCGCTCCCGCCGGTAGCGAGCACGACCGCGTCGGCACGGCGCACGGTGATGGCTCCGGATGCCTCGAGCACGCGTGCGCCCGCGACCCGGCCGCCCTCGACGACGAGGTCGACCAGCATCGCACCCTCGTCGATGTGCACGGCGCGCCGCCGCACGGTCGCGACGAGTGCCGCCTGGATCGCCGCACCGGTCGCATCGCCGCCGGCATGCAGGATGCGCGGACGCGAGTGCGCGGCCTCGAGCCCGCGCTCGAGCCCCGATTCGCCGCGGTCGAAGGCGACGCCGAAGCGGATGAGGTCGCGCACGCGCGCCGGCCCCTCGTCGCAGAGCACCCGCACCGCGCCTGGGTCGGCGAGGCCGGCTCCTGCCGCGATCGTGTCGGCGGCGTGGCGTGCGGCCGAGTCGTCGGGGAAGAGCGCCGCGGCGATGCCGCCCTGCGCGTAGCGGGTGTTGCCCTCGTCGAGCTCGGCCTTCGTGACGAGCTCGACGGTGTGCCCGGCATCCGTCGCCCGCACCGCGGTCCAGAGGCCCGCGATGCCGCCCCCGACGACGAGCACGTGCGCCATGGGTCAGACTCCTGCCGCGGGTGCCGGCACGGGTGCCTCGGGCGGCTTCGCCGCGAGCATCCGCTCGAGGGCGAGGCGGGCGGGGTCGGCGACCGTGTCGGGCACCGTGATGCGGTTGACGACGCGGCCGGCGACGAGCTCTTCCAGCACCCACGCGAGATAGCCGGGGTGGATGCGGTACATCGTCGAGCACGGGCAGACCACGGGGTCGAGGCAGAAGATCGTGTGCTGCGGGTACTCGGCGGCGAGGCGCTGCACGAGGTTGATCTCGGTGCCGATCGCAAACGTCGAGCCCGCGGGCGCCGCCTGGATGGCCTTCACGATGAAGTCCGTCGATCCGGCGGCATCCGCTGCGTCGACGACGGGCATGGGGCATTCGGGGTGCACGATGACCTGGACGCCCGGGTGGGTCTCACGGGCCGCGGCGATCTGGTCGACCGTGAAGCGCTTGTGCACCGAGCAGAAGCCGTGCCACAGGATGACCCGGGCGTCGGCGAGCTCAGCGGGGGTGCTGCCGCCGAGCGCCTTGCGCGGGTTCCACATCGGCATCTGCTCGAGCGGCACGCCCATGGCCTTCGCGGTATTGCGGCCGAGGTGCTGGTCGGGGAAGAACAGCACACGCTGCCCGCGCTCGAAGGCCCACTCGAGCACGGTCTTCGCGTTCGACGAGGTACACACGATGCCGCCGTGCCGGCCGACGAAGCCCTTGAGCGCGGCCGACGAGTTCATGTAGGTGACCGGGATGACGGGCACGCGACCGTCGGCGCCGACCGCCGCGAGGTCGCCGTAGACCTCCTCGAGCTGCTCCCAGCACTCCTCGACGCTCGACTCGTCGGCCATGTCGGCCATCGAGCAGCCCGCGGCGAGGTTGGGCAGGATCACGGCCTGCTCAGGGGCCGAGAGCAGGTCGGCGGTCTCGGCCATGAAGTGCACGCCGCAGAAGACGATGGCCTCGGCGTCGGGCCGGCTCAGCGCCGCGTTCGCGAGCTGGAACGAGTCGCCCACGAAGTCGGCGTGCTCGATGACCTCGTCGCGCTGGTAGAAGTGCCCGAGCACCACGACATGGTCGCCGAGGGTCGCCTTCGCCGCGCGGATGCGCTCGTGCAGCTCCTCGTTCGACGCCGTGCGGTAGGCCTCGGGCAGCGCGCCCTGGCGCGGTGAGCCCGTGGGGATCACGTCGCCCATCGAGGAGCCGGGCCCATAGCTCGCGGGGCCGCCGTCGAACTCCCACGGGCCCTTCGCGAGTTCGGGCGCACAGGCCTCGCCGGCGGCGGCTCCGCTCGTGATGAGGCGGATGCTGCGGTCGACGGATGCCGCGGCGCGCGTTCGCGCGGTGTCGCGGGCGGGTGCCGGGGCGGGTGCGATCGTCATGAGCTCATCCTCGAGAGGGGAAGGATCCGGTCGGGGGTGACCGGGTCGGCGGAGGTGTCGAAGCGGTAGAGGGCGGGAGGCCGGTGCGGGGTGCCCGCGAGTCGCTCGCCGGTGTCGACGAGCGTGCCGGACGCCTCGATCGTGCGACGGAAGTTCGCAGGGTCGACGCGCTTGCGCAGCACCGCCTCGTGCACCCCGCGCAGCTCGGCCATCGTGAACGTCTCGCCGAGGAACTCGTGCGCGATGCGCGAGTACTCGAGCTTCGTGCGGAGGCGCAGCAGCGCGTAGTCGATGATGTCGCGGTGGTCGAACGCGAGCTCGGGCAGGTGGTCTTCGTCGAACCAGCACACGTTCTCGTCGGAGACCGCGCGCTCGACCTCGTCGGAGTGCACGAGCGCGAAGTAGACAACCGAGACGACCCGTTCGCCGGGGGAGCGGTCGGGCGCGCCGAATGTGTAGAGCTGCTCGAGGTAGTTCGGGGCGAGGCCGGTGGTCTCGTGCAGGGTGCGGGCCGCCGCCTCGTCGAGGCCCTCGTCGACCGGCAGCCAGCCGCCGGGCAGCGCCCACCGGCCGGCGCCCGGCTCACGGAGTCGGCGCACGAGCGGGAGGCGGAGGCTCGGCGCGGCGGCGCCGGTGTCGGGACTGAGCGCGAAGATCACGGTGGAGACCGCGAGGCGGGCCTGCGCGCTCACGCTCGACTGCTGGGACATCCGCTCACCTCCGATGCTCAGAGTCAGAATGACTCGAAGTGCCGGGATCAGCTTACAGTCACAATGACCTGAACACCAATCGGATGACGCGGCTGCTGGTGCCCGCCGGTCTGCTGGTCAGTAGAGCGCCCTTCGGGTCATGCATTCCCTGCATTACCGACCAGCAGGCGAGCCATCCCAGCCTCGCGAGCGAAGGCGCGCATCGATGCGGGTGACCAGGGCGTCGGATGCCGCATCGGTGCGGTGCTCGGGGAGGTCGTCGGCGGTCACCCGCACCGTGAGCCACCCGACGTCGTACAGACGCTCGTACCTGCTCACGTCGACCCGGAACTGCTTCGGGTCGCGGTGGTGGTCGCCCTCGTACTCGATGCCGACGCGGAACCGGGGATACGCGAGGTCGAGCATCGGCTCCCATCCGAGGAGCCGCGCATCGCGCACCGTGTAGTTGATCGCGGGCTGCGGTAGGCCGGCTCGAATCATGCGGAGTCGCAGGCGCGACTCGCGGCGCGACAACGGTCCGTACCGGATCAGCTCGAGCGCTTCGCGGAGGCGGGCGGCGCCGACGCTGCCACGATGCAGCTCGGCCGCGGCACGGAGTCGTTCGACGCTCGCCATGGGGTTGCGGCCGCCGACCGGCATCCGGCCGGTGATGATGAAGTCGCCGGCGGCGACGAGGTCGTCGAGGTCGAGCATCGGTGCGAGCTGGCACCACGTCGTCGCGGCATCCGTCATGCGGATCGGACCGGATTCGAGCACCTGGGTGCGCGAGCGTTCCAGCGCATGCCCGATCACGCCACGGACGCGCGGACGAGGGGCGCCGTGGAGCACCGACACGTGCAGCCGCCGGTCGAGTTCCAAGTGCAATGGCAATGGCACGCCGTTCAGCAGCGCGCTCGTCGAGTGGCTGAAGAACTGGCGCTCGGGCATTCGAACCGCATATGCCTGCACCAAGTCGTGGATCGACGGCTCGATGCGGGCAGGCATGCGACTCCCACGAAAGGGCATCGCCAGGTCGGACGCCGCCAGTCGGCCACGTCCGACGCCCGCGCCACGTGCGTCACCGACCGCGAACGCCGCACGTTGCGCGAGCTCAGGCGGCAGGTCGGCGGGGCGGCGCATCGCCTCAGCCTGCCGCGTGATCGCCGCCCACTCGCGAATCCATCCACAGACCGCGGGACCCGCTGCGTCTGCTGGTCGGTAGTGCAGGCAATGCGCCGCGCAGAGGGCGCAGTACTGACCAGCGGATGCCGCAGCCCGGCCGCTGCTAGGATCAGCCGTACAACCTCATACCGGGCCATCGACGCGTCGCGGGAGAGTCGGTCGTGCTGTTCACGCAGCAGTGGCCGGCACCGAAGGAGCAAGCCTCCCCGCCAATCTCTCAGGTCACACACCGCGATGACGAGGCCGCTCTGAAAAGTGGATGCCGCACGCCCGCGGCAGCCCGCCCACGGTGAAAGCGCGTCCCCGCGTGAAACTCTCAGGCTCATGACAGAGGGGGAGTTCCCACGCGGCACACGCCGTGCGATTCGCGATTTGCCGTTCGTTTCGGCAGCCAGTCTGGAGAACTCTCGTGACCCCCGAACCCGGTAGCGCAAGCCCCGAGGCATCCGTCGACACGTCGACCGAGCGCCTGAGCCCACTCGACGCGGTGCACCGCGCCGCAGGAGCGAGCTTCACCGATTTCGCCGGCTGGCAGATGCCCGTGCGCTACTCGAGCGATCTTGCCGAGCACCACGCGGTCCGGCAGTCGGCCGGCCTCTTCGACCTCTCCCACATGGGCGAGATCGTGCTCATCGGCCCCGAGTCGGCCGCCGCGCTCGACTTCGCGCTCGCCGGCAAGCTGTCGGCGATCGAGGTCGGGCAGGCGAAGTACTCGCTGCTCCTCGCCGAAGACGGCGGCATCATCGACGACCTCGTCGTGTACCGCACGGGCGACGACCGGTACATGGTCGTGGCGAACGCCTCGAACGCCCGTGTCGTCGCCGATGAGCTGCGCTCCCGGGCCGCCGGCTTCGACACGGCCGTCGAAGACGAGAGCGACGACATCGCGCTCATCGCGCTGCAGGGGCCCGACGCACTCGAGGTGCTGCAGCAGACGCCGGGCTTCGGCATCCAGGGCGCGGGCAACGACAACGACGACTTCGTCACGGCGCTCGCCGCGCTGAAGTACTACCGCGCGATTCCCGCCGAGTACGAGGGCGAGCCCGTGCTCGTCGCGCGCACCGGCTACACCGGCGAAGACGGCTTCGAGCTCTATGTCGCGCCCGAGCGGGCGGCCGCACTGTGGGACGCCCTCCGCGAGACCGGCGGCCCGCGCGTCGTGCCCGCCGGGCTCGCGAGCCGTGACACGTTGCGCCTCGAGGCCGGCATGCCGCTGTACGGTCACGAGCTCAGCCGCGACATCCTCCCGGTGCAGGCGGGCCTCGGCCGCGTGGTCGCCCTCACGAAGGAGGGCGACTTCGTCGGTCGCGCGGCGATCGAGCAGGGACCCGCGGCGGATGCCCCGGTGCTCGTCGGCCTCACCGCCGAAGGCCGTCGCGCACCCCGCGCCGGCTACGAGGTGTACGACGGCGAGGGCGCCGGCGCGAAGCGCGTCGGCGTGATCACGAGCGGCGCGCTCTCGCCGACGCTCGGCCACCCCGTGGCGATGGCGCTCGTCGCACCCGCTGCCGCCGAGCCCGAAGGCGAGCTCTTCGTCGACGTGCGGGGCTCGCGCGTGGCGGCATCCGTCGTCAAGCTCCCCTTCTACAAGCGCAACGCCTGACCCGCGTCGCGCATCTGCACCGCTGACCGCACGACCGCACGCACTCGAGGAGAGATCATGACCGACCAGACCGCCCTGCAGTACACCGAAGAGCACGAGTGGCTCCGCGTCGACGGCGACGTCGTGACCATCGGCATCACCGACTACGCGGCCGAGAAGCTCGGCGACGTCGTCTACGTCGACCTTCCGGCACCCGGCACGGCCGTCACCGAGGGCAACGTCGTGGGCGAGATCGAGTCGACGAAGTCGGTAGGTGAGCTCTTCGCGCCCGTGAACGGCGAGGTCGTCGAGGTGAACCAGGCCGTCGTCGACGCGCCCGAGCTCGTCAACAGCGACCCCTTCGGCGAGGGCTGGCTGATCAAGGTCACCACCACCTCACTGCCCAAGCTCCTCACGCACGACGAGTACCGCGCACTGGTCGGAGAGTAACGAACCACATGAGCACCGCCACCTCCTCGGCCTTCGACCTCGACGCGTTCGGTCGCCGGCACATCGGCACGAGCCCCGACGACCACCAGCGGATGCTCCGCGAACTCGGCTACGACTCGCTCGACGCGCTCATGACCGCCGCCGTGCCGACCTCGATCCGCATGCAGGAGGTGCTCGACTCGGCGATCCCACCGGCGGCGACCGAGCGCGAGGCGCTCGCCGAGCTCGCGGCACTCGCCGAGCAGAACACCGTGCGCACCTCGATGATCGGCCTCGGCTACTCGGGCACGATCACCCCCGCGGTGATCCAGCGCAATGTGCTCGAGAACCCCAGCTGGTACACCGCGTACACGCCCTACCAGCCCGAGATCTCGCAGGGCCGCCTCGAGGCGCTCATCAACTTCCAGACGATGGTCTCCGACCTCACGGGGCTCGACACCGCCAACGCGTCGATGCTCGACGAGGGCACCGCGGTCGTCGAGGGGATGCTCCTGGCCCGCCGCGGCTCGAAGTCCCCGTCGAACCGCTTCATCGTCGACGCCGACGCGCTGCCCCAGACGCACGCGCTCCTCGAGTCGCGTGCCGAGGCCGTGGGCATCGAGCTCGTCGTCGCGGCCCTCGACGAGGGCACGGATGTCGCCGCCCTCGGCGAGCACTTCGGCCTCTTCGTGCAGTACCCCGGCGCCTCGGGGCGCGTGTGGAACCCGGCATCCGTCATCGCCGCATCGAAGGCGCAGGGCGCGCTCGTCGTGGCCGCCGCCGACCTCCTCGCGATGGCGCTGCTCACGAGCCCGGGCGAGCTGGGCGCCGACGTCGCCGTCGGGTCGAGCCAGCGCTTCGGCGTGCCCATGGGCTTCGGCGGGCCGCACGCCGGCTACATGGCCGTGCGCGCCGGCCTCGAACGCCAGCTGCCCGGACGCCTGGTCGGCGTCTCGCAGGATGCGTCGGGGCATCCCGCCTACCGCCTCAGCCTGCAGGCGCGTGAGCAGCACATCCGCCGCGAGAAGGCGACCTCGAACATCTGCACCGCGCAGGTGCTGCTCGCCGTGATGGCAGCGATGTACGCGGTGTACCACGGCCCGCGCGGCATCCGTCACATCGCGTTCTCGACCGCCGCGAAGGCGAACGCACTCGCCGCCGTGCTCACCGACTACGGCCTGACCCTCGCGAACGACGAGTTCTTCGACACGATCCGCGTCCACGTGCCCGGACTCGCCGCCAACGTCGTCGAGCGCGCCCGCGAGCTCGGCGTGAACCTGTGGCAGGCAGGCGAGGCGACCGTGCACGTCGCCGTCGACGAGACCACGACCGAGACCGAGCTCTCGCTCGTCGCGCAGGCGTTCGGGCTGCCCGAGCGCACCGAGGTGCCGATCTCGCTTCGCGAGCTGCCCGCGAGCCTTCCGGGCGCACTCCGCCGCACGAGCTCGTACCTCGAGCACCCGGTCTTCAACACGCACCAGTCCGAGACGCAGATGATGCGCTACCTCAAGCAGCTCGCCGACCGCGACTACGCGCTCGACCGCGGCATGATCCCGCTCGGCTCGTGCACCATGAAGCTCAACGCGGCCACCGAGATGCAGTCGGTCACGTGGCCCGAGTTCGCGAACCTGCACCCGTTCGCGCCCGAGGCCGACGTCGAGGGCACGCTCGGGCTCATCGAACAGCTCGAGAGCTGGCTCGCCGAGGTCACGGGTTACGACACGGTCTCGCTGCAGCCGAACGCGGGCAGCCAGGGCGAGCTCGCGGGCCTCCTCGCGATCCGCGGCTATCACCGTGCGAACGGCGACGTCGACCGCGACCTGTGCCTCATCCCCTCGAGCGCGCACGGCACGAACGCGGCATCCGCCGTGCTCGCCGGCATGCGCGTCGTCGTCGTCGCGTGCGACGAGCTCGGCAACGTCGACCTCGACGACCTGCGGGCGAAGATCGCCCAGCACTCCGACCGCATCGCCGCGCTCATGATCACCTACCCGTCGACGCACGGCGTCTACGAGCACGAGGTGACCCGGATCACCCAGGCGGTGCACGACGCCGGCGGCCAGGTGTACGTCGACGGCGCGAACCTCAACGCGCTGCTCGGCTACGCCCGCTTCGGCGACTTCGGCGGCGACGTCTCGCACTTGAACCTGCACAAGACGTTCTGCATCCCGCACGGCGGCGGCGGACCGGGCGTCGGCCCGGTCGCGGCGAAGGCGCACCTCGCGCCGTTCCTGCCGGGGCATCCGCTCGCCCAGCGTGCCGACCACTCCGGCGGCGTCACCCACGACGGCGGACCGGTGTCGGCCGCGCCGTACGGCAGCGCCTCGATCCTGCCGATCTCGTGGGCGTACGTGCGCATGATGGGCTCAGAGGGACTGCAGCAGGCGACCGCCGCCGCCGTGCTCTCGGCCAACTACGTCGCGGCCCGCCTTCGCGACCACTTCCCGGTGCTCTACACGGGTGACAACCACCTCGTCGCGCACGAGTGCATCCTCGACCTCCGGCCGCTCACGGCGGCCACGGGCATCACGGTCGACGACATCGCCAAGCGGCTCGTCGACTACGGCTTCCACGCGCCGACGATGTCGTTCCCCGTCGCGGGCACGCTCATGGTCGAGCCGACCGAGTCCGAAGACCTCGCCGAGCTCGACCGGTTCATCGAGGCGATGGTCCTCATCAAGGGTGAGGCCGACGCGGTCGCACGCGGCGAGTGGCCGGCCGACGACAACCCGCTGCGCAACGCCCCGCACACCGCCGAGTCGGTCATCGCGGGGGAGTGGACGCATCCGTACACGCGCGAGCAGGCCGTCTACCCCGTGCACTCGCTCGTTCGCAACAAGTACTGGGCGCCCGTGCGCCGCATCGACCAGGCCTACGGCGACCGCAACCTCGTGTGCGCGTGCCCGCCCGTGGAGGCGTTCGCGTAGCGGGTCTCCGGTGGCCCTTCGGCCGCGCCGGAGCCTCAGCCGAGGAGCCCGCCCCACACGGCGCGGGCTCCCGAGTCGCCGACGAGCACGATCATCACGAGCGTGCCGACCCCGACGATGACGGATGCCACGGCGAGCCCGATGCCCACGGCGAGCGCTCCGCCGGGCGAGTCCCGTCGCACGCGGGTCTCGCCGAACCGGAACCACGCCCACTGCGCCGCGGCGACCGACGAAGAGGGCGATCGCCCACGGCAGGAGCATCTCGCCGAGCTCCTCGTGGCGCTCGACCGCCGGCACCGGGCCGATCCGCTCGGCGAGCGACTCGCCCGCGGCGATCGTGACGGGCACGAGCACGAGCACGATCAGTGCCCCGAGCGCCGTCACGATCCCGAGGCGACGCCGCGCGGCCGGCCAGAATGCGCCGAGGAGCAGCGCGAGTACCGTGAGCGGTGTGAGCACGACCACCGCGTGCACGATGAGCGGGTGGAGCGGGAGACCCGCCACCTGGAGCACGTCCTCGGCAGCGACTCCGGCGATGTCCGAAGCATCCATGGTGAGGACACGATGCAGCCGCCCGACCGGTTCACCGTCGCGGCGGAATGAACCCGATGCCCCACCATCTCGTTGTGATGACAGGAGGTGACGGATGCCGCCAGACGACGACAGCCGATTGGTCGCGCTCTACGATGCTCACGGGCCCTCGGTGTGGCGCTATGTCGTGCACCTCACGGGTGACGCGGCCGGCGCCGACGACATCGTGCAGGAGACGCTCCTGCGCGCGTGGCGCTCGCCGCGCATCCTCGCGCAGGAGCCGGAGTCGACCCGCTCGTGGATGTTCACCGTCGCGCGGAACCTCGTGATCGACGAGGTCCGCAGCGCACGGCGGCGCCATGAGATCGGCATGGCCGAGACGCCCGAGCGCGTGCGCGACGACGGGACCGACGCCCTGTTCGAGAGCCTGCTCATCGAGGAGGCGCTCGCGACGCTCGACCTGGAGCACCGATCGGTCATCGTGCACGCCTACTACGGCGGTTGCAGTATCGCCGAGGTCGCCCGTCGGCTCGGCATCCCCGAGGGCACGGTCAAGTCCCGCCTCCACTACGGGCTTCGCGCCCTCCGCCTGGCATTCCAGGAGAAAGGAGTGACGCGATGAATCCCGATCACGCGCGCTTCGCCGAATGGGACTCCGCCTACGTGCTCGGTGCGCTCTCACCCTCCGAGCGGCGCCACTACGAAGCACACCTCGCGGGCTGCGACGAGTGCCGGCGCTCCATCGCCGAGCTCGCGCCGATTCCCGGGCTGCTCGCGCGCTTGACGCCCGAGCGGGCCTCGGCGCTCCTCGACGAGTCCGCCGCCGCACCGCACGGACCGCGGCCCGAGCTGCTCCAGGCGATGCGCCACGAGGCGAGCCGGCGCCGGATCCGCCGTACCCGGCTGCGGCTCGGGATGGCCGCCGTCGCCGTCGCCGTCGTGCTCGCGGCGGTCTTCGCCCCGCTCGCGTTCGTCCGCCCGGCAGCAGACGCACAGACGGTCGCGTTCGAGGCGGTGACGGATGTCCCGGTCTCGGCGACGGCGACGCTCACCTCCGTGGGCTGGGGTACGCGCATCGAGCTCGACTGCCGCTACGGCGAGGCCGGGGCATCCGACGTGCCCTACGGCGGCTGGCCGTACGCCCTGTACGTGGTCGACGAGGATGGCAACCGCAGCGAGGTCTCGAGCTGGCGGGCGAGCCCGGGCAAGACGGCACGGCTCGCAGCCGCGACGGCAGTGGGACTCGAGGACATCGCGACGCTCGAGGTGCGCTCACTCGGCAGCGGCGACGTGCTCCTGCTCGGCGACCCCGATTAGCCGCTCGCGGTGAACCGCACGGGCGTCGGCCTCGTGTTCCCTTCGACCGCGGTGTGCGGTCGAAAGAGGAGAAGAGGGAGCACCATGAAGCTTCGCATCATCACGGCAGTGGCCGCAGCGGCGGTCGTCGTCGCACTGGCCGGATGCTCGAGCCCCAACGCCGAAGAGCCCGCCGATGACGGTGGCGCCTCCACGGAGACTGCCGCGCCCGATGAGTCGATGGAGTCGGACGCGCTGCTCACCACCGCCGACTCCGACCTCGGCGAGATCGTCGTCGACGGCGAGGGCATGACCGTCTACATGTTCGACAACGACACGCAGGGCGGCGACTCGAGCACCTGTGAGGGGGAGTGCGCCACGAACTGGCCCGCGGTGACGACGGATTCGGAGGATCCCGCAGTCGAGGGCGTGACCGGCGAGGTCGGAACCATCACCGGCGTCGACGGTGAGACGCAGGTGACCCTGAACGGCTGGCCGCTCTACTACTTCGCGGGAGACAGCGGGGCCGGCGACACCAACGGCCAGGGCGTCAACGACGTGTGGTGGGTGCTGACACCGGCCGGGGAGAAGGTCGGCGGCTGATCGAGGAGGTGACCTGGATTTCCGCGGGGCCGGACCGATTCCGATCGGGCCCCGCGGGAGTACACTGAGGTTCACTCGTCTTTGGGGGTGCGCATGATCTCCGTCGATCTCATCGCAGTGCTCGGAACCGTCGCGTTCGCCGGCCTCTTCGTCGGGTCGTCGATGCTCGCCGGCAGCGGCTTCGGCCTCGAGAAACGTGCCAACCTGCTCGAGCGGCGCGACCCCGGCACCGCTGCGGCGCTCCGGCGTGCCCAGTTCCTGAGCGACTTCCCGAGCGGTGGCGTGTTCGGTGACGAGGCGTTCTCCCCGATCTGCACGCCGAGCCGGCGCAGCGGGCTCGACATGGCCAGGGTACGCGGCACCGACTCCGACCTCCGGGTCGAGGTCGCCGAGGAGACGCTGCCCCCGATGCCGGCGACCGTGGTCGCGCTCGGGCGCGGCGAGCACGTGCCGCAGACGCCGCGCCCGCGGCATCCGTCGAGGCAGCCTCAACCCGCGGGCGGCGCGAAGAGCTCGGGCCACCAGCCCACGGCGAGCGGGTAGCCCACGAACGACACGATGTCGAGGATCCAGTGCGCGATGACGAGCGGCATCGTGCGGCCCCAGCGCTGGTAGCACCACCCGAACACGACACCCATCGCGACGTTGCCGACGAATGGGCCGAAGCCCTGGTACAGGTGGTAGCTGCCGCGCAGCACGGCACTCGACGCGATGGTCGCCCACGGGCCCACGCCGAGTTCCCTGAAGCGGGTGAAGAGGTAGCCCACGACGATGATCTCCTCGGTCAGCGCGGCCTCGAGCGCCCTGAACACGAGGACGGGCACCGTCCACCAGAACCAGGCGTCCGGTGAGGTCTGCACCGCGACGGTCACGCCGAGCGCCCGGCCGAGGGCGTAGAGCGCGAGACCCGGTACGCCGATGGCGGCGACGAGCAGGAGACCGGATGCCGCATCACGGCCCGGTCGGGTGAGGTCGAAGCCGATGCGCCGGAACGGACTCCGGCCCGGCTGGCACAAGAGGTAGAGCACGAGCGCCACGGCGAACAGCCCGAAGAACACGTCGAGGAACTGGTAGGTGAAGTCGAGCCATTCGCGACTCGAGCGCGATGGGTTCAGCGCCACCGTCTGGTCGCCGAGGGCGCGTTCCTCGGTGAGCTTGGCGACGAGGGACACGATGGAATAGACGGCGGATGCCCCGAGCGAGAGTCCGAGGACGATCACGACCTCGACTCGCAGGCGTCGTGCAGACGGCATGCGGCAATCCTCGCATGGCGCGCTCAGACGCAAGAATCCTGCGTATTCGGGCTGGAATCCGCTGGGGACTTCCGCGCTAGGTTGCGCGTCGGTAACGGTTTCCTCAGGGGTTTGCGTCGGGGCGACCTGATTCATAGTCTCGATCTACCAGCGCTCCAGTGCGGCCAGAAGTCGCGCTGTCGACGCACATCTCACCAGGAGGAACATTGAAGATCAAGAGAATTGGCGTTGCAGCCATTGCTCTTGCAGCTGCGGGAGCCCTCACGCTCTCCGGTTGCACCAGCGGTGGCGCCTCGCCGTCGGCCGATGCCGGCGCCTCGACTGCGGTCATCACCACGAACGGCTCTGAGCCCCAGAACCCGCTGGTCCCGGCCATCACGAACGAGACCGGTGGCGGCAAGATCCTCAACGCCATCTTCGCCGGCCTGGTCCACTACGAGGCCGACGGCTCTGCGGTCAACGAGCTCGCCGAGTCCATCGACAGCGATGACGCCCAGAACTACACGATCAAGATCAAGTCGGGCGAGACCTTCACGAACGGTGAAGAGATCACGGCCCAGTCCTTCGTCGACGCGTGGAACTACACCTCGCAGACCGAAGAGCAGGCCCTGAACGGCAGCTACTTCTTCTCGTCGATCGCCGGCTACGAAGACCCCACGGCACCCGAGCTCTCGGGCCTCAAGGTCGTCGACGACACGACCTTCACGGTCGAGCTCTCGCAGCCCGAGTCCGACTTCCCGCTGCGTCTCGGCTACTCGGCGTTCTACCCGATGCCCTCGGTCGCATACGAGGACATCGACGCCTACGGTGAGAACCCGATCGGCAACGGCCCGTACATGCTCGATGGCGAAGGCGCCTGGAAGCACAACGAGAAGATCGACCTCGTCGTGAACCCCGACTACGACGGCCCCCGCAAGGCAGTCAACGGCGGGCTCGACATCGTCTTCTACGCCACGCAGGAAGCGGCCTACGCCGACCTCCAGGGCGGCAACCTCGACGTGCTCGACGCGATCCCCGACTCGGCGCTCGCGACGTACGAAGACGAGTTCCCCGACCGTTCGGTCAACCAGGGTGCTGCCGTCTTCCAGTCGTTCACGATCCCGGGCCGACTGCCGCACTTCAGCGGCGAAGAGGGCCAGCTCCGTCGCGCCGCCATCTCCAAGGCGATCAACCGCGAAGAGATCACCGACGTGATCTTCTCGGGCACCCGCACCCCGGCGCACGACTTCACGTCCCCGGTCATCGACGGCTACTCGGAAGAGATCCCGGGTTCCGACGTGCTCGAGTTCGACGACTCCGAGGCGCAGGAGCTGTGGGCCGAGGCCGACGCCATCTCACCGTGGAGCGGCACGTTCCAGATCGCGTACAACGCCGACGGCGGCCACCAGGCCTGGGTCGACGCTGTGGCGAACAACCTGAAGAACGCGCTCGGCATCGACGCATCGGGTGCTCCGTACCCGACGTTCGCCGAACTCCGCACCGCGGTCGACGACCGCACCATCCAGACGGCGTTCCGCACCGGCTGGCAGGGCGACTACCCGGCACTCGCCAACTTCCTCGGCCCGATCTACGTGACCAACGCTGGATCGAACGACGGTGACTACTCGAACCCCGAGTTCGACGCGCTCATCGAAGAGGGTCTCGGCGAGACCGACCTCGCGACGGCGAACGAGAAGTTCCAGCAGGCACAGGAGATCCTCTTCCAGGACCTCCCCGCCATCCCGCTGTGGTACGCCACCGCGAACGGCGCATGGAGCGAGCTCGTCGAAGACGTCGAGTTCGGGTGGGACGGCGTGCCGCTCTACTACTCCATCACCAAGAGCGAGTAATTCTCGATCGAGGACGACTCGGGGTTAGACTCTGAGACGCCCGTGGGGCGGCAGCCGAATGGCTGCCGCCCCACTCCCACGTATCCCCCCGGTGCGAACCCGATCGGCGTAGCATCGTGTGGAGAACTCGCCCAACCGTGAGGTTTCTTTCAAAATGTCATCAACCACGAAACGCGGGGCCTGATCCATGTCCGGCTACATCGTGCGCCGACTGCTGCAGGCGATCCCTGTGCTGCTCGGCACAACCTTCCTGATCTACTTCATGGTGTTCGCCATGCCGGGCGACCCGATCCTCGCCCTCTTCGGCGACAAGACACCACCCGACCGGGTGCTCGAGGCACTGCGGGAGCGGTACAACCTCGACAAGCCCTTCATCGTGCAGTACTTCCTCTTCCTCGGCGGAATCTTCCGCGGTGACCTCGGAACGTCGTTCTCCGGTCAGCCGGTGTCCGAGATCCTCGCAGCGACGTTCCCCGTGACGTTGCGGCTCGCGCTGCTCGCGATCTTCTTCGAGATGGTCGCCGGCATCACGATCGGCCTCATCTCCGGACTCCGCAAGGGCGGCATCTTCGACGCCAGCGCCCTCGTGGTGAGCCTCATCCTGATCTCGCTGCCGATCTTCGTCATCGCCTTCGTCGCCCAGCTGGTGTTCGGCATCCAGCTCGGCTGGTTCAGAACGACGGTGGGAGTCGGGGCACCGATACAAGACCTGATATTGCCGGCGATCGTGCTGGCGACGATCAGCTTCGCCCAGATCATGCGACTGACGAGGGCGTCAGTCATCGATACCGGAGGCCAGGACTTCGTTCGCACTGCCGCGAGCAAGGGCCTCTCCCGCAAGCGCATCGTCCCCGTGCACATCCTGCGCAACTCGCTGATCCCCGTGGTCACCTACCTCGCCGTCGACTTCGGCACCCTGATGGTCGGCGCCACCGTCACCGAGGGCATCTTCAACGTGCCGGGTGTCGGTCGCACGCTCTACCAGGCGATCATCCGCGGAGAGGGACCGACCGTCGTCTCCTTCGTGACCGTCATGGTGCTGATCTACCTCGTGGTGAACCTGCTGGTGGATCTCCTGTACGCCGTTCTCGACCCGAGGATCCGCTATGCAAAGTAACGTCAGACCTGACCAGCAGCACTACGTCGCCCCCATCGAGGAGACGCCGCTCGTGGCGATCGACTCGGTGAAGGCCGACGGCAAGCCATCGAATCTCTGGCGCGACGCCTGGAAAGACGTCCGCAAGCGGCCGATGTTCTGGATCTCCTCCGCGATGATCCTGCTCGTCGTCATCGTCGCGCTCTTCCCGGGGCTCTTCACGCAGGTGCTGCCGAACAACGACTGCCAGCTCTCGAACAGCAATGGCGGGCCCACCGAGGGTCACCCGCTCGGCTTCACGAGGCAGGGCTGCGACATCTACTCGCGCATCATCCACGGCACGTCGACCTCGTTGTCGGTGGGCATCATCGTGACGGTGCTCGTCGCGACGCTCGGCATCGTGTTCGGCGCGTTCGCGGG
This sequence comes from Agromyces ramosus, assembly GCF_030817175.1. Lineage (NCBI taxonomy): Bacteria > Bacillati > Actinomycetota > Actinomycetes > Micrococcales > Microbacteriaceae > Agromyces > Agromyces ramosus. Next base: position 447,203 of record NZ_JAUSYY010000001.1, on the reverse strand, counting down.
CTTCTACGGCGGATGGCTCGACTCGGTGCTCTCCCGTGTCGGCGACATCTTCTTCTCGATCCCCTACATCCTCGCCGCCGTGGTCATCATGTCGGTGTTCTCGCAGTACGCGAGCGTGTGGGTGATCGCCCTTGCAATCGGCATCTTCGCGTGGCCAGCCACAGCGCGCGTGCTGAGAGCCGAGATCCTGCGAGTCAAGAACGCGGACTTCGTGATGGCGTCGACCGCGCTCGGCGTCTCGCAGTTCCGGATCCTGCTCCGGCACGTGCTGCCGAACTCGATCGCGCCGGTGATCGTGATCACGACGATCTCGCTCGCGTCGGCGATCGTCGCGGAGGCGACGCTGTCGTTCCTCGGCGTCGGGCTCCCGTCGAACATCATGTCGTGGGGCAACGACATCAGCCAGGCCCAGAACGACCTGCGTACCGCCCCCCAGGTGCTCATCCTCCCGTCGATCGCACTGTCGGTCACCGTGCTGAGCTTCATCATGCTCGGCGAGGTCGTCCGTGACGCGCTCGACCCCAAGGCGAGGGCACAGCGATGACCGAGATTTCGAACGGACCGAACGTGCAGACAACCACGACAGCCGAAGGGGAGCGCCCGCTCCTCGAGATCAAAGATCTCAAGGTCGGCTTCACCACCCAAGAGGGGACCGTCACCGCAGTCGACGGCATCAACATCACCCTCTACCGCGGGCAGAGCCTCGCGATCGTGGGAGAGTCGGGCTCCGGCAAGTCGACGACCGCACACGCGATCATCAACCTGCTGCCCGGAACCGGCAAGATCACGGGCGGCCAGATCCTCCTCGACGGCCAAGACCTCACCAAGGCCACGCCGCACGACATGGAGGCCATCCGCGGTCGCAAGATCGGCTTCGTCCCCCAAGACCCGATGTCGAACCTCAACCCGGTGTGGTCGATCGGCTTCCAGGTCGAGGAGGCCATCAAGGCCAACGGCATCGCCTCCGGTCGCAAGGAGGTCAAGCGGCGCGCGATCGAGGTGCTGAAGCAGGCCGGCCTCCAAGACGCCGACCGGCGGCTGAAGCAGTTCCCCCACCAGTTCTCGGGCGGCATGCGCCAGCGCGTGCTCATCGGCATGGGACTCGCGGCCGACCCGCAGCTCCTCATCGCCGACGAGCCGACCTCGGCGCTCGACGTCACGGTGCAGCGCGTCATCCTCGATCACCTCGAGTCCCTCACCCGCGAACTCGGCACGACCCTGCTCTTCATCACGCACGACCTGGGCCTCGCGGCCGAGCGTGCCGAGCAGCTCGTGGTCATGTACAAGGGCAAGATCGTCGAGTCCGGCCCGTCAGCCGAGATCCTGCAGAACCCGCAGCACCCCTACACGCAGCGTCTCGTCGCCGCGGCGCCGAGCCTCGCCTCACGCCGCATCCAGGCGTCGGGCAGCATCTCGGCCGCCGAGTCGTCCATGGCGGTCGACGCCGCCGACGCCGCAGGAGACACGATCGACCTGATCGCCACGGCTGAGGCCCGGGTCGAGGCGCTTGCCGCCGCGGGCACCGCCCCGCCCGCGATCGTCGTCGAGAACCTGACGAAGGTGTTCAAGATCCGTGGCTCGGGTGAGTTCACCGCGGTCGACGACGTGTCGTTCTCGATTCCGAAGGGCACCACGATGGCGCTCGTCGGCGAGTCGGGTTCCGGCAAGTCGACGGTCGCGAAGATGCTGCTGAAGCTCGAGGAAGCGACCAGCGGCAAGATCGTCGTCGGTGGCAAGGACCTCGCGAGCGTCACCGGCAAGGAGCTCTTCAACCTCCGCAGCCGCATGCAGCCCGTCTTCCAAGACCCGTATGGCTCGCTGAACCCGTTGCGCAACATCGGCAACACGATCTCCGAGCCGCTGTCCACCCACAACGTGGGCACACGCGCATCGCGCCGCGAGCGGGTGTTCGAGCTGCTCGACCAGGTCTCGCTGCCGCGCACGCTCATCGGCCGTTACCCGAACGAGCTCTCGGGCGGACAGCGGCAGCGCATCGCGATCGCGCGTGCACTCGCGCTGAAGCCCGAGATCGTCGTGCTCGACGAGGCGGTCTCCGCCCTCGACGTGCTCGTCCAGGCGCAGATCCTGCGCCTGCTCGCCGACCTCCAGGCCGAGCTCGGGCTGACGTACCTCTTCATCACCCACGACCTCGCGGTGGTGCGCGTCATCGCCGACCACGTCTGCGTGATGCAGCGAGGCAAGATCGTCGAGAAGGCGACCACCGACGAGGTGTTCGACGACCCCCAGGAGCAGTACACCCGCGATCTGCTCGCGGCGATCCCCGGGGCGAACATCGAGCTCGGCGCCTAGCCGAACGAGCAAGCGAACGCCCGGCCTCCCACTCGGAGGCCGGGCGTTCGTCGTTCACAGGCGAACACCCGCGCGGCACGGTAAGCTTCTCTGGTGTGTGCCGTGGATCTCGGCCGCGCGATTCCCACAGACCTTCACCGAAGCGCTTCCCGCGCTCCCGCCGTGCCGCCTCCGCAGGCACCGGGGCGCCGAGTGAAGCCCACCAGCCCAGAGGACCGAACCATGGCGAACGCCACCCGCAGCGACCTGCGTAACGTCGCGATCGTCGCACACGTCGACCACGGCAAGACCACGCTCGTCGACGCGATGCTCAATCAGACGCACTCGTTCGCCGAGCACGCCCACGTCGAAGAGCGTGCGATGGACTCGAACGAGCTCGAGCGCGAGAAGGGCATCACGATCCTCGCCAAGAACACGGCGATCTCGTACAAGGGCGTGCACGCCACCGACGGCCCGATCACGATCAACGTCATCGACACCCCGGGTCACGCCGACTTCGGCGGCGAGGTCGAGCGCGGCCTGTCGATGGTCGACGGCGTGGTGCTGCTCGTCGATTCGAGTGAGGGCCCGCTGCCGCAGACCCGCTTCGTGCTCCGCAAGGCGCTCGAGGCGCGCATGCCGGTGATCCTCCTCGTCAACAAGACCGACCGCCCCGACGCGCGCATCGACGAGGTCGTCGCCGAGAGCCAGGACCTCCTGCTCGGCCTCGCCTCCGACCTGTCCGACGACGTGCCCGACCTCGACCTCGACGCGATCCTCGACGTGCCGGTCGTCTACGCCTCCGGCCGCAACGGCGCCGCGAGCCACAACAAGCCCGGCAACGGCGAGCTGCCCGACAACGCCGACCTCGAGCCGCTGTTCGAGGCGATCCTGCAGCACATCCCCGCTCCCGTCTACGATGACGAGCACCCGCTGCAGGCCCACGTCACGAACCTCGACGCGTCGCCGTTCCTCGGTCGTCTCGCGCTGCTCCGCGTCTTCCACGGCACCATCAAGAAGGGCCAGACGGTCGCCTGGGTCAAGCACGACGGCTCCGTGCAGAACGTGCGCGTGACCGAGCTGTTCCTGACGAAGGCCCTCGACCGGTACCCGGCCGAGAGTGCCGGTCCGGGCGACATCGCCGTGGTCGCCGGCTTCGAGGACATCATGATCGGCGACACGCTCGCCGATCCCGAAGACGTGCGCCCGCTGCCGATCATCGCGGTCGACGAGCCCGCGATCTCCATGACGATCGGCACGAACACCTCGCCGCTCGTCGGCAAGGTCAAGGGCCACAAGCTCACCGCCCGCATGGTGAAGGACCGTCTCGACCGCGAACTCGTCGGCAACGTGTCGCTCAAGGTGCTGGACATCGGCCGGCCCGACGCGTGGGAGGTGCAGGGCCGCGGTGAGCTCGCGCTCGCCATCCTTGTCGAGCAGATGCGCCGTGAGGGCTTCGAGCTCACCGTCGGCAAGCCGCAGGTGGTCACGAAGCAGGTCGACGGCAAGACCCACGAGCCCTACGAGCACCTCACAATCGACGCGCCCGAAGAGTACCTCGGAGCGATCACCCAGCTGCTCGCCGCCCGCAAGGGCCGCATGGACAACATGGCGAACCACGGCACCGGCTGGGTTCGCATGGAGTTCATCGTGCCGAGCCGCGGGCTCATCGGCTTCCGCACCGAGTTCATGACCACGACGCGCGGCACCGGCATCGCCAACGCGATCTCGCACGGCTACGACGCCTGGGCCGGCCAGATCGTCACCCGCAACAACGGCTCGATCGTCGCCGACCGCGCGGGTGTCGTGACGCCCTTCGCGATCATCGCGCTCCAAGAGCGCATGACCTTCTTCGTGAACCCGACCGAAGAGGTCTACGAGGGCATGGTCATCGGCGAGAACTCGCGCAACGACGACATGGACGTGAACATCACGAAGGAGAAGAAGCTGACCAACATGCGTCAGTCGACCTCCGACACCTTCGAGTCGATGACTCCCTCGCGGCAGCTCTCCCTCGAGGAGTGCCTCGAGTTCGCCCGCGAAGACGAGTGCGTCGAGGTCACACCGGCGGCTGTGCGCATCCGCAAGGTCGAACTCGATCAGACCGCCCGCGCACGCCTGACCTCGCGGCTCAAGAAGCAGGCCTGACGACCGGTCGAGAACAGTGAGCGGATGTCGCGAGCGCAGGCTCGCGGCATCCGCTTCGTCGTACCCGCATGTACGCGCTCTCACCATTCTCCAAGGTAACGGATGAATAACGGAGGTTCCTCTCAGACTCCATGCGTACGGTAGGCGAGTTGTCTCGACCCCCGCGAGGCAGCGCTACCCCCGAGCTGAGATACGTAACGCTGAATGAATCCCCCTAAGCATGGCCGCCGCGCGGCCGCCCCTCGTCCTGCACGCCTCCGCACTCGCACCACCCCGAGCTCCACTGCGCCCCGTCGGGCCGCCCCTGCGGCCGCCGATCGGGCACACGACGGCGCTCGTGCTCCCCGAGTCGGCTCACCCCGCCGCAGTCGGTCCGTCCGCCCCGCCTTCTCGTTGATCGCGATGACGTTCGTCGGCGGCATGATGATCGCGACGAGCGTTCCCGCACTTGCGGTGACCGCGACCGACATCGAACCGCGAGCCTCCGTGTACGCACCCGTCGTCGACACGATCGACCTCGCGCCGCAGACCGTCGAGGTCGGCAGCGAAGCGGAGGTCGCGACGCTGGCCACCGAAGGCTACGCCGTCGAGGCGGCGCCACCGCCGATCCTCTCGCAGGTCGCCAGCGTCGGCAACGTCTCGCTCATCGAATCGGACGCGGTCGTGTGGCCGGTGCTGACCCCGGACCGGCGCAGCTCGGGCTTCGGCCCGCGCTCGGCGCCGTGTGCAGGCTGTTCCACGAACCACGACGGCGTCGACTTCAACCCCGGTGCCGGCACTCCCGTGATGTCGATCGCCGACGGGGTGGTCGTGCTCGCGACCGAGAGCGGTGGAGGGCTCGGCGTGAACGTCGAGGTGCAGCACAACATCGACGGCGAGCTCATCACGAGCTCGTACGCCCACATGCAGTACGGCTCGATCGCGGTCTCGGTCGGCCAGCAGGTCACCGCGGGCCAGCAGCTCGGCCTCGTCGGGTCCACCGGCCAGTCGACGGGCCCGCACCTGCACCTCGAGATGTTCGGAACGGACGGCGTGCGGTTCGACGGCTTCGCCTGGCTCGCCGCCCGCCTCGGCTGATCAGGATCCGCTGAAGCGCGGTTCCCGCTTCTCGATGAAGGCGGCGACGCCCTCGTGCATGTCGTCAGTGCGGAACGCGTCACCGAAGCCCTCGATCTCGAGCTCGGTCGCGGTCTCGGTACGCCGGCCGGCCGCCGCGACGAGCACGCGCTTCGTGAGCCCCACTGCGGGCGCCGCGTTCGCCGAGATGAGCGCGAGCGTCTCGCGCGCACCCGTGAAGAGCGCTTCGCGGTCTGGGAAGCGACGCAGCACGAGCCCGATCTGCACGGCCTCGTCGATATCGATGCGGCGGCCCGTGTAGATCAGCTCCTTCGCCCGAGCGAGCCCGACCGTGCGCGGCAGGCGCACGGTGCCGCCGAAACCCGGGATGAGCCCGAGCTTGACCTCGGGCTGGCCGAACTGCGAGGCATCCGTCGCGTAGATGAAATCGCAGGCGAGCGCCAGTTCGAGGCCGCCGCCCAGGGCGAAGCCGTCGATGCAGGCGATGACCGGCGCCGGCAGCGCCTCGATCGCCGCCGCGACCCGGTGGCCGTCGCGGGCCGACTGCTCGCCCTCTTCGGGCGTCAACGACGAGATGGCGACGATGTCGGCCCCGGCGACGAAGGCGCGACCGCCGGCTCCGGTGAGGATGACGCCCCGCACCGCGCTGCCCTCGGCCGCGAGGGACTCGAAGGTGCGGGCGAGCGCGGCGAGCACGCCGGGGGAGAGGGCGTTCAGCGCCGCGGGGCGGTCGACGGTCACGATGGCGAGGTCGCCATCACGTTCGAGACGCACCTCGTCGTCGAGATCGGTGGTCGAACCGGTCGTGTCGGTCATCGTCGATCCTCTCCGCGCGGCTGGGCCGCTCGCATCCACGCTACGCCATGGCCCACGTGGGAGACGTGGCCGGTAGAATCCAAGGCGGGGGGTCACGGATGCCGCCCGCGCGCGATCGTCAAGCGCCCATGTCTCGCCGCACCCGAGGAGCCACCCATGACGAAACTCGACACCCGAACGCGGGCCGGCCTCGCGATCGCGATGGCCGGCGTCAGCGCGACGCTCCTCACCGGCTGCTTCGCCAACCCGATCGAAGACCTCGTCAACCAGGGGGTCGAGGGGGCCGTCGAGGATGCCACCGGCGGTGACGTCAGCCTCGGCGGCGAGCTTCCCGCCGACTTCCCCACCTCGGTGCCGCTCGTCGAAGGCGAGGTGGCCTTCGGTGCGGGAGCCGGCGGAGCCGAGGGCTGGATCGTCATGATCACCTCGACGGCCGCCGACCCGGTCGCCGACGCTGCGGCCGCGCTCGAGGGAGCCGGCTTCACGAAGGACACCGAGCTCTCGGGAGGCGGCACCGCGGCGCAGGTGTACACGAACGGAGAGCTCCTCGTGCTCCTCGCTGGCGAGGGTGAGACCGTCTCGTACACCGTCACGCAGCAGCCCCAGTGACCGTCGTGACCGAGCAGCCGATCGCGACCTCCGCCTGGGCTCGCGTCGGCACGCTGCTCTTCGCCTTCCTCATCGGCGCGCTCTACGGCGCTGTCGCGACGGTGGGCCACCGCCAGGAGGTGCCCATCGGCGCCGTGGCGTTGCCGTGGGGCCTCCTCGCCGCGCTCGTCGGCGTCGCGGCACTGCTCGTGGGCATCCGCCTCGTCGGCGGTGGCCGGAGCGCCGCGGCGGCGTCCGGTGCGGGCGTCGTCGTGGTCGTCGCGCTGCTGACGCTGCCGGGGCTCGGCGGCTCGGTGATCGTCGTCGGCGACCTCATCGGCACGATCTGGTCGGTCGCCCCGGCGCTCATCGCCGTGCTGGTGGTCGCATGGCCGAAGCTGCCGTCGCCCCGTGGCGACGACGCATAGACTGGAGTTCCAGCCTTCCGAAAGGACAGCGAGCCACCGTGACCTATGTGATCGCCCTGCCGTGCGTCGATCTGAAAGACCGCGCCTGCATCGACGAGTGCCCCGTCGACTGCATCTACGAGGGTGAGCGTTCGCTGTACATCCACCCCGACGAGTGCGTCGACTGCGGAGCGTGCGAACCGGTGTGCCCCGTCGAGGCGATCTACTACGAAGACGACCTGCCCGACATGTGGGCCGACTACTACAAGGCCAACGTCGAGTTCTTCGACGACATCGGCTCGCCCGGCGGCGCCGCGAAGATCGGCGTGATCCCGAAGGACCACCCCGTCATCGCCGCACTGCCCCCGCAGGTGCACTGAGCATGGCGCGGGGCGAGCTCCCCGACTACCCGTGGGACCTCATGGCGCCATATCGCGAGCGCGCCGCGGCGCATCCGGGCGGGGTGGTCGACCTCTCCATCGGCTCACCGGTCGATCCGACGCCCGGTCTCGTGCGCGAGGCCCTGGCGTCGGCGACCGACGCCCACGCATATCCGCAGACGACCGGCACCGATGAGCTCCGCACCGAGATCGTGCGGTGGTTCGAGCGCCGTCGCGGCGTGACGGGGCTCACGACCGACCATGTGCTGCCGACCATCGGCTCGAAAGAACTCGTTGCGTTGCTTCCGTTCCTGCTCGGGCTCGGCGAGGGCGACGTCGTGGTGCACCCGCGCGCGGCCTACCCGAGCTACGAGATGGGTGCGGTGCTCGCCGGTGCTCGCGCGTTCGCCTCCGACGATCCGGCCGAGTGGCCGGCCGAGACGCGGCTCGTGTGGCTGAACAGTCCAGGCAACCCCGACGGGCGGGTGCTCACGATCGACGAGCTGCGGGCGGCGCGTGAGCGCGCGCTCGAACTCGGTGCCGTCATCGTCGGCGACGAATGCTACGCCGAGCTCGGCTGGGAGGGTGAGTGGGCCGAGACCCCGGCTCCGAGCCTCCTCGACCCCCGCGTCGTCGGCGACAGCCGACGTGACACCCTCGTCATCTACTCGCTCTCCAAGCAGTCCAACATGGCCGGCTACCGCACGGCCTTCGTCGCCGGGTGCCGCACCGTCATCGGCCGGCTCACGACGGTCCGCAAGCACGCGGGACTCATGCTGCCCCAGCCCCTCCAGGCTGCGATGATCGCCGCGCTCCGCGACGACGCGCACGTGTCCGCGCAGAAAGACCGCTACCGAGCGCGTCGCGCGCTCCTGAAGCCCGCCCTCCAAGCCGCGGGATTCCGTATCGACCACAGCGAGGCCGGTCTCTACCTGTGGGCAACTGAGGGCCGCGATGCGTGGGAGTCGATCGGCCGCCTCGCCGAGCTCGGCACCGTCGCCGGACCCGGCCATTTCTACGGGGTCCATTTCCCCGAACACGTGCGCCTCTCGCTGACGGCCACCGATGAGCGGGTGGATGCCGCGGCCACACGACTGCGGGAGACCGCCGCATCGTGACATCCGTCGGTCCTCTGTGAGCTGTCCCCCAATGGAAGGGGTGATCTCTTGGCGGATGCAACAGTGTGCTCGGAGCACGTCTAGGCTGTATTCGGATCGCGGCCGGCCTCGGCCCCGGACCGGAAAGCAGGTGACCGCGCAAGTGACGATCACAGGAGGCGCCGTGAGCGACGTCGTGAAGAAGGTGGCAGGGCAGGAGCCCGCAGCCGCCACTCTGAGCTTCCCCGGCGGTGCCGCCGAGTTCCCGATCCGCACGTCGGTCGAGGGCAATTCGAGCATCGACTTCTCGACGCTGACCCGCCAGACCGGGTTCACGGGCCTCGACTACGGATTCGTGAACACCGCCTCGACGCAGTCGGCCATCACGTACATCGACGGCGAGCAGGGCATCCTGCGCTATCGCGGCTACCCGATCGAGGAGCTCGCCGGCAAGTCGACCTTCCTCGAGGTCGCCTGGCTCCTCATCTACGGTGAACTGCCCACGGCCGACCAGCTGGGCGAATTCGACGAGAAGATCCGTCACCACACGCTCCTGCACGAAGACCTGAAGCGCTTCTTCTCGTCGCTGCCGCACACGGCCCACCCGATGTCGGTGCTCTCGAGCGCCGTGTCGGCGCTCTCGACCTACTACGAGGACTCCTCAGACCCGCACGACCCCGACCACGTCGAGCTCACCACCGTGCGGCTGCTCGCGAAGCTGCCGGTCATCGCGGCCTACGCGCACAAGAAGAGCATCGGGCAGGCGTTCCTCTACCCCGACAACTCGATGAACTTCGTCGACAACTTCCTGAAGCTGAACTTCGGCAACATGGCCGAGCCGTACACGACCGATCCGGTGCTCTCGAAGGCGCTCGATCGCCTCCTCATCCTGCACGAAGACCACGAGCAGAACGCCTCGACCTCGACGGTGCGGCTCGTCGGTTCGACCGGCGCCAACCTCTACGCCTCGATCTCCGCGGGCATCCAGGCGCTCTCGGGCCCGCTGCACGGCGGCGCGAACGAGGCCGTACTGCAGATGCTCGCCCGCATCCGCGACTCGGGCGAGGGCGTGGGCAAGTTCGTCGATCGTGTGAAGCGCAAAGAAGACGGCGTGAAGCTCATGGGCTTCGGGCACCGCGTCTACAAGAACTACGATCCGCGCGCCAGGCTCGTCAAGGAGTCCGCCGACGAGGTGCTCGCCGGCCTCGGCGTGAACGACCCGCTGCTCGATCTCGCGAAGGAGCTCGAGCAGATCGCGCTCGAAGACGACTACTTCAAGGAGCGGCGTCTCTACCCGAACGTCGACTTCTACACGGGCGTCATCTACAAGGCGATGGGCTTCCCGACGCGCATGTTCACGGTGCTCTTCGCGATCGGCCGCCTGCCCGGCTGGATGGCGCACTGGCGCGAGATGAACCTCGACCCGCAGACCAAGATCGGCCGCCCGCAGCAGCTGTACATCGGCGAGGCCGAGCGTCACTACCCGTCGGCCGGCTGACCGGCCGGGCGCAACTGGAGCGTCTCGCTCGCCGCGGCCTGGATCGCATCGATGGTGAACGGCCATTCCCGCAGCTCACCCCGCTGCCAGAGCGGCGCCTGGTCGGCGTAGTGCGGGTGGAAGGCGTGACCCGACGCGCCGGTGAGGTTCACCCAGCGCGAGGCATCCGCATCGGCAAGGTCGACGACCATGCGCATCGAGGGCACCCAGTCGACGCCGTAGCCCACCGTGGCGTCCCAGCCGATGGCATTCACGATCGATGAGCCGCCGCCGAGCTCGAACGGACCACGGTTGAACAGCCATTCGATGGGCCCGATGCCCGATTCGCCGAAGCTCTGGTTCGTGAGCGTGAGCGTGTGGAGCCGCCCCCAACGCCAACCGTCGGGGTTGCCGCCCATTCGCCCCTCGGCTTCGTTCCATGCGGCATCGAGTGCGTGCGCGAGCATCGCGTCGCGGCCCGCGACGCCTGACTGCTCGTTGGTCCACCACGCGGCGTCAGGTTCGCCGAGCAGGGTGCCGACCACGCTGAACCAGCGGTCGCCGCCGACCGGCCGCGTCTGCTCGGGCAGCTCGCCGAACATCTGGTCGAGCAGCGTGCGCCAGAACACCGCGAAGTACGCTGCCTCGGCGCTGTCGACCTCGGCCCTTGCGTCCCAACCGTCGAGGAGGGCTGCCCCGAGCGCCGCGTCGCCCGTGAGGTCGAGCTCGGCGATCACGGGCAAGAAGGCGGCTGCGTTCGTGTCGCCCGTGTCGAGCTGGATCTCGGCGAGGGCGTCGGCCGTGAGGAGCTCGCCGGCCGAGATGCGTTCCCGCAGCAATCGGTCGATCACCTCGGCGCGGTAGCCGAGATCCCAGTCCACGGTGAGCAACGGGCCGTCGGGGCCGGCCGCGGCGTTGTTCGCCGTGACGATGTAGCCGGCGGGCGGGTTGAGCACCGACGGCAACTGGTCGAACGGAATGGTGCCCGACCATCCGTTCGCGCTCGTCCAGCCGGCGAGCGGCACGGTGCCATCGCCGGAACGGCGCACCGGGATGCGGCCGGGCGCCTGATAGCCGATGTTGCCGTCGACGTCGGCGTAGACGAGGTTCTGGGAGGGCACGTCGAAGAGCGCCGCGGCCGAGCGGAAGGCGTCCCAGTCGGCGGCGCGATTCAGGGCGAAGATCGCCTGCGCCGTGGTTCCGGGAGAGAGGGCCGTCCACTGCAGTGAGACGTGGTCGGCGCCTTCGGGTGCGCCGGTCGCAGCGACCTGGCCGAAGTCCTCGCCGATGTCGGTGACGAGCGGCCCGCGCGTCGTCGAGCGAACCGCGATCGTGACGGGATCGCCGCCCGCGACCTCGATGACCTCTTCGCGCAGGGACAGCGGCGTCATGACGCCGTCGAGTTCGTAGGTGTCGCCCTCGACGCGCTCGAGGTAGAGGTCGGCGACGTCGGGGCCGAGGTTCGTGAACCCCCACGCGATGCGCTCGTTGTGCCCGATCACCACGCCAGGCAGGCCGGAGAACGTGTAGCCGGCCACGTTGTAGCCGCAATCGTCGCGGAGCTCTGCGCAGTGCAGGCCCATCTGGGCCCAGATGGACGGCATCGCGGGTCCGAGGTGCGGATCGTTCGCGAGCAGGGGCAGCCCGGATTCGGTGAGGCTGCCGGACACGACCCACGAGTTCGAGCCGAGGTCGCCGCCCTCTGGCCCGAGGAGTTCCGGGATCCCGTCGAGCACGGCGCGGAGGGACGCGAGAGCGACCCCATAGTCGCCCGTCGCGGCATCCGCTGGGGCGTGCGGTGCGGATTCGGGCGTCGCGACCGACCCGGTGCCGGCGATCGGTTCGACGAGCTCGACCGGCGACGCGGAGCTCGCGGCCGGCGCCGCTCCGAGCGGGCCGCCGGCGATCGTGGGCTTCGCGCCCCAGGGATAGTCGGGGTGCAGCCGCGCCACCTCCTCGGGCGGCAGGACCGTCGCGAGCAGGGCACGGTCGATCTCGTCGCCGAGGTTGGAGCGGAGGTCCCACGCCATCGCCTTCAGCCACGCGATCGAGTCGACAGGCGTCCACGGCTCGGGGGAGTACCCGGGGTTCTGCAGCCCGAGGACGGCGTATTCGAGTGAGAGGTCGGCGCCGCTGCGCTCACCGAGGTACGCGTTCACCCCCTCGGCGTAGGCGTCGTAGCCTGCCCGGGACCGCTCGTCGAGGAGGGCGTATTCCTGCTCGGCGATGCCACGCCAGTCGAGGGTGCGGATGAACGCGTCGGTGGCGACCTGCGACTCACCGAAGAGCTCGGCGACCCGGCCGGCCGTGACGTGCCGGCGGAAGTCCATCTCCCAGAATCGGTCTTGCGCGTGCACGTAGCCCTGCGCGAAGAAGAGGTCGTGGTCGGTCTCGGCGACGAGCTGCGGCACGCCGGCGTCATCGCGGTACACGACGACCGCGGCGGTGAGGCCGGGAGCGTCGACCCGGCCGCTCGTGGTGGGGAAGGAACGCTGCACGGTCCACCAGCCGACGCCCGCGCCGACGATGGCGAGCACCAGCACGGTCACGAGCAGGCCGATCAGGAGGCTGAGTCCGCGGTGCCTGCGGGTTCTCGGGGCGTCGGTACCCACGTCACTCCTTCGTGATGTGCACGGCTCGGCCGCCCGGGAAGCGGCCTGAGCACCCAACTGTAGTCGAGAAGCGGGGCCCCGTCAGGCGTGCAGCGCGGCGTTCAGCGCGACACCGTCGCCGCTGCGCGAGAGCACTTCGACCTGCCCGTTCAGGGAGTTTCGGCGGAAGAGGATGTTCGCCACTCCCGAGAGTTCGAGTGCCTTGACGGTGCGCGGCCGTTCGCCGGCACCGCCGAGCACGACGACCTTCGTGCCGGACGTGACGTAGAGGCCCGCTTCGACGACCGAATCGTCGCCGATCGAGATGCCGATGCCCGAATTGGCGCCGAGCAGGGCGCGTTCGCCGATCGTCACCCGCTGGGTGCCGCCGCCCGAGAGGGTGCCCATGATCGAGGCGCCGCCGCCGATGTCGCTGCCGTCGCCGACGACGACGCCCTGCGAGATGCGTCCCTCGACCATCGAGGCCCCGAGGGTGCCGGCGTTGAAGTTCACGAACCCCTCGTGCATGACCGTCGTGCCGGGTGCGAGGTGGGCGCCGAGGCGCACGCGCGAGGCATCCGCGATGCGCACACGCTCTGGCGTGACGTAGTCGAGCAGGCGGGGGAACTTGTCGAGCCCGGTCGCGTGGATGCCGGCGCGCTGGAGGCTCGGTCGCAGCCGGTCGAAGTCGGCCGGATGCACCGGGCCGGCGTTCGTCCACACGATGGCGGGCAGGTGCGCGAACACGCCCTCGAGGTTCACGGTGTTGGGGCGGGCCAGCAGGTGCGACAGCACATGCAGGCGCAGGTACGCGTCGGCCGTGCCGGCCGGGGGAGCGTCGAGGTCGACCTCGACCGTCACCGCCTCGATGGTCACGGCGCGCCGGGAGTCGGCGCCAACGAGCTCGAGGGTCTCCGCCGGAAGGGACTCGGATGCCGCAGTTGCGGGCCGCGCGCCGAGCGCCGGCGCGGGGAACCACGCGTCGAGCTGGGTGCCGTCGGCGGCGATCGTGGCGAGTCCATGGCCCCACGCGAGGCGCGGGGCAGGGGAGAGGGCATCGGCGTTCGCGGGCATGCATCCAGCGTATCGGCCGGGCGCGCGGTGTGACGGAGGGAGACGGCGGCGCCCGGGGCGCCGGCCGTACACTCGATGGATGCCCCTCGAAGCGCGCCGGCCCCCGCTCGACCTCACCGCCGATCCCGTGGCGATCACCCGGGCGATCTGCGACATCCCGAGCGTCTCGGGCGACGAGACGGCGCTCGCCGATCTCATCGTCGCGGCGCTCGCGGAGGCCGAGCACCTCGAGGTCGTCCGTGATGGTGACACCGTGGTCGCCCGCACGCACCTCGGCCGCGACCGTCGCGTGGTGATCGCCGGGCACCTCGACACGGTGCCGATCAACGACAACCTGCCGACGCGCTTCGAGACGATCGACGACGAGCGCTTCCTCTGGGGGCGGGGCACCGTCGACATGAAGGCGGGCGTCGCCGTGCAGTTGAAGCTCGCGGTCGAGCTCGCGGAGCCCATCGTCGACCTCACGTGGATGTGGTACGACAACGAGGAGGTGGCCGCGTCGCTGAACGGCCTCGGCCGGCTCGCCCACAACCGGCCCGACCTCTTCGTGGGTGACTTCGCGATCCTCGGCGAGCCGTCGAACGGCCAGGTCGAGGGTGGCTGCAACGGCACGCTTCGTGCCGAGGTGCGAGCCACCGGGCTGCGAGCGCACTCGGCGCGCAGCTGGGTCGGCGAGAACGCGATCCACAAGCTCGCCCCAGCGCTCGAGCGGCTCGCGGCGTACCAGGCCGAGACCGTCGAGGTCGACGGGCTCGACTACCGCGAAGGACTGAACGCTGTGGGCGTCACGGGCGGCGTCGCCGGCAACGTGATCCCCGACGAGGCGGTGCTCACGGTGAACTACCGCTTCGCGCCGAGCCGTTCGGTGTCCGAGGCATCCGCGATCGTGCACCGGTTGTTCCACGACTACGACGTCACCGTCGTCGACGCGTCCGAGGGCGCTCGTCCCGGGCTCGACGCGCCGCTCGCCCGGCAGTTCGTGCACGCCGTCGGCGCTGAAGCGCGGCCGAAGTACGGATGGACGGATGTCGCGCGCTTCAGTGCACTCGGCATCCCTGCCGTGAACTTCGGTCCGGGCGATCCGCTGAAGGCGCACGCCGACGACGAGCGCGTCGCCGTCGAGCAGATCCTCTCGTGCGAGCGGGCGCTGCGCTCGTGGCTCACGGGCGAGGCGTGAGCCAGAGGCGATGGTGACGACCCCCACCGTCGCGCGGGAGCGCGACCCGCTCCGGGCGCATCGCTGGTCTCCGAGGGTGCGCTGGCGCCTCACGCCGTGGTGGGCGAAGGTGACCCTCGCGTACTTCGCCGCGCGGGCGGTGACGACGATCCTCGTGCTCGCACTCGCGAGCGTGCAGGGAGCGAACCCGTGGACGCAGGCGCGTCCCGGCTACTTCGAGTACGCCAACATGTGGGATGCCCGGTGGTACCAGATCATCTGGCTCGCGGGCTACCCCTCCGAGCTGCCGCTCACCGACACCGGGCATGTCGCCGAGAACGCGTGGGCGTTCCTCCCGGTCTTCGCGACGATGTCGGGCGCACTGTCCTGGCTCGGGCTGCCGTGGAATGCGGCATCCGTCACCGTCGCCGTGCTCGCCGGACTCGGGGCGGCGCTCGTGCTGCATCGGCTGATGTCGCGGTTCCTCGAGCCCGATCGGGCGCTCTTCGCCGTGGTCCTGTTCTGCGTCGCCCCGGTGTCGCCGATCATGCAGTTCGGCTACGCGGAGTCGCTCGGGTTCCTCCTGCTCGCACTGGCGCTGCTCCTGCTCGTCGACCGGCGATACGGATGGCTCGTGCCCGTGATCGCCGTGTGGGCGTTCACGCGGCCGGGGGCACTTGCATTCGCGCTCACGCTCGGACTGCACTGGGCGTGGCGGTGGTGGACGCGCGCTCGTGACCCGTTCTCCGCGCGGGAGCGCGTGGCGGCGGCATCCGTCACCCTCTTCGCCGTGGTGGCGGGGTTCGCCTGGCCGGCCATCGTCTGGGCGGTCACCGGTGAGGTGCACGGCTACACCGAGACGGAGCTCGCGTGGCGCTCGGCGTACATCGGATACGTCGAGCTCGTGCCCTTCACCGCGTGGTTCCAGGGCGGTGCGTGGTGGGCCGATTGGACGGGGCTTCCAGCGTGGACCGGCATCACGGCGGTCGCCGTGTTCGTCGTGGGGTTCGCCGCCCTGCTCTTCACGCCGGCCGTGCGCCGGCTCGGCGTCGACGTGCGACTCTGGCTCGCGAGCTACGGCGCCTACCTGCTCGCGGTGTTCTTCCCGCAGTCGAGCACGTTCCGGATCGTCGGCCCGATGTTCCCCCTGGTCGGCGCACTCGCCGTGCCGCGCGCGGCATGGTATCGGTGGAGCCTCGTCGCGCTGTTCCTCGTGCTTCAGGCAGGGTGGCTCCTGCTGGCGTGGGGGATCGACGGACGCGATTGGACGCCCCCCTGATCGGGGCGGGAATCCGCGGTATTCCGCGCCCGCTTCGCACGCGTTCGGGCGTGGAAGCGTTGTCCACAGACTCGCGGTGATTTCCCAGCACCGCCCGTGATGGCCGATAATGGAATCTCAGCCACGAAAGGGGAGCTCAATGGCGGCCATGAAGCCACGCACCGGAGACGGGCCTATGGAGGCTGTGAAGGAGGGTCGACTCATCATCGTGCGGGTTCCGCTCGAAGGAGGAGGGCGACTCGTCGTCTCGGTGAACGACGCTGAGGCCAAGGAGCTCTACGACGTCCTCGGCGGCGTCGTGAATCCCGCCTGAAGTCACGTCGCCTCGAGCCCCGGGTTTCCTCGGGGCTCGAGTCATGCCCGGGCGCGGTTCAGGCGCCGAGCTTGACGATCTGGAGGAGCCCGTCGCCGGCGGGCGAGATCGCCGTCGCCACCGCGGTGGAGGGCGCGAGCTCGCTGATGAGCGTGCGGAACGCGCCCGCCGCTTCGTCGCGCCGTGCCGGATCGGCAACGCGTCCCTTCCAGAGCGCGCGCGCGACGAGCACCGTGCCACCGGGCTTGGCCAGCCGCAGGCCGTGCTCGGCGTACTCGATGACCGACGGCGCGTCGGCGTCGACGAAGACGACGTCGTAGGAGCTCTCGTTCATGCGCGGCAGCACCTCGCTCGCGCGCCCCGCGATGAGGCGAACGCGCGCAGCGGCGATGCCGGCGTCGGCGAAGTGCTGGCGGGCGTGCTGCTGGTACTCGGTCTCGGTGTCGATCGACGTGAGCATCGCGCGCCGTGCCGCTTGCAGCATCCAGAGGCCCGATACTCCGAGCCCGGTGCCGACCTCGATGATCGACTCGGCTCGTGATGCGGCGGCGATGACCGCGAGCTGGGCACCGACCGCGGGCGAGACCGGTTCGACGCCGAGCTCGAGGGACTGCTGGCGGGCCTTCGCGATGGACTCGGTCTCGACGACCGACTCGTCGACGTACTTCCAGTTCAAGTCGTGATCGGACACGTGGCAGCTCCCGGATGAATCTCTCGAGAACCCAGCCTAGAGGCGACACGGCGTGGCCTCGGTACGCCTCGCCGCCCACTATCCTGTAGTGATGTTCGGTCTGACGTTCGAGAAGCTCCTCATCATCGGGGTCATCGCCGTCTTCCTGCTCGGTCCCGAGCGGCTGCCGCACTACGCGGCGCAGCTGGGCCGGCTCGTGCGGTCGCTCCGCGACATGGCCAACGGGGCGAAAGACCGCATGCGTGAAGAGATGGGTCCCGACTTCGACGACGTCGACTGGCAGAAGCTCGACCCGCGCCAGTACGACCCGCGCCGCATCATCCGCGAAGCCCTGACCGACGTCGACCCGTTCGCCGAGCCCGCCGCGCCGGTCGTCGCGCGAGCCGCCGTGAACGAGAACTCCGCCTACCTGCAGCGCAAGCGGCAGCGTGAGGCGCTCGGGGCCGAAGAGCAGGCGCCGTTCGACTCCGAGGCCACCTGAGCCCGAGCCTCAGCGGCGACGCAGCGCCTTCAGGGCGCGAGCGAGGGCGAGCAGCATCGGTGCCTGCGCCTCGTACTCGCGAGCGGTGCGCGGCAACTGCAGGAGGCCCGTGGTCGCCGAGATCGTGATCGGCTCGACGAAGCGCAGGAGGCCCTCTGGGCCGTTGCGGCGGCCGACGCCCGACTGCTTCACGCCGCCCATGGGCGCCGCGACCGATGAGAAGGCGCCGCGGTAGCCCTCGTTGATGTTCACGCTGCCCGCCTCGAGGGCGTCGGCCAGTCCCTGGCCGCGGCGCCTCGAGCCGGTCAGCACGGCGGCATTCAGTCCGTAGTCGCTCGCGTTCGCCGCGAGCACCGCCTCTTCATCGCTGCCGACGAGGTAGAGGGAGGCGATGGCGCCGAAGGTCTCCTCGGCGTAGACGGTCATCTCGGGCGTGACGCCCGTGAGCACCGTCGGTTCGAAGAACCATGGACCGAGGTCGGGTCGGGGGCGACCGCCGACGAGCACCGTCGCGCCCTTGGCGACCGCGTCGGCGAGGTGCGCCTCGACGCGGGCGAGCTGGTTTTCGCTCGCGAGCGAGCCGAAGTCGGCGTCGAAGCCGAGGGCGGATCCGAGCTTCGCGCCTCGGAGCTGCTCGACCAGGGCCCGCTGGAACGGCGCCGCGACCGCGTGGTGCACGTAGATGCGCTCGGCCGAGACGCACAGCTGGCCCATCGCGGAGAACGCCCCGTGCATCGTGTTCGCGGCGGCCTCGGCAGGGTCGACGTCGTCGAGCACGATGATCGCGTTCTTGCCGCCGAGCTCGAGGGAGGCGCCGACGAGACGCCGGCCCGCCTTCTCGGCGATCTTGCGGCCGGTGGCCGTCGACCCGGTGAAGCAGATGAAGTCGGCGACATCCGTGAGCGCCTCGCCGACCTCGCTCGCAGGGCCGGCGACGACTGCCCAGAGCGCTTCGGGGACGCCGGCGTCGATGTACGCGCGACGGAGCGCGAGGATGGAGAGCGCGCCCTGGTCGTCGGCCTTCTGCACGACGCCGCAGCCGGCGGCGAGGGCCGGCACGACATCCATCGCGGCGAGGCTCAGTGCGTAGTTCCAGGGCGTGATGACGCCGGCGACGCCCTTGGGCTGGTATCGCACCCGGGTGGTCACCACGGTGGGGATGCTGGAGCGTCGCGTGCGTCCCCGCAGCACTCGTCGCGCCGCGAGCGCGTTGTAGCGGGTGACGGACGTCGCCTGGAAGACCTCCTCGAACGCCTGGCCGCGGGTCTTGCCGCTCTCGAGCTGGATGAGGTCGAGGAGGAGTTCGCGCCGTTCGATGACGAGGTCGTGCGCGCGCAGCAGCACGCGACGACGCTCGGCGAAGCCGGCTCGCACCCAGGCGAGCTGCGCGAGGCGCGCCCGCGCCACGGCGTCGCGCACGTCGGCGGCACTCGAGCGGGGCAGCTCGTGCAGTGTCTCGCCGGTCGACGGGGTGGGCACGGGGATGGTCTCGGAGCCGGACGCGACGACGTCGTCGGTGAGGCTCGTGAACAGTTCGGGGGAGGCCGTGGTGGCGCGCATGGGCACAGTCTAGGACAGTTGACCCACTTCGCCTCCGGGTGGGTACACTGCCTCCATGACCGCAACGGAGCGAAGCATTTCCCGCGGTGTCGTGACCCGCTATGCGATCGGGTCGATCGGCACGGGCGGCTTCGCCACCCTTCCCGGCCTCGTACTCGTCTACTACCTGACCGACACGCTCGGCGTCACGGCGCTCGTCGCCGGGCTCGTCGTCACCGCCGCGAAGGTGTGGGACGTCGTGATCGACCCGTGGATCGGCGAGCGGAGCGATCGCCGTCTCGTGCGCACCGGCACCCGCCGCACCTGGATGGTCGTCGGAGCGATCGCGTTGCCGGTCGGCTTCCTGCTCACCTTCGCCGTGCCGGCGGGCAGCATCCCGGCCGTCGCCACGGTCTGGGTCTTCCTGTCCTTCCTCACCACCGCGACTGCCTTCAGCCTCTTCCAGGTGCCCTACATCGCCCTCCCGGCAGAGCTGACCACCGACTACGACGCCCGCACGCGGCTGCTGACCTGGCGGGTCGTGGTGCTCACGATCGCCATCCTGTTGTTCGGCGCGGGCGGTCCCGAGCTCCGCGGCGCCTTCGCCGACGAGCACACGGGCTACCTCGTCATGGCGCTCGTCGCGGGCGTCGTCATCGGGGTGGGCATGCTCGTGGCGTCGACGACCGCCCCGAAGAACCTGGCGGTGACGGATGCCGCGCCTCGCCGGAGCATCCGTGCCGGCTACGCCGAGGGCCTCGCCGCGCTGCGGCGGAGCGCCCCGTTCCGCGCGCTCCTCGCGGCATTCGTGCTGCAGGGGCTCGCGACGGGCCTCATGCTGGCCGGAGCCCAGTTCGTGGCGACCTGGGTGCTCCGCGACGAGGGCGCCGTCACCTACCTGTTCGTGGCGCTCATCGCGCCGGCCGTGTTCGCGGCGCCGGTCTGGGAGCGGGTCGCCCGCCGCGTCGGCAAGGAGCGCGGGTTCGCCATCGCGAGCGTCGTGTTCGGCGTCGCGGCGCTGACACTGGTCGGCATGGTCTGGGCGCCCGGGCCGTGGATCTACCTCCCCGTCGCGGTCGCGGGGATCGGGTACGCGGGCATGCAGTCGCTGCCCATGGCCATGCTGCCCGACGTCATCTCGCACGACGCGCGTACCCACGGACTCGGTCGGGCGGGCAGCTTCGGCGGCGTCTGGACGGCCGGCGAGACGGCCGGCATGGCGCTCGGCGCCACCGTGCTCACGATCGTGCTTGCCCTCACCGGATACCTCCAGTCGAGCGGCTCCGAGATCGTCACGCAGTCGCCCACCGCGGTGGCGGGCATCGCGCTGAGCTTCAGCGTGATCCCCGCGCTGCTCGTCGCCGCGAGCCTCTTCGCACTGCGTCGCTATCCGCTCAGGCGCAGCGACATCGACGCGGATGCCGCAGCAGCCGCCGTGACGGCGGTGGCACGATGAGCCGCTTCCGCCGCGAGGCATCCGACATCCTCGCCGAGCTCGAGCAATTGCGGGCCGTCGATGCCCCCACGCACGGCGGCCGGGTACTCTCGTACGTCTACGACTCGGGCATGCCCGAGCTCGACGAGCTCGCCGCACAGGCCGCGCGGCTCGTGCAGCCCGTCAACGGACTCGACCCCACGACCTTCACCTCGGTCGCGACGATGGAGGCCGGGCTCGTGGGCTTCGCCCGGCGCGTGCTCGGCGGCGACGCCGATGTCGTCGGCTCGGTCACGTCCGGGGGCACCGAGAGCTGCCTGCTCGCCGTGAAGTCCGCCCGTGACGCCTGGCGGGCAGCTCGCGCGGGCACGCCGCGGGTGCCGAGGCTCGTCGCGCCCGTGACCGTGCACGCGGCGTTCCACAAGGCGGCCGAGTACTTCGGGCTCGCGCTCGACCTCGTGCCCGTCGACCCCATCACCGGTGCGGTCGCGGCGTCCGACATCGAGGAGCGACTCGGCGACGACGTCGCGCTCGTCGTGGTGAGCGCACCCTCGTACCCGTTCGCCGGACTCGACCCGGTCGCCGATGTCGCGGCCGTCACGTCGCCGCGGGGCATCGCGCTGCACGTCGACGCCTGCATCGGGGGCTTCGCGCTCGCGTTCTGGCCCGATCCGCTGCCCGCATGGGACCTGCGGGTGCCGGGCGTCACGAGCCTCTCGGCCGACCTGCACAAGTACGGGTACGCGCCGAAGGGCGTGTCCGTGCTGCTCACCCGCGGCCGCGATCGCCAGCGCCGCCAGTACTTCGCGACCACGGCGTGGCCCGGCTACCCCGTCGTGAACCCGACGCTGACGGGCTCGAAGCCCGCCGGACCGCTTGCGGCGGCCTGGGCGATCACCGAGGCGCTCGGCGACGACGGCTTCGCCCGGCTCACCTCGCAGGTGGCCCGTGCCACCGCTGCCCTGCGTGAGCTCGTCGACGGCATCGAGGGCCTGCACGTCGTGGGCTCGCCCACCGGCCCGCTCTTCGCCGTCGCCGTCGACGACGGGGTGCCGGCCGATCGGCGGGTCGATCCGCATCACTGGGCGGATGTCGCGCGCGTCGCGGGCTGGCACCTGCAACTGCAGCCGGCGCTCACCCAATCCGACGGCACGCGGCTGCCGCACACGACGCACCTGACGGTGACGCCCGTGACCGAGGCGGTGCTGCCCGACCTCTCGGCCGCGCTCGTCGCCGCGGCCGATGCCGTCCGCGGCGAGCCGCCGGTCGACGGGGCGGCACTGCTCACGGGGCTCCTGGCGACGCTGCCGGGCGGTGCCGACGCGCTCGCCGGGGCATCCGTCGGGCTCGACTCCGACACCGCGGCCGGACTGCTCGGTGCGTTCGGGCTGCTCGGCGGAAGCGATGCCGCAGGGGCGCTGCCCGAGCGGCAGGCGCCCGTGCTCGCGCTCGTGGCCGCCCTGCCCGCGCCGTTCACCGAGCGCCTGCTCATCGAACTGCTCGCACGCGTGGTGGAACCGCGCGACTGAGGAGACCCGGCATCCACCTGCAGCGAGTCGCCCCCGGCCGCTCACTGGAGCCCGCAGCGCTCCCCGTAGTACGCGTAGAGCTCAGCCTTCAGGGTGTCGCCCGACGGGCGATCGATGCGACCGGCGCGGCCGTCGCTCGTCGTGATGTCGAACGCCATGATCGTGCCGCGCTTGTCGTCGGCGATCGCGTGCGCATCGCAGCGGGCCGGCGCGACCGGCAGCTCGATCGTGAACGGCTCGCCGCCGGCGGCGACCTCGATGCCGAGCGGCCACTCGGCGCCCGCCTCGTTGCCCAGCAGCGTCGTGTTCGGCACCTGCTCGAGCAGCATCGAGGCGCTTCCGGAAGTCACCGGTGTGACCTGCACGTCGATGATCGCCCGCCGGTCGGTGCCGCTTCCGGTCGAGCGCAGGTGCTCGGGCATCGTGATCTCCGCGACGGCGGCCACGGACTCGGCGAGGCAGTCGGCGTTGTTCAAGCGCACGAGCGTGTCGAACGGATCATCGGGAGTGAGCGTTCCGGTGGCGCTGCCGGCGCCCGTCACGACCGCGAGCTCGACGGTTCCGGGGGCGGAGGGAACATCGCACCGGCTCTCGGGGATGTCGATGCGAATGGCGATGGCCTCACCCGCCGAGAGCTCGAACGGGTCGTCGTAGGCGAGCTCGCCCTCGAGCGCCGGAGCGGTGAATGCGAGGTGCTCGACCGTGACGGGTGCGGCGGTCGTGTTCTCAACGCGCACCACCAGCTGGCGGGCCTCGACGTCCATGCGCCCCTGCTGGATGCTCGTGACGAGTCCGTCGGGCAGCGCCGGGGAAGTGGGCTCAGCAGCGGAGCAGGCGACGAGGGAAATGGGCAGGAGCACGAGGACGAGTGCGCCGACGAGCGAGAGCCGGCGACGCTGCCGGGACTGGCGGGCGCGCGGCATCGGACTACCGTACCGAGACGTCGAGCCGACGGCCCTGCAGCGAGCGCGGGCGAGCGGCGAGCGCGGTCGCGGCCGCCTCGATGGCGCGCGCCGCCGGATCGTCGGGCTCCGCCGCGACGACCGGGGTGCCTGCGTCACCGCCGCGGCGAAGCGCGATGCTGAGCGGAACGCTCGCGAGCAGCGGCACCGCCTCGGGCTGCCCCTGGGAGAGGCGTTTCGCGACCTCGGCGCCGCCGCCCGCGCCGAAGAGCTCGATGGTGCCGCCGCCGGGCTCGGCGAAGCCGGCCATGTTCTCGATGACGCCGACGATGCGCTGGCCGGTCTGGCGTGCGACGACGCCGGAGCGCTCGGCGACGTCGGCCGCGGCGGGTTGTGGAGTGGTGACGACCACGACCTCGGCGTTCGGCAGCAGCTGGCCGAGCGAGATGGCAACGTCGCCGGTGCCCGGCGGGAGGTCGACGAGCAGCACGTCGAGGTCGCCGAAGTACACGTCGGTGAGGAACTGGTTGAGGGTGCGGTGCAGCATCGGGCCTCGCCAGGCGACGGCGACGGATGACGCGCGCCCGCCGGGCTCGGAGGGCTCGACGAACATGCCGATCGAGATCACCTTCACGCCGTGCGCGACTGGCGGGAGGATCATCTCGTCGACCCGCGTGGGCCGCGCCGCGAGCCCGGAGTCGTCGACGAGGCCGAGCAGCCCGGGGATCGAGAAGCCGTGCACGTCGGCGTCGACGAGGCCCACCGAGAGCCCTCGCGCGGCGAGCGCGACGGCGAGGTTCGCGGTGATCGTGGACTTGCCCACGCCGCCCTTGCCGCTCGTGACGGCGATGACGCGGGTGAGGCTGCCGGGTCCGAACGGGTTGCTGCGTGCAGCCCGCCCGCCGCGGAGCCGCTCGGTGAGCGCGGCGCGCTGTTCGGGTGTCATCACCGACAGCACGACCTCGGCCATTCCGGCGCCCGCCACGGTCTCGGCGGCCTGCCGCACATCGCGCTCGATGCGGTCGGAGGCGGGGCATCCGACGATCGTCAGGCGGATGCCCACCTCGACGCGGCCGTTCTCGCCGACGACCACGTGATCGACCATGTCGAGGTCGGTGATCGGCTTGCGGATCTCGGGATCGATGACGCCGGTGAGCGCCACGCGCACCGCCTCCTCGAGTGCCACCGGGTCAGCGGGAGGCATGTTCCGCCTCCTCCTCGTCACGGCGGTCGAGCTCCTCGAGCACGGCCCGGAGCTCGGCGCGGATGAACTCCTTCGACGCGAGGTCCTTCACGGCCAGTCGCAGCGCGACGACCTCGCGGGCGAGGTACTCGGTGTCGGCGAGGTTGCGCTCGGCGCGCTGCCGGTCTTGTTCGATCTGCACCCGGTCACGGTCGTCTTGACGGTTCTGCGCGAGCAGGATCAGGGGAGCGGCGTACGACGCCTGCAGCGAGAGCACGAGCGTGAGCGCCGTGAAGCCGATCGCGATGGAGTCGAACCGGTACTGCTCGGGCGCGAAGGTGTTCCACACCATCCAGCCGATCGCGAACAGCGACAGGCCGAGGAGGAAGCCGGGCGTGCCCATGCCGCGCGCGACCCACTCGGTGAAGCGACCGAAGCGGTCGCTGTCGCCCGACCCGCGGAAGGACGGGGACCGGCGGATGCCCTTCGGGGTGTCGAATCGCCGGTCTTCGGCGTCAGCGCGTGCCATCTCCTGCCCTCCTTCCGTGTGGGATGGGGATACTCCCCGTCGTCAGCTGGGCTCGCGCTGCTGCGCGGCGCCCCACCTCGGTTTCTTCGGGATGACTTCGCCAGTCATCGGGCAGGAGGTAGTCGAGCACGTCGTCAATCGTCACCACCCCGACGAGTCGATGCTTCTCATCGACGACCGGCACCGACACCAGGTCGTAGCTCGCGAGGATGCGGCTGACCTCTGCGGCCGAGGTGTCGGCGCGAACCGGCTCGAGACCCTGGTCGATGAGGGTGCCGAGGCGCTCGTGCGGGGGGTAGCGGAGCATGCGCTGGAAGTGCACGAGGCCGAGGAAGCGGCCCGTCGGAGGCTCGTACGGCGGCAGCGTGACGCACACCGCGGCGCCGAGCGCGGGCGGCAGGTCGTGACGGCGGATGAGTGCGAGGCCCTCGGCGACGGTCGCGTCGGCGGAGACGATGATCGGCTCGGTCGTCATGAGCCCGCCGGCGGTGTCGGGACCATAGGAGAGGAGGAAGCGCACGTCTTCGGCCTCTTCGGGCTCCATGAGCTCGAGGAGGTGCTCTCCGCGCTCTTCGGGGAGCTGCGCGATGAGGTCGGCGGCGTCGTCGGGCTGCATGTGGTCGAGCACGTCGGCGGCACGGTCGTCGCCGAGGCCGGCGAGGATGACGACCTGGTCGGACTCGGGCATCTCCTCGAGCACATCGGCGAGCCGGTCGTCGGAGAGCTCTTCCGCAACCTCCTGGCGTCGGCGTGCCGGCAGGTCGAGCAGGGTGCTGGCGAGGTCGGCCGGCTTCAGCTCGGAGTACGTCGCGATGAGCTGCTCGGCCGACTGCGCCTCGCCGCTCGGCTTCGCCTCACGCACCTCGCGCCACGTGACGTAGGCCGACTGGCCCTTCGAGAACGGCGACGCGCCCTTGGGGCGACGTACGAAGAGCTGGTCGACCTCCCACTCTCCGGGCTCCTGCTCCTCGATCGCCACGTCTTCGATGGTGGCCTCGCCGGAACCGTCGGTGAAGGCGACCTTGCGGCCGAGCATCTCGGCGATCACGCGCACCTCGCCGCCGCGCTGCTCGAAGCGGCGCAGGTTGATGAGGCCGGTCGTGATGATCTGCCCACCGCCGATGGACGTGACTCGGCCGATCGAGACGAACACGCGGCGCTTGCCGGGAATCTCGACGATGAGCCCGACGACGCGCGGGGGGTCGCTCTTGCGGTACACGACGAGGACGTCGCGCACCTTGCCGACCCGATCGCCGTTGGGGTCGAAGACGGCGCACCCGGCGAGTCGGGCGACGAAGACTCTCGTGGCGCTCACGGTTCCAACTTAGCCCCCGCAGGCCTCAACCGAGGCCGCTGCCGGGCCGCTCGTCAGCCTGCCGTGGGAGAATACCCGGGTGACGAATCAATCGCCGTTCGGTGGCCGAGTCGGCCGCGCCTTCCCGAGCCTGCCCAAGGGCGAGACCGTTGCGAGCTTCGAGACCTACGCCGAGGCGCAGTCGGCCGTCGACGCACTCGCGAAGGCGGAGTTCCCGGTGAAGGAGCTCGCGATCGTCGGCACCGACCTCACGAGCGTCGAGCGCATCACCGGCAAGCTCACGTGGGGCCGCGCGGCGGGCGCAGGAGCGTTGTCGGGCGCGTGGTTCGGCACGTTCCTCGGCCTCCTGCTGTTCATCTTCTCGCCGACGGGCGCGTCGCTCGGCATCCTCCTGGCCGCGGTGCTCCTGGGTGCGGGCTTCGGCATGATCTTCGGCGTGGTCTCGTACTCGGTCAACCGCCGTCGTCGTGACTTCACGTCGGTCATGCAGGTGCTCGCGACCCGCTACGCGATCATCGCCGACTCGCCGCACGTCGACCGGGCGCGCTCCGTGCTGGGCGTCGACGCACCGGTCGTCGGTGCGGCGCCCGCGCGGCCTGCTGCTCGTGCGACCGAGCGTCCCGGCGGGGAGCCCACGGCGGCGCCGTTGAGCTACGGCGAGGCGACGGATGCCGCGAAGCGGGCCCGTGCCGACGAGCAGCGCGTCGCCCAGACGCAGCCGGCGCGACCCCGTTACGGCGAACTGGCGCCCACCGAGGAGGCCGATGCCGAGTCATCCGCCCGCACTGACGCCCCCGCGACCGGTGAACCCGAATCGGGCCGTTGAGCGCCGGCTACCAGGCGACCGGCTTCTCGGGCGTGTAGACCCAGACGTCGAAGAACTCCTCGAGGTCGAGGCCCGAGATCTCCTCAGCGAGGCCGGCGAAGTCCTGCGTGCTCGCCGTGCCGCCGCCGAAGCGCTCGACCCAGGTTTGCGCGAGCTCGAAGAACGCGTCGTCGCCGATCTTCACGCGCAGGGCGTGGAGGGTCGCGGCGCCGCGATCGTAGACCGGGCCGGCGAAGAGGCCGAGGGGCTGCGGGTCGGCCACGACGAAGTCCCACTCGGGGTCGTCGGCCGGCAGCGACATGAACTCGTCGAACGTCTCGCCGGCGGTGGCGCGGTCGCGGTGCTCGTTCCACATCCAGGTCGAGTAGGTCGCCCAGCCCTCGTTGAGCCAGATGTCGGCCCAGCGCTCGGGGCTCACGTGGTCGCCCATCCACTGGTGCGCGAGCTCGTGCGCGATCGTGCCCTCACGCGCGTTGCGCGAGAAGAAGGAACGGGTCTGCGTCTCGAGCGCGTAGCCCACGGAGTCGTCGTCGACGATCGCGCCATAGGAGTTGAAGGGATACGGGCCGTACAGCTCCTCGAAGAAGACGAGCATGTCGCTCGTGAGCGCGAGGTCGGCCGTGGCAGCACCGAGGCGAGAGGGGTCGACGGCATCGAAGATGGGCGTGCCGTTCGCGGCGACGTACTCATTCACCACGTAGTCGCCGACGCTCGCGGTCGAGAGGTAGGCGGCCATGGGGTCGGGTGCGTCCCAGAACCACGTCGTCCTCCCGTCGGCGGTGCTCGGCGCGGCGCTGGGCAAGCCGTTCGCGACCGCCACGAGGCCCTCGGGCACCGTGATCTCGAACGAATACGTCGACTTGTCGGTCGGGTGGTCGTTGACGGGGAACCACGTGGCCGAGCCGTCGGGCTCGCTCACGACCATCGCGCCATCGCGCGTGGTGACCCAGCCGTACAGGGCGCCCTCGATGTCGGTCGGCCGAATCGTCGTGCCGCCGTACGTGACGACGACCTGCGCCTGCGAGCCCGTCTTGAGCTTGGGGCGTGGCGTGATGACGAGCTCGTTGTCGGTCTGGGTGAACGCCATCGGCTTGCCGCCGACGGTCACCTCGGACGCCGTGAGCCCGCGGAGGTCGAGGTTGAAGCGATCGAGGTCGGCGGTCGCGACGAGGTCGATCGTGGCGACGCCGTCGAGGCGGCCCTCCATGGGTGCCGGCGCCGGAGGTGCGGGGGTGTAGTCGAGGTCGAGGTCGTAGTGCAGCACGTCGATGCCGCCGTTGCCCGCGAGTGGGAAGTAGGGGTCGCCGGCGCCATCGGCGCCGTGGCCGTATCGCGGCGAGCCGGGATCGCCCGGCGCCGCCACGGCGAGGCCCGGAGCGCAGGCGACGGCGATGGCGACGCCGGCCGCTCCGAGAGTGAGCAGGACGGTGCGGCGACGAGACATGGATCCTCCAGCGGGGAGCGGTGCGATCGGCAGTGCTGCCAATCTAGACCGACCTCATCCGCCTCGCCAGACTCCTCCGTGCATCGGCGAACTCGGCCGCGTGACCTCCGGGTGACGGCTACCAGGCTTCGATCGCCGCCGCTGAGAGTTCGAACCCGTGGCCGCTCGAGTCGTCTTCGCAGCGAACGCCCTCACCCGCCGGTTCGCACGAGACGGTGTCGACGGTGATGCGCTCGCCGTCGGCGAGGAGGTGCGTGGCCGGGTAGCCACCGAAATCGCTGTCGGTATTGCGCCGAGGCGTGGCACTGTCAGGGCCGCGCACGACCAGTCCGTTCCGGCAGCCGAACTCCTCGAACTGCGCGCAGTACTCGGCGAACTCGGTGTCTTCCCACCGCCAGGTCTGGCTGAGGACGGCGCATCCCCATGCGGCGATGCTCGGGTCGTCTGATGATGCGGTGATCTGGCAGTTCACGGCCCCGTCGGCGACGCCGAAACTCACGCCGGTACTCGTCGGTGTAGAGCGCCGGGTCGACCTCGACGGGCTCATCAAATGCGGGCACCGGGGTCGGCTCAGGCTCGGCCTGAACGACCGGGGTTTCAGAGGCCTGGGCGAGTGGCCCGTTCGGTGCGCCCGCCGCGCATGCGCTCAGGAGGATGGAGAGCGTCGCTGCGGCGATGAGGCCGTACCACCGTGTTCGTCGGGTCATGGCTCGGAATCTACCGGGCCACCGCAGGCCGTCGGCACGCCACGACCTCGGTCAGCATCACGATTTGGTGACGGCGCCGCCGCGCACCCACGCCTCGACCTCGTCGGCGGTGCGCGGGATGCGGGCCGAGAGGTTCTCCGCGCCGGCCGCCGTCACGAGGATGTCGTCTTCGATGCGCACGCCGATGCCGCGGAACTCCTCGGGCACGGTGAGGTCGTCGGGCTGGAAGTAGAGGCCCGGCTCGATCGTGAAGACCATGCCCGGCTCGAGGACGCCGTCGAGGTACATCTCGCGCCGCGCCTGCGCGCAGTCGTGCACGTCGAGGCCGAGGTGGTGACTCGTGCCGTGCACCATGTACCGGCGGTGGAACTGGTTCTCGGGCTCGAGCGACTCCTCGGCCGAGACCGGGAGGAAGCCCCACTCGGCGGTCTTCCTCGCGATGACCTGCATGGCCGCCGCGTGCACCTCGCGGAAGATCGCGCCCGGCTTGACGACGGCGAATGCGGCATCCGCTGCCTCCAGCACGGCCTCGTAGACCTGCCGCTGCACGGGCGAGAAGGTGCCGTTCACCGGGAAGGTACGCGTGATATCGGCCGTGTAATAGGAGTCGAGCTCGACACCCGCGTCGAGCAGCACGAGATCGCCGGGCACCACGGGGCCGTCGTTCCGGGTCCAGTGCAGGATCGTCGCGTGCGGGCCGGCGGCGGCGATCGAGCCGTAGCCGACGTCGTTGCCGTCGAGGCGGGCGCGGGTGGCGAACACGCCCTCGATGACGCGCTCGCCGCGCACCTCTGCCGTCATGCGGGGAAGCTCTTCGAGCACCTCGGTGAAGCCGCGTTCGGTCGCGTCGATCGCAGCACGCATCTCGGCGATCTCGAACTCGTCTTTCACGAGGCGCAGCTCGGAGAGCATGCGCGCGAGCCCGGCGTCGGGCTCGTGCTCGCCGCCGACCTCGATGCTGAACGGGGCATCCGACGCATTCGTCGACAGCGCCTGCTCGGCGGCGAATCGGATACGGGCGTGGTCGACACGTTCGGTGACGGATGCGTCGGCCTCGCGCAGCACGAGCGTCGCCGTGTCGACGGCGTCGATGACCCGGTCGAACTCGTCGAGCCCGCGGGTGTCGATCGCCAGGTCGGCGGCGACGTGCGCGAGGGACGGACGCGCACCGATCCAGAACTCGCCGATCGCGGGGTTCGCGTAGAACTCCTCGGAGTCGCGGCCCGCGCGCTCGCGGAAGTACACGGTCGTCTCGTGCCCGTCGCCGTGCGGTTCGAACACGAGCACCGCGCCGGGCTCGGTGTCGGAGCCCCACCCGGTGAGGTGCGTGAACGCGGAGTGCGCGCGGAACGGGTAGTCGGTGTCGTTGGCCCGCTGCTTCATGTCGCCGGCGGGCACGATGAGCCGCACGCCGGTGAACGCCGCAGAGACCTTCGCCCGGCGGACGGCTGCGAACGACGCCTGCTCGCGCGCGGACGGCAGGGTCTCGTCACGCTCGGCCCAGCCGCTGCCGATGAACTCCTTGAAGCCCTCGGAGCCCGGCGTCGTCGAGCGGTTCGCGTTGCGGCCCGACTCCTCGGAGGCCGGGGGAGCAGTGGTCGTGGAGGTGTCGGTCGAGTTCGCCATGCCGTCCATTCTCGCACCGCACAGCACGCCGCGGCGCCCGTGAGGTCGCCGTGACGGGGTCGGTCAGCCCGAGCGCGTGAGGGTCGTCACGATCGGGCGGTGGTCGCTCCCTGCGTCGTCGTAGCCGAGGAGCACGCGGAACTCCTGGACGCTCCAGTCGGGCGTCGCGAGCACGTGGTCGATCGGGCTGCCGAGGAGCGTCAGCAGGTCGGTGGGCCACGTGCCGACACCGCCCGCGCCGCCCTGCACCGCGGCATCCACGCACCGCCCGAGGTCGCCGCCGTCGATGCCGTGTCCGGCGAAGTGATCGACGGTGGCGTTGAAGTCGCCCGCCATGATCACGTTCTCGCGCGCACACTGCTCGGCGAGCCAGTCGAGATCGCTCCGCCAGTTGCGAAGCTCCCAGCGGATGGGCGCCACGGCGTGCACGGCGACGATGCGCGGGCCTTCGCCGCTGACCGGGTCGGCCACCACACTCGGCAGGGTGTTCGTGTTCCCCGGCGGACCGGGCGCCTCGGCCGAGACGACCTCGTAGTCGCCGAGCTCGGGACTGATCAGGATCGTGGTCGACCGCGCCTTGGCGATCAGGTCGTAGGCGAGGGTGTGCACCCACATCGGGCTGCCGCCCTCACGCATCGCGACGGCGACCTCCTCGCCGAGCGGCCCCGTCGTCTCGGGCAGCACCACGACATCGGCGCCCTCCTCGAGGGCGAGGCCGGCGATGGCGGACGCGTCGGGCACCTCCCCGAGGGTGTTCCACGACAGCACGGTGACCGATTCGGATGCCTCGGCCCGCGCCTCCTCCGGTTCGCCGCCGAAGCCGCGCACCGCGAGCACCGCGACGTTGCCCACGGCGAAGAGCGCGAAGACGACTGCCATGGCGAACGCGAACGTGCGCACCTGCCGGGCGAGTGCGAGCAGCAGGAACAGCACCGCCGCTGCGACACCGAACGCGGCGGCGGCCCCGCGGAGCGCGACGACGTGCGCGGCGACCCACTGGTTCTGCAGGCCGAACGCCTGCGGCCAGAGGAGCACGAGCGCCAAGGCGGCAGTGCCGAGCACGACGGCCCAGCCGAGGATGCGGGGGAGCATTCCACCAACCCTAGGCGAGCGCCGTGGGCTGCGCCGAGGCGCTCGCTGCCGATCGGCTGGGAGTCGCCGGTGAGGATGCCGCGACGATCGCCGCGACTAGCATTGTGGGATGCCAGCAGCCCCCGTCGTCGTCGGCGAAGCCGACCTGCACACGCATTCGACGGTCTCCGATGGCACCGAGCCCCCCGCGGAGGTCATGCGGCAAGCGGCTCGTGCGGGGCTCTGGGGCGTGGCCCTCACCGACCACGATTCGACGACCGGCTGGGCCGAGGCCGCTGCGGCCGTTCCCGAGACCGGGGTCGCGCTCATCCCCGGCATGGAGCTGTCGACCCGCGAGGGGTACATGAGCGTGCACATGCTCGCCTACCTCGTCGACCCGCTCGACGAGGGGCTGCTGGCCGAAACGGCGCGCATCCGGGAGTCGCGCTTCACGCGCGCCGAGGAGATCGTCCGGCGCATCGGCCGCGACTACGCCCTGAGCTGGGAGGACGTGCTCGCCCAGACCGCCGAGGGCACGACGATCGGCCGGCCGCACATCGCCGACGCCCTCGTCGCACGCGGTCACGCCTCCACCCGATCGGCGGCGTTCGAGGGCATCCTGCACCCGAGGTCGGGGTACGCGCAGCCGCACTACGCGCCCGACCCGCTCACCGGCGTGCGCCTCATCAGGGCGGCGGGCGGCGTTCCGGTGCTCGCCCACCCCGGCACCCGTGGCGCCGAAAGCGTGATCCCGCCCGAACGGCTCGCCCGGCTCGTCGATGCGGGCCTGTTCGGGCTCGAGATCGACCACCCCGAGAATCGCACCGACGCGAAGCGGCGCCTGCGTGCCCTCGCGACCCGGTTCGGCCTCGAGGTCACGGGGTCGAGCGACTACCACGGCACCGGCAAGCCGAACCGGCTCGGGCAGAACCGTACGACACGCGAGGTGGTCGAGCGCCTCATCGCCCAAGCGAACGGCGCGGCACCCGTGCTGCCGTAGCAACACGGATGCCGCGCCGATGCGCGTTTCGCCGGAGTCAGGCCTGCGGCGTCGTGCCGCCGGTGCGAGGGCCGCGGCGACGGCGACGACGCTGCGGAGCCGCATTGCCGTCGTGGTGCTCGTGTCCCTTGCCGTCGTGCGTGCCCGTGCCGGGTGCCTTCGCCGACGACTCGACGCCGGCCTCGGCGGTCGCTGCCGGCGCGCCGCCGGTGACGGGGGCGGAAGCGGGTGCGGCCGCCGTGCCGCCGCGGGTGCGGTTGCGGTTGCGCGTGCGCGGTGCCCGGTCGGATGTGGCATCCGGTCGGGTCTCGGTTCGCGTCTCGGTGCGTGCCTCACTGCGTCCGGCCGTGCTCGACCGCGCCGGTGCGACCGCCGTGGACGCCCGCAGACGGCCCTTCGTGCCGGCGGGGATGTCGAGGTCGTGGAAGAGGTGCGGGCTCGACGAGTACGTCTCGGTCGGCTCGGGCTGGCCGAACTCGAGGGCGCGGTTGATGAGCGCCCACTTGTGCAGGTCGTCCCAGTCGACGAAGGTCACCGCGATGCCGGTCTTGCCGGCGCGGCCGGTGCGGCCCACGCGATGCAGGTACGCCTTGTCGTCATCGGGGATGGTGTGGTTGATGACGTGCGTCACGTCGTCGACGTCGATGCCGCGAGCCGCGACATCCGTGGCGATGAGCACGTCTTTCTTGCCGGCCTTGAACGCGGCCATGGCACGCTCGCGCTGGTCTTGGTTGAGGTCGCCGTGCACGGCGGCGGCATTGAAACCGCGGTCGTTGAGCTCTTCGACGAGCTTCGCCGCCGCGCGCTTCGTGCGCGTGAAGATCACGGTCTTGCCGCGGCCCTCGGCCTGGAGGATGCGCGAGATGACCTCGTCTTTGTCGAGCGAGTGCGCCCGGTACACGAGGTGCTTGATGTTCGCCTGCGTGAGGCCCTCGTCGGGGTCGTTCGCGCGGATGTGGATGGGCTTGGACATGAACCGGCGCGCGAGCGCGACGATCGGGCCGGGCATCGTGGCCGAGAAGAGCATCGTGTGGCGGCTCGGCGGTGTCTGCGCGATGAGCTTCTCGATGTCGGCGAGGAAGCCGAGGTCGAGCATCTTGTCGGCCTCGTCGAGCACCAGCTCGCTCACGTTCTTCAGCGAGAGCAGGCGCTGCGAGGCGAGGTCGAGGAGGCGCCCAGGGGTGCCGACGACGATCTGCGCGCCCGCCTTGAGCTGTTCGATCTGACCCTCATAGGCCTTGCCGCCGTAGATCGAGACGATCTTGGTGGGGCGGTTCGAGGTGGCGATCTCGAGGTCTTCGGTCACCTGCACGCACAGCTCGCGCGTCGGCACGACGACGAGCACCTTGACGCCGCCCTCGGGGTCGCCGCCGATGCGCTGGATGATCGGCAGGCCGAAGCCGAAGGTCTTGCCGGTGCCGGTCTTGGCCTGGCCGATGATGTCCTGGCCCGCGAGGGCGAGGGGAATGGTCTGTTCCTGGATGGGGAAGGCATCGACGATGCCCTTCCCGGCGAGGGCGTCGACGATGTCGGACGCGACCCCGAGGTCACTGAAAGTAGTCAAAAATCTGCCTGTCGGTCTTGCGAACGTAGGTGCGCCCCGCTTCGATCCCCAGGCGCACGGCCGCGGTTCCATTGCCCGCGTGCACCCCCTACCCTATCCGAGTCTCCCTGTGAGCCTCGGATAGGCTGTGTCGCGTGGTGAACTGGCCGAAGCGGGGGATGACGCGCCCGGAGTCCTCGCGGCTGCGTCCGCGAGTGGCGCCGACCGACCTCACGAAGATCGACTTCACCGAACTCGTGCCCGACCCGGTGCCGTTCCTCGGCCAGGCGGCGTACATCCAGCTCGAGTTCTTCGAGGGACTCGCCCGGGCCGTCGCCACCGCGCCGACGCTGCCCTCGAAAGAGGGACTGAGCTCAGCCGCGGGGGTTGCGCTGCGCAAGCACCACGCGCTCATCGCCGAGCTCCGGCGCCTGGGCGTCGAACCCGACGGCGTCATGGCGCCGTTCGCCCCCGCGACCGACCGGTTCCGCCAGGCCACCGCCGGCGCCGACTGGTACGAGCAGCTGCTCGGCATCCACGTCACCTCGGGAATGCTCGACGACTACTTCTCGCGGCTCGCCGCCGGGTTGCCGGCCGACCTCGGCGCGCGCGTGCGCGTGATCCTCGCCGAGGAGGGCGCAGCGGCAGTGCTCTACTCGGAGCTGCTCTCGGCGATCGCGGAGCATCCCGGGCTCTCCGACCGCCTCGCCCTCTGGGGCCGCAGCCTCGTCGGCGACACGCTGCTGATCGCCCGCTCGGCACTCAAGGCATCGGATGCCGCCGACCGCCTGAGCGGCGCGGTCGAACCCGTCTTCACCGAGCTCATCGCTTCGCATACGCGCCGAATGGACGCGCTCGGCCTGACCGCCTGACGGCCTGACCGCAGCGGCGGCGACTGGCGCCGACCGCGGGGCAGCGCTGGAGCCGCGGCGAGCTATGCCCGGCCGACTCCAGGGCGTGCGAGGCGTTCGAAGAGCGCGGCGTCGGCCCGTTCGCGGCGGGGCCCGATGAGGTACGCGGATGCCGCGGCGACGAGCCCTGCCGCCACGAGGGACACGACCCAGATCCAAGCGCCGTCCCATGGCCAGCCGAGCCAGGTGAGCCCGACCCAGACGACGCCGGCGGCGGCGGCGCCGATCGCGGGGATGAGCGCGACCCCGTGGGTCTGACGGCGGGGCAGCGCATAGCGAGCCGCGAGACCGAGGATCGCTCCGCCGAGCGTGACGAACAGCAGCTCCATGGTCAGCCGACGAAGCCGATGCGGCGCGACTCCTCGGAGCCGATCTCGACGTACGCGAGCGCCGACGCGGGGACCACGTAGACGGTGCCCTTCGCATCGGCGAGCTTGAGGAGCGCCGACTGGCCGGCGAGCGCGGCCGCGACGGCCTGCTCGACCTCCGCCGCCGATTGCGAAGTCTCGAAGGAGAGTTCACGGGGGGAGTTCTGGATACCGATTCGAACGTCCACGGTGCGCCTTTCTGCTCGTGCTCCCACACTATGACACGCGCCGAGCCGGCCCGTTCGCGTTCACTGTCGGCGGAACCCCATAACGTTGCGGGCATGCAGGCCACCGCACCCTCCGTCGAGCAGCTGCTGACCCTCGCCGAGGGCGAGCACGCAGCGGTCTTCGGGGCTCCCGGCAGCGGCAAGACGACGCTGGCCGTCGAGCTCCTCGCCGACCGGGTCGAGCGGCTCGACTACACCACCGACGAGGTGCTCGTGGTGTCGGCGACCCGTGCCGCGGCGACGTCGCTGCGCGACGCGCTCGCGGTGCGGCTCGCGGTGACGACCCGGGGGCCGCTCGCCCGCACGGCCAACTCGATCGCATTCCAGCTCGTGCGTGCCTACACCGGGGTGCCGGTCACCCTGCTCACCGGAGCCGAGCACGACCAGATCGTCGGCGAGCTCCTCGAGGGCGGCATCCGCGACGGATTCGGGCCCGACTGGCCCGACCCCCTCACGCCCGAGGTCCGCATGCTGCGGGGCTTCCGCTCCGAGCTCCGCGACCTGCTCATGCGGGCCGTCGAGCACGGCGTCGGCGCCTCTGGGTTAGCGCGGCTGGGTGCGCGTGCCGGCCGGGCCGAGTGGCTCGCCGCAGCCGACTTCCTCGCGGAGTACGACGAGGTGAAGGCGCAGTTGCGACCCACCCAGTTCGACTCGGCCGAACTCGCCGCCTACGCCGCCGCGATCGTGCGGCGCAGCATCATCGAGCCCGAGGCAGCCGCCGCGCTCGGCACGCTCGCGGGCCTGCGGCTCATCGTCGTCGACGACGCCCAAGAGGCGACCGAGACGACCGCCGCGCTCCTCGGCGCCTTCGCGGCCCGCGGCGTCACCGTGGTCGCATTCGGCGATCCAGACGTGGCGAGCAACGGGTTCCGCGGCGGCCGGCCCGAACTGCTCGGCTCGCTCGGCGCCGTGCTCGACGGGGCGGCCGTGCGCCGGGTCGACCTCCCCGCGGTGCACCGCGGGCGCGCCGCGCTCCGCACGATCGTGCAATCGGCGACCGCGCACATCGGCACGGCGCTCGGCGGCGCGCATCGGTCGGCGCAGCTGGCTGGCGCCGATGGCCCCGACGACGATGCCGATCCGCTCGCGCCGGTACTCGGCGTCGAGGCGCCGTCGCACGCGGCCGAGTGCCAGTCGGTCGCCGCAGTGCTGCGCGAGCGGCACCTCCTCGACGGCGTTCCGTGGTCGTCGATGGCGGTCGTGCTGCGTTCCGGCGGCGATGTCCCGGCGTTCGAGCGCGGGCTCGCCCTCGCCGACGTGCCGACGGCCGGCAGCACCGCCCGCACCGCGCTGCGTGATGCGCCGGCCGCCGCCGCGCTGCTGAACGCCGCCTCGCTCGCGCTCGATCGTGAGCCCCTCACCGCGGAGTCCGCCGTCTCGGTGCTCACCGGGCCGCTCGGCCGACTCGACGGCGTGGGGCTGCGGCGATTGCGTCTCGCGCTGCGCCACGACGAGCTCGCATCGGGCGGCACGCGCACCGGCGACGAACTCCTGGTCGACGCGCTCGGCGCACCGGGCGGCTTCGAGACGATCGATGCCGCACCCGCCCGCCGGGCCGCGAGGCTCGCGAAGCTCCTCGCCGCCGCGCGCAGTGTCGCGCTCGAGGGCGGCACGGTCGAAGAGGTGCTGTGGGCGCTCTGGGACGGCAGCGGCCTCGCCGGCGAATGGGGCTCGCAGGCGACGGGCACCGGCGTGCTCGCCGAAGAGGCGAACCGTGCTCTCGATGCCGCCGTCGCCCTCTTCGCCGCCGCACAGCGCTTCGTCGAGCGCGAGCCCGGCGCGCCTGCCACCCGGTTCATCGACGAAGTGCTCGCGAGCGAGCTGCCAGAAGACTCCCTGGCCCCGCAACGCAGTGCCGAGACCGTGCTCGTGACCACGCCGCCGGCACTGATCGGCCGGGAGTTCGACGTCGTCGTCATCGCCGGGCTCCAAGACGGCGTATGGCCGAACCTGCGTCCGCGCGGCACGCTCCTGCATTCGGCGCTCCTGCCGCGCGTGGCCACTGCAGCGTGGTCCGGCGCGCCCCTGCCGGGCCCCGAGTCCGTCGCCGAGGCACGCGCCTCCGTGCGCGGCGACGAACTGCGCCTGTTCGCACTCGCCGCCTCCCGCGCGCGGCGCCAGCTCGTGCTGAGCTGCACCGCCAACGACGACGAGCAGCCGTCGATGCTCATGGCCTACGCACCGCGCCGAATCCGGGCCACGAGGCGCAGGCCGCTGCACCTGCGCGGCCTCGTCGGCGCGCTCCGCCACGAGGCGGTGGTCGCCGGCGACGGCGAGGCCGCGGGCGCGCTCGCGTTGCTGGCCGAGGCCGGCGTTCCCGGAGCGCACCCCGACGACTGGTACGGCCTCGCCGAGCCGTCGACCGTCGCGCCGCTGGTCGACCTCGACGGCGACCCCGAGGCGCTCGTGCCGGTCTCGCCGTCACAGATCGATCGCGCCGAGGAGTCGCCGCTCGGCTGGTTCGTCGACCACGTCGCCGCTCCTCCTTCGGGACTCGCCGCGTCGATCGGCACCATTGTCCATGCCGTCGTCGAAGAGGCGGCGGCGCGTCCCGACGGCGACACGAGCCTCGAGACGCTCTGGGCCGCAGTCGAAGAGCGCTGGAAGGACCTCAGGTTCGAAGCCGGCTGGGTGGCCGAGCGCGAGCGCCGGGGCGCACGCCGCATGGCCGAGGGCGCCGCCGAGTACCTCGAGCACTTCGCCGATGACGGCAAGGTGCTCCTCGGCGCCGAGGGACGATTCACGCTCGTCGTCGACCGCGTGCGCATTTCCGGAACCATCGACCGCGTCGAGGCGTCGGCCGACGGCACCACCGTCATCGTCGACCTCAAGACGGGGCGCACGCCGCCGACCGCCGCCGAGACCGCTGCGCATCCACAGCTCGCCGCCTACCAACTCGCGACCCGCGCCGGCGAGGTCCCGAATGCCGGCGTGCACGGCGGTGCCAAGCTCGTGTACCTCGCAAAGCCCAGCCGCGGAGTCGCCTTCACCGAACGCGCTCAACAGCCCTTCGACGACGAAGCCGAGACCGCCTTCCGTGCGCGCCTCACGGCGGTCGCGCGCACGATGGCGGCCGCCGAGTTCGACGCCCCGGCCGATGCCGGCCCACGCTCGCGGTTCGGCGGCTGGACCTACCGGGTGCACCTCGTCCCGGCGGTGTCGGCATGAACGCGACCACTCCGGCGAACGCCGAGGGCACCACTGGTACCGGCCTGCGCGCCGAAGCGATCGCCGCACTCCTCGGACTGCATGCACCGACCCCCGAGCAACGTGCCGTCATCGAAGCCGACCCCCGGGGCCAGAGCATCGTGGTCGCCGGCGCGGGCAGCGGCAAGACCGAGACCATGGCGAACCGGGTCGTGTGGATGCTCGCGAACGGCCACGTCGCGGTCCCCGAGGTGCTCGGCCTCACCTTCACCCGCAAGGCCGCCGGCGAACTCGCCGAGCGCGTGCGCGAACGCATCGCCCAGCTCGTCGCCGAGGGCATCGCCGACGTCTCGCTCGACCCGCTCGAATCCGCCTCCGTGGGCACCTACAACGCCTTCGCCAGCTCGATCTACCGCGAGCACGCCATGCTGATCGGGCGCGAACCCGACGCCGCGGTGCTCGGTGAGGCATCCGCGTGGCAGCTCGCCCGCTCGGTGGTGGCCGCATCCGACGACCCACGCCTCATCGAGCTCGATGCGTCACTCGACCGGGTCACAGGCGCGGTGCTCTCGCTCAGCCGTGCGCTCGCCGAGAACGTGGTCGACAGCCGCGACGTGCACGCCATGGCCCGCGACTTCCTCGCCATGCAGGGGCTGCCCATCGAGGCCCCGCGCAAGCGCACCGACTTCGCGTCGTTCGTCGACGCGCTCGGCGTGGTCGACGCGCTGCCGCCGCTCCTCGACCTGGCCGACGCCTACGCGGCGGCCAAGCAGGCACGGGGCTTCGTCGAGTTCTCCGACCAGGTGGCGCTCGCCCTGGCGATCTGCGAGGGGCATCCCGCTGTCGTCGAGGCCCACCGCGAGCGGTATCGCACGGTGCTGCTCGACGAGTATCAAGACACGAGCGTCGTGCAGACGCGACTCCTCGCGACGCTCTTCGGCGGGCAATCGGTCATGGCGGTCGGCGACCCCGACCAGTCGATCTACGGATGGCGCGGGGCGAGTGCCGCGAACCTCGCCCGGTTCGGTCGCGACTTCGCCTCCGGGGGCGACGCTGCCGTCTACGACCTGTCGACGAGCTGGCGCAATCCGCGCATCGTGCTCGACGCGGCGAACGTGCTCATCCGCCCGCTCGACGCCGGCATCCCGAAGGCCGAGCTCACCGCGTCGCCCTTCGCCGGCGACGGCCGCATCGACTGCTCGTGGTCGGAGACCATCGAAGAGGAGGCGCAGCAGGTCGCCGACTGGTTCGCCAGCCGGCTTGCGCTCGGCGCCGAGGGCTCGGTGCCGAGCGGGGCATTGCTCTGCCGCACGTTCACCGATGTCGGGATCTTCACCGCGGCGCTCCGAGCGCGAGGTGTGCCGGTGCACGTGCTCGGCATGGCCGGGCTCCTCGACCAGCCGGTCATCGCCGACCTCGTCTGCGTGCTCCGGGTGCTGCACGACCCGACGGCCGGGTCCGAGCTCATCCGCGTGCTCGGCGGCGCGCGGTGGCGCATCGGCGCGGCCGACCTCGCGGCCCTGCACGGGCTCGCGAAGTGGCTCGCCGACCGGGACCTCGCGGCCCAGCGACTCGCCGACGACATCCGCAAGGGACTCCGCGCGTCGATCTCACCCGACGAGTCGCCGTCGATCGTCGACGCGCTCGACTTCGTGCTCACCGCACCCGACACCCACTCGGCACTCAAGGCCTTCACCGAGATCGGGCTCGCCCGCATGCGACGTGCCGGCGCACAGTTGCAATCCCTCCGCAGGCGTGCCGGCCTCGGGCTCGTCGACTTCGTGAGCCTCGTCCAGCAGGAGCTGCTCCTCGACATCGAGGTCGCCTCGAATGCCACGCAGCCGCTCGGTGGCCCGAGCCTCGAAGCCTTCGATGAGCTGCTGGCCGGCTTCGCCGATGTCTCCGAGCATCCGACGCTCGGCGCCTTCCTCTCGTGGCTGACCGAGGCCGAGCAGCGCGATCG
Organism: Agromyces ramosus; assembly: GCF_030817175.1. NCBI lineage: Bacteria > Bacillati > Actinomycetota > Actinomycetes > Micrococcales > Microbacteriaceae > Agromyces > Agromyces ramosus. The sequence continues at coordinate 406,074 of NZ_JAUSYY010000001.1, read as the reverse complement.
CCTCACTCCCCGGCACGACGAACCCGAACCGGGTGCCGTGCAGGTGCTGTCCATCCACGGCTCGAAGGGCCTCGAATGGGACATCGTCGCGATCCCGCGCCTCGTCGCCGATGAGCTCCCGTCGAAGCCCCGATCGACGAAGGGATGGCTGGCGTTCGGCGAGTTGCCGAACGAGTTCAAGGGCGACCGCGATGAGCTGCCCGAACTCCAGTGGCGCGGCGTCCAGAGCCAAGCCGAGTTCGACCAAGCGGTCGCGGCGTTCGCCGACGAGAACCGTGCCCGTCACGCCGACGAGGAGCGACGCCTCGCGTACGTCGCGCTGACCCGAACCCGCTCCGAGCTGTTCCTCTCGGGCTCGTGGTGGTCGACACAGAAGGCGCCGCGCCCACCGAGCCCGTTCCTCCGCGAGCTCGCGCAAGCCGGCGTGCTCGACCTCTCCTGGCTCCCGTCGGCGCCCGTCGCCGACGAGAACCCCCGCGATGGAGCGATCGCTCCGGTCCGCTGGCCGCTCGACCCGCTCGGAGCGCGCCGCGACGCGGTCGAGGCGGCAGCGTGCGCGGTGCGCGAGGCGGCACGTCGTCCGAGTGGTGCCGGCATCGGCCCGCAACTGGCGGAGCAGCTGAAGCTGCTGCTCGAAGAGCGCCGTCGCCGGTTCGAAGGCCCGGCCTCGGCAGAGATCCCGGCGCGCGTTCCGGCATCGCGGTTCAAGGACTACGTCGACGATCCGGCCGCGGTGGCGGCGGCGCTGCGACGCCCGATGCCGCTCCGCCCGTTCCGGGCGACGCGCATCGGTACCCTGTTCCACGAGTGGGTCGAGCACCGCTCGACGGGTGCGATCGAGGCGTCGGCGATCGACGAGCTCGAACTCGGCGGCAGCGGCGCCCTCGACCCAGACGCCGGCGCGGGCCAGTTCGTGGCCGATGCCGCGCCCGAGCGTCTCCGTGCCCTGCAGGCGACGTTCGCAGCATCCGAGTGGGGCGGTCGCCGGCCCATCGCCGTCGAGCTCGAGCTCCACCTTCCGATCGGGCCGAACGTCTTCGTCTGCAAGCTCGACGCGGTCTACGAGGTGCCCGAGGGCACTGCGCTCGCCGCACGCGGCATCCGGTACCAGGTCGTCGACTGGAAGACCGGCAAGGCACCGGCGAGTGCACGCGACCTCGAGCTGAAGCAGACCCAGCTCGCGCTCTACCGCCTCGCCTATGCCAGCTGGGCGGGCGTCGAACCCGAGACGATCGACGCCGTGTTCTACTTCGTCGAAGACGACCTGGTCGTGCGGCCCGACGAACTCTACGACGAGGCGGCGTTGCGGCGGGCCTGGGCGTCGGTCGCGTCGTCGGTGTCGCCCGCGTCGGCCCCGGTCTGAGCGTCACTGCTCGGCGGCGTCGCGTCACCCCAGTCGCTGAGGTCGAGCGGGATCGGTGCCGTGGCATCCTGCGGGGTCGAATCGCGTTCACCGGCAGCGTGTCGCTCGAGATCGGAGAAGTCGTAGGTGTCGGTGAGCATGCTGCCCCCGGCCTCGCGAGGAACGTGGCGGCGCGGGGTTCCGTCGAGGAGACGCTCGACGTCGTCGACCGTGAGGATCGGCCCGGTCTCGGGAGACAGCGGCTCGCTCGATCGGTCGTGCACGCTCGACACGAGTCCGTCGAGCAACGCGACCGCGTCGGCCATGATCGCGTCGTCGCGAGCCTCGACGCCGTGGAGCAGCCATCGGGCGAGCTCGAGTTCCCCGTAGAGCAACGCGCGCTGCGGCAGGTGCGCGTCGGCACCGCCCTCGCGAGCGGTGACGTACGCCTCCAGTGCGCGCTCGGCCGATGCGCCGCGCGAGGTGAGCAGCCAGTGCAGGTCGCGCGCCGGGTCGCTCTGCGACAACGCCGACCAGCCGATCACGCCAGTGACCCGCTCACCGTCGACGAGGATCGAGTCGGCCGTGAGCGAGCCGTTCACGACCGTGGGCTTGAAGCGCCAGAGCGCGGAGTCGTCGGTGGCCTCCTCCCAACGCCTGAGCAGCGCCGCGGGGAGCCGGCCGGTGTCGGCGGCGCGTCCGATGAGCGCGACCACGGCGTCGCGGGCCTCCTCGGCGGTCTGCTTCGGGAGGCCGGCTTCGGCGATGAATCCGCTCGGCAGCGCGTGGATCGCGGCGATCGCGAGCCCGACCGATTCGGCGAGTCGCTCGGGCTCGGTGAGCTCATCAGCGGAGCGCACCGAGCCCGGCACGAACTCGGTCACGACGGCGCGAGTACCGTCGATCGGCGCCTGTCCGACGAAGACGGGAACCTCGAACGGCAGGCGCGAGCGGATGCCGGGCGTGAGCGCCCGGAGCGCGATGAGGTCGGCGGACTGCTCCGACTCGGAGGCCTGCGACCGCGGAGCGCGGATCAGCAGGTGGCGTGCCTCGGCGGTGCGGAGCAGGACGGCGTCGTACGCACCATGGCTTCGGCGCGTGTGCAGCCGTGCGGCCTGCACCTCGAGTCCGGGCACCGCCGCGGTGGCCAACGCGGCTAAAGTGAGAGGGGGTCTGGCCATGGCACACAGCTTAAGCAGGCATCGCCGAGCGGTGGGCGACCGCCACGCCTTCCCGCCGACTCCGCCCGATCTGCGAGAGGTGGCACGTGTCCGAACCGACGTTCCCGCCGCTCACCCGACCGGCCATCGACCGTGACGCAAAAGCGCGCAGCGACGCAGGATTCGAGGCGGCGTTCGACGCCGATCCGGCCGCACGAGTCGTCGCACTCCACCGCGGCACGGCGCTGCTCGAAGAGCGGGTCGACGGCTCTGCGCCGCGACTCGAGCTGCGGCATCCGAGTGAACTGCCCGCTCCGCTGCTTCGCTGCTACCTGGGTCGCGACACCGAGGCGCGCTACGAGTTGTGGTTGTTCGACGAGGCGGCGGCACACGGCATCGAACCCGAGGCGGCGCGCTGGGAGGGCCTCCGGCACGCGGCCGCCGCGCTCGACGGCCGCGACGCGGCGCTCTTCACCGCGGCCCTCGCGATCGCGAACTGGCACGAGGGCCACGGGCACTGTCCGCGGTGCGGCGCGACGACCGAGCCGACCCAGGCCGGCTGGGCGCGGCGGTGCACCCGCGAGGGCAACCTGCTCTTCCCGCGCACCGATCCCGCGGTGATCGTGCTCGTCACCGACGACCGCGACCGCGTGCTGCTCGGCTCGAACGCCCTCTGGGAGCAGCATCGCTTCTCACTGCTCGCGGGCTTCGTGGAGCCGGGGGAGTCGCTCGAGGCCGCCGTCGTCAGGGAGCTCGGCGAGGAGACCGGCCTGCCGGTCGACCACGTCGAGTACGTCGGCTCGCAGCCATGGCCGTTCCCCGCGAGCCTCATGCTCGGGTTCACCGCGAGGCTCGAGTCGGGCATCGAAGCCGCGACCGCGACGCCCGACGGCGAGGAGATCCTCGAGCTGCGCTGGTTCACCCGCGACGAGCTCGTCGGCGCGCTCGCCGACATCACCCTCCCGGGTGAGACCTCGATCGCACGGTGGCTCCTCGAGCGCTGGTTCGGCGGGCCCATCGGCGCTCCGGAGCATCAGGTCCTGCCGTGGACCACGTCGTGACCGAGACCTCAGACCCCCTCCTCGACGTCCTCGACGACGAGCAGCGGGTCGCCGCCGAGGCGCTGAACGGCCCGGTCTGCGTGCTCGCGGGCGCGGGCACCGGCAAGACCCGCGCGATCACCCATCGCATCGCCTACGGGGTCACGTCCGGTGCCTACGACCCGGCGCGCGTCATGGCGTTGACGTTCACCGCGCGTGCAGCGGCCGAGCTGCGGGGGCGGCTGCGCGCACTCGGCGCGGGCGCGGTGCCCGCGCGCACGTTCCACGCCGCGGCGCTCGCCCAGCTGAACCACTTCTGGCCGATCGTCGTCGGCGGTCCAGCCCCCCGCATCCTCGACTACAAGGGCCGGCTCCTCGGCCAGGCCGCCGAACGCGCGCGAATCCGGGTCGACGCGCCGACGCTTCGCGACGTCGCCGCAGAGATCGAGTGGCGCAAGGTGAGCGCGCTCGGCCCCGAGGCCGCGACCACCCGGCTCGCCACTCGCGGCGCACCCGGCGATCTCACCGTCGAGCAGTTCACGACGCTGGTCGAGGCCTACGAGGCCCTGAAAGACGAGCGCCGCATGCTCGACTTCGAAGACGTGCTGCTCGCGACGGCCGGCATGATCGAATCCGAGGCATCCGTCGCCATGCAGGTGCGCGAGAGCTATCGCCACTTCATCGTCGACGAGTACCAGGACGTGTCGCCCGCCCAGCAGCAGCTGCTCGACCTGTGGCTCGGCGGACGCCGCGACCTCTGCGTCGTCGGCGACGCGAGCCAGACGATCTACTCGTTCGCGGGGGCGACCCCGACGTACCTGCTCGACTTCGAGCGGCGCTTCGAAGATGCGACGGTGGTGCGACTCGAGCGGAACTACCGCTCGTCGGCCGCGATCGTCGGGCTCGCGAACCGGCTGATGCGCGGGCGGGCGGGCGCGCTGCGGCTCGAGTCCGTCATCGATTCGGATGCCCCGTCGAAGCAGCAGCGGCAGCACCCTCCCTCGGCCGAACCCTCGATCACCGAATACGCCGACGAGCTCTCCGAGGCGCGGGGCGTCGCGACCCGCATCAGGGCTCGCATCGACACCGGCGCCCCGCCCGAGTCGATCGCGGTGCTCATGCGCGTGAACTCGCAGTCGGCGATCCTCGAGCGGGCGCTCGAGGAGGTCGGCGTGGCGTCCCGGGTGCGCGGCGCGGCTCGATTCTTCGACCAGCCCGAGGTGCGCGAGGCGGTGCACGCCTTGCGGGCGGCCGCGCTCACCATCGCGGGGGAGCCCCTCTTCAAGTCGGTGAGCGATGTGCTGCGCGGGCTCGGCATGACGGCCCAGGCGCCAGAGGGACCGGGCGCGGTGCGCGCACGTTGGGAGTCGCTGAACGCGATCGCCCGGCTCGTCGACGACGCGCCGCCCGGAACGACGTTCCGCATGTTCGCCGACGACCTGCGGGCCCGCGCCGAGGCGCAGCACGAGCCGACCGTGTCGGCCGTCACCCTCGCGACGCTGCACTCGGCGAAGGGCCTCGAGTGGGACGAGGTGTTCATCGTCGGACTCAACGAGGGCATGCTGCCGATCGCCTATGCGAAGGGCTTCGACGCCATCGACGAGGAGCGGCGGCTGCTCTACGTCGGCATCACGCGGGCACGGCGGCGACTCGAACTGAGCTGGGCACGTCGCGGTGGGCATCGAGGCGAGCGGGAGCCGTCGCGCTTCCTCCTGGAGCTCGGCACCCGCACTCGGGATGCGGCCGATGCGCGCGGCGCTGCGGCGGCGCGCCCTGCCCGGCGAGGGTGATCGACGCACTCGCGAGGGCGGTCACGTCGTGCGCCAACCGGTCGTCGACGACGGATGCCGCGACGCCTGCAGCGTCGAGCACCGCCCGTGCCGTGCGACTCGCGGCGGGTCGTGACGCCAGCTGCGCGGCGATCACCGGCCACGCGGCATCGTGGTCGCGACGGCTGAGGTCGAGACACCGCAGACACGGGCCGACGCCCGGCTCCACGAGCGGGCCGACGCGGGCTCCGGTGTCGTCGAAGACGATCGCGAGGTGCGGCACGTCGTGGCGGAGCCACGGCAGGTGCCGAGCGGGCGCGATGACCCATGCCGCCGCGATCACGACAAGTCCCACCCCGGGTGCGGGCACCCCGTCGATGAACGCGTCGCGCGCGCTCGCGATCGCGTAGCCGAGGGCCGCGAGGTTGGCGGCGATGCGTTCGGACGTCGAGTCGTCGGCGTCGAGCGCCACGAGCGGTCGTCGGCCGTGCTGAACGGATGTCGCGGCATCCGCTCGCCCTGCTGATGCCTCGAACGCGGGGGCGAGGGTGTCGAGCAACCGGGTCACCGCCTCAGGGGAGCCGCCGAGGCCCCCGCCGATGGTCTGCAGCGTCGAGAGGGACGCCCCGTGCCGCAGCGCGGCGATGAGGCCGGTCTCGAGCTCGCCGGGGTCGGTCAGCACGACGCGGGGGACGGCGGCGCCGAGCTGCAGCTCGTTCGGAGTGCGCCAGACGAGGGGAAGGTTCGGGTCGATGCGCGGTGCCATGCCGAGAGCATGCCCGAATCGCGCAGCTCGCCGGTGCATCCGTCCACAGGCCGCCGGATCAGGCCGCAGAGTCCAGCCGATCAGCCTGGCGTTCGGACCGGATCAGCCCTTCGGCTCCTCGCCGTCTTCGCCGGGCGCCGCCGGCGTCTCGCCTCGAAGGAGCTGCTCGAGCGCCTGGTCGAACTCGTCGTCGGCTTCGGACTCCGAGGTGTCGGCGCCCGTGAGGCGCGCGATGAGGCGGCTCGGGTCGTCGAGGTCCTCGCTCGTCGGCAGGAGGTCGGGGTGCGACCAGAGCGCGTCGCGAGCCTCGACGCCGACCGCCTCGGTGACGGCCCGCCACATGGCGGTCGCCTCGCGCAGCCGGCGCGGCCGGAGCTCGAGACCGACGAGCGTCGCGAACGCCGACTCGGCGGGGCCGCCCGACGCGCGGCGGCGGCGGATGGACTCGGCGATCGCGTCGGACTTCGGCAGTCGGCCGGTGGCGTCGGCGGTGGCGGCGTCGACCCAGCCCTCGACGAGCGCGAGCATCGTCTCGAGGCGGGCGAGCGCTGCCTCCTGGGCCCCGCTCTTGGGCCGGATGAGCGCGCCGTTGACGACGGCGTTGCGCAGCTCTTCGGTGTTCGCTGGATCGAATCCCTCGGCCAGCTGCTCGAGGCGCTCGAGGTCGATGTCGATGCCACGGGCGAAGGCCGTGATCGCCGTGATGAGGTGGAGTCGCAGCCAGCGCGCGTGGCGGAAGAGCCGGGCGTGCGCGAGCTCCCGCACCGCGAGGTAGAGCTCGACCTGATCGGTCGGGATGTCGAGTCCCTCGCCGAACACCGCCGCGTTCTGCGGCAGGATCGCGGCGCGGCCGTCTTCGAGCAGTGGAATGCCGATGTCTCCGCCCGAGACGACCTCGGTCGCGAGCTGGCCGACGACCTGCCCGAGCTGCATGGCGAACAGGGCGCCGCCGATGCCGCGCATCATTCGGCTCGCGCCCTCGATCATGGCGCGCATCTCTTCTGGAGCCTGCTCGCTCATGACCCGCGTGAGGGCGTCGGAGATCGAGAGGGCGACGGGTTCGGCCAACTGCGACCAGATCGGCATGGTCGCCGCCACCCACGCTCGCCGCGTGAGGAGCTCGGGGGTCGTGGGCAGTGCGGAGAAGTCGACGGCCTCATCGAGCCAGAGCGCCGCGACCTGGAACGCCTGGTCGAGGCGTGCGCGCTGCTCGTCGGTGATCTGCTGCTGGCCGGATGCCGCGCGCTCCTCGCCCTGGCGGAGGGCGACGTCCCAGTCGATGCCGTCGCCGCCGCGGTTCATCGCCTGCTGCAACTGCCCGAACAGGGCGGCGAGGCTCGCCGGGTCGTTGGGAAGGCCGGCCGCCCCTGCGAGGCTCGACGGATCGATGCCTCCAGCGCCCGAGAGGAGCTCACGGAGCATCTCGCGGAACTCGTCTTCGGGGTTCCGGTCGCCAGGCTCATCGTCCCGATCGGCCACTGTCGCCACCTCCAAGTCGCGTCCCCTCAACCGTAACGCCGGGGCACGGCCGCGAGTCTGGGAAATGGCCTAGGCTGGGCGTTCCGGCTGTCCGCCCTTCGCGAACAGTGCCGGCACCCGGCGCTCGCATGCGGCGACGTCCCGTCGCCCCGGAAGGAACACGATGGCCCTCTTCACCGACGAGCCGTCGGCGATCCCAGCCAGGCACGATCGGCGTTCACGCGGCGAGCGCATCGGCTGGGGGGCCATCACGCTCGCGGTGGCGATCGCGGTCGTGTTCGCGCTGCTGCCGTCGCCGTATGTCATCGAGCAGCCGGGCCCCGTCTACGACACGCTCGGCGTCGCGAAGAACGGCGATGACGAGGAAGTGCCCCTCATCGAGATCCCCGATGAGACCACCTATCCCACCGACGGCGAGCTGAACCTCCTCACCGTCTCGGTGGTCGGCCGTCCGGGGCAGACGCCGAATTGGTTCGAGGTGCTCCTCGCGTGGGCCGACCCCACCCGTTCCGTGGTGCCGGTCGAGGCGATCTTCCCGCCCGGCCTCAGCGATGAAGACCGCGACGCGCAGAACCAGGCCGCGATGGTCGACTCCCAGCAGGATGCGATCGCCGCCGCGCTCGTCGAGCTCGACATCGACTTCACCCGCGAGGTCACCGTCGTCGGACTCCTCGACGACTCGCCGGCCGACGGCGTCATCGAAGAGGACGACGTGATCCTCTCGCTCGACGGCACCGACGTGAACTCGATCGGCGAGCTCCAGCACGCGGTCCGCGAGCACGGGTCGGATGCCCCGGCGTCGATCGTCATCGAACGCGACGGCGTCGAGCAGACCGTCGAGGTGACGCCGGTCGAACGCAACGGCACCGCCGTGCTCGGCGTGGGGGTCCGCATGCACTATGAGTTCCCCTTCGAGGTCGAGCTCCAGCTCGACAACGTCGGCGGACCGAGTGCGGGCATGATGTTCGCACTCGGCATCGTCGACAAGCTCACTCCCGGCGCGATGACCGGCGGTGAGATCATCGCGGGCACCGGCACGATCGACTCGGTCGGCGCGGTCGGCGCGATCGGCGGCATCCGTCAGAAGCTCTGGGGGGCGAGGGATGCCGGTGCCGAGTGGTTCCTCGCACCCGAGGTGAATTGCGACGAGGTGACCGGCCATGTGCCCGACGGCGTCTCCGTGTTCGCCGTGAAGACTCTCGACGAGGCACGCACGATCGTCGAAGATCTCGGCGACGGCGAGTTGACGGGCTCCTACCCGTCGTGCCCCGCGGCCTGAACAGGCGATTCCAAGCGAGCGACTCTAGGATGGAGTCCCGATCCCGTCCCGACCGAACATGAGGCCGAGAGTGTCAGCAATGCCGCAAGAACCGAGGACTTCGCGCCGCCGTGCGCCGATCGCCATCACCGTCGGAGTGGTGGCCGCGCTCGTCATCGCGTTCTTCGTGTTCACCGGACTCTACGCCGACGTGCTGTGGTACGACCAGCTCGGCTACCTCCCGGTGCTCACCACCGAATGGATCGCGCGCCTCGTCCTGTTCGCCATCGGCTTCGTCGCCATGGCCGTGCCCGTGTGGGCGTCGATCCAGCTCGCCTACCGCACGCGGCCCGTGTACGCGAAGCTGAACTCGCAGCTCGATCGCTACCAGGAGGTGTTCGAGCCGCTGCGCCGGCTTGCGATGTACGGCATCCCCGCGGTGCTCGGCGTGTTCGCCGGGGTCTCGGTGTCGAGTCGTTGGGAACTCACCCTCGCCTGGCTGAATCGCACGCCGTTCGGCACGACCGACCCGCAGTTCGGCTTCGACGTGGGCTTCTACGTGTTCGAACTGCCCTTCTACCGCTCGATCGTCGGCTTCGCCTCGGCAGTGGTACTGCTCTCCGTGCTGCTCGTCATCGCGACGAACTACCTCTACGGCGCCATCCGCGTGAGTGGACGCGAGGTCGTCATCTCCAAGTCTGCGCGCGTCCAGATCGCCGTGACGGCGGGCATCTACCTGTTGCTGCAGGCCGTGAGCATCTGGCTCGACCAGTACGCCACCGTCTCCGAGACGGGCTCGCTGATCACGGGCGCCGCGTACACCGACGTGAACGCGACGATCCCCGGCCGCGGCATCCTGGCCGCCATCGCCGCGGTCGTCGCAGTGCTGTTCTTCATCACCGCGGTGATCGGTCGCTGGCGCCTGCCGCTCGTCGGCACGGCGCTCCTCATCGTCTCGAGCCTGCTCATCGGCTCGCTCTACCCGTGGATCGTGCAGCGCTTCCAGGTCGACCCGAGTGCACGGTCGCTCGAGGCCCCGTACATCCAGCGCAACATCGACCTCACTCGCGACGCCTACGACGTGGCCGATGTGGAGCAGATCCCGTTCGAGGCGAAGACCGACGCCGAGCCGGGCGCACTCCGTGCCGACGCGACCACGACGGCGAGCATCCGCCTCATGGACCCGCTCGTCATCAGCCCGGCGTTCCAGCAGCTCGAGCAATTCCGCCAGTACTACCAGTTCCCCGAGGCGCTCGATGTCGACCGATACCAGATCGACGGCACGACGCAAGACACCGTGGTGGCGGTGCGTGACGTTGCGCTCTCGGGACTCGGCGACGCCGAGACCTGGTTCAACTCGCACCTCGTCTACACGCACGGGTACGGCCTCGTCGCGGCCGCCGGCAACCAGCGCTCAGTTGACGGCCAGCCCGTGTTCCTGCAATCGGGAATCCCCTCCACGGGTTCGCTCGGCGACTTCGAACCGCGCGTCTACTTCGGCGAGACCTCGCCGCCCTATTCGATCGTCGGTGCCCCCGAAGGCGACCCGCCCGTCGAGCTCGACTATCCGGCCGGCGGCGGCAACGAGGAGCAGACTCAGACGACATTCGCCGGCGACGGCGGTCCGAAGCTCGACAACGTCTTCACCAAGCTCGTCTATGCCCTGAAGTTCCAGTCCGAGCAGATCTTCCTGTCCGACCAGGTGAGCACCGACTCGCAGATCCTCTACGACCGCGAACCGATCGAGCGTGTGCAGAAGGTCGCGCCGTACCTCACGCTCGACTCCGACACCTACCCCTCGGTCGTCGACGGGCGCATCGTCTGGATCGTCGACGGCTACACGCTCACCGATCAGTTCCCGTACTCGAACAAGGTCAGCATGAGCGACGCGATCGCCGACAGCGAGGGACTCGCCCCCGCCCTCGCGTTCGACGAGATCAACTACATCCGCAACTCCGTGAAGGCCACCGTCGACGCCTACGACGGCACTGTCACGCTCTACGCGTGGGACGACGAGGACCCGATCCTCCAGACGTGGCAGAAGATCTTCCCCACGACGATCAAGCCGATGAGTGAGATGTCGGGCGAGCTCATGAGTCACGTGCGCTACCCAGCCGACCTCTTCAAGGTGCAGCGGGCCGTACTCGGTCGCTACCACGTGACCGACGCCAGCGCGTTCTACTCCCGTGAAGACGCGTGGACGACCCCGAAGGATCCGACGGCGCCGGCGGCGAGCACGCTCCTGCAGCCGCCGTACTACCTGACGATGCAGATGCCGGGCCAGGACGTTCCGGCGTACTCGCTGTACTCGACCTTCATTCCCGAGGCGCGCGGCGACCAGAGCCGCAATGTGCTGCGCGGCTACCTCGCTGCAGATGCCGATGCCGGCAGCACCGACGGCGAGCGAAGCGACGGGTATGGCAAGCTCCGCCTGTTGACGCTGCCCGAGGACGACAGCGTCCCAGGCCCGGGTCAGGTGCAAGCGCAGTTCAACGGCGACCCCACCGTGTCGCAATCGCTGAACCTCCTCGCGCAGGGCCAGTCCGACGTGATCAACGGCAACCTGCTGACGGTGCCGGTCGGCGGCGGCCTGCTCTACGTGCAACCGGTGTACGTGAAGTCCACGGGCAACACGAGCTACCCGCTGCTGCAGAAGGTGCTCGTCGCGTTCGGTGATCAGATCGCCTTCCAGGACACGCTCGACCTCGCGCTCGACGTGCTGTTCGGAGGCGACTCCGGGGCTGATGCCGGCGACAACGAGGTCGAGCCCGGAACCGAACCCACGCCGCCCGAGGGTGAGCCCACGACGCCCACTACGCCCACCACGCCGAACGACGAGGTGCAGGCCCTGCTCAATCAGGCCTCGCAGGCGTTGAAGAACAAGCAGGCCGCGCTGGCCGAGGGCGACTGGGCCGCCTATGGTGCCGCCGACGCCCAGCTGGCCGAGATCATCGCGAAACTCCTCCAGGCCACCTCGACCGAGGGCACCTCGACCGAGGCGCCCGCGACCGAGGCGCCGACCGCAGAGTAGTTGCACCATTCTGCGTGAGTCGGGTCGGCCGCGGCCGGCCCGACTCAGGGTGTGTCATCCGCTTTGGGGGTTGCCCTGGAACGGTGGCGAGAGCACACTGACCGCATGAACACCGCTGCGCAGGTGCTCACCATCGTCGAGGGACTCGTGCTCATCGGTGTCGGGGTGCTCGAGGCGTTCGCGTTCCGCAACCAGCGATTCCGCCGACTCTTCCTCATCCGGCCAGAAGACACCGAGACCGTGCGGCTCTGGGTCGTCAATGCCGGCTTCTCCGACATCGTCTGGGGGGTCGGTGCGCTCTCCGGCGTCGTGCTCGTGAACCTCGGGCAGGAGCAGGTGGGGCGCGCCCTCGTGATCTTCGTGAGCATCGCAATGATCGTGCTCGGGTTCGTGCTGCTCTTCACCGAGCTGGGGCTGTGGAAGACTGCGGCGACCCAGGTGCTGCTGCCGGTACTCGTGCTCGTCGCGATGTCGTTCTGACCCCCGCGCTCGATTGGACGACGGATGCACCGCATGCTAGTGTTATCTCTTGTGCCGCGGGGTGGAGCAGTTCGGTAGCTCGCTGGGCTCATAACCCAGAGGTCGTAGGTTCAAATCCTGCCCCCGCAACCACGAAGGCCCGGAATCATCACGATTCCGGGCCTTTGCTCTGCGCTGGCCGGCGCCAGACACCCGACGCGTCCCGCCCGTATAGAGGTGAGAAGATCCCGGTCCGAGTGAGACCGGGATCCTCGTCACCTCACGGCAGCAGAGCCCTGTGGACTCAGCCCTTCTTGCCCTTTCCGGTGTTCGTGACGTTGAGCGCGTAGCCCGCGTCGAGGAACGTCAGGTCACCCGTCGGCAGGTTCGAGACGAGTGTCGCGAAGTCACGGTTCGGACCCTTCGCGCACGTGGTGTCGAAGCCGCCTTGTGTGATGAGGTCGCCTTCCAGCCGGTACACGTGGTTGCCCGCCTCGTCGACGATCTCGAACGAGGAGTCGACTCCCGGTGTGAGGTCGCAGCGCGCGACGACCTGAAGCGTCCAGTTGTTGTCCTGGAGTCCGGTCGTCTCGAACCACTCGCCCTCGGCCGAGGTGAGCGACACGGGCTGCCCATTGACGAGCACGTCGTCGACGAACCATCCGGTGTCGAGGTAGGCCGCATCCGTCGAGTACCGGAACCGCACATCGGTCGTGCCTGCAGGCACTTGCGCCGTGTAGTGCACGTACACCGGCTCGTCGACGAAGTACTCGCCGCCCGACGTGCCAGTGATGCCGTTGCCCTCGGTGTTGTTGCCATGCGGGTCGTCGTTCGTGGTGACGACGGCGCCCGAGTCGTCGATGAGGGGCACCGTGACCCACTCGCCGCCGACGAGCGCCTCGACGAACCCGTAGTCCCAGCCCTCCTCGATGAAGTGCCACGTCCAGAAGTCGAGCGACGTGACCGGGCCGGCGACCTCAGCGTCGAGGATGTTGTCGGCCTGGCTCTCGTATCCCGCGTACCAGTGCGTCTCTCCGGTGTGAGGTGCGATCCGCGTCGTGTCGTCGCCGTCGAGCGAGACGGCGACGTTCGGACCCGGGTTGCGGAACCGCTCGACCTGCAGGCCGTACGGCAGGGCGATGGAGCTCTGCCCGTTCGCGCGGCGCAGCCACTTCGCCTCGGGCTGAGCGCCCTGGTTCGAGCCGCGGCCGCCCCAGAACTGGTCGTCGGCGATGTCCATCGTCCAGCTCGTGAACGCCGGGTCGCCGAAGTCCACGGCCTTGATGTCGAAGCGGTCGGATGCCTCGTCGTCGAGGTATACGGCGACGGCCCAGTCCTGGTACAGCTCGTCCGCCGCCCGAAGCCCGGCGCCCGTCTGGGCGTTGAACTCGTCGATCGCGGCCTGCACGCCCTCCATGCCGTCGGCCTGGTTCTCGAAGATCAGCTTGATGAGCAGGTCGCCGCCGGCGGCGTCGTAGCTGAGATCGGGCTCGTACGTGCCGTCGCCGTTGCCGCCAGCCTGCTCCCACAGGTACTGGAAGAAGGTGTACGCAGCGCCGTAGTTCGCGAGCGACCCGCCCCATCTGGTGAGCGAGGTCTCGGCGTAGAACACCTGGTGATTGCTCAGGTGCGAGCCGCCCACGTCGTAGCCGTTGAGGAACACGGCGAAGTCGGCGAGCCCCTCGTCGACCCACGACAGCTCGCCGGGGTCGCTGTAGTTGTGCAGCAGGTGCTCCAGTTCGTGGGCGATGACGCCCTCGTAGAGCGTGGGCTGGTCGTTGGCGGGGTCATCGTCGTTCCACGGCGAGTCGGCCGGCCCGACCCGGTTCGCCCAGTCGAAGGCGTCGATCACGATCGCGTTGATGCCGGAGGTGTCGATGAATTCCGGAGCGAAGTACCCCGCCGTGTAGGTCGTCTCCTCGCAGTCGTAGTAGTTGGCGTCCTGCACGTTGTAGACGACCATGACGAGGGAGTCGCTCGCCGGTTCATCCGGGTTCGCCGCACCCATGAGTCCGAAGTGCTCCTCGTCGACGGCGACGATCTGGTTCGCGAGCTCGTCGCCCATGTAGTCGATCTGCGCTTGCGTGAGGGTGAAGTCCTCGGCTTCCGCGGCCGCACACGGGACGAACTCGTCATCGGGAGTAGGGTCATAGGCCGGGTCGAGGCTCGCAACGCCGGTCGGGGCCGTGCCGTCGAGCGGAGTGCCCTCGGGGACGTAGATGTAGACGGGCGTGCCGTCGGGGGTGACCCCGGCGTAGACCCGCGTGAAGTCCTGGTCGTAGGTGCCACCGGCTTCACTGTCGTTGATGGGAAGGGTGAGCGTCGGCTCGCCCGGAAGGTTCTCGTGGTCGTCGGCATTCGCCGGTGCGGCGGCCGTTGCCACCAACGTGACGGCGATCGTGCCGCTCATGACGGCGCCGATCGTTCGGCGTGGAACTCGGAGCACGGCAGTGTCCCCCTCTTTCATGGCCCCACCGAGCCCAGACGGTCTGCCTTCCTCGAGCGGGGACCGATCGGATGCCGGATGCCGCGACGGTGCGGCTCCCGGGTTGAACCGGGTCATTCAAACACGAGGTTTCCTTCATGAAAAGGGGTTGCCAGCAATGTGAAACCGCTCTCCGAGTGCGCGGAGACGACGGTGCGCCGAGGCGCGATCGCCGCCTAGGCTGTCGGCATGCAGAGCGACACGACCGGATTCGCGATCGCCGTCGCGCAATTCGCGCCCGGTGCCGATTCCGAGGCGAATCTCAGTGAGATCACCCGCCTCGCCGAGCTCGCCGCTGCACGAGGGGCCCGACTCGTCGTGTTCCCCGAGTACTCGAGCTTCTTCACGCCTGAGCCGGGGCCCGAATGGCACGCTGCGTCGGAGCCGGTCGGCGGACCGTTCACGGAGCGCCTCAACGCGCTCGCCGATCGTCTCGGCATCCACCTCGTCGCGGGGCTGATCGAGCGCATCGACGGCGACGGGCGCCGGGTCGGCAACACCGTCGTCGCGGTCGCCCCGGGCGAGGGTGTCGTGGCGCGGTACCGCAAGCTGCACCTGTACGACGCGTTCGGGCAGCGCGAGTCCGACTGGGTGGCGCCGGGCGACATCGCGGCGCCGGAGACATTCGAGGCGGGCGGCATCCGCTTCGGCCTGCAGACCTGCTACGACGCGCGGTTCCCCGAGGTGACCAGGCGCATCGTCGACGCGGGCGCCGACGTGGTCTGCATGCCCGCCGAGTGGGTGCGCGGGCCGCTGAAAGAGGCGCACTGGCGGGTGCTCACCACGGCGCGCGCGATCGAGAACACGATGTACGTCGCCGCAGCCGACCACGCGCCGCCCGTCGGCGCCGGCAACAGCATGATCGTCGACCCGATGGGGGTCGAGCTCGCGACGATCGGCGAGGCGACGGACGTCGCGGTCGCGTGGGTGTCTCGGGAGCGCATCGATGCCGTGCGCCGCGTGAACCCGGCGCTCGCGCTCCGCCGCTTCGATGTGGGCGAGCGAGTCGGACGCGACGAGCCAGTCACCGGGCGCTGAGCCCGGCGAGGCGCCGCGACGCCTCCTCGAGCACCTCGAGCCGCTTGCAGAACGCGAAGCGCACGAGGCTGCGAGAGGCCTCGTGCCGATCAGGATGCACGAATGCCGTCACCGGCACCCCCACGACGCCCGCGAGCTCGGGCAGCTGCCGGCAGAGGGCCGCACCGTCGTCGTGGCCGAGCGGTGCGGCGTCGGCGACGATGAAGTAGCCGGCCTCGGGAAGCGACACGGCGAAGCCGGCCGCCGTGAGCCCCGCTGCGAGCACGTCGCGTTTCGCGCCGAGTGCGGCTGCGGCATCCGTGAACGAGGAATCGGGCAGGCCGAGACCCACGGCGATCGCCGGCTGGAACGGTGCGCCGTTCACGAACGTGAGGTACTGCTTCACCGCGAGCACACTCGTGACGAGTGAGGCGGGCGCGGTGAGCCAGCCGATCTTCCAGCCGGTGGTGCTGAACGTCTTGCCGCCCGACGAGATCGAGATCGTTCGCTCGCGGGCGCCGGGCAGGGTGGCGATCGGCACGTGCGGTGCGCCGAACGTCAGGTGTTCGTACACCTCGTCGGTCACGATGATCGCGTCGTGGCGGGTCGCGAGCTCGACGACGAGCGCGAGCGTCTCGGGGTCGAGCACGGCCCCGGTCGGATTGTGCGGGGAGTTCACGAGGATCACGCGGGTGCGGTCGGTGACGGCGGCGCGCAGTTCGTCGGGATCGGGCCGCCAGTCGGGGAACCGCAGCGGCACCGTGCGATGCACGCCGCCGGCTCGGGCGATGAGTGCCGCGTAGGCGTCGTAGTAGGGCTCGAACGTGACGACCTCGTCGCCGGTGTCGACGAGCGCGAGCAATGTCGCGGCGAGCCCCTCGGTGGCGCCGGCGGTCACGAGCACCTCGGATGCCGCGTCGAACTCGAGCCCGTACCAGCGCCGCTGGTGCGCGGCGATGGCCTCGCGCAGCACCGGCGCCCCGATGCCGGGCGGGTACTGGTTGACCCCGTCGGCGATCGCCTGGCGGGCGGCCTCGAGCACGACGGCCGGTCCGTCTTCGTCGGGGAACCCCTGGCCGAGGTTGATCGCACCGGTTCGCATGGCGAGCGCACTCATCTCGGCGAAGATGGTCGCAGCGATCGTGCCGTCGGCGGCGAGGAGGCCGGCGCCGGCCGCCGTCCGCTGCCACGGACGCAGGCCGGGCGCAGGGGAGAAGTCGCTCACGTTCACACCGTACGCGAGGGTGCGGCGGCTACGCTGGCTAGGCGCCGACGGGTCGCCTCGGCAGGGCTCGTCGACGTACGGACGAATCACTGCTCGGGCATAGTCGGATCACAGACTCCGCCGATGCGGCACACAGCTTCCGGCGGGATGCTGGCATGGCTTTGGAAGGAGCAGACATGACCGACAACACTGACGGCCCCACGGGAGAGGCCCGCGAGCGCAACGCCGCCGAGCCCGCCGCCGCGGCCGAGACCGCTGCAACGTCGGCGCCCGCCGAGGGCGTCGAGACTCCCGCCACCTCCGCCACTCCGGTCGCTCCGGCCACCGCTGCCGAGCCCGAGCCGGCAGCAACGGCCACGCAGGCCGAGCCGGCCGCCGCCGCGCCCGCTGCTCCTGCCGAGCCGGCCGCTGCGGCCGCAGCGCCTGCCGCCCCCGCGACGGGCACGGTCTACCACCCCGGCCAGGCACCCCAGCCCTACCACGCACCGCAGTACGAGCACCAGACCGCTTCGACGGCGCCGGTGTCGGGGCAGGTGCCCCCCGCATTCGGCGGCCCGCAGGCCGCGCCGCCGTCGCAGTACGCGACCCAGCCGACCGTGCCGCTCGCCGGCGCACCTGCGCAGGGCACGACCGCTGAGCCTGCGCCGAAGCAGCGCCGGGTCGGCCTCGGCATCGCGGCCGCCGTGGTCGCTGCGGCGCTCATCGGTGGCGCGTCTGGTGCGGGCATCACCGCCCTCGTCGTGGGCAGCCAGTCGCCCGCCTCGAGCGAGGGCGCCGACGCCCAGAGCATCGTCGTGAACGACACGGACTCCGTGAACCAGATCACCGCCGTGGCCGCCAAGGCGAGCCCGAGCGTCGTCACGATCTCGGTTTCGGGCGGCCAGTCCGGCGGCACGGGGTCGGGCGTCATCCTCTCCGACGACGGCTACGTGCTCACCAACACCCACGTGGTCACCCTCGACGGTGCCACCGGCGACCCGGCGATCCAGGTGAAGACCGATGACGGGCGCCTCTACGACGCCGAGCTCGTCGGCACCGACCCGCTCTCCGACCTCGCCGTGATCAAGCTCGTGGATGCCTCCGGCCTCACGCCGCTCGAGTTCGCCGACTCCGACAAGCTCGATGTCGGCGACACCGCGATCGCGATCGGGGCCCCGCTCGGCCTCTCCGGCACGGTCACGAACGGCATCGTGAGCGCGCTGAACCGATCGATCGACGTCGCGTCGTCGGCGGCACCCGAGACGCCCGACGACTCCCAGGGCGACGGCAGCGAAGGCGGGGGCGAGGGCGAGCAGTCCGACCCGTTCGACTTCTTCTTCGACCTGCCCAACCCCGACGGCGGTGAAGAGCAGCAGCAACCCACCGCGTCCGGCCAGGTCGCCCTTCCGGTGATCCAGACGGATGCCGCGATCAACCCCGGCAACTCCGGCGGGGCGCTCGTCGACTCCGAGGGCAGGCTGATCGGCATCAACGTGGCGATCCTGTCGGCCGGCGGCGCCCAGGCCGAGGCCGGCAACATCGGCGTCGGCTTCGCGGTCCCGTCGAACCTCGCCGAGCGCATCGCGAACGAGATCATCGAGAACGGCGCAGCCACGCACGGCCTGCTCGGTGCGACGGTCACGTCGGCCGAGGCCGAGGGCTCGAGCGACACGGTCGGCGCCCTCATCTCCGAGGTCAGCCCCGATGGCGCCGCGGCGAAGGCCGGCCTGCAGGCCGGCGACGTCGTGACGGGCTTCAACGGCGTGCCGATCACCGACCAGACCGACCTCACGGCGCAGGTCCGGGCACTGCCGGGCGGCGCGACCGCCGACATCACGTTCACGCGCGATGGCGAGTCGCAGACCATCGACGTCACGGTCGGTACGTTCGAGGGCTGATCGCAGCACCGCGGATGCCGCACGGCGGGGCCGGATCTCCACGATCCGGCCCCGTCGTTCCCGTCCGCCGATCGGGCCCCCGACGGACGCGGCTGCTAGGCTCGATCGACCCGAGCGCGAGTGAGGAACATGCCCGAGCAACACCCTGAGGCGACGTCGTCGCCGCTCCTCGGCGTCTCCTACGTCATGCCCGTGCTCAACGATGCGTCGCACGTTCGCGCGGCCGTCGGGTCGATCCTCGCGCAAGACTATGCGGGCCCGGTCGAGGTGCTCATCGCACTCGGTCCATCGATCGACGGCACGAACGAGCTCGTCGCCGATCTCGCCTCCCGCGATGCACGAGTCCGCGTGCTCGAGAACGAGATCGGCTCGACTCCGGCGGGCCTGAACATCGGCATCAGGGCCGCGCAGCATCCGGTGGTCGTGCGCGTCGACTCGCACTCCATGCTGCCCCCCGACTACGCGAGGATCGCCGTCGAGACGCTCGAGCGCACGGGCGCCGACAACGTCGGCGGCATCATGGACGCACAGGGCGAGACGCCGTTCGAGCGTGCCGTCGCCCTCGCCTACACGACCAAGGTGGGCCTCGGCGGTTCGGCGTTCCACGTCGGCGGCGACGAGGGGCCGGCCGACACCGTGTACCTCGGCGTGTTCCGCCGCAGCGCGCTCCTCCGGGTCGGCCTCTTCGACGAGAGCATCAAGCGCGGACAAGACTGGGAGCTGAATCGTCGCCTGCGCGAGACCGGCGGCACGGTGTGGTTCACGCCGGCGCTCGGGGTCACCTATCGTCCGCGATCCACGCTCGAGCGACTCGCCCGCCAGATGTTCTCGACGGGGCTCTGGCGCGGGGAGCTCGCCCGTCGCTTCCCGTCGGCGAACGGCATCCGGTACTTCATCCCGCCGATCATGGTGATCGGCGTCGCGCTCGGCCTCGTCCTCGGTCTCGTCGGCGTCATGCAGGCGCTCATGGGCGCCGCGCCGTGGCTGCTCCTCGGTTTCCTCGTGCCGGCCGTGTATGCGCTGTTCGTCGTGGCCGCGACGATCGGCTACGCCCGCGGGCGCGGTGGCGCCACCGCGGCGTGGTTTCTCGTAGTCTTGCCGTGCATACACGTCTCGTGGGGAGTCGGCTTCGTGCTCGGCTACCTGTCGCTGACGAGCAACATCGCCAGGCACACGGGAAGGTGACGCGGATGTCACAGGCCGATCCGGTCACCACGAGACCCTCGAGCATCGCCGAGCTGCGCGCGGTGACCCAGCCTCCAGAGGTTCGCCTCCGGCGCAACGCCGAGCACTGGACGGCGTCGCTGTACCTGCGCCAGTTCTCGCCGTACCTCACCTGGGTGCTGCTGAAGACCTCGATCTCGGCCAACGGCGTGACCGGCCTCATGATCCTCGTCGGCTGGTCGACCGCCGCAGCCCTCCTCATCCCCGGCATCTGGGGTGCGCTCCTCGCGGTGGTGCTCGGCCAGCTGCAGATGCTCGTCGACTGCTGCGACGGCGAGGTCGCACGCTGGCGGCGCACCTCCTCGCCCGCGGGCGTGTTCCTCGACAAGGTCGGGCACTACTCGACCGAGGCGCTCATTCCACTCGCGCTCGGCATCCGGGCGGCGGCGTATCCCATCGAGCTGCCGGCCGACTTCCTGTGGACGACGATCGCCGCACTCCTCGCGCTCGTCATCGTGCTCAACAAGGCGCTCAACGACATGGTGCACGTCGCGCGAGCGAACGCCGGGCTTCCGAAGCTCGCCGACACGCACGGCGAGACGGCACCCCGCGGTGGCCTGGTCGCGAAGCTGCGAAAGGTCGCACGCTTCCTGCCCTTCCACCGCCTCTACCACTCGGTCGAGCTCACCCTCGTCGCGTTCGCCGCCGCGCTCATCGGGCTTGTCGCGGGCCAGCCGCTCGTCGACCGCATCGTCGTCGCGGTGCTCCTGCCGCTCGCTCTGCTCTCGCTCTTCGGCCACTTCGTCGCCATCATGTCGTCACGTCGTGTCCGGTCCTGACCTGCCAGCAGCGCCCGGGCCCGCCGCGCCGCCGACCGTCTGGACGCAGCCGCGCGTCGGCGTGGTGGTGCTCACCATGGGCACCCGCCCCGACGACCTCGCCCGCGGCATCCGGAGCATCCTCGACCAGCAGGGCGTCATCACCGATGTGGTCTGCGTCGGCAACGGCTGGGACCCCGCGACCGCCGAACCGCCGCTGCCGGCGGGCGTGAAGACCCTGCACCTGCCCGAGAACCTCGGCATTCCGGCCGGCCGCAACCGCGGCGTTCCGCTCGTGTCGGGCGAGGCGGTGTTCTTCCTCGATGACGACGCCTTCCTGCCGAGCGAGCGATTCCTCGCCGACGGATGTCGCATGCTCGCCGAGCGGCCCGAGCTCGGGCTCATCCAGCCTCGCGTCGTCGATCCCACCGGTCTCGTCTCGCCGCGGCGGTGGATCCCGCGCATCCGCAAGGGTGATGCGACCCACTCGAGCAACGTCTTCTCGTGCTGGGAGGGCGCGGTGCTGATGCCGCGCGCGGTGTTCGATGCGACCGGCGGCTGGGCCGATCCCTTCTTCTACGCGCACGAGGGCATCGAACTCGCCTGGCGCGTGTGGGAAACCGGGCACGTCGCCTGGTACGCGGGCGAGCTCGAAGCGGCGCATCCGGTCATCGACCCGGCCAGACACGCCTACTACTACCGCCTGAACGCCAGGAACCGGGTGTGGCTCGCACGCCGCAACCTCCCGGCCGTCCTCGTGCCGCTCTACGTGGGCGCGTGGACCGGCATCCAGGTGCTCCGCTGGGCTCGAGACCCGGCGGCGCTGCGCGCGTGGTTCGGCG
Source organism: Agromyces ramosus (assembly GCF_030817175.1). Lineage (NCBI taxonomy): Bacteria > Bacillati > Actinomycetota > Actinomycetes > Micrococcales > Microbacteriaceae > Agromyces > Agromyces ramosus. The sequence continues at coordinate 384,342 of NZ_JAUSYY010000001.1, read as the reverse complement.
GCTGGCGTGCCGGGTGGCGCGAGAACCCGGGCGTGCGCCGGCCGCTGAGCTGGCGCACCGTCTGGCGCATGACGATCGCAGGGCGGCCTCCGGTCGTCTGAGCGGTAACGATCGCCTCTCGGTCGGGCGGATGCAGCCGAAAGAGGCGACCGCCCAGGCTGCCCTCGCTACCCTTGGACGGTGGGATTGAGGAAAGACGCGCGTCGTGCCGTGAAGCTGGCCAAGGACATCATGTGGTCCAGACGTGCCCAGCGCGCGCTGCTGGTGAAACTCGCCGAGCAGCCGCCGCTCGAGCCGCGTCGCTTCCGCATCGGCGTCTACTTCGCCGACGGCAAGGTCAACCTGTACCAGTTGCGGCAGTGGTACGCGCCGCTCGCCGAGCTCGCGAAGCGGCACCCGGTGCTCATCCTGAGCCGTGCGTCGGGCGCTGCGCTCGAACTGCTCGAGGAGTCGCCGCTCCCGGTCGCCTACGTGCGCCGCATCGTCGACCTCGAGCAGGTCATCCACGACCAGGACCTGCACGTCATCCTCTACGTGAACCAGAACGCGAAGAACTTCCAGATGATGCGCTACGGGCGCCGCTGGCACGTGTTCATCAACCACGGCGAGTCCGACAAGATGTACATGACCACCAACCAGTTCAAGGCATACGACTATGCGTTCATCGCCGGCGACGCCGCGCGGGCGCGACTCGACACGGTGCTCTGGGACTACGACTTCGACAAGCGGGCCATCCCGATCGGGCGGCCGCAGGCCGACCACTACCTCGACGGCTCGCCGCTGCCGTACGCGCCCGACGACCGCGAGGTCGTGCTCTACGCGCCGACCTGGGAGGGCGATCGCGGAGCCGCCGCGTACGGCTCCATCGCCTCGCACGGCGTCGCGCTCGTGCAGGGGCTCCTCGAGAGCGGTCGCCACCGCGTGATCTACCGCCCGCATCCCCGCTCGGGGGTCGTCGACTCCGAGTACGGTGCGGCGAACCGCTCGATCATCGCCGCCATCGCTGCTGCGAACGCCGCCGACCCGTCGGCGCAGCACATCTTCGACGACGGCCCCACGCTCGGGTGGCAGCTCGCGGCCGCCGACATCGCGATCGTCGACATCTCGGCGATGGTCTACGACCGCCTCGCGGCGGGCCGCCCCCTGCTCATCACGCGTCCGGTGAACCCCGCGGCGCAGGTCGACACGTCGGGCTATCTGCAGGCCTGCGAATGGCTCGAGGCGACGGATGCCTCGTCGATGGTCGCCCGCGTCGACGAGGTCGCCCATGACGAGGTCGCGCTCGAGCGACTCGGCGTGTGGGTCGAGCGGTACTTCGGCGACACCACGCCGGGCGTCACGACGGCGCGCTTCCATGCCGCGATCGACCACCTGATGGCCGAATGGGAGCGCTTCGCGGCGCTGCACGCCGCCGACGGCGAGGTCGACGAGTTCGAGGTCGAGGCCGAGGAGTCACTCGAGGAGGAGCCCGGCGCGAGCTTCGGCTGAGCGCCGGAGCGCAGCGACGCGACGGTGTCGCTCAGGACGCCGAGTCGTCGCCGTCGAGCTCGCCGTCTTCGGCGCCGCTCCGCCGCCTGATTCGGGCGGCTCGGCCGGTCGCTCGGCCGGCAGCCTGGATGCCCCGCCCCACGGTGAGCGCGGCGCCGCCGACGGCGGTGCCGGCCCGTGACATCCGGGTGCCCGTGCCTCGCAGCAGCGCATCGCGGTCGCGGGGTTCGAGTTCGGCCGGGAGCACCACGGGTGCCTGCCCGAACGCGAGGCGTGCCTGGCGCAGCACCCGCCGCCCGAGCACGTGGTTGCCGACGCCGCCGATCGCGGCGCCGATGCCGAACGGGATGGCCTTGCCGATGATGCCCGCGCCGCCCTTCAGCGCGAACTGCCTGATGAACACGCTGCGAAGGCGGTCGGCGACCGAGCCCATGAGCGCCTTGGGCATGGTGTTGGTGATGAGTTCGCCCCAATAGGCGTTGCGCGCAATGCCCGTGCCGCTTGCCTGTCCGGCGAACTGGCGCACGAGGTCGACGCCCTCGTTGCCGAGCATCAGCGTCATCACGAGCGCCCTCGCCCGATCGGGATTCTCGACGGCGATGCCGTGCACCTCTGCCACCGACTGTGCGAACAGGGCCGTCGCCTCGAGGAACCCGGCGGTCTCGACGCCGGAGAGCGCGAGCGTGACGCCCGTGCCGATGCCGGGAACCACGGCGGTCGCGCCGACCGCGGCACCCCCGGTCGTGACGGCGGCGAGGTACCGGCGCTCGAGGATGCGCACGAGCTGCTCGGGTGTGGCGCCGGGCGCCCGGCGACGGATGCCGCGGAGGTGCGCCACGACGATGGGCCGCTGGATGGACAGCACCCGGTCGATGCCGCGCTCCATGCCGTACGCCCGGGGTGTCGTGGGGGTCGCCTGCGCATCGCGCTCGTCGGGGCGCGCGCCAGTCTGGGCGTTGGCCTCGTTCGGGGCATCCGCGCCCATGGAGGTGATGCGGTGTACACGATCGGTCATGGTGCCGTCGATCCTAGACGGCGATCCCGTGGTGGGGCTGGAGGTTGCACATCAGCGGATCGAACGCTACTTGACCGTGCCGTAGTCGGCGTTGTAGCGGTCGAGCACCTCGTCGATGGGGCCGTCGAGCACGAGGGCGCCCTTGTCGAGGTAGAGCCCGCGCGTGCAGAACCGGCGGAGGTCGCGCTCGTTGTGCGAGACGAAGAAGAGCGTGCGACCGCCGGCGAGCATCTCATCGATGCGTCGGTAGCACTTCTCGCGGAACGCCTTGTCGCCGACGGCGAGCACCTCGTCGACGAGCATGATCGGCTCCTCGAGCTGGGCGATCACGGCGAACGCGATGCGCACCTTCATGCCGCTCGAGAGGTGCTTGTAGGGCGTGTCGAGGAAGTCGCCGATGTCGGCGAACCCGACGATCTCCTCGAACTTCGCGTCGATCTGCGAACGCGTCATGCCGTGGAGCCCCGCCGTCAGGTACACGTTGTCGCGCACCGTGAGGTCGTCGACGAAGCCGCCCGTGATCTCGATGAGCGGCGCGACCCCGCCGGTGACCTCGACGGTGCCCTCGTCGGCGATCATGACGCCCGCGACGATCTTCAGCAGCGTCGACTTGCCCTGCCCGTTGCGGCCGACGACGCCGATCGCCTCACCGGGCTGCACCTCGATCGACACGTCGCGAAGGGCCCAGAACTCGCCGGGGCGCGTACGACGCCGGCGTCCGGCGAGGAGATCCTTGAAGGAGCGGCGTCCGCGTCGGTTGCGCCGGAAGCGGATGCCGAGGCCCTCGGTGCGGATCGCGGGAGGGGCGGCCGAGGCGACGGCGGTGGTGGCATCCGTCATCATCAGATCTCCTTCAGCACCTGTCGCACCGACGAGCGGAACACGAGCAACCCGATGGCGAGCAGCGCCAACGACATCAAAGCGGCGACTACGACGTTGAACCAGTCGAGCTCGTCGGGGAAGAACGCCGAGCGGTAGAGCCCGAAGATGCCCGAGAGCGGGTTGAAGGCCGCCCAGAAGTGAAGGTTCTCGGGGAGGTCGGACACCCCGTAGATGATCGGCGACGCGTAGAACAGGAATCGCAGGATGAGCTTCACTGCGCGCTCGAGGTCGCGGAAGAAGACCACGAGGGGGGCGACGATGAGCGCGACCCCCGCCGTGAGCAGCGCCTGCATGAGGATGGCGAGGGGGAAGTAGACGACCTGCCACCCCACCTCGGCGCGGAAGACGATGGCGAAGAGTGCGAGCACCGGAAGTGCGAGCAGGAACTCGATGCCTTTGGACAGCACGATGCGGTTCACCCAGATCGTGCGCGGGATCTTCGTCGAGCGCACGAGCTTCGCGTCCTTCAGGAAAGCCCGCGTCGAATCGGAGACCGCGCCGTTGAACCACATCCACGGCAGCAGCGCTGAGAGCAGGAACACGATGTACGGATCGGTGCCGACCGGGCGCTGGAACACCTGCGTGAACACGAACCAGTAGATGCCGGCCATCACCAGCGGGTCGAGCACCGACCAGAGGTAGCCGAGCGCCGACGTCGAGTAGCGCACCTTGAGGTCGCGTGTGGTGAGCAGCCACAGGGAATGGCGATACCGATCCCAGGGCGTCCGCTGCAGCGGATGCGCGTCGCCGTACGCGACCGATGCGGTGCTCATCACGCCTCTCATCGTAGATGCGCGCGGCGGTAGGTTTGATGCGAGGGCCACGGCGCGTGCCGAGCCGCCGGAGGGAGCACCGTGCACCGCACCAGCACTCGCGTCATCCTGAGCTGCGCGGCGATCGGTGTCGGCGGGGGAGTGGTCGCGGCGGCATCCGGGTACTTCGCGTTGTTCATGGCCGCTGTCGGGCCCATGTTCTACGGCATCACGATCGGCAGCCACTTCCTCCCGAGCGTCATCGCGCTCGCGCTGCTCAAGCGTCCGGGCGTGGCCGTGCTCACCGGGCTCATCGCGGGGCTCGTCGGCGCCGCGTTCGCACCGCACTGGCTGCCGCGCTTCATCGGCACCGGGCTCCTCGTCGGCGCCCTCCTCGAACTGCCGTTCCTCGTGACGCGCTACCGGCGCTGGGACACCTGGCTCTACTACGTCGCCGCCATCGCCGCAGGAGTGGTCATCGCCGCCGGCGTGTTCGTCGTGATCGGCGGCGAGCACTTCGCCTGGTGGGCGTGGGCGATCGCGCTGCCCCTCTACGCCGGCAGCCCCGTGCTCTTCACCTGGGTCGGCCGCGTCATCGCGGCGCGGCTGACCCGTGCCGGAGTCGCGAGAAGCGTCGGCTGAACGTGAACGAGCAGAGCGGATGCCCCCCGGGGGCATCCGCTCTGCTTGCTGTGGTGCTGAGTTGCTGTGGTGCAGGTCACACGAAGTGGTTCGCACGCTCCAGGTCTTCGGCGAAGTCGATCTCGACCGCGTAGAGGTCGGAGATGTCCATCGGCTCGACGAGCAGGCCGTTCTTCTCGATGGCGAGCTCGATGCCGCGCTCGAAATAGTCTTGATCGCCGACACGGGCGAGGTGACCGAGCAGGGTCGCCTTGTCGCGGCTCGAGATGTAGTTGATGCCGACGGCCTCGCCGAGACCGCCCCGGACGGTCTTGGAGAGCTCTTTGATGTAGCCCTCGGCGGTGGTCGTGTACTTCACCTCTTCGTCGGACACCTTCGAGGTGTTGACGGTGACGAAGGACTGGTCGCGCGCGATGAAGGGCAGGGCGCGGTCGAGGATGCGCGGGTCGAACACGACGTCGCCGTTCATCCACAGCACGCCGCCCGGCTGCGAGGCCTGGAGGGCGCGCATGAGGCTCTTCGAGGTGTTCGTCTGGTCGTACTCTTCGTTGTAGACGAAGGACGCCTGCGGGAACGCCTCGATGATGTGCTCGAGCTTGTACCCGACGACGATCGTCACGCTCGCGTTCGCACCGAAGGCGTGCTCGATGTTGTCGAACTGCTGCCGCATGATGGTGCGGCCGTCGCTGAGCTCGGTGAGGGGCTTGGGAAGGGATCGCCCGAGCCGGCTCCCCATGCCGGCCGCGAGAATCACGATCTGGGTGTTCACTGCATCTCCTTTGGTGGTGCGGATGACCCCGGGGCGCCGCTCTCGTCGCCGAGAGTTCGCCGCCGTATCACCGGAAGTTCACGTATGGACACGCCGTTATGCCGTTCCTCAGGATATCGGGACGCCCCTGTGAGCGACCAAGGCTTGACAGAGGTCGTAGCGGGATCGTGATGCGACACTCAGGAGATCCTCAGCTTGTGGACCATTCCGCGACGGTGCGGGCGAGCGCTCGAGCCGGCGACATTGGTAGGTTGTCTGGGTGACTTCCGTTTCGCGCTCAGAACACGACGACGAAGCTGCTGAAGGCACCGACACGGGGGCGTCTGCGAAGCGGGCATCCCCTTCGGGCTCGGCAGCGCCATCGTCGAGCCGCGTGAAGCCCGCCGCGGCGAAGTCGGGCGCGGCGAAGCCCGCGACCGCGAAGTCGGCTGCGGCCAACTCCGCGTCGGCGAAGAGCGCTGCCGCGAAGACCCCAGCGGCGAAGACCTCGGCGGCCAAAACCGGCGCCGCGAAGCCGGCCGCCTCGAAGACGACGGCACGCAAGACGTCGGCATCCGCCGACGCCGCAGCGTCAGACGGTGACACGAAGCCGCCCGCTGCCTCGAAGCGCACTGCCGCGTCCCGGGCCGCCTCGGCGGAAGCCGCCACCGCGCGTGGCGAGGCCGCGAAGGCGACCCGCGCGACGCGCTCGTCTTCCACCACGGGCGCTGCGAGCACGTCGACGTCACGCAGCCGTGCGGCTGCCGCTGCGAGCGCGCAGCGCCAGGCGCAGCGTGTGGCGGCGTCGCTCACCACCGAGACCACCGAGGTGGAGCGCGCGCCCCGTAAGCCGGCGACCGAGGTGCTGGCGGCAGCGATCTCAGAGCCTCCGGTCGCCGCGGAGCCCTCCGAACCACAGGTCGCGCACGCATCCGAGATCGATGAGGAGACGACGGAGCGCGCACCGCGCCGTCCGTCGGCCGCCGTCGAAGCCGCAGTGGTCGCCGCAGTCGTGGCCGACGCGCCCGAGGTCGAGGCCGAGACGCCCGCGGCGCCTGAAACGCCCGCGGCGCCCGAGAGCGTCACCCCCGATGACCCGTCCGCCGCCGCCCGCGAGGCGCCGGCCGAGGCATCCGGTACCGGTCAGCAGGCCGTCGCGGTCATCGCCGTGCCCAAGAAAGCAGCCAGCCGAAAGAAGCGAACGCTTCGCGTCGCACGCGTGGCGCCGCCGGCTGACGCGCCCAGGGTGCTCGCCATCGAGGGTCTCGTGAAGCGATTCGGCGCGAACACCGCGGTCGACGGCATCACCCTCGACGTGCGCGCCGGCTCGTTCTTCGGCATCGTCGGACCGAACGGTGCGGGCAAGACCACGACGCTCTCGATGGTCACCGGCCTGCTGCGACCCGACGCGGGCACCGTGCGCATCAACAACATCGACGCGTGGGCCGATCGCCGCGCCGCCAAGCGCGCGACGGGCGTGCTGCCCGACCGTCTCCGCCTGTTCGACCGGCTCACCGGCGCCCAGCTGCTCTACTACTCGGGCGTGCTCCGCGGGCTCGACAGTCGAACGGTGCGCGAGCGCAGTGCCGACCTGATCGGCGCCTTCGGCCTCGACGATGCGGTCGACCGCCTCGTCGCCGACTACTCCGCCGGCATGACGAAGAAGATCGCGCTCGCGTGCGCGATGATCCACTCGCCGCGACTGCTCGTGCTCGACGAGCCCTTCGAGTCCGTCGATCCCGTCTCGGCGGCGAACCTCACCGAGATCCTCGAACGCTACGTCGCCGGCGGCGGCACCGTCGTGCTGTCGAGCCACGGCATGGACCTCATCGAACGCGTCTGCGACTCCGCGGCCATCGTCGTCGCCGGGCGAGTGCTCGCGGCCGGCACGCTCGACGAGGTTCGCGCCGGACAGAGCCTCGAAGATCGCTTCGTCGAGCTCGCGGGTGGCCGCAAGGCCGCCGAGGGCATGGAGTGGCTGCACAGCTTCTCCGACTGAGCGCACCCGTTTCCTGAACTCACCCGGGTCGTCGGCCGCGACCACCGCACGCGCGTCACTGCCGGTCGCGCACCCATCGCCGGGCGTCGGATCGCCACAGGCCCGAGCCTCGGGGCGGTGACGGGGCATCCGGAGGAAACACGCGAGCCGGCGTGCGACGAAGTAGGCTCGAAGCACGGCAACGAGGGAGCACGGGGTTTCGCGGGGATGACACAAGCGACACTGACCGAACAGCCAAGTAAAACACTGGTGAGTCGGGGAATGACAGCACAGTTTCTCCGACTGAAGCTGCGACTGCTCGGCAACATCTTCCGGCGAAGCCCCTGGCAGGTCGTCGGCATCCTCATCGGACTCGTCTACGGGCTCGGATTCGCAGCAGTCCTGTTCACGACGCTCGTGGGCCTGCGGTTCGTCGATGACGTCGAGGTCATCCGTGATGCATTCATCGTGGCCGGCTCGGCGACGGTCGTCGGCTTCATCGTCGTGCCGCTGATCTTCGGCGTCGACGACACCATGGACCCGCGCCGGTTCGCCCTCTTCGGCCTGCCCGACCGTACGCTCGCATTCAGTCTGGCTGTCGCGGCGACGATCGGGATTCCCGCGCTCGTGCTCGCCATCGTGCTGCTCGGCACCGTCGTGACCTGGTCGCGCGACCCCGGCGTCACGCTCCTCGCCGTGATCACGGCGGTGCTCGCCTTCGCGACATGCCTGCTGCTCGCCCGTGTGTCGACGGCGATCGCCTCGTTCCTGCTCTCGACCCGCCGCGCCAGGGAACTCACGGGCGTCCTCGGTCTGCTGCTCATCGTGATGGTGTCACCGCTCGTGGTGGTGCTCGTGTCGGTCGACTGGGCGACGTCAGGACTCGCGGTGCTGGAGTCGATCGCCGGCGTGCTCGGCTGGACCCCGTTCGGGGCGGCGTTCGCGGTGCCGGGCGATGCGGCATCCGGCGAGGTGGGTCCGGCGATCCTGAAGCTCCTGCTCGCCCTCGCGACGCTCGCTGTCGTGTGGCTCGCTTGGCAGGCGCTCGTCGCCAAGATGCTCGTGACGCCCGGCCGCGAGGCATCCGGCAAGAGCTATCGCGGACTCGGCTGGTTCGACCGCATGCCGCACGGTGCCACCGGTGCCGTCGCGGCGCGCAGCTTGACCTACTGGTTCCGCGACGCGCGGTACTGGGTCTCGCTCGTGATGGTGCCGATCGTGCCGGTGCTCGTGATCGTGCCGCTTTCGCTCGCCGGTGTTCCCGATCTCTACGTGGGGCTCATTCCGGTGCCGCTCATGTGTCTCTTCCTCGGCTGGAGCCTGCACAACGACACCGCCTACGACTCCACCGCGGTCTGGCTGCACGTGGTGTCGGGAGTGCGCGGCGCCGCCGATCGTGCGGGCCGCCTCGTGCCCGTGCTGATCGCGGGCGCGCTCGTGATCGGCCTCGGCAGCGCCGTGACGGTGTTCGTGCTCAACGATTGGCGACTGCTGCCGTCGATCGTGGGCGTGAGCACCGCACTGCTCCTGGCGGGCCTCGGGGTCGGCTCGGTGACGTCGGCACGGTTCCCGTACCCGGCAGTGAAGCCGGGCGACAGCCCGTTCCAGCAGCCGCAGTCGACCGGCAGCGTCACCGCGCTCGTGCAGTCGATCACGATGTTCTGCTCGCTCCTCATCGCCCTGCCGGCCCTCTACTTCGGGTGGCTGGGGCTGTTCGTGGATCCCGCGTGGCATGTGGCGTCGTTCGCCTCCGGGGTTGGCCTCGGGCTCATCACGCTCGCCGCCGGCATCTGGCTCGGGGGTCGCGTGTTCGACCACCGGGGGCCCGAGATCCTCGGCGCCGCCCTCCGGGCATAGCGCCGGCCACGAGCCATCCGCGGGTAGAATCGACCGCATGAATCCCTCCGTGCGCGTGAGCATCGCCGACCCGGATGCCCCGGGCGGCGGCAGCACCTCCGTCCTCGACCGCGAGCTCGAGAAGCTCCTCGAAGAGGAGGCCATCGAGCCCGGCGACCACGAGCGCTTCTCGCACTACGTGAAGAAGGAGCAGATCCTCGAATCGGCGGTCACCGGCAAGCCGGTTCGCGCGCTCTGCGGCAAGAAGTGGACGCCCGGACGCGACCCCGAGAAGTTCCCGGTGTGCCCCACCTGCAAGGAGATCTACGAGCGCCTCCGCAAGGAGTGAACGTGCGGGTTCCGACCCAATGAGCTTCAGCCCGCTTGGAGAACCCCCACGATGGTGCCCATCACGGTGAAGGTCACGGCGTTGTACCCGCCGTTGATGGCGAAGAGGGTCAAGCTCCGGCGCTCGAACAGGTAGGTCACACCGAACGCGGCGGCGACCCAGGCCACGCCGGCCGCCGCTCCCGCCGCCGCACCGAAGGCCGCCCCGTTCGGGCCGATGAACGCGGCGAGTGTCGCCGCCATGACGAATGACAGCAGGAACGTCCCGGCGAATGCACGCACGACGCCGCGCTTCAGCTGCTCGTCGGTCACGCCGGCAGCACGCTGCCACGGGCGTGCGAACAGGAGCGAGTACCAGAGGCCCCCGATGACGAAGGCCGAGAGTGCGGCGAGCAAGACCCCCCACCAGTTGATCTCGACGGTCATCGGCTGCTCCCTTCCCTCGTGATAGCGACGGTAGCGCCGTCTCACGTGGGGGCGATTGTACGAATTTCACCCGGGCAGGAGGGTCAGCTCGGCGACTGCGGCACTTCGTCGAGCGGCACGAAGCTCGCGGCATCCGGGCCGAACTCGGTCACCCGCCGCACGTACTCGGCGGGCGTGTATCCGCTGAAGCGCCGGAAGGCGCGGACGACGTGGGGCTGGTCGTAGTACCACGACGTCGCAGCGAGGTCCGCCCACCCCGGTAGGTGCTCGCCGATCGGGAGCCCCGTCACGAAGCGGTGGAATCGGAGCACCTCCGCGAACGCCTTCGGCGTGATGCCGCACGCCGCCCGGAAGTGCGCGATCACCGTCTTGTGGGTGATTCCCGCCCGCACGGCGAACTCGCCGATCCGCTCGTCGGGATGATCGGCCATGGCCGCCAGAACCTCGGTGACAAGTGTGTCGGCCTGCAATTCGGGTCGTCTGCGCTCGTGCAGGAACGCCTCGAGGCTCGCGAGAGCTGCGTCGGGCGTCGGCTGTCGACGAAGCCGCCGAGTGAGCTGAGCGATGCCGGACAGCGCCGCACTCGCCGGCTGCACGCGCCCGGTGGCATCCGACGGCGCGATCGTGCTGAATGCGCGAAGTCCCTGCGGTGTGAACTCGACGCCGACGTGGCGGATGAGTCTCGGGCTCTCGATCAGGAGGTACTCGGTCTGGATCCCGGAGACGAATGCGTCTTCGACGACGGATGCTTGGCCACGCGGGTCGACCAGCCGGTAGGGCTCCGACAGGTTCACGATGAGGTGCACGAAGGGGAGGGGCAGGATCTTCTCGTACCGGCGCACGCGTGGTGTCTCGAGATACCAGAGACGCGTGACGAATGGAGCCCACTCCGGCGGTGCCGCGCGTTCCTGGAAGATCATCGATGGCCCTGCCCGCTCGTCTTGCGAGCTCAGCGATAGCTCGTCGGGATCACCGGTTCGCCGCGACCCAGCCGGAACGCCTCGATCGGCAGCTCCTGCATGGTGTCGCTCCGATGCGCCCTGGCGGCCTCCGTGCCTGCGCGCCCGAGGAATGCGGGGTCGGCGTCGCCGCCAGCCATGAGCTGGACCAGGAGCGGGCGCAACTGCGTGCCCGCCTCGAACTCGGCCTCGCCGTCGGGGCCGTCGCCGACGAAGACGAGCTCTTCACGCGCCGTGCGGGTGGTGTCGAGTCGCCGTGCGGCGTTCTTGCGCCCGCCGACGCTCGCCTTCTGCGTGGAGGCCTTCGCGACGGCGACCCAGTCGCCGGTGTCGTCGCGCCGGGCGACGAGCTTGTAGACCATGCCCGCGGCGGGGAAGCCCGATCCCGTGACGACGGCCGTGCCGACGCCGTATGAGTCGACGGGAGCGCCGGAGAGGCCCGCGATGGTGAACTCGTCGAGGTCGCTCGTCACGGTGATGCGGGTGTCGACCGCGCCGAGCGAGTCGAGTTGTTCCCGAACCGACGCGACGACCGTGGGCAGGTCGCCCGAGTCGATGCGCACCGCCCCCAGCTCCGGTCCGGCCACCCGCACCGCGAGTTCGACACCCTTCGCGATGTCGTAGGTGTCGACGAGCAGGGTGGTCTTCGGTCCGAACGCCTCGACCTGTGCGCGGAACGCGTCCTCCTCGGTGTCGTGCAGGAGGGTGAACGCGTGCGCCGCGGTGCCCATGGTGGGGATGCCCCAGGTGCGCCCCGCCTCGAGGTTCGACGTCGCATCGAAGCCCGCGATGTAGGCGGCGCGCGCGGCGGCCACGGCGGCATGCTCGCTCGTGCGCCGTGATCCCATCTCGGCGATGGGACGGCCGAGCGCGACCGACACCATGCGCGCGGCCGCGCTCGCGACCGACGAGTCGTAGTTGAGGGTCGAGAGCACGACCGTCTCGAGCAGAACCGCCTCGGCGAAGCTCGCCCGGATCGTGAGCAGCGGTGAGCCGGGGAAGTAGGCCTCGCCCTCGCGGTAGCCCCAGATGTCGCCCGTGAACCGGTAGTCGGCGAGCCAGTCGAGGGTGGCAGGTCGCACGACCTCGTGCTCACGCAGCCAGTCGAGCTCTGACTCCTCGAAGCGGAACCGCTCGATGAGCTCGAGCAGGCGCCCCGTGCCCGCGACCACGCCGTAGCGACGCCCGTCGGGCAGGCGCCGCGCGAACGCCTCGAAGAGGCTCTCGCGATGGGCGGTGCCGTCGAGCAATGCGGCATCCACCATCGTCAGCTCGTATCGGTCGGTGAAGAGCGCAGCGGACCCGGTCACAGGGTCAGCCTAGCGAGGCGGGCGCGCTCGGCAGGGCGCGCTACGCTTGCATGTCGTGACGGATGCACCGATCGGGATCTTCGACTCCGGCGTCGGCGGACTCACCGTCGCCCGGGCTGTGAAAGACCAGCTGCCCAACGAATCGGTCCTGTACGTGGGTGATCTCGAGCACTCGCCGTACGGGCCCAAGAAGATCGCCGACGTGCGCGGCTACGCCCTCGCCGTGCTCGACGACCTCGTGGCCCAAGGCGTGAAGATGCTCGTCATCGCCTGCAACACGGCATCGGCGGCGATGCTCCGCGACGCCCGCGAACGTTACGAGGTGCCCGTCGTCGAGGTGATCCAGCCGGCCGTGCGTCGCGCCGTCGCGACCACGAGGAGCGGCCGGGTCGGCGTGATCGGCACCGCGGGAACCATCGCCTCGCGTGCGTACGACGACGCCTTCGCGGCCGCCCCGCACCTCGAGCTGTTCTCGCGGGCCTGCCCCCGCTTCGTGGAGTTCGTCGAGGCCGGCGTCACCACCGGCGACGAGGTGCTCGCGGTCGCCGAGGAGTACCTCGCGCCCCTGAAGCGTGCCGAGATCGACACCCTCGTGCTCGGCTGCACCCACTACCCGTTCCTGAAGGGTGCGATCTCCTACGTCATGGGCGATCAGGTCGCGCTCGTCTCGAGCGACGTCGAGACCGCGAACGACGTCTACCGGGTTCTCGTCTCCGCCGGCATGGAGCGGCGTGCCGCCACGCCGCCGAGCTACCGTTACGAGGCGACCGGCGACTCGACGAGTGCGTTCCTCGACCTCGCCCACCGATTGATCGGCCCCGAGATCCCGAGCGTCGAGCTCGTGCACACGGGTGCCGTCACCGTGCCAGACCTTGCCCAGCTTCGACAGGAGAACCCATGACCGAGGCATCCGCCGCCCCCGACCTCATTCGCGCCGACGGCCGTACCGTCGACCAGCTGCGGGAGGTGACGATCGAGCGCGGCTGGAGCGAGCATGCAGAGGGCAGCGCGCTCATCTCGTTCGGGCGGACGAAGGTGCTCTGCACGGCGTCGTTCACGAATGGCGTGCCGCGCTGGATGTCGGGCAAGGGCAAGGGCTGGATCACCGCCGAGTACTCGATGCTCCCGCGCGCGACGAACACCCGCAACGACCGCGAGTCGGTGAAGGGCCGCATCGGCGGCCGCACGCACGAGATCAGCCGTCTGATCGGCCGCAGCCTCCGCGCCGTCGTCGACATGAAGGGCCTCGGCGAGAACACCATCCAGATCGACTGCGACGTGCTGCAGGCCGACGGCGGCACCCGCACGGCGGCGATCACGGGCGCCTACGTCGCGCTCGCCGACGCGATCGAGTGGGCACGCGAGCAGAAGTTCATCGGGCAGCGGGCGAAGCCGCTCATCGACACGGTCTCGGCCGTCTCGGTCGGCATCATCGACGGCACGCCGATGCTCGACCTCGCCTATGTCGAGGACGTGCGCGCTGAGACCGACATGAACGTCGTCGCGACGGGCCGCGGGCTCTTCGTCGAGGTGCAGGGCACCGCTGAGGGGGCGCCGTTCGATCGCCGCGAGCTCGACTCGCTGCTCGACCTCGCGCTCGCGGGCACCACCGACCTCACGCGCATCCAGCTGGCCGCGCTCGCCGCGTCATCCGAGGCGGCGGGCGCATGAGCCTCGAGTTCGTGCTCGCGACGCACAACGCGAAGAAGGTGCGTGAGTTCCAGCGCATCATCGGTGAGCGGATGCCCCAGGCCGCCGTGCTGGCGTACGACGGCCCCGAGCCCGTCGAGGAGGGCGTGACGTTCGAGGAGAACGCCCTCATCAAGGCGCGCACCGCCGCCGCGCACACGGGTCGCATCGCGCTCGCCGACGACTCCGGCATCGTCGTCGACGTACTCGGTGCCGCGCCCGGCATCCTGTCGTCTCGCTGGGCCGGCCAGGACGCGAGCGACGAGGCGAACGTGCAGCTGCTGCTCGACCAGCTGAGCGACATCCGCCGGCCCCATCGGGGTGCCGAGTTCCGGTGCACGATCGCGCTCGTCGTGCCCGACGCCGTGATCCGCGGCGGACACGAGTTCGTCGCCGAGGGCCGTTGGCGCGGCAACCTCGCCTACGAGCCGCGCGGCTCGCACGGGTTCGGGTACGACCCGATCTTCGAGCCCGACGGGCGCGAGATCACCTCGGCCGAGCTCACGCCCGACGAGAAGAACGCGCTGAGCCACCGGGCGCGCGCGTTCGAGGCGTTGCTGCCCGAGCTCGAGCGGCTGGCCACCCGCATCGGCGACGACGGCTAGGCCGAAGGACCGCCACCACCGCGGCCCCCACCCAGGAGGACGTAGAGATCGCCGACCGGCGCGAGGTGTGCGAGCTTCTCGGGATTGAGCTGGTTCGCGATCGTCTGCACCGAGCCGGCGCGGACCTGCACCATGACGATGCTCAGCAGCGCGCCGTCGGGACCCCGCACCCAGAGCGCGGGAGCGCCGTTGACCCGTCGCCGCTCGAGGCGCACCCCCAGCTGCGTTCCCCGCCGGAAGAGCCCGCCGAGGAACCGCGCGACCGCGACGGAGCCGCGCACCGGCTCGCGGATGGCCGGTGCACGCCCGCCTCCGTCGCCGTAGAACACGACGTCGTCGGCGAGGACGCCCACGAGCCGGTCGACATCGCCCACCTCGAGCGCAGCGAAGAACGCCTCGGTGAGCTCGGCATCGCGCTCTTGGGGGGCGTCGAACCGAGGCCGGCCATCGGCGATGCGCGCCTTCGCTCGGTGCAGGATCTGCCGGCACGCCGCCTCGTCGCGATCGACGATCTCGGCGATCGTGGGGTAGTCGTAGGCGAAGACCTCGCGCAGCAGGAACACGGCCCGCTCCACCGGGCCGAGGCGCTCGAGCACCGCGAGGAACGCGAACGAGAGGGTCTCGTCGCGCTCGACCCGGTGCGCGGGGTCCGCGTCGTCGTCGGGGAGCGGCTCGGGCATCCACGGTCCGACGTAGACCTCGCGTTGCCGGCGCGCCGACCGCAGCGCGTCGATCGCGAGCCGCGTGGTCACCGTCGCGGAGAAGGCCTCGGGGTTCTCGATGTGCAGGCCGGCGACTCGTCGCTCCTCGATGCGCAGGTAGGCGTCTTGCACGACGTCTTCGGCCTCGACCACGCTGCCGAGCATTCGGTAGGCGATCGAGAACATGAGCGGACGGAGCTCCGGCAGGGCAGCGCTCGACTGGGTCACGTTTCGAGCATGGCACACCCGGATTTCGGATGCAGGGTGTCACAGATCGGGGTACCCGTTCGTCGGAGGGGGTGAGACTGGAGAAAGGAACACCATGCGCGTATTCATCGCGGGAGCCACAGGCGCCGTCGGAACGAGGCTCGTGCCGCTGCTCCTGGCGGCCGGGCACGAGGTGGTCGGCACGTCACGGAGCGAGGCGCGCCTCGGCGAGCTCGAGCGGGCGGGCGCGACGGGTGTGGTCATGAACGGCCTCGACGCGGCATCCGTGCGCCGTGCGGTGCTCGACGCGCATCCCGACGTGATCGTGCACCAGCTCACGGCGCTGAGCGGGCAGGTCGGCGACCTGAAGCGCTTCGACGAGATCTTCGCGGCGACGAACGCGCTCCGCACGCGCGGCACCGATCACCTGCTCGCCGCCGCCGCCGAGGCGGGCGTCGGGCGCTTCGTCGCGCAGAGCTACGCGGGCTGGCCGACCGAGCGCACGGGAGGGCCGGTGAAGACCGAGGAGGACCCGCTCGATCCGAACCCGACGAAGGCATCGCGCGAGACGCTCGCCGCGATCCGCCACGTCGAGCAGCAGACGACGGATGCCGGGGGGCTGGCGCTCCGCTACGGCGCACTGTACGGCCCCGGCAACGACATCGGGCGCGGCGGCTCGGTCATCGAGATGCTCAGGGCGCGGAAGCTCCCGCTCGTCGGAGGTGGCGCCGGCGTCTGGTCGTTCTGCCACATCGACGACGCGGCATCCGCCGCCGCCGTGGCCGTCACCCGGGGTGCACCGGGCGTCTACAACATCGTCGACGACGACCCGGCACCCGTGGCGGTGTGGCTGCCCGAGCTGGCCCGCGCGATCGGCGCCAAGCCGCCCATGCGGATTCCCGCCTGGATGGCCCGCCCCCTCATCGGCGAGCACGGCGTCTCGATGATGACGCGGGTGCGCGGTGCATCGAACGCGAAGGCGAAGCGGGAGCTCGGGTGGGAGCCCGCGTGGCCGAGCTGGCGCGAGGGGTTCCGCCGCGGCCTCGGCTGAGGCATCCGCTGAGCCGCATCTCCAGCGCCGGCCCGGCGTCGGCCCGCGCTGAGAACGCGACTCATTCCCGTCACGGGCCGGCCGGGGATTTCGGGCCTACGCTGGAGAGGACATGGGACATTCGCACGACCACTCGCGCCAGGGCGCCAACCGCGCCCGGCTCGGCATCGCCATCGGCATCGTCGCGGCGGTGCTCGTGCTCGAGGTCGCCGGCGCGTGGCTGAGCGGGTCGCTCGCGCTGCTCGCCGACGCGGGCCACATGTTCTCCGACCTCATCGGCCTCATCATCGCGCTCATCGCGGTGATCGTGGCCGCGCGTCCGGCGACCGATCGGCAGACCTACGGGTACCAGCGCGTCGAGGTGTTCGCGGCCCTCGTCAACGGCGTGATCCTGCTCGTGATCGCCGGCTCCGTCACGATCGGGGCGATCGGGCGGCTCGTGGCGCCTGAGCCGCCCGAGGTGCAGGGTGGCCTGATGCTCGCGATCGCCGTCGTGGGCCTCGTCGCGAATTCGGCGGCGCTGCTCGTGCTTCGCGGCGGCGCCAAGGACTCGATCAACATGCGCGGCGCCTACCTCGAGGTGTTCGGCGACCTCATCGGTTCGGCCGCGGTCATCGTCGCCGCGATCGTGCTGCTGACGACGGGCTTCGCGCAGGCCGACGCGATCGCCTCGCTGTTCATCGCGGTGCTCATCGTGCCGCGCGCGTTGCTGCTGCTCCGCGACGTGATGCGGGTGCTCAGCGAGTCGGCGCCGGCCGATACCGATGTCGCCGAGATCCGCGAGCACATCCTCCGCACGCGCGGCGTGGTCGCCGTGCACGACGTGCACGTGTGGGCGATCACCTCGGGATCGCACGTCTTCAGCGCGCACGTCGAGGTCGAGCCCGACGTCTTCGCCACCGGCCGCACGGGTGAACTGCTCGATGAGCTCGGCGGATGTCTCAGCGACCACTTCGACGTGGCGCACTCGACCTTCCAGCTCGAGCCGGCCGGCCGAGCCGAGCACGAGCAGCCGCAGCACCGCTGAAGACGAGTTTCGAGCGGGCGTCGGCGGCCGCGAGGGAGGTGCCGTCGTCCGGTCGAGCGGAGCCCGCCTCGCCGCGGTGAGGTCCTAGCGGCCGTCGTGCTCGGGGCCCCGGTCGAAGACCTCGGGGTCGAGCACGAGGTGCTGGGCTTCTTCGGGGTCGGTGACCACGTCTTTGCCGGCCGCTGCAGCCTTCTTCGCCTTGCTCGCCGACTGGAAGTAGTGCCACACGGTGGGGATCAGGGTGAGCACCACGGCACCGAGGAGGATGACGTCGATGTACTCCTGCACGAAGTCGGCGATCGGGGGGATGTAGCCGATGAGGTAGCCGACGTACGTGAGGCCGACACCCCAGATGAGCGCGCCGATGAGGTTGTAGAGCGAGTACTTCTTGTAGTTCATGTGGCCGACGCCCGCCGCCACGGGAGCGAACGTGCGCACGATGGGCACGAAGCGGGCGAGGATGATCGCGAGCGCGCCGAAGCGCTCGAAGAACGCGTTTGTACGTTCGACGTTCCTGACGCTGAACAGCCCGGATTCCTTGCGTTCGAAGATGCTCGGGCCGAACTTGTGGCCGATGAGATAGCCCACTTCGCCGCCGAGGAATGCCGCGACGCCAATCGCGAGGCACACCCACCAGATGTCGACCCCGAACACGAGCACGGTGTGCGTGAGCAGGCCCGAGATGATGAGCAGGGTGTCGCCCGGGAGCAGGAAGCCGACGAGCAGGCCCGTCTCGGCGAAGACGATCGCGCACACCACCACGAGAGCCCACGGACCTGCCCCGGAAATGATGGTCTCGGGGTCGAGCCAGGGGATGAGCGAGGTCGAAATCATGGGAGTGGGCTCCAGTCGTCGGACACGGCGGATGCCGTTCAGCAGGCGGCGTGGTGTCGTTGCAGTCTACCCAGCGGATCCCGCGCGCGACTGGGCGCGTGCACTGAATCATCCCCGAGGATGACGCCGGCGCGGGGCATCTGCCCAGCCGAGGAGTCGCGCGAGGTCTCCGATCTGAGGAGTGCCGGCACGCCCATCACCCCGTCGCTTCCGTGGTGGTCACCGAAACGGCCGGAGGAACTCCGTCAGGTCTGACGCCAGGAGCTCGGGCTCCTCATGGGGTGCGAAGTGGCCGCCCCGTGGCATCCGCGTGTACCGCACAACCTGGTAGGTGCGTTCGGCCCAGGATCGCGGAGGCTGTGCGAGGTCCCGCGGAAAGACGGCCACGGCCGTCGGCACGTCGACCCGCTGCACCCGGGTCGTGAGCCCGGTTGCGAACTCCCAGTACGGGCGGAACGAGGTCGAGATCGAGTTCGTGAACCAGTAGAGCGAGGCCTGCGTGAGCAGGAAGTCATCGCTGAAGCGGACGGAGATGTCGCCACCGGAATCGCTCCAAGCGCGATACTTCTCGATGATCCAGGCGAGCAGGCCGGTCGGCGAATCGGCGAGAGCTGGGGCGAGCGTGAGCGGTCGCGTCTGCTGCTGGTGTTGATACGCGCCTTCTTCCTGGGTCCACTGTTGCACCGTGTCAAGATGGGCGCGCTCGGGATCGCTGAGCGTCGCCTCGTCGAGGGAGGAGGGGTGGGCGACCGAGAGCAGATGGATGGCCACCACTTCATCGGGGTACGCCTGCGCCAATCGCGACGTGATGCCGGCGCCGAGATCGCCGCCGTGGGCGGCGTAGCGCTCGAACCCGAGGTGGTCGCGCATCAAGGCGTGCCAGAGTTCGTGCGTCTGCTCCACGTGGCTCGATCGTTGCGGAGAGAGCGGAAAGCCGGGGAGCGCGGGAACGATGACAGTGAACGCGTCGGCGGCGCCGCCCCCGTATGCTGACGGGCTCGACAGCCGCCGCGCGAGATCGACGAGCTCGATGGCGGTGCTCGGCCAGCCGTTGGTCAAGATCAGCGGTAGAGCGCCCGCGCTCTCGGCCCGAAAGCTCAGATAGCGCAACAGGGTGCCGCCGATGACGGCAGTCTCCCACGGCAGTTCGTTGATCGCGCGTTGCTGCGTGAACCAGTCGAATCCATCGGCCCAGTAGGAGACGAGACGTCGCAACTCGCTCTGGTCCGTGCCGGCCGCCCAGCCGAGTTCGGGCCAGCTCGGCGACCATCGAGTGCTTCGAAGGCGGCGCTGGAGGTCGTCGACTTCTTCCTGCGAGACGGCAAGGACGGAGCTCATTCGTCCCATCTTGCCGCACGACGGACGGTCGCAGCGAGGAGCAGACCGCTGCTGATCGTCCGGTTCGTTGTCGGAGGCCGCCGGTAGCGTCGGCCGCATGAAGCACGGGTTCATCTTCACCGGTACCGATCCCCAGCTCGCGGTCGAGCTCGCGCCGCTCGCCGAGGCATCCGGCTGGGATGCGTTCTTCGTGTGGGAGGGCATCTGGGCAACCGACCCGTGGGCCACGCTCGCGGCGGCCGCCATGGTGACCGACCGCATCCGCCTCGGCACGATGCTCACACCCGTGCCACGGCGACGCCCGTGGGAGCTCGCCGGGCAGACGATGACGGTCGACCGGCTCTCGAACGGCCGCGTCATCCTCTCGGTGGGCCTTGGCGTGCCCGAGGAGTTCGAGCCGCGTTTCTGGATCTTCGAAGACGACCCGGGCCGCAAGGTGCGCGCCGAGCTGCTCGACGAGGAGCTCGAGCTGCTGCAGCCGCTCTGGCGCGGTGAGCCGTTCGCGTACGAGGGCCGGCACTTCCACGCGAAGCGCACCGACTCGATGCTGCCGCCCGCCATCGTGCAGGAGCCGCGCATCCCCATATGGGTCGTCGGCGTCTGGCCGCGCATGAAGTCGATGCGCCGCGTTGCGCGATACGACGGGTGGATTCCGAACTACGCGCCGCCCGGCGCCGGCATCGACCCGAACCTGCAGCAGCGCACGTACACGCCCGAGATCGCCGCCGAGGCCATCGCGTGGATCCGCGCCGAACGCGAGCAGGCCGGCCTCGCCGAGCGCCCCTTCGACATCCTGCACGAGGGCACCACGAGCGGCACCGATGCCGCAGCCGATGCCGCGATCGTGCGCCCGTGGGCCGACGCGGGTGTCACGTGGTGGCTCGAATCCGACTGGAACGTGCCCGCCGACCACGTCGCCGACTACTCCCGCGATCGCGTGCGCGCGGGTCCGCCGCGGTTCTGAGCGCACGCACGCCCTTGCGACGCGGTGCTACTCGAGGTTGTCGACGGGCGACGTGTCGTCCATCGGGTCGCCCTCGCTCGCGCTCGTCACCTTCGTGCCGTCCTGAGCTGCCCGCCGGTCGGCCTCGGCGGAATCCACCCGGTCGGCGTCCATGTCGGGATCGAGCGGAGCATCGTCGCGGTCGGGGTTCAACGGCTGGTCGAACGGGTCTCTGGCGTCGGTCATGATCACGTTCCTCTCGTCGGCGAACTTGCGCTCGAATGTAGCGCTGTGGGGCAGCGGCGGGCAGAGGGTTGCACGCCGCGCCGTTCACGCGTACGCGAAACCCGTTCAGCGGCGACGGTACTCGACCTCGGGGCGACCCGGGGTGCCGTAGCGGCCTGCACGCTCGACGACGCCGGTGTCGGCGAGGTGCTCGAGGTAGCGGCGCGCGGTGACGCGTGAGAGATCGAGCGCGGCGGCGAGCTCGGCCGCCGACAGTGCGCCGGCCGGGGCGTCGCGAACCGCCGCGCGCACCCGCTCGAGCGTCTCGCGCGTGAGGCCCTTCGGGAGGTCGGCGCCCGACGAGGTGCGGAGGGCGGCGAACGAGGCATCCACCTCCTGCTGGTCGGTGACCACGGCAGAACCGACTCGCGCGCGGTAGTCGCGATAGGCGTTGAGCTTCTCGGCGAAGGCCGCGAAGCCGAACGGCTTGATGAGGTACTGCACGATGCCGAGTGAGACCGCCGAGCGCACGACCGCGGCCTCGCGCACCGCGGTCACGGCGATGACGTCGATCTCGATGCCCGAGGCGCGGAGTGAGCGGCAGAGCTCGATGCCCGTCGTGTCGGGCAGGTTCACGTCGAGGAGGATGAGGTCGATCGGGGGAGTGCGGCCCTCGCGGGCGTCGCGGAGCATCCGGAACGCCTCGTGACCGGTGTGCGCGACGCCGGCCGCGACGAAGCCCTCGACCCTGCCGACATAGGCCGCGTGGGCTTCGGCGGTGATCGGATCGTCTTCGACGACGAGCACGAGGATCGCCTCAGGCATCCCGGTCACCCCCGGGAACCGGCGACGATGCGCGCGCGGTCGGCAGCGTCACCTCGAAGGTCGAGCCCTGCACTCGGATGCCGCCGCCGAGACGCGTGACGGTCTGGCGCACGAGGGCCAGCCCGATGCCGTGGCCTGCCGCCTGCTTCGTGGTGACGCCGAGATCGAAGACGCGATCGCCGGCATCCGGGCCGCTGCCGCTGTCGCCCACCGCGATGCGCAACTCGTCAGCCCCGAGGTTGAGCTCGACGGCGACCTCCACTCGCGGTGCCGGTGTCGCCGCCGCTGCATCAAGGGCGTTGTCGATGAGGTTGCCGACGATCGTGATGAGGTCGCGGGCCGGCACCGACGTCGCCTCGAGCCGGTCGGGCAGCTCGATCTCGAAGGCGATGCCGCGTTCGCTCGCCTGCGCGGCCTTGCCGAGCAGCAGCGCGAGGAGCACCGGCTCCTCGACGGCGGACAGGAGCCGGTCGGCGAGCGCCTGGCTCAGCGCGAGCTCGGAGCTGGCGAGCGCCGCGGCATCCGCTGCCCGATCGAGTTCTATGAGGGCGATGATCGTGTGCAGCCGGTTCGCGAACTCGTGCGCCTGCGAGCGCAGCGCGTCGGAGAGCGTCGTCATCGTCTCGAGCTCGCCGGTGAGCTCCTGCAGTTCCGTGTGGTCGCGCAGGGTCGTGACGGAGCCGATGCGGCCACCGCCGGGCCCACGCTCGCGCTCGCGGTCGCGCGAGACGATGACGTCTCGGTCGATCACGAGCACGTGCGTCGGCGTGATCGCGATCTCGTCGACCACCGCCTCGGTGCGCGAGAGCACCTCGGCGACTGCCGGCGGCAGGTCGAGTTCGGTGAGCGGCACGGGCGCCTCCCCGCCGATGCGTCGCTCACGATCGCGCCGCGGGAGTGCGAGCAGCTCGGCCGCACGGTCGTTGTAGAGCACGACCGCATTCGAGCGGTCCTGCAGCACGAGGCCCTCGCCGATGGAGTGCAGCACGCCCTCGTAGTACGAGAACATGCGGCTCATCTCCTCGGCGCCGCGACCCCATGTGACCCGGCGAAGGTAGCGGCTCAGCAGCCACGCGATGATCGCACCGACGCCGATCATCGCGAGTGCCGCCAGGACGACCGTCGCGATGCGGGCACCGAGTGCGACCTGCGTATTCGAGACCGTGACGCCCACGGCCACGAGCGCGATCACTTCGCCGTCGTCGGCCTCGACGGGCACGACCGCCCGCACCGATGGGCCGAGCGTGCCCGTGTACGTCTCGGTGAACGCGTCGCCCGCGAGCGCCCGGTCGATATTGCCGAGGAACTCCTGCCCGATCTGCTCCGGGTCGGGGTGCGTGAAGCGGATGCGGTCGGGCGCCATGATCGTGACGAAGTCGACGCCCGCCTCGTCCATCACGTCGAGCGCATACGGCTGCAGTCGCGACGACGGGTCGGAGGTGCCGAGCGCGGTCCCGACGAACGGGTCGGCGGCGAGCGTCTCGGCGACGGCGAGGCTCTTCGCCGCGGCATCCCGCTCGACATCGGCTCGGGCGTCGGCCCAGATCCAGGCGACCGCGACCGTCGCGAGCGCCACGATCATCACGAGCTGCAGCGCGAAGAGCTTCGCGGCGATGCTCCAGCCCCGAATCCACCGCACCATGGTCCACCTCGCAACGCTGCTCGTGATCACTCTAGACACGCGTGGGGTCGGCCGCCGCGAACAGTATGAACACAACCGGATGCACCGTCATCCGCCGTCGCATCCTTGGGCGATACCGAATCATCGTCGACCGGCGATGACCGACCACGGAAGGCAGACGGCAATGGCGCTCCAGTCTCAGGCCTCGGGCACGAAGCCCCGGCGGAGGATCGAATCCTCGCACTACCTCTACATCGCGGTCATCGTGGCCGTGCTCGCCGGCATCACGGTGGGACTCGTCGCTCCCGACTTCGCGGTCGGGCTGAAGCCGATCGGTGACGCCTTCGTGCTCCTCATCAAGATGATGATCGCCCCGATCATCTTCTGCACGATCGTGCTCGGCGTCGGATCGATCGCGAAGGCGGCCACGGTCGGCAAGGTGGGCGGGCTCGCGCTCCTCTACTTCATGGTGATGTCGACCTTCGCGCTCGGCATCGGCCTCGTCGTCGGCAACCTCATCCACCCGGGCGAGGGGCTGAACATCGCGAGCGCCTCGTACGACACGAGCACGCTCGAGCCGAAGACCACGTCGGAGTTCATCCTCGGGATCATCCCCGTCTCACTGCTGTCGTCGCTCACCGACGGGAACATCCTGCAGGTGCTGTTCGTGGCGCTGCTCGTGGGCTTCGCGCTGCAGAAGATGGGGTCGAAGGGTGCACCGATCCTCGGCGCGATCCGCCAGATCCAGGCCCTCGTGTTCCGCATCCTCGCGATGATCATGTGGGTCGCCCCGATCGGCGCGTTCGGCGCGATCGCGGCCGTCGTGGGGAACACGGGCGTCGCGGCCATCATCAGCCTCGGCACCCTCATGATCGCCTTCTACATCACGTGCGCGATCTTCATCGTCGGCGTGCTCGGATCGCTGCTGTGGGCCGTCGCACGGGTCAACATCTTCCGCATGATGAAGTACCTCGGCCGCGAGTACCTCCTCATCGTCTCGACGTCGTCGAGCGAGGTCGCACTGCCGCGCCTCATCGCGAAGATGGAGCACGTCGGCGTGTCGAAGTCGGTGGCCGGCATCACGGTGCCGACGGGCTATTCGTTCAACCTCGACGGCACCGCGATCTACCTGACGATGGCATCGCTGTTCATCGCGAGCGCCATGGGCACGCCGCTCTCGCTCGGTGAGCAGATCGGCCTGCTGCTCTTCATGATGGTCGCCTCGAAGGGTGCGGCCGGCGTGACCGGCGCAGGCCTCGCGACCCTCGCCGGCGGCCTGCAGGCGCACCGGCCCGACCTCGTCGACGGCGTCGGCGTGATCGTCGGCATCGACCGGTTCATGTCGGAGGCGCGCGCGCTCACGAACTTCACCGGCAATGCCGTGGCCACCCTGCTCGTCGGCACCTGGACGAAGCAGCTCGATCGGGAGCAGCTGCGCAGCGTGCTCGCCGGCGACCTGCCCTTCGACGAGACGACGATGAGCGTCGACGACCACCTGTCCGCCGACGAGCAAGCCGAGCTCGAACGCGAGCAGCGCCCGTCGACGGCCGCCATCGCGGCCATCGTCGGCGAGCTCGAGCAGGAGAAGGCGGCGCAGGCCCGTGGACACTGACGTTCGCGTCACCTCCCGGGCCCCGGCGGGCACCGATTCCACGGTGCCCGCCGGGCTCGCCCGGTCCTGGCTGCTCGTGCCGGGCTCGGCGCCCGGGCTCGCCAGCCGGGTCGCGGCATCCGGAGCCGACGTGGTGGTCGTCGACCTCGAGGACGGCGTGGCCCCCGCCGACAAGGGGCGCGCTCGTCACGCGCTCGCCGCGGCCGCCGACGCAGGGCTCCGGCCGTGGGTGCGCATCGCCGACGTAGCATCCGACGAGTGGCGAACGGATGTCGCGCTCCTGCGAGGTCGTGATCTCGTCGCGGGCGTCGTGCTCGCCAAGGTCGAGGCGCCCGACCAGTTGCGCCGAACGCTCGACGCGCTCGGCGGTGGCCTGCCGCTCGTCGCGCTCGTCGAGAGCGCGCGCGGCATCGAGTCGGCGCTCGACATCGCCGAGACGCATGGTGTTGCCCGCCTCGCATTCGGCAGCGGCGACTTCCGCCGCGACACCGGTGCGGCCGACGACCCGCTGGCGCTGCTCTACGCGCGCTCGCGCCTGGTCAGCACGAGTCGTGCCGCGGGCCTGCCGGGACCGATCGACGGGCCGACCGTGCGTCGCGAGGCGGCGGCGCTGACGGATGCCTCACGGCACGCGGCATCCGTCGGCATGACCGGCCGGCTCTGCCTCCGCGAGGAGCAGGTCGACGTGGTGAACGCCGCGCTCAGCCCCTCGGGTGACGAGCTCGCGTGGGCGCTCGAGGTGCTCGACACCCTCGAGCGCTGCGGCATCCGCGACGGCAGCGACCTGCCCCGCATCGCGCGTGCCCGTGCGATCTGCGATGCCGCCGAGGCGTTCGGCATCGAGGTGGATGCCGCCGCGGTGCGCCGTTCCGACTACGCGCGCTGACCGCTCAGTCGGCCTGCGGCACCAGCCGGAGCGTGGTCGCGACCACTTTGGGGCCCACGACGGTGCCGACGATCCTCGGCCCGTGGCGGTCGTACTTCGCGTGGTAGGCCGCGTCGATCGCATCGTGCACGTCGGCGGCCGGCACCTCGAAGGCGACGTCGCGTTCGACACCGCCCGCGCGGATGCGCCCGACGCCGCTCTTCTGGGCGCGCACGAACCAGGGATTGCCCGGGCCGTACGCGGAGCGCACGTAGAGCTCGTCGCCGGAGCGCACGACCCAGATGATCACGTAGGGTCGCAGCGTGCCGTCGGGCCGGCGCGACGAGATCTTCAGCTCTTCGGCGCCGCCGATGCGGTCGAGTTCTTCCGGGCTCCACGTGGTCACGAACGATCCTCTCGATTCAGCTTCACTGAGAGAGAGAGCGACTCTTCGCCGCGGTCTATTCCGCCCGTCGAGAAGCCGCCGCTCGGCGCGTCAGGGCGAACTGCTCCGAACTGATGGCCATCAGCCGGATGCCACGTGCCTCCGACACCTCGACGAAGCCGAGCCGCGTCGCGAGCGCCTGCGAGCGGTCGTTCGCCGATTGCATGCGGGCGGTCACCTGCCGCGCTCCGAGCCGTCCGAACGCGAGCTCGAGCATCCCGATGGCTGCCTCGGTCGCGTAGCCGCGTCCTTGCGCAGCCGGAGCGAACACCCACCCGATCTCGAGATGACGCAGGTGAGGGTCGACGTTCCGAAGGTGGAGCGAGACGTCGCCGATGACACGACCATCGAGCAGCACGGCAAGCGCCAGGAAGTCGTCCTTCCGCTCGAGCCGCGTGTGCCGCATCCGGTCGAGGAGGTGCTTGAACGACGCGGTGCGCGAGCGGAGCGGCCATTGCAGGTAGCGAACGACATCGGGGTCGGACTGGAGCGCGTACCACGCGCGTCGATGCCGAAGCCGGTGTGCGCGAAGCGTGAGTCGCTCGGTCACGATCGTGGGGCGACGAACGGGGTCGGAGAGTGCCGGGCCACGCAGCCAGCGCGGCCGGTGCACTGGGAGATGCCGAAGCAGCTGTTCGAGGCGAAGCCCGGCTCGCGCCGTCCATTCCGAGGTCTGCCCCACGACGGAGGTGGCATGCATCGGCAGTGTCCTGGTCATGGCTGGGTGGTGTTGAGATCGTCACCGGCACTAGCCGGCCGGCCTGGAGCGCGGCGCGTCCCAGTGGGGCGCCCCGCGTGGAATGACGCCGATCAGCATCGAGATGACGAGCAGCACGATCACGCCGATGGCGGTGACGTTCACGCACAGCACGCCCCACTCCGGCAGTCCGACGGCGGCAGCGACGCCGGGGCGGTTCACCAGGACGATCGCTGCGACGCACTCAGCCACGGCGATCAGCACGGCGAGCACACCCACCGCCAACCAGATGCCGTCAGCGCGGGGCGATCGGGAGTAACCCATGCGCGACCTCCGTCAGGATGCGCTCAAAGGAAGGAACCCGCAGCGAGGATGAGAACGACGGTGGTCAGGAATGCCAACAGCAGCTGGCCGGCCTCCCGGTCGGTCAGGTGGTCCGCGACGCGGACGGGCCGAGGCTCAGTCTGTTCGCTCATGGTCTTCTGTCCTCCCACATCGAGCTTTCACGGAGGGGCCATCGCGCAGCGTGGCTCCCTCAGGACACTCACGTTAAGCGGCGAGGACACGATCCACCTCAGGGTTGACGTTGCCCCGGACTATTCGCTAGGGCTCTGCCGCACGGGCGCACTGATAGTCTGCGCCTCAGGTACAGGGGCCGTTTGCATGATCGGACTGAATGTACTGGCTGATCTCAGCGGGGGTAAATGTGTTCCGTTCCCATTCGACACGATCGCGAACCATCACTCGACTGTGCATCGGGTTGGCATTCATCGGGGTCCTCGCCGGATGCACTCCAGCGCCACCTGGCGTGGCCGGCAGCACACCACCGCCGGCCACCACATCGTCGGCCGAGGGCGGCGACCTCGACCCGAACACGAGATTCACGCCGCTCGCCACCTCGGTGCTCACCCCGCCGATGCCGGTGGAGGGCACCGACGAGAAGGTTCACCTCACGTACGACATCCTGATCACCAACGCCACCTCGCTGCCCGTGCAGCTCGATCGTCTCGAGGTGAGCGATGCTGATTCCGACGATCCATTGCTGGCCGAGGAGGGCCCGCAGTTGAACCGCTCAGTCACGCGTCTGGGCGCATCAGCCGACGGCACCGACAGCACCGACCCGCTGCTCATCGGGCCCGCCGAAACGTGGGTTGCGTGGGTCGATGTGCAGCTCGGGGCCGACGCCGACATTCCGAAGACGCTGGAGCTCGCGGCATCCGGAGCGATCATCCGTCCTGAAGGCGAACCGGCGGAGTTCTCATCGGCAATCGGCACCACGGCGGTCGATGACCGAGCCGCGCCCGTGGTGGGCGTTCCCGTGCAAGACGGCATCTGGTACATGAGCGAAGGATGCTGCGCCGACAGCACGCATCACCGCCGGGGTCTCGCTCCCATCAACGGCCAGGCGCTCGTTCCCCAGCGCTATGCGATCGACTTCTACCTGCTCGATGAGGAGCACCGTACGTGGGAGGGCGAACCCAGTCAGCTCTCGAGCTATTTCAGCTACCAGCAGCCCATCGTCGCTGCCGCCTCGGGTACCGTCGTGCGGGCGGTGGACGGCATCCCGAACACCACATCGCTCCCGGGACCACCGCCGATACCGCCGATCGAGCACACGGTGGGCAACCACGTCGTGGTTGAGATCGAACCGGGGATCTTCGCGCTCTACGGTCACATGGATCCGGGATCGGTGCGGGTCCGCGTCGGTGACGATGTCGAGCAGGGCCAAGAGCTCGGGCTCATCGGCAGCAGCGGCAACTCGACCACGCCGCACCTGCATTTCCATCTGCAGACTGAGCCCACCTTCTTCCCGTCTGACGGCATGCCGTACGTCTTCGACGAGTTCGAACTGCTCGGGCACATCACCGAACGCATCTGGGACGACAACGTCGGCCTCGAGCCCACCGGTGAACTGCCGTTCGAAGGCGTCGATGCGAGCATCCGTCACGATGAACTGCCGCTGGATCGCACCGTGGTGCGGGTGAGCCGCGACGAAGGGTCGCGGTGAGGGACGAGCCAGTTGGCGACTACTCCCTTCACAGCTTCCGCACGATCGACGACGAAATCAGTGATGCCCCGGGGATGCCGAGAGTGCCCGGTGCGCCTCGAGTGCGGAAGGTGGGATTTGAACCCACACGCCCGAAGGCACAGGAACCTAAATCCTGCGTGTCTGCCGATTTCACCACTCCCGCGAGTGCCCGATCAGTCTAGGCGCTGGCCTGCGAACCGACCCTCGCGCGGCCTAGCGCCCAGCCCCCTCCCGTGCCACGATGCTCACAGGACTGGGGGGTCGCTCGCATGGCTGAGAGGTATCCGAACGTCGCCGACCACGGCCTGATCGGCGATCTGCAGACCGCCGCGTTGGTCGACACGAACGGCACGATCGACTGGTTCTGCTGCCCGCGGTTCGACTCGCCGAGCATCTTCGCGTCGCTGCTCGACGCGGAACGGGGCGGTTTCTGCAGCGTTCGCCCCGCCACCGACGACTACGTGACGCGCCAGCTGTACATTCCCAACACCGCCATCCTCATCACCCGTTTCATGACGGAGGCCGGGGTGGGCGAGGTCGTCGACTTCATGCCCATCGCCAAGGGACCCGCGACCGACCGCCACCGATTGGTACGGCTGCTGCGCGTGGTGCGGGGCACGATGAGTTTCGTCGCCGAGATCCAGCCCCGATTCGACTACGGCCGCGCGTCGCACACGATCGAGAGCGCCGAGGGTGAAGGTGTGATGTTCTCCTCCGCTGACCAGACCCTCACCGTGCACCGCGTCGGGGGCTTCGTGATGCACGGCCCGGAGCGGGCAGGAAAGGTCGAGGTCGTCGGCGACGGAATCCGCGTGACCGGCAGCCTCGACGCCGGGGAGATCACCGGCGTCGTGCTCGAGTCCGGTGGGGCGAAGCCGAAGCGAGTGTCTCCCGACGAGCTGACCGAGATGTTCCGCGACACCCGGCGCTACTGGCGGGAGTGGAACGACCGGTCGACCTACACGGGCCGCTGGCGGGAGATGGTCGCGCGCTCCGCGATGACGCTGAAGCTCATGACCTACGCGCCGACGGGTGCGCTCGTGGCGGCCCCGACCGCCGCGTTGCCCGAGCAGGTCGGCGGCGAACGCAACTGGGACTACCGCTACACGTGGGTGCGCGACGCCTCATTCTCGGTCTACGCACTGCTCAGCCTCGGCTACACCGACGAGGCGGAGGCGTTCGTGGCCTGGCTGATGGACCGCATCCACGAGAGCGTCGGCACCGGCTCGGGCCCGCTGAAGATCATGTACCGGGTCGATGGCTCGTCCGATCTCGTCGAAGAGACGCTCGACCATTTCGTCGGCTACCGCGGGTCGATTCCGGTGCGGATCGGAAACGGGGCGGCCGACCAGCTCCAGCTCGACATCTACGGCGAAGCCATGGACTCGATCCATCTCGCCGACACCCATGGACTGCAGCTCCCGCACGTCGGCTGGACCCAGGTCGCCGAGATGCTCGATTGGGTCTGCGAGAACTGGGACCGGCCTGAAGAGGGCATCTGGGAGACGCGCGGTGGCCAGCAGAACTTCACGTATGGCCGTTTCATGTGCTGGATCGCGCTCGACCGGGGCATCCGGCTCGCCCGATCGCGCGGCCGGCCCGCGGATGTCGTGCGATGGACGGAGCAGCGCGACGCGATCTACGGGCAGGTCATGTCGAAGGGGTGGCATCCCGAACGCGGTGCCTTCGTGCAGCACCAGGACACCGACGTGCTCGACGCATCGCTGCTCGTGATGCCGCTCATGGGCTTCATCGCACCGCGCGACCCGATGTGGCTCTCGACGCTCGACGCGATGGACAAGGAGCTCGTCTCCGACAGCCTCGTCTACCGCTACAACCCGAGCGCGTCGCCCGACGGTCTTCGCGGCTCCGAGGGCACCTTCACGCTCTGCTCGTTCTGGTACGTCGACGCGCTCGCCCGCTCGGGACGACTCGACGACGCCCAGTTCACCTTCGAGAAGATGCTGACCTACGCGAACCACGTCGGCCTCTACGCCGAGGAGATCGGGCTCACGGGCGAGCAACTCGGCAACTTCCCGCAGGCTTTCAGTCACCTCTCGCTCATCAACGCGGCCGTGAACCTCGACTACCAGCTCGATCACGGGTCGGGATTCGTGGACCCCGTGCTACGAAAGGGCCGCCGCGCCACGTAGGCGCAGCAGCGATCACCGAGCCGACGCACGATCAGGGGGCAGACCGTGGCAGCGAAGACGAACGACGCAGGTGGTGCGATCGGCGACGTCCTGGTGGTGTTCGGGATCACCGGTGACCTCGCACGAGTCATGACCTTCCGGTCGCTGTACCGGCTCGAGCAGCGGAGGCTGCTCGAATGCCCCATCGTGGGCGTCGCCGTCGATGACTGGTCGATCGACCAGCTGGTCGAGCGCGCCCGCTCGTCGATCACCGGCACGGGTGAAGAGCTCGACGACGCGGTGTTCGCGCGTCTCGCGGGCCGGTTGAGCTACGTGCAGGGCGATTTCGCCGACGCGGCCACGTATGAACGGGTCCGCTCGGCCATCGGCGCCGCGAGCACGCCGGTGTTCTACCTCGAGACGCCGCCCAGCCTGTTCGCGACCGTGGTGCGCGGGCTCGCCGGCGCCGGCCTCGTCGAACACGGGCGCGTCGTCGTGGAGAAGCCGTTCGGTCACGACCTGGCATCGGCGCGAGCGCTCGCCGAGGAACTGCACCAGTACGTGGACGAGTCGCAGCTGTACCGGATCGACCACTACCTGGGCAAGATGGGGCTCGACGAGATCCTCTACCTGCGCTTCGCGAACACCATGCTCGAGCCGGTCTGGAATCGCAACTACGTCGACTGCGTGCAGATCACGATGGCCGAGCAGTTCGGCCTTCCCGGCCGCGGGCATTTCTACGACCCGGTCGGCGCCCTGCGCGACGTCGTCGTCAACCACCTGATGCAGGTGGTCGCGGCCGTCGCGATGGAGGCGCCGTCGCGTGGCGACCCCGAGTCGATCAGGGACATGCAGACCTCGCTGTTCCGCGCGACGGTCGAAGCGGATCCCCGGCACTACGTGCGCGGGCAGTTCGACGGGTATCGCGAGATCGACGGCGTCGCCCCCGACTCCACCACCGAGACGTTCTGCGCGCTGCGGCTCGAGATCGAGAACTGGCGATGGTCGGGAGTGCCGTTCTTCATCCGCACCGGCAAGCTCCTGCCTGAAACCGCGACCGAGGTGCGGCTGGTCTTCAAGGGACCACCGAAGCTCGGGTTCGGGCTGCGTGACGCCACGAGCGAGCCGGATCAGCTCGTGATCCGGCTCGATCCCTCGACCGGCGTGCGCGTGGTGCTCAACGCCCAGCGAGCGGATGCCCCGAAGCCCAGCTCGATCGACCTCGACATGGAGTTCGCGACCAGCGGCGGCGAGGGGCCGACCCCCTACGAAGTCCTGCTCCTGGCCGCGTTGAACGGTCGCAGCATCCGCTTCACGCGGCAGGACGAGGTCGAGGAGGCGTGGCGAGTCATGCAGCCGCTCATCGACACTCCTCCGCCGGTGCGCGCGTACGCTCCCGGCACGTGGGGTCCGTACGATGCCGATGCGCTCGTCGCCGATCACGGCGGCTGGCGCGAGCCGTGGCTCTGACCGTTCGCGATCAGGAGTCGCCCGACCAGGTGCGGATGCCGCGACCACCGACGCCCGGACCGACCCCGCCTACGTGCGGCGGGCGTCAGCGCCGAACAGCATGCGGGCGAGCGTCACGAGCATGGCGACGAACCCGGCGACGAGCGCCACGGGTGCCCACCACCAGCCGACGGTGAAGCCGAGCACGACGGCGACCACGAACGCGACGGTCCAGATGGCGGCGGTGTAGATGCCGAATCGTGCCGCGGCAGCGGGGTCTTCGTCGAAGCGGTTGGCCACGGTGGTCGCGCGCTGCTCCACCACCACCCATGGCTTGTGCCGGTTGGTCTGCGTGGCGCCGAGGTAGCTGAGCGCGGCGATCGCAGCGACGACGAGCAGCCCGGAGAGGATGAGCCACGCGAGGTCGAGGCGCAGGATCACGGTCGCGGTGAACGCGAGCCCGGCGAGCAGCAGCCCGGTGGAGACGCCGAACGCGACGGCGCGACCGGCGGGCAGCGGATGATTCGCGGTGGTCTCCTGGCGGAGGGCGTCGGCCGTGACGATGCCGAGGGCGACCCCGAACACGGCGGCGATGGCGGTCAGCATGCCGGTGCCGAGCGACAGCACGCCGAGGAGGGCGAGCACGAGCACGACGAGCGCCGCGGCAGCGACGATCGACAGCAGCACGGTGCGCACGACGAAGCCGGGGTTCGGCCGCACCCGGTTGCGCAGCGCCGCGGCCGACGCCGACTCCACTCGGACGGGCATGGGCGTCGTGGCGTCGTCGTCGACGAGTGCACGAACGTCGCCGAGCTCGTTCATGGCCCGGCGCGCGGCATCCGACGATTCGATTCCGGATGCCTCGAGCTCGGCCACGCGCGAGAGGAGGTTGTCGCGGATCTCCTCCTTCAGGTCTTGCACCTCGGGCGTGAGCTCCACGCCGGCGAAGGCGTCGTCGAGGAGTCGATGCACGTCGGTGCTGCGACGGATGGGATCGGTGGCGTTCATGCTCGGTTGCCTTTCGTGGATGCGGGCACCGTGGTGCCCAGGAGGTCGTCGATGATGCCGCGGGTCGCGACCCAGGTCGCGACGTTGGTGCGGAACGCGGCGCGGCCCGCGTCGGTGATGCGGTAGTACTTGCGCCGGCCGCCCTGGGACTCGTCGCCCCAGTACGCCTCGGCGAGGCCATCGCGCACGAGGCGCCGATAGCTCGCGTAGAGGGTGGCCTCCTTGATCTCGTAGGCGCCGCCGGTCGCCTCGCGGATCGACTTGTAGATCTCGAAGCCGTAGCTGTCGTGGCGGCGCAGGACCCCGAGCACGATGGTGTCGGTGTGGCCGCGGAGCAGGTCGGCGGCGAACGCCTCGTCTGCGATGTTGTCGATCATGGCTAGTACTGTATCAGATCAAGTACTGTGCATGTTGTACTGCTGAACAGTCGTTCCCACCGTTCCGCAACCCCCTACACGGGCGCGAACCCCTCGCTTACGATCGGCCCATGAAGCACGTGACCTTCGCCGACAAGTCACTTCTCGTCGATGACGCGACCGCTGACCTGCTGCTCGAGTACGCGGCCGCGCTGGCGCGAAATGGCGAGGCCGACGCGGTCGACATCCACGCATTCGGCAGCGACGGCGACGAAGTCACGGCGACACTGCTGCTCGATGTCGGAGCCCCGATCATGGCCGAGACCACGAATTCCTCGTTGCCCGACCCCGACAACGAGCCGGCGCTCAGCTACATGCGAGAACAGATCGCGCGACTCTCGCCCACGGCCGTCACTCCCGACGATGGCAAGGTCCTCGTCAACTACGACGACCTCGACCTGCTCTGACGAGCGCGGCCGATCAGTCCCTTCGCGGCCTGAGCAACAGCACCGCCGCGGCGAGCGACGCGGTGCCGATGAGGGCGATCGGCAGGTCGAGGAACCAGTTCATGACGGCGAAGGCCGGGAAGAACGTGAGGGCGGCGGCGAACCACGTGCGCGCGGCATCCGGTCGCCTCATGCCCTCGGGGATGCTCGTGGGCGCCGTCTCGAGGCGGGAGAGCGGCATCGAGATGAGGAAGACCACGGCGAGCACGGCGACGAACACGACCGGCCGGGTGGCCCACCACATCGGGCTCGCAGGTTCGGGTACGGGGAAGGGCAGCAAGAGGCTGAGGCCGGCCACCGCGACGATCACCGGCAGGTGCCAGAGGTAGATCGTCATCGCCCGCGCGCCGATGAGGAAGACGATCCGCTGCAACCCGCGACCCTGCATGAGGGCGGCGAGCGGGCGATGCAGGAGCGTGAGCAGGGCGACCTGCGCGATGCCGAGCAGTGCGAGCGGCACGGTGGGCGGGTTGAGGTTGCGGAGCATGTCGGGCGATAGCCAGCCCGCGGCGACGATGCCGGCGATCAGGCCATAGGCCACGACGGCGAGTGCGACGAGCTGCCACGGGCGGCGCGCGCGGAACCATCCGTCGGCGTACCAGAAGCCGAGCTGCTGCACGAAGAACCACACGAACACGAGGTTCGCGAGGCCGATCCCGACCTCGCCGAGGATGAACCGTGCGGCGTCGACGAGCACGGCGCACGCGAAGAGCACCGCGAGGGTGGCGCGCGGCGCGGCGACGTGGAGGCGCACCATCACCGGGGCGAACGACTGAGCGAGCAGGAAGGCCGAGAGGAACCAGAGCGGCGAGCCGACGCCCGTCGCGACGATGTCGAGCATGGCCGGGTCGACGCCGATCGCCGTCGCCACCGCGAGCGCCACCGCGAAGAACATGAAGAGGGGAAGTGCGGGCCGCGCGAGGCGCAGCACGCGCCCGCGCACGAAGTCGGTCGAGTCGCCGCCGCGCCGGCGAAGGCTCTGCCAGGCGGTGTACGCCGTGAAGCCGCCGAGTGCGAAGAACAGCGGCATGATCTGGCCGACCCACGTCGCCGCATCGAACCACGCCTGCGCCTCGAGCGGCCGCGACGCGACGATCTGGCCGTCGGCGTCGAAGCCCACGCCGATCATGAGGATGTGGGCCACCACCACGAGCACGATGCAGGCGCCGCGCGCCAGGTCGACGACGAGATCGCGCTTCGCGAGGGCGGCATGCTGGTCGACTACGGCGGTCTTCGTGCTCATCGATACCTCTCCATCGGGGTGCCGCGAGTCTAGTGACGGCGCAGCGTTTTGCGGCGCACCAGACAGACGACATGTGCGCGCTGTGGATAACTTCGCGTCGAGACATCCGGTGCCACGCAAGATGGATGCCATGACCGACCCCGTGCGCACCATCGCCGAGCGAGTGCGCACCCGCGTGCTGCGTGAGGGCCTCGATCTCGCGGGCGACCGAGTCGTCGCCGCGCAATACGCCCACGAAGAGGTGCGCCGCTACAGCGAACGCGCACTCGCCGGGGCGCACGCGCAACTCGGCGACGAGCACGGCACGGCGCGCGACGTCGTCGCCTCCATCACGGGCTACGGGCCGCTGCAGCCGTACTTCGACGACCCCGATGTCGAGGAGATCTGGATCAACGCACCCACGCGCGTCTTCATCGCACGCGACGGCGTGGCCGAGCTCACGACACTCGTGCTGTCCGATCGCGAGGTGCGCGAGCTGGTCGAGCGCATGCTCCAGCACTCGGGTCGCCGGGTCGATCTCTCGTCGCCGTTCGTCGATGCATCGCTGCCCGACGGATCGCGGCTGCACGTCGCCATCCCCGATGTAGCCCGGGCGCACTGGGCTGTCAACATCCGCAAGTTCCAGCGGCGAA
Organism: Agromyces ramosus; assembly: GCF_030817175.1. Taxonomy (NCBI): domain Bacteria; kingdom Bacillati; phylum Actinomycetota; class Actinomycetes; order Micrococcales; family Microbacteriaceae; genus Agromyces; species Agromyces ramosus. Next base: position 347,918 of record NZ_JAUSYY010000001.1, on the reverse strand, counting down.
TCCGATCGCTCCCGCAACTCGTGGAGCTCGGCTCGCTCCCGCAGCGTGCATCCGAGTTCCTCCGCATGAGCGTGCTCGCGGGTTCGAACATCCTCGTCTCGGGTGCGACGCATACCGGGAAGACCACGATGCTCAACGCGCTCATGTCGGCGGCGCGAATCGGCGAGCGCGTCGTGACGGTGGAAGAGACGTTCGAGCTCGACCTCGACGTGCGCGATCTCGTGGCGTTGCAGTGCCGGCAGCCGAATCTGGAGGGCAGCGGCGAGATCACGCTTCGCCGGCTCATCAAAGAGGCACTGCGCATGCGACCCGACCGGCTCATCGTGGGCGAGGTCCGCGAGGCCGAGAGCCTCGACCTGCTCATCGCGTTGAACTCGGGCCTGCCAGGCATGTGCACGATTCACGCGAACTCCGCGCGAGATGCACTCACGAAGCTCTGCACGCTGCCGCTCCTCGCGGGCCGAAACATCGACTCATCGTTCGTCGTACCCACCGTCGCGAGCTGCATCGATCTCGTCGTCCACCTCGCGATCGATCGCGACGGAAGGCGCCGGGTCGTCGAGATCGCGGCCCCGACCGGCGGATGCACCGGGGCGGCCGTCGATGCCGAACAGCTCTTCGTCGTGCGCGACGGTGTGCTCGTGCCCACGGGTGCGCGTCCGGCCCGGCTCGAGAAGTTTCGCGCGGCAGGTCTCGATCCCGAGATCGTGCTCGGCGGCACAGCCGCATGAGCCTCGTACTCGGAGCCCTCCTGGGGCTCGGATTGCTGCTCGTCGTGTCGCCAGTGCTGTGGCCGGCACGACGCTCCGAGACGCGAGCGTCGCTCGCCACCGGGCGCATCCGCGACGAGCTCGCCCTCGCCGGCCTCGCCCGCGTGCCGATGGGCGTCATCATCGCCATCGCGGCGTTCCTCGGCATCGTGGCCGGAGCGCTCGCGCAGGCCGTGTTCGCGATCCCGGTGGTCACGTTCGTCGCCGCCGTGCTCGGGGTGGTCCTCGTGCCGATCGTCGTTCGCGCCAGAGCGACGCGCCGCCGGGCCGCGAACCGCGCCGTCTGGCCCGACGTCGTCGACCACCTCGTCGCCTCGGTGCGGGCCGGAATGTCGCTGCCCGACAGCGTCGGCGCACTCGCCGAGCTCGGGCCGGCGGCCACCCGAAGCGCGTTCGCGTCGTTCGAGGCCGAATACCGTCGCACCGGCAACTTCTCCACCTGCCTCGACGCCCTGAAGGGCGCGCTGGCCGACCCTGTCGCCGATCGCATCCTCGAGACGCTACGCATGGCACGCGAGGTCGGCGGCAGCGATGTCACAGCAGTGCTCAGAGGGCTCTCCGGCTATCTCCGTGAAGATGCGGCATTGCGAGCCGAGGTGACCGCACGCCAGTCGTGGATCCGAAATGCAGCCCGCCTGGGCGTCGCAGCGCCCTGGCTGCTGCTCCTGGTCATCGCCTCACGCCACGAGACGATCGTGGCCTACGACTCACCGGCCGGCACCGCGCTCATCATCGCGGGCGTCGTGGTGAGCGTCATCGCGTACCAGGCGATGGTCGCGCTCGGCCGCTTGCCGGAGGAGCGGCGATGGTTCCACTGAACTCGATGGCGTCCATCGGCGTGCTGCTCGGGGCACTGCTCGGTCTCGGACTGTGGCTCGTGGTCTCGGCCGTGCCCAGGGTCGGGCGCGCGAGGCTCCTCGAGCGGGTCGCGCCATACGTCTCTGACATCTCGCCCGAGGCCCGTGCGCTGCTCGCACGGCGCCCGGCCGATCCCACCCCCGTGCTCGGCCTCATCGTGCTGCCGCTCGCACGGGTGCTCCGCACCCTGCTCTCCGAGTGGCTCGGCGGCAACGAGATCATCGCGCGGCGACTGCGCCAGTCTGCATCCGCTGCCAGCGTCGAGCGGTTCCGTGGCGAACAGCTGGCGTGGGCCGCGGGCGCGTTCGCGCTCTCCGCTGCGCTGGCCGCGCTCTCGCCGGCCTTCAGCTCATTGCCGACGATCGTGCGACTCGCCATGCCGCTCATCGCAGCTGCGCTCGGGGCGGTGGCCCGAGACTGGATGCTGCAGCGTCGCGCGCGTCGTCGTCTCGCCCGCATCTCAGCCGAGTTGCCCACCGTGCTCGAGTTCCTCACGCTGAGCCTCACCGCCGGCGAGAGCATGCTCGATGCGATCCGCCGCATCGGCCGCGCCGGATCCGGCGAGCTGCCGGGTGAGTTCGCAGGCATCGTGGCCTCGGTCGGCGCCGGTCTCCCGCTCAGCCAGGCGCTCGCCGAACTTCGAGACGGGCTCGACCATCCGGCTCTTTCGCGGGCACTCGACCAGGTGCTCGGTGCGCTCGAGCGCGGCGCCCCGCTCGCGGGCGTCCTCCGATCGCAGGCCGGTGATGCGCGCGAAGAGGCGAAGCGCACCATCATCGAGCTCGCCGGTCGAAAAGAGATCGCGATGCTCGTGCCGCTGGTCTTCCTGATCCTGCCCGTGACCATCGCGTTCGCACTGTTCCCCGGGTATCTCGTGCTGCGGGCGGGCTTCTGATGGCCCGGCCCCCAGCGATGACCCGATCTGTGCCCAGCCCTGAACGTGCGGATCCACCCGCCGACGAAAGGAATGTCCATGCGAACTTCGATCAGCGAGTGTCTCCGCGACGAACGTGGCGATGTGCCCGGCTGGGTGCTCATCACGCTCATGACGGCGGGTCTCGTCATCGTGATCTGGGGCCTTGCCGGTCCGGCGCTGTCGGGCGTCTTCGACCAGGCCATCAGCCGCGTACTGGGGTTCTGAGGCGAGCGACTCGTCCACCCCTTGCGGCGCTCCTCCGCGATGATCGAGGGTCGGCCGTCGCCGAGTTCACCCTCGTGGGCGTGCTCCTCACCGTGGTGACGCTCGCGGTCGTGCAACTCGCGCTCGCACTGCACGTGCGCAACACGGTGCTCGACGCGGCCGCTGAGGGCGCACGCTACGCATCGCTCGCGGGTTCGAGCGACGGCGACGGCGTCGCGCGCACCCGGGACCTCATCGGCATGGCGATCTCAGCAGAGTACGCCGAAGACGTCACCGCGAGCCGTTCGACGGTCGCCGGTGTTCCCGTGGTGGCCATAACGGTGCGGGCGACGCTCCCGGTCGTCGGACTCCTGGGCTTCGAGCGCGCATTGGAGGTGACCGGCCATGCGGCGGTCGAGCATCTCGAATGAGCGCGGCTCGGCATCCCTCGAGTTCCTGACGGTCGGCATCATCCTGCTGGTGCCCCTCGTGTACCTCGTGCTCGCCGTTGCGGAGATCCAAGGGGGTGCCCTCGCCGTCGAGGGCGCGGCGCGTCATGCTGCACGGGTTGCGGTGGTCGCGGGCGACCAGGCGTCGGCGGATGCCGCTGTCGATCGCGTCGTGCGGGTCGCGCTCGCCGACTACGGGGTCGAAGCCTCCGACGCATCCGTCACCGTCGGCTGCGCCCCAGACTGCGCCGAGCCCGGAACACGGGTGCACGTCACGGTGACGGCCAGTCTCACCTTGCCCCTCGTGCCCGACTTCCTCACGCTCGACCGGTTCGGAAGCGTGCCGATCACCGCGACGGCCACGCAGACCGTGTCGCGATTCGCCGGGAGCGGCTCGTGATGCGTCGCCTCCGCCCAGCACTCGAGCGGCGACACGACGATGACGGCTCCACCCTCCTGCTCACGATCTTCTTCTGCTTCCTCGGGCTCTCGCTTGTGTTCGTCGTGGTCGCGGCCACGTCGCTCTACCTCGAGCGCAAGCGCCTGTTCACGCTGGCCGACGGTGCTGCGCTCGCCGCGGCCGAGGCATGGAGCCTCGAAACGGTCGAGGTCGACGGCAACCGGCTCTCACTCGAGCTCGAGAGCGGCGCCGTGCGGCAAGCGGCGGTCGAGTACCTCGGCGACGCCGAGCACGGGCTCGCCGACGTGCGGCTCGTGCGTGCGGCATCCGACGACGGCCAGAGCGCGACGGTCACCGTGAGCTCTGTCTGGTACGCGCCGATGCACACCGAGCTGCTGCCGATCTCGGTGCCGATCGAGGTGACCGCGACGGCCCGGTCGGTCTTTCACTAGGCGGCGATGCGGTTGACTGATGGGATGACGATCGAACTCACCGACCACTTCGCCCGCATCCTCACCGCACCCGCATTCGGCCACCTCGGCACCGTGCGACCCAACGGCAGCGTGCAGGTCAACCCGATGTGGTTCGAGTTCGACGGCGAAGCCGGGGTCATCCGCTTCACGCACACGACCAAGCGGGCCAAGTTCCGCAACCTGCAGAAGAACCCGCACATGACCCTCGAGGTCATCGACCCCGAGAACCCCATGAAGTACGTCGAGGTGCGCGGCCGCCTCGCCGAGGTCATCGCCGACCCCGAAGGCGACTTCTACGTGCACCTCGGGCAGCGCTACGGCGACGCCGACACCCCCGCGCCCGGCCGACAAGGCCGACCGGGTCATCCTCGTCATGGCCATCGAGAAGGTCAACGGCCGCTGATGAGCGCTTCGCGCCCACCAGGTGAACCCAGCGGCGGCGATTCCGCCTCCGCCTCGCGCGTGTCATGGAAGGCGATCCTGGCGCTCGTCCTCGCCGTCGGGGCGCTCTTCGTCCTCGACATCCTCCCCATGGTGATCGCCGCCGTCAGCGTCGTGTTCGCCGTGCTCGCCCGACGCGAGCTCGAACGTGAACCCGGCCGGGTCGGCGGTCGGCTGTGGATTCCCGCCGTCATCATCGCCGGCTTCGTGATCGTCACCCAGGCGGTCTTCCTGGCCGCGCCGCTCTTCATGTCGATCTTCTGAGGAGTCGTGGCGATCTTCCGAGACCCGGGGGAGGCAGGCGCCCGCAACGGGTCCGGGCCGAAGTGACCGAGTTCACCGGGCGTCGACCACCGAACGTGCCACACTCGACAGGCCGACGCCGACACCGCGACGTGTTGCCCGGCTGACGACGGGGGACGTGGGATGCTGCAGCTCGCATCAGATCAGGACGCGCTCGAGCGGCAGGGGCGAGCGCCGACCCGCGCGCGCCGGATGACTTGCAGCGCGCTGCTCCGACATCGGCTCCCTCTGCTCGCTTCCGTCGTCGTGCTGCTCACCGCATGCTCCTCAGGTGACCGGCCCCGAGAGACCGCTTCCTCGCCAACCGAGTCGACAGCGGATCGGAATGGTCTCGTCACCGTCGGCGATGACCGCGAAATCTACCTGGAGTGCCATGGCACCGGTTCGCCGACGGTGGTTCTCGTCTCCGGCCTCGGCGACACCGCCGAAATCTGGAGCACGAGGGCCGACCCGGCGAATGCACAGCCAACGGTCTACGACGACGTCGCCGAGTTCACGAGAGTGTGCGCGTACGACCGGCCCGGCACCGGCGGCAGCCGGTCCACTGCCGTGGCACAGCCCACCAGCGCGCAGACCTCGGCGGGAGACCTCGAGAAGCTGCTGACGGCGTCGGGGGAGACGGGCCCGTTCGTGCTCGTCGGACACTCCTACGGCGGCCCGATCATCCGAGTCTTCGCGGGCGACCACCCGACCCAGGCGAGCGGGCTCGTGCTCGTCGACGCGCTGTCGGAGGACCTCCAAGCCGGCCTGACAGGTGAGCAGCAGGCCATCTTCGAAGACCTCAACGCACCGCCGCCGCAGCCCGACGCCGAGTTCTTCGACCTGGACACCGTCGTGACTGAACTGCGCGAGTCGCCGCACGTGCCCGACGTTCCGGTCACCGTGCTCACCGCCGACATCCCCCAGTTGACGCCGGAGCTGCTGGCCTCCGGCCAGTTGCCCGCCGGCGTCGACCGAGTGTTCGCCGACGCCTTGTGGGCTGCGCAGATGGCAGCGCAGAAGGCTCTGCCCGGGAAGTTCCAGCGTGCCGTGCACATCACCGACACCGGGAGCGACCACTACATCCAAGTGGGCAACCCGCGGCTGGTGATCGACTCCATCGCTGAGATCGTCGACGAGGTGCGGGGCGCGGAACGGCGCCGTTAGGGCGACGACGGCGGCAGCCGAGGACCGCGCGGGCGACGCGGCACATACCGCGGGATGTACCGCCACAGGATCGCCGCGCCCACGAGGCCGACCACGCCCATCGTCGCGCTCGCCACGGCGAGCGTCGCGATGCTCGTGATCGCCGCGAGCGCGAGCGGCGCGGCCGCCTGACCGGCATCGCCGATGGTGCGGTAGCCGCCGAGGAACGGTGCCGGGTTCGCCTTCGGCGCGAGGTCGGCGCCGAGCGTGAGGATGACTCCGCTCGAGAGTCCGTTCGCGACACCGAGCACGAGCGCCGCGACCGTGAACCACGAGACGTTCGCCGGAACGTCGTGGGTGAACGCGAGCACGAAGTGACCGGCGGCGAGCCCCACGAGGCCGGGGATGGCGCTCCAGAGCCGGCCGAAGCGGTCCATCACCTGGCCGCTCACGTAGAAGAGGGCGAAGTCGACCGAGGCCGAAATGCCGATGACGAGCGCGGCCTGCTCGGCGGGCATGCCGATCGAGACGGCCCAGAGCGGCAGGATGATCGTGCGGCTCGCGCGCATCGCGGCGAGCACGCCGACCCCCGAGCCGATGCGCGCCAGCACCGCCCGGTGCGTCACGATCGCGCGGAAGACACCGTGGGACGCGGCATCCGCTTCCGCCTCGCCGGCCGTGCGTGCCTCACCCGACGCGGATGCCTCACGCGCGAGCCGTGCGGCACCGAAGACGCGCTCGGGGTCGGGCAGCACGAGCAGCACCGCCACGACCGCGAAGCAGGCCGCGACGAGCACCCAGAACACGAGCTCGGCCGAGCCCGTGTACGCGATGAGGCCGGCCGCGATGAACGGGCCGATCGCCCAGCCGCCCCGGAACACGCCGGCGAGCGTCGACAGCGCCCGCGCCCGCACCTGCTCGGGCACGTAGCTCGTGAGGAACGCGTGCCGCGCGAGGCCGAACACCGCGGTCGCGAGGCCGAGCAGGAACACGCCGATGCCGAGTGCCGCCGTCGTGGGGGAGACGAGCGCGATGAGCACGCCCACCACCGCGAGCATCGAGGCGGCGATCATGGCGTTGCGCTCGCCGATGCGCGCGACGAGCCACCCGGCCGGCAGGTCGCCGGCGAGCTCGCCGACCATGAGCATCGCGGCGATGAGGCCCGCGAGTGCGAGCGAGGCGCCGCGATCGGTCGCGACGACGGGGATGACCGGGATCATCGCGCCCTCGCCGAGCGAGAAGAGCAGCGTCGGCAGGTAGGCCGGGAGGATGATCGAGCGCCACGAGAACGGAGGCGTCGTGTCGGTCATCACCTCGACCGTACACCCGACGCCGAACCGGGCTGCAACCGCCCGAGACGGCGAGCGGATGCCCCTTCAGCGCGTCACGGCGACGTGCTCGAGACCCCCGTGGCGATGTCCCACTCGAACGTCGCGGGCGTCGCGAGCGACCCGGTGTGCAGTTGCCGGCGGTACTCGACGCTCATCGAGCGGAAGTCCATGGCGACCTCCTGCGCGACCGAGCCGTCGCTCGCACCCGACGTCGCGACCGACGTGATGACGAGATCGCGCATCGTCACGGCGAGCCACGCATCACGGCCGCTGTGGCCGCCGCCGCGGGTGACGTGCAGCTCCGCCTTCGCCAGCCGGCGACCCGAAGCGACGAAGCCGAGCAGGCGGGTCGACGAGGCATCGAATGCGTGCTCCCAGCGCAATGCCGTGGGGGTTGCGACTCCCGCGCCGCTGCCGAGGCCGGCGCCCGTGCCGCCGCCGGGACCCGCATGCGCGGCCACCGTCGACGTCACCGCCCAGTTCCACGAGCGGAGCTCGATCCACTGTTCGTGGCCGACGGCACCCGACTCGCCGTCGGCGTCATCGAAGAAGGTGAGATACGTGTTGACGGCCATGCTCGTCTCCTCGCGCGGGTCGACGCACAGGACGCACGTCGTGAAGCCCGTTGACCCGAAGTGTACGCCGCCCGGGTCGCGTAGGCTGGGGAAGCCATGTTGGATCTTGACCTCACGCAGGAGATCGCCGCGCTGCGCTCCACTTTCCGCGACATCCGTTCCGTCGTCGACGTCGACGGCCTCCAGTCGGAGATCGAGCGGCTGTCCGAGCTCGCGGGTGCGCCCGACCTCTGGGACGACACCGCGAACGCGCAGAAGGTGACGAGTGCGCTCAGCCACCGCCAGTCCGAGCTCGCGCGGGTGAAGAGCATCGACTCGCGCCTCGACGATCTCGAGGTGCTCATCGAGCTCGCCAACGAGATGGGCGATGAGGAGAGTGCCACCGAGGCGCGCGACGAGCTCGTCCAGCTGCAGAAGGCCATCGGCGAGCTCGAGGTGCAGACCCTGCTCGACGGCGAGTGGGACGACCGTCCCGCGGTCATCACCATCCGTGCCGGCGCCGGTGGCGTCGACGCCGCCGACTTCGCCGAGATGCTCATGCGCATGTACCTGCGCTGGGCCGAGAAGCACGGCTACTCCGCCACCGTCATGGACACGAGCTACGCCGAAGAGGCGGGCATCAAGTCCGCGACGTTCGAGATCGACGCGCCCTACGCGTTCGGCACGCTGAGCGTCGAGGCCGGCACGCACCGTCTCGTGCGCATGAGCCCGTTCGGCCAGGCCGGCAAGCGCCAGACGAGCTTCGCCGCGGTCGAGGTCATCCCGCTCATGGAGGAGACCGAGGCGATCGAGATCCCCGAGAACGACATCCGCGTCGACGTGTTCCGCTCATCAGGACCCGGCGGACAGTCGGTCAACACGACCGACTCGGCGGTGCGCCTCACCCACATCCCCACGGGCACGGTCGTCTCGATGCAGAACGAGAAGTCCCAGATCCAGAACCGCGCCGCGGCCATGCGCGTGCTGCAGTCGCGCCTGCTGCTGCTGCAGAAGGAGCAGGAGGCCGCGCAGAAGAAGGAGTTCGCCGGCAACATCACCGCCAGCTGGGGCGACCAGATGCGCTCCTACGTGCTCGCGCCGTACCAGATGGTGAAAGACCTTCGCACCGACTACGAGGTCGGCAACCCGAGCCACGTCTTCGACGGTGACCTCGACGGCTTCATCGCCGCGGGCATCAAGTGGCGCAAGCAGAAGGTCGAGTAGACAGGCGGTGAACGTGCGCGTCGTTGCACCGATTCACCGCGTCGCTGCTTAGGCTCGATGGCGATGATCCGCTTCGACTCCGTCACCAAGACCTATCCCGGCCAGTCCAGGCCCGCCCTGAACGACATTGGGGTGGAGATCCTCCGCGGCGAGTTCGTCTTCCTCGTCGGCGCCTCCGGGTCCGGCAAGTCGAGCTTCCTCCGGCTGATCCTCAAGGAGGAGAAGCCGTCGAAGGGCAAGATCCACGTGCTCGGCCAAGACCTCGGCTCGATCTCGAGTCGCAAGGTGCCGTACTTCCGCCGCCACCTCGGTGTCGTGTTCCAGGACTTCCGGCTGCTGCCGAACAAGAACGTCTACGAGAACGTCGCGTTCACGCTCCGCGTCATCGGCAAGTCGCGCGGTTTCATCCAGTCGGCGGTGCCCGAGACGCTGAAGCTCGTCGGCCTCGACGGCAAGGGCAAGCGGATGCCCCATGAGCTCTCCGGTGGCGAGCAGCAGCGTGTCGCCATCGCGCGCGCCATCGTGAACAAGCCGCAGATCCTCCTGGCCGACGAGCCCACGGGCAACCTCGACCCGGTGACGAGCGCCGGCATCATGACGCTCCTCGAACGCATCAACGCCGGTGGCACCACGGTCGTCATGGCCACGCACGAGGCCGGCATCGTCGACGAGATGCAGCGCCGTGTCATCGAGCTCTCGGCCGGCGACATCGTGCGCGACGAGCGCAGCGCCGGCTACGGCGCCGCGCTCCGCGAACCCGGCGACGACGAGACCGCCGAGCCGATCGTGGCTGCCGAGCCGATGACGTCGGCCGCTCCGAAGGTCAACGCCGAGGTCATGCGCGAGGCGCCGCCGCTCTACGTCGAGCCCGAGGAGCGCGACGAGGTGACGGATGCCGCGGCCGCGATCACGGCTGCCGCGACCGCGTCGGTGCCCATCACGCGCGCCGACGGCGACGACGCCGACGCCGAGGGCGCAGGCAGGACCGGCACGAAGAAGACCGCCACCGCGGCATCCCCGCATCTGACCCTCGCCGAACGGCTGGGACTCAGGGCCCCGGGAGGCCCCCGGGAAGGCGACGACGATCAAGAAGTGGGGCCGACGAAATGAGGCTCGGTCTCGTACTCTCCGAGGCGGCGAACGGCCTCCGGCGCAACGCCTCGATGGTCGTCTCCGTCGTGCTCGTCACGTTCATCTCGCTCACCTTCGTGGGCACGGCGGCCCTGCTGCAGCTGCAGATCGCGCAGATGAAGAACTACTGGTACGACCGGGCGCAGGTCGCGGTGTACCTCTGCACGGCCGTCTCGACGACCGCGGGGTGCACCGACGGCGAGGCGACCGAGGAGCAGAAGGCCGCGATCGAGGAGCAGCTCAGCTCTGACACGCTCTCGCCGTTCATCGACGAGTTCTACTTCGAAGACCACGAGCAGGCCTACGAGAACTTCCAGGAGCAGTTCGAGGGCACGCCTGCCGCCGACTACGTCACGCCCGAGGTGCTGAACGAGACGTTCTGGGTGAACCTCGTCGACCCGTCGCAATCGGCGGTGCTCGTCGAGAGCCTCGCGGGCATGGTGGGCGTCGAGCAGGTGGTCGATCAACGAAGATACCTCGACCAGATCTTCGACGTGCTCAACGCGGCGAGTTACACGGCGATCGCGATCGCGTCGATCATGCTCGTCGCGGCGGCGCTGCTCATCGCGACCACCATTCGGTTGTCGGCGTTCTCGCGACGGCGAGAGCTCGGCATCATGCGACTCGTCGGGGCATCCAACCGGTTCATCCAGACGCCGTTCGTGCTCGAGGGCGTCTTCGCGGGGCTCATCGGCTCGCTGCTCGCCGGCGGGGCGGTGGTTGCGATCGTGTACTTCTTCGTGCAGGGCTATCTCTCCGAGAGTCTCTCGTTCACCTTCGTCGACCTCACCGACGCGCTGCTCGTGGTGCCGTTGCTCATCCTCGTCGGCGTGCTGCTCGCGGCAGTGTCGGCGGGCATCGCGATCACCCGGTACCTCAAGGTCTGAGCACTCCTCGACGTCGGAGTACGGCGAGCGGATGCCGCGGCATCCGTTAGACTGAACGGCTGCCGCGGCCACTGTCGCAGCATCCAATCGAAACGAGGAGCTCGTCGTGCCCAGGGAACGCGGTCAGAAGGTCGTGGCGACCAACCGCAAGGCACGCCACGACTACACCGTCGAAGACACCTATGAGGCCGGCATGGTGCTCACGGGCACCGAGGTGAAGTCGCTGCGCGAGGGTCGTGCGTCGCTCGTCGACGGCTACGCGTTCATCGACGGCGGCGAGATGTGGCTCGACGCCGTGCACATCCCCGAGTACACCGAGGGCACCTGGAACAACCACTCGCCCCGTCGCAAGCGCAAGCTCCTGCTGCACAAGCAGGAGATCGTGAAGATCAGCCACAAGACGAAAGAGGGCGGCTACACCCTCGTTCCGCTGCGCATCTACTTCACCGACGGCCGGGCGAAGGTCGAGATCGCGGTCGCGAAGGGCAAGCGCGAGTACGACAAGCGCCAGGCCCTGCGCGAGCGTCAAGACAAGCGCGAGGCCGACCGCGCCATGGCGAGTCGCCGCAACCTCGGCGACTAGGAGTACCGCTTCGACTGCTCCGGCTCGGCCCGATCAGGTCGCCTCTGGCTCGTCGACCGCCGACGCCGGCTGACCACGATGGCGATGATCCCGAGACCGGTGAGCGTCACGAAGAGCAGAAGCTGTGTGTGGATGGTCAGTCCGGTCGTCGCCATCGCGGCGGCCGAGGGCGAGGGCGACGGCGACGGCGACGGGGTGTCCACCGGTGGCGGGTCTCCCGCGATGGTGACGGTCGCCAGTGGCGATACCACGTCGGGTCCGGCGGGCGGTGTGCCGGTTGCGGTCACGTCGTTGACGATCTCGCCCTGGTCGACGTCGGCTTGGGTGATCGTGTAGGTGGCGGTGCAGGTGAGCTGCCCGCCCGGGGCCAGCGACGGGGTCGGCGGGCACGCGATCGGTGACAGCGTGCCGGAGCCGGTGAAGGTGCCTTCCCTGATGGTCGGGTCGGTCAGGGTGACGTTCCCGGTGTTGGTGGCGACGAACGTGTAGGTGATCAGCCTGCCGACCGTGAAGCTGGCCGCATCCGACGGGGACGCAGACTTCACCACGCCGATCGCCGCTGCGGCCGGTGCCGTCACGACGGCGTCGGCCGGGGCCGAGCTCACGGTTGAATCATCCGGCGCACTGGCGGTCGTGGTCGCGGTGTTGGTGATCTGGCCGGCATCGACATCCGCCTGCGTGACGGTGTACGGCGCGGTGCAGATCACGGACGCGGTGGGCGCGAGCGATGCCGCGGCGGACGGGCACGAGATCACCGGTGCGGGACCGGTCCCGCTGAAGGCCGTCTCGGTCACCGATGCGGCGTGCAGGGTGACGTTGCCGGCGTTGGTCACGAGGAACGAGTAGGTGACCGTCTGACCGGCTGCGGTGACCTGCGTCGGAGCGGCGGTCTTCACCAGCGCGATCGCCGGTGCTGCCGCGGCCGTCACGATCGCGTCGGCGGGAGCCGCGTTCACCGGTGAGCCATCCGGCGCACTCGCCGTCGCGGTCGCGGTGTTGGTGATCTGGCCGGCATCGACATCCGCCTGCGCGACGGTGTAGGGCGCGGTGCAGGTCACGAATGCGCCGGGCACGAGGGATGCCGCGGCGAGCGGGCACGAGATCACCGGTGCCGCACGGGCCCCGCTGAAGGCGGTCTCCGTCACCGACGCGGCATGCACGGTCACGTTGCCGGTGTTGGTCACCACGAACGAATAGGCGACGGTCTGACCGGCTGCGGTGACCTGCGTCGGAGCGGCGGACTTCACGAGCGTGATCGCCGGTGACTGGTCTCCGGGGATGGTGACGGTCGCCAGTGGCGATACCACGTCGGGTCCGGCGGGCGGTGTGCCGGTTGCGGTCACGTCGTTGACGATCTCGCCCTGGTCGACGTCGGCTTGGGTGATCGTGTAGGTGGCGGTGCAGGTGAGCTGCCCGCCCGGGGCCAGCGACGGGGTCGGCGGGCACGCGATCGGTGACAGCGTGCCGGAGCCGGTGAAGGTGCCTTCCCTGATGGTCGGGTCGGTCAGGGTGACGTTCCCGCTGTTGGTGGCGACGAACGTGTAGGTGATCAGCCTGCCGACCGTGAAGCTGGCCGCATCCGACGGGGACGCCGACTTCACCGCGCCGATCGCCGGCGCCTGCGCCGTGTTCGTGATGGTGCAGACGATGTCGTCGCCGACCTGCGGGACGATGGCCTTCTGCGTACCGGACCCGGAAGGCAGGACCGTCGACGCACCGGGCCTGGAGTTGCTGCAGCTCCACGAGGTGAGGTAGGCCGCGAGGGGGCTCGCGGAACCTGGGCTCATCGCCTCCGAGAGCGTGTACGACTGCCCGGCGCCGGGCGGGATCACTTCGGCCACGCCCGTCGACGACGTGGTGCCGGCGGCCCCCGTCGTCGCGTTTCCGAGCGTCGTGCCCTGCGGGGAGGTCACGCTGGTCTCGAACGAATCCGACGGGTTGAAGCGACTGGCGACGGTCTTGTTCAACCTGATCGCCGCGAGCTGGACTCCGAACGCGACCGCCTGCACCCCGATGTTGGTGTTGTCGGCCATGCGAGCACTCATGAACGTCGAGTTCACCGAGCGGAACAGCGCCGTTCCATACGCGCCCGGGTACGAGTTGGTGAGTCCTCGGCATTGCACGGTCGTCGTTCCCAAGCCGCTGATCTGCGCGTTGCATCCCTGCCCGAACCCGGTGATCTTCGAGATGGACGTGTTGGACGTGAACGTCAGGGTCTCCTGGTTGGCCGTCGACTCGGCGTCAGCCGAGACCAACGCGTAGCCCGAGACGGGCAGGCCGGCCGAATCGAGGATCTGGAAGTTGCGAACCTCGGCGACCGAACTGCCGAGCATGCTCCGACCGATCGCCGGCCTCCCGGTCGTGCCGAGATACGACGGCACCGGGTACCCGTTGGCGGCGTCAGGAGATCCCCGGCCCAGGTATCCGCTCCCGCGCGGCAACGCCGACGTGGTGTACGTGGCACCGGTGACGTGGAAGTTGAAGGTGGCCGTGTACCCCCCGCGAAGTGAGATGGCCATGTTCTGCCCGGCCGACGAACCCGCCACCGCCTGGTTGAACGCGGTCAGGTCGAGCCAGCAGATCGAATTCGCCGACGGGCCGGGCGTGCCGTAACTGCACCCCACCGGATCCGCGGCTGCGGCCGGTGACGATGCGCCGGCCGGAACGCTCACGACGACGAGGAGGAGCGCGGCCCCCAGCGAGAGCAGACGCGAAGGAATGCGGGAGCCGCGACGCGGACTCCGGGAACCGGCATGCCTCCCGAGTTCGCTCGGGCCGGCTTCGACGCGCGCGCCCCGGTTCGCCCATGCCATTGCGGCCCCCACGTCCCCCGACCTCGTGAGCCACAGCGTACCCGAGGTGGCGTCCATTGCACGAGCACTCCTCAGCTATCCCATCCGGGGTGTCCGGCGTCGGGGGTAGGCTCATCGCGATGGAGACCTCGACGCGAATCCCGGTTCCCGGCACCTACAACTTCCGCGATGTGGGCGGGCTCCCGGCCGCCACCGGCACCGTGCGCGACGGCGTGCTGTTCCGCTCCGACGGACTGCATCGCCTGGGCGAGGCGGGTCGCGCCCAGCTGCGAGAGCTCGGGGTCGGCATCGTCATCGACCTCCGCGACGAGAACGAGGCGGCGGTGATGCCCGACGACCTCGACGGCCTCGACGTCGAGGTGCTGCGGCTCCCGGTCTTCGAGGGCTCGGGTGCCTCGCAGGGGGCGGGCGGCATCTCGCTCGACGCGCTCTACCACCGCATCGTCACCCAGCACGCCTCGATCGTGGTCAGCGCGTTGCGTGAGATCGCCAGCGCGGGCGACCGTGCCGTCGTCGTGCACTGCACCGCGGGCAAAGACCGCACCGGCGTGGTCGTCGCGCTCGCGCTCCTGGCCGTCGGCGTCGACCGCGAGGCGGTCATCGACGACTACGTGCGCACCGAGTCGAACCTCGCGGGCGAGTGGCTCGAAGAGATGGTCACCCTCGTCGGCCGCTACGGCGTGCCCGACAGCCCCGAGCTCCGCACGCTCATGGGCGGCAGTCCCCGCGAGGCCATCGACGGGGTGATCGAGACCATCGAGCGCGAGCACGGCTCGACCCGCTCGTACCTCCTCGCCGCCGGCCTCAGCCTCGGCGAGCTCGCCGCGCTCGAGACGCTGCTCGTCGACGAGGCCTGACCGGCAGCATCACGCCGGGTCGGCCGAGAACCTCGCGTCGACGGATGCCTCGATCACGAGCTTGGCCGGCGTGAACTCCGCGCCGCCCCCGCTCGTGTCGGCCACCGCGCGCATCGCGAACATCCGCTCACCGCCGCCCTGCGGCACGGGGTGCGCCGTGAGCAGGCCCGTATCGGCCAGCTCGACCGGGGTCGGGGCGCCGAGGCCGAGGGCCGACGCGTAGATCGCGGCTTTCGCGACCGCATCGGCGACCGCGTCGCGCTGTGCGCGCTCCTGCACGCGCTTGCGCGTGGCATCCGTCAATCGCCAATCGATGCCTCCAAGGGCGACCGCATTGCCGATCGAGACCCGGCTCACCCATTCGCCGAGCTTCGCGAGGTCGGTGAAGACCACCTCGATCTCCGCGCTCGTCTGGTGCACCATGGGGAGCTGCTTGCCCTCGGCGTTCCACGGCCGGTGCGCCCACACTCGCAGCTGTCCGGCCGACCAGGAGTCGAGCGCCCCGGATGCCTCGAGCTCGCGCACCGCGGCAATCAGCCGCTCATGCGCCTCGGTGGTGCGGCTCATCGCGACGTTCCGCTCGGCCTCGGAAACGCCGACCGAGAGCGACACCGCGCCGAGCTCGGGCTCGATGCGCTGTTCGGCGTTGCCGCGAACGGCGATGACGGTAGCCACATGGACCTCCTGGGTCATCCGCTCGGGAATGGCGGAGCGGCCGCGCCTGTTCTAGACTGTAAGGCCGGGCACAATCCGATTCAACGATCGGCGCCCGGGCTTGAAAACTCCACAGTGTGTGACAACGGCCCGCCAGACTGACTCGTCAGTACGGCGTGACATGGGGATGATCGGTTTCGACATCGCCTGCGAACCCACGAGAAGCGGGCCGAGGATTCAGGGTTATCTCGTTAACGATCTCTGAAAAACATAAGTGCCAATTCAAAGCGCACTGACTTCGCCCTCGCTGCATAAGCGAGCTCGATAGTCCGTCAGCCCGCGGGTCTGTTCCCGCCCCGGTAGCTGGCGTCATCTAGGGAACTTGCTGCGTGTCGTCGCCTGAGCGACACGCGGGACTTCATCAGGCTGGGCCTGTCGACCTAGACGCCTGTGGCAAAGGTCGGGGCCGAGTAGAACGCTCACACAGGCTGCGCCCGGAGAAGGCGTGGAATCACAGCGATGGACGGGGGTTCAATTCCCCCCATCTCCACCATCGGCCGTTGTCGCACACGTGGAAGCGAAAGCCGCCCATCGGGCGGCTTTCGTCGTCTCCGGCGGGTTTGCGACTCCCGCGCTGCGGGAACAGGATGGGCGGGTGACTTCCCTTCCCGATCCACAGCGTTATGACCGCATGCCGTACCGCCGCGTCGGCCGCTCGGGACTGAAGCTGCCCGCCCTCTCGCTCGGGCTCTGGCAGAACTTCGGCGACGATCGGCCACTCGACGACCAGC
The DNA here is from genome assembly GCF_030817175.1 of Agromyces ramosus. Classification (NCBI taxonomy): domain Bacteria; kingdom Bacillati; phylum Actinomycetota; class Actinomycetes; order Micrococcales; family Microbacteriaceae; genus Agromyces; species Agromyces ramosus. Next base: position 331,154 of record NZ_JAUSYY010000001.1, on the reverse strand, counting down.
GCGCGATCGTGCGCCGCGCCTTCGACCTCGGCATCACGCACTTCGACCTCGCGAACAACTACGGGCCGCCCTACGGCGCCGCCGAGTCGAACTTCGGCCGCCTGCTCGCGAGCGATCTGGGATCCCACCGCGACGAGCTCATCGTCTCGACGAAGGCCGGCTGGGACATGTGGCCCGGCCCGTACGGCGTAGGCGGCAGCCGCAAGTACCTCATCGCGTCGCTCGACCGGTCGCTCGAGCGGCTCGGACTCGAGTACGTCGACATCTTCTACTCGCACCGGCCCGACCCCGAGACGCCACTCGAGGAGACCGCGCAGGCGCTCGACCAGACCGTGCGTTCGGGCAAGGCCCTCTACGTCGGCATCTCGTCGTACAGCGCTGCAGCCACCCGCGAGGTCGCCGGCATGCTCGCCGAGCTCGGCACGCCGCTGCTCATCCACCAGCCGTCGTACTCGATGCTGAACCGCTGGATCGAGACCGAGGGGCTCCTCGACGCCGCGGCCGACCTCGGCTTCGGCGTCATCGGGTTCACCGCACTCGCCCAGGGCCTCCTCACCGGCAAGTACCTGGCGGGCATTCCGGAAGGCTCACGTGCGGCGACCGACGGTTCGCTCGACCGTTCGATGCTCTCGGAGCAGACGCTCGAGCGCATCCGGGGACTCGACGCGATCGCGACGCGTCGCGGACAGTCGCTCGCGCAGCTCGCGCTCGCGTGGGCGCTGCGCGACGAGCGCGTGTCGAGCCTCGTGATCGGGGCCAGCCGCGTCGCGCAGCTCGAGGAGAACGTCGCGGCCCTCGACCGCCTCGAGTTCAGCGCCGACGAGCTCGCCGAGATCGACGGCTTCGCCGGTGACGCCGGCGTCGACCTCTGGGCCGAGGCACGCGAAGGCGGCGCGCTTCCCGGCACGACGGGCTGACGCGCCGGCGGACGGGCGCCGCCTGCGGGCCCCCCGCGATCAGTAGGCAGCGCCCTCGAGCGATCCGGTGACGTGGTCGGTGGGGTTCCAGATGATGCACGAAACGGTTCGAGCGCCCGAGGTGCTCCACGACTCCGTCGTCGGATGGAGCGTGTAGAACTCGAGTGCCGAGTCCGCGTGGGCGATGCCGACGAACGCCTCGAACCGGCTCGCGCACGCGTCGTGGGCAGCGCGCGCCACGGCGTCGTCGCCGGGGAATCCGCCGCCGTCGAGGTCGAACTGCGCGTAGACCTCGTCGTCGTGCGGCTCCTCGCACGGCACGACCGACGACGGCGAGAGTCCGTGCTCCTTCGATGCGTCGAGGCAGTCGCCGACGGCCGGGACGAAAGGCGCGGTGTCGCCCGACGACTGCTGCGGCTCGGGGCGGGCGCCGGTGGGAGCGGGTGCCGTCGGTGCGTTGCTCGCGGATGCGCTCGGTGGCGTCGGGGGAGTCGACGGCTGCGCGGACCCGCCGCTGCAGCCGCTCACGGCGAGCGCCGCTGCGGCGATCGCGAGCGCGAGTGCCGCGATGGGCCGGTTGCGAGGCATCCGGCCCATCATGGACGCTCGACCGGCGCGGGGCGAGCTCAGTATGCCGCCCCAGCGAGGGTGCCCGTGACCTGACCGGCAGGGTCGTAGATCACGCAGGAGACGACGCGGTCGTCGAGCTGGGTCCAGCTCTCCTCCGACGGGCGGTAGGCGTAGAAGTCGAGCGTCGAGGAGTCGTAGGCGAGGCCCACGAAGGCGTCGAACTCGGCCTGGCACCTGGTGTCGGCCTCGGTCTGCACGGCGTCTTCCCCCGGGAACTCATCGCCCTGGAGCGTGAAGTCGAAGTAGACCTCTTCATCGTGCGGCTGGTCGCAGGGCACGACCGGCACCTCGGAGACGAGTTCTTCGGAGACCTCGTTCATGCAGTCGCCGACGCGCAGGGCGAAGACGTCGGCCTGGCCCTCCTCGACGATCTCCTGGCTGGTCTCGTCACGCTCGGGCTGGGGCGCCCCGCCACCCGGCAGGAGGTCGCGCACGATGCCGCAGCCGGTGAGCGGAACGGCGACCGCGAGGGCGGTCAGGGCGATGAGCGCGCGGGTGAGCACGCGGCGTGGAGCAGGGGACACGACAGGGCCTCTCGATTCGGATGGAAGGCGGCGCACGGGGCCGCAGATAGACCGGTGCCCCCGTGATGTCCGGTAGTTTCGGCGCCAGCCTATCGGGGCCTCCGCCCTCGGCGCGATGGGGTGGGCTCCCCATCAGCGCACGTGCGGCAGCACCTCGGCGGCGATGAGTTCGAGATGGTCGAGGTCGCGCAGGTCGACGAGCTGCAGGTAGACACGGTCGGCGCCGAGATCGCGGAGCCGCAGGAGCTTCTCGGTGGCGACGTCGGGTGAACCGGCCACGTTGACCTCGGCGAAGGTATCGGGGTCGGCGTCGATGGCGCTGAGGCGTCGAAGGTAGTCGGCGTCGTTCGTCGCCACGACCGTCGGGAGTGCGACGGTCGTGCGGAGCGTCGACGCATCACGGCCGATCTCCCCGCAGGCGCGACGCACGCCCTCGAACGTCTCGGCGATGCGATCTTCGCCACGGAAGCCGATGTTGAACTCGCTCGCGTAGCGCGCGGCGATGGCAGGGGTGCGGCGGGGACCGTTGCCGCCCACGATGATGGGCACGCGAGGCTGTGCCGGCTTCGGCAGTGCGGGCGAGCCCTCGAGCGTGTAGTGCTCGCCCGCGAAGTCGTATCGACGGCCGACCGGCGTCGACCAGAGCCCCGTGACGATCTCGAGCTGCTCCTCGAGCAGGCCGAAGCGCTTCTCTGGGAACGGGATGCCGTAGGCGGCGTGCTCCTCGGCGAACCAGCCTGTGCCGAGGCCGAGCTCGACGCGGCCGCCCGACATCGCGTCGACCTGGGCGACCTGGATCGCGAGGATGCTCGGGTGACGGAACGTCGCCGAGGAGACGAGGGTGCCGAGCCGGATGCGGCGGGTCTCGCGGGCGAGCCCGGCGAGGGTGGTCCAGGCATCCGTCGGCCCCGGCAGCCCCTCGCCCGCCCCCATCGCGAGGAAGTGGTCGGAGCGGAACCACCCGTCGAAGCCGAGCCGTTCGGCGGCGCCGGCCTGGGCGAGTTGCTCCTCGTAGCTCGCGCCCTGCTGCGGCTCGGTGAAGATGCAGACCTCCACGGCGTCAGCTCCCCTCGGCGTCGGCCGCGCCGGCGGAGTCGGCGAGCACGTCGAGCACCGCGTCGTGCAGCAGGCCGTTCGTTGCGAGCGCACTGCCGTGCCACGGCCCCGGATCGCCCGTCACCGAGGTGAAGCGGCCACCGGCCTCTTCGACGATCGGCACGATCGCGGCGAGGTCGTAGGGCTTCACGTCGAACTCGCCCGCGATGTCGATGAGTCCCTCGGCGAGCAGCATGTACGCCCAGAGGTCGCCGTAGGCGCGATCGCGCCACACGCGCTGCGCCAGGTCGAGCAGCTGGTCGAGGTAGCCCGCGTCGCGCCATTGCGCGAGGCTCTGGAAGCTGAGGGCGGCATCGCCGAGCGCGGCGACGCCGGACACGCGCAGGCGGTGCGCGTCGGGGAAGGCACCGGATGCGGCATCCGACGCGCCCTCGCTCGCGCCGAGCTCGGCGGCCGACGAACGCGTCCAGGCGCCCATGCCGGTCGCCGCCCACCAGCGGCGAGCCATCGCGGGCGAGGAGGCGACGCCGACGACCGGCACGCCGTCGACCGCGAGCGCGATGAGGGTGCCCCAGACCGGGACTCCGCGGAGGAAGTTCGCGGTGCCGTCGATCGGGTCGAGGATCCACTGGCGATGGGTGTCGCCCTCGGTGCCGAACTCCTCGCCGAGCACGCCGTCGTTCGGCCGTACCTCGGCGAGTCGGCCGCGCAGCGCACGTTCGACGGCGAGGTCGGCTTCGGTCACGTGCGTTCGGTCGGGTTTCGTCTGCACGTCGAGGTCGATCGCACGGAATCTCGGGAGCGAGACGGCGTCGGCGAGGTCGGCGAGTTCGAGGGCGAGTGCGAGGTCGGCGGCGTGATCGGTCACCGGACCACACTATCGACGGGCCGCACCCGTCGGGTTCAGAGTTGTCGCACCAGGATCGTGACGACGACGGCGATTGCGACGCAGCCGAGCTGGGGCATGCGGAACCACCATGCCGTCGCCGCCGCGACCAGCCCGGGGACCATGCCTGCGTCGGCCTCGGCCCATCGCTCGCCGAGGAGGTTCACGACGACGAGTCCGGCGAGCAGCGCGGCCGGGAGTGCGTCGATGATCGCTTGCACGCGTGGCGGGAAGACACGATCGCCGAGCACTGCCGGCCCGACGCCCTTGTACACGATGTTGATGAGCGCAAGCGCGATCACCGCGATGATGAGGCCGGTCACGATTCAGTCGCCCTCACGGTGCGCGCTGCGGCGAGGACCGTCGCCAGGCCGCAGAGGAGCAGGGCCACGCCACCCGGCAGCACCAGCGCGCACACTGCGGCGATCACGGCCGCCACGAGGGCGATGAGCACGAGTCGCGGCCGGCCGCGAAGCGCATCGAGCAGGAGCACGAGGAAGAAGGCGGGGAAGATCACGTCGAGCCCGAACTCGCGCATGAACTCCGTCGAGGGTGCGAAGAGGGCGCCGATGGCCGTGCCCGCGATCCAGGCGGGCCACTGCACGAGCGTTGCACCGAACAGCTTCGTGCGATCGAGCGTGCCGTCGCCGCGCTGCGACGCCACCCAGGAGCCGTCGACGACCGCCTGCCCCTCGAAGGCTCGCTGCACCGGCCCGCCGTGGAGTGAGCGGGCGGATGCCGCGCCCATGGGGATGAACCGTGCGTTGATCAGTGCCGCCGCGCCGACGCCGGCGGCGATGCTCCCGCCGCTCGCGGCCGTCACGAGCGCGAACTGCGCCGACCCCGAGAACGTGACGGCCGACATGACGATCGCGAGCCACGCCGGCCATCCGTTCGTCACGGCGAACGCGCCGAAACTGACGGCGAGCGCGAAGGCCCCGATACCGAGGCCGATGCCCACACGCAGGCCGCCGCGCCAGCCGCTCGAGGGTGCTGGACCGGTCTCATTCACGGGCCTCAGTCTAGGAAGCGCCACCGACGCGCCGGTTTCGGGCTCGATTGGCGTAACCGGCGGTTCTCCTGATAACGTGGTCCCTCGGTTCGGGTTGTCCGCAAAGGCCCGAATCACGCACCTCTAGCTCAATTGGCAGAGCAACTGACTCTTAATCAGTGGGTTCCGGGTTCAAGTCCCGGGGGGTGCACTGAAAGCCCCGAACCTCTCGCCAGGTTCGGGGCTTTTTTCATGCGCCAAGCCGGTTCGGAGCGCTTCGCACCGATTCATCCGAGCGCGAAGAGATCGACGCCGGCCATGCGGAGGCACTCGAACGCGAAGCCCGAGCAGCAGTACACGGCGAGGACGGCGCCGAACGCGGTCTCGCGGAACGAGCCGGTGTCGCCCAGCAGCGGCAGGGCGACGTAGCCGTTGGGCAGCCACAGCCGGTTCAGCACGGGCACCGGCCGGAGCAGCTCGGGCGGTCGCGGCACCCACGGCCAGAGGAGGCCCGGCAGTCCGCCCGTGGTGAGGAAGTCGCCGGCCAGGTGGGCGAGGAAGCCGACCATGACCGCGAGCGGGAACCACGCCACCTGATCGGGCGCGAACACCACGATGAACGCGCCCAGCAGGGCCCCGAGCAGCCAGGCCACGGTCCACGACCCGACGAATCCGCGAGCCTTCAAGCCGAAGCAGGTGAGCGCCGCGGCGCCGATGCCGGCGCCGATCGCGATGGTGCCGAACTCGTCGGTCGCGAGGGTCAGGAGCGTCAGCGCCCACGCGCCTGCGGCGACGATCGCGAGGCCGATGGGGGAGTGCAGGCCGTGGCGGTGCCCACCGGAGAGCGCACCGATCGTCGAGGCGGTCATGCGGCCGAGCACGGGCACCGCCTGGGCGATCGTGGCGCTGTGATGGTCGGCATCGGGCAGGAGCGCAGCGCCCGCGCACACCGCGGTGCCGGCGAGGACGCCCACGGGGTCGAGCGGGTACGCCCCGAGGCTCAGGATCGGCATGGCGCCGGTGATCGCGATCCACGCGGCGGCGCCGCTCGTCGCGTGGGTGATGCCCATCATTCGAAGTGCTCTCCTCGGTCGGCCGACGACCAGTCTGTCGGGTCGGTGCGACATCGGCGTCGCGGCGGTCTCGCGGCGAACGAACCTGGCGTCAGTCGTCGAAGCCGCGCGCGACGAGCGCCTCGCCGAGGTGCTCGGCGGTCCGGAGCGCCCGCACGATCACGGGCACCGCGAGCGCGAGGATCGACCCCTCGGCCCCGCGCGCCTTGCGCGCCTCGAGCACCTCCCGCACGAGCTCGGCGAGGAGCGGCACGCACCGGATGGTGAGGGCGAGCACGAGCCCGATGCGGTCGGCGTCGATCCATCGGCGGAACGGTCGCAGCAGCGCCTGCATGGCGTCGAGCGTCGCGGTCACGGGGGTCGTGAGGGTGTAGATCGCGGCGAGCGCCACCGCCAGCGTGAGCCGCACCGCCATCACGGCGGCGGCTTCCCATCCGCCGAACAGCACCTGTACCGGCACCGCGAACGCGAGCACCCAGATGATCGGCACGAGCTGCCGCCACACGAGCGCGAACGGGACCCTCGCGAGCAGGAACAGCCCGATCACGAGCACGGATGCCCCGCCGAGCGCCACGAGCGAACCCTGCAACGCGATGACGGTCACGAGCACGGCGAGCAGGCCGAGCTTCACGAGCGCCGGCGTGCGGTGCACGAGCGAGGTGCCGGGATGGAAGATGCCGATCATGTGCAGCCGCTCACCCGATCAGTGCCCGGTAGGCGCCGAGCGCGATGCGCGGCTCGTCGTCGGCGACGACCCGACCGCCCTCCATCACGATGACACGGTCGAACGACTCGAGCAGCTCGAGCTGGTGGCTGACGACGACGAGCTGCTGTTCGAGTGAGTCGAAGTGCTCGGCGATGCGCCGGGCATTGCGCGCGTCGAGGAGCGTCGTCGGTTCGTCGGCCACGACGACCGCGGGCTCCGCGACGAGCACCGCGGCGATCGCGAGCAACTGCTTCTGGCCGCCCGAGAGGCGGTGCGCCGGACGGTCGGCGAGGTCGGCGAGCCCGAAGCGCTCGAGCGTGGCGTCGACGCGGGTCGCGGCATCCGCTGCACTGAGCCTGTGGCGGCGCAGCGTGAAGGCGACGTCTTCGCGAACGGTCGGCATGACGATCTGGTTGTCGGCGTTCGTGAAGACGAAGCCGACCCGTCGTCGCACCTCGCGGCCGTGCCGGGCGAGGTCGAGGCCGTCGACCGTGACCCGGCCCGCCGTGGGTGCGACGAGCCCGTTGACCATACGCGCGAGCGTCGACTTGCCCGAGCCGTTCGCGCCGACGATGCCGATGCGGTGCTCGCGAAGCGTCAGCGAGACGTCGTCGACGACCGCCTCGGCGTCGAAGTGGTGGCTCACGTGCTCGAAGACGATCTCGCTCATGCGGCACGCTCCACGATCATCGCGATGCCCTGGCCGCCGCCGATCGAGCACGCCGCGAGGCCCGGGCGGTCGTCATCGGCGGCGAGCATGCGAGCGGCGAGGCGCACGAGGAGCACGGCACCGGATGCCCCCCACGGATGCCCGAGCGCGATGGCGCCGCCGTCGGCGGAGATGAGGTCCTCGTCGAGGGCCAGCTCGTCGCTGACCGCGAGCAGCTGCGCCGCGAAGGCCTCGGTGATCTCGACGAAGCCGAGGTCGGCCGCCGTCATGCCGGCTCGCGCGAGGGCCCGGCGCGCGGCCGGAGCCGCCCCGAGCCCAGGAAGCGCCGGGTCGCCGCCCGTCACCGCCATGGCCCGCACCCGCAGGGCGGGCAAGCCGAGCTCGCGGACGATCGCCTCGGTGGTGACGGCCATCGCGGCGGCGCCGTCGGAGAAGCCGCAGGAGTTGCCCGCGGTCACCGTGCCGGCGCCCGAAGCGTCGCCCGGGAACGCCGGCGTGAAGCGAGCGAGGCGCGCGAGGTCCATCGCGGCGCGCGGCCGATCGTCTCGGCCGACGCCGTCGAGGCCCACGATCTCCGCGTCGAAGACCCCGGCGGACTGGGCGGCGACCGCGCGCGCGTGCGACCGTGCCGCCCAGGCATCCTGTCGTGTGCGGGGGATGCCCCGGATGGCCGCCAGCCGGTCGGCGGCCGGACCCATGTCGGGGTCGGCGAAGCCGGGCGGCGCGAAGGGAGCGCGCGTGAAGCGCTCGCCGGAGTCGGGCCACCGGCGATGCGGCGCGGTCGACGCGGACTCCGCGCCGCCGGCGATCACGAGACCCGCATCACCCGCTCGCACCCGGGCTGCAGCCTGCATGACCGCGTCGAGGCCCGAGCCGCACTGGCGGTCGACTGTGACGCCCGGCACCTGGTCGCCGAGGCCGGCGCGGAGTGCGGCGACGCGGGCGACGTCGCCGCCGGGTCCCATGCAATTGCCGAGCACGACATCGTCGACGGGGATCCCCGCCGGGGCGACCGCCTGAGCGACCGCGGCGAGCACCGGCGCCGCGAGCGCGTCGACCGTATGGGCCGCGAGGCCGCGGCCGGCGGTGCCGATCGCCGTGCGCCTCGCAGCCACGATCACGGGTGCGTTCGTCATGTCCGGCTCCCATCGAGCGTGCCGGCCGTGAGCGCCTCGCGCAGCACGCCGCGCGCCACCTTGCCCGACGCGGTGAGCGGCACGGCGTGCACGAACCACCGTCGCGGCAGCTCGGCGGGGGAGAGGCCAGCCCGGGCCGCTGCCACGACCCCGGCGAGGTCGACGCCGTCGGCGAGCTCCACGACCGCGACGATCCGCTCACCGAGGAGCTCGTGCGGTTCGCCGACCACGCCGGCCGCGACGACCCCCGGCAGCCCGACGATGCGCGCCTCGAGCTGCTCGGCCAGCACCGTCGCACCGGCGGTCGTGATGGCCGCCTCACCCCGGCCGAGCACGCGGAACGAGCCGTCTTCGGCGGGCTCGGCGAGATCGCCGACCGTGGCGAAGCCGTCATCGTCGCGCCGGAGCATGCCGCCGCCGATGACCCCGAGCGCGAGGTACGGTGACCGGGCCCAGAGCTCGTCACCCGCGGCATCCGGTCGAAGTTCGACCTCGACGCCGGGGAACGGCGCGAGTCCGCCGCCGCGGCCCGCGAGCACGAACGACAACTCGGCGGCGCCGTAGTACTCGGTGAGGCGGATGCCGCGGCCGGCCGCCGCCGTTCGCAGCGACGGGCTCAGGGCCGCGCCCGCGACGATGACCTTCTGCGGCAGGGCGCGATGCTCGAGGAGTCGCGCAAGCCGGGTGGGCGTCACGTGCATCGCCGTCGCGTCGGCGAGGGCGTCGCCGACGGATGCTCCGAGCCAGAGCGCGTGCAGCGCGGCGTACAGGTGCATCGACACGTGCAGGGGCCCGGTCACCGCGATGCGGTCCTCGGCACGGAGTGCGGCGAGTCGCGCGAGCGGCTCAGCCGAGGCGAGCCACGAGGTGCTCGTGCGGGCGACCACGCGCGGCGCGCCCGTCGGGTCGGATGAGCCGGAGGTGAGGAGCGCGAGCTCGGTCCCGGGAGGCAGTGCCGAGGCGAGTCGGTCGGCCTGCGCGGCGCCGACGAGCACGGGGCGCCCCCGCTTGAGACCGGCGAGCACGGTCGTGATGAGCACGACGGGATCGGTGCCGGCGGGGCATCCGATCGCACCGTCACCCGGCGGCAGTGCGGCCGCGTCGACCGAGCGGGCGAGTTCGCCGTAGCGCACGACGTCGCCGCCGAACGCGAGGGCGACGTCGTCGCGCGAGCCGCGCAGCCACTCGCTCATGCGCCGGCCGGTGCCGCGTTCCGTCGCCAGGGCCACGGCTGCGGATCGATGAGGCCGGGCCAGGCGCGATGCACGCCCTTCGCGACGAGCACCGTGACGACGACCTTGGCGAGGTCGCCCGGGAGGAAGACGGCCGAACCGAGCAGGGCCACGCCGAGGGGTGTTCCCGTGTTCGCGGCGAACACCGGCACGCCGATGAGGTACACCGCGACGATTCCGCCGAGGGCCGTCGCGCCGAGCGCGGGCAGCACGCGGTAGCGGGGAAGGAGTCGCGCCGTGAACCATCCGATGACGAGCGCCCCGAGGAGCCACCCGATGAGGTAGCCCACCGACGGACCGACGAACACGCCGAGACCGCCGCGTCCGCCCGAGAGCAGCGGCAGGCCCGCCGCGACGAGGGCGAGGAGCAACAGGACCGCGAGGAACCCCTTGCGAGCACCGAGGATCGCGCCGGCGAGCATCACGCCGAGGGTCTGGAACGTGATCGGCACCGCCGTGCCGCCGAGGTAGAGGGCGCCCGGCAACCCGAGCGCCGCGATGAGCGCGGCGAAGACCGCGATCTGCGCGAGGTCGCCGGCGGTGTTGCGGCGACGCCGTGTGGGTGCGGCATCGGCGGTGCCGGCACCGATCGCTGCGGTGTCGGATGCGTCGTGCGAGGTGCTCTGGGCGGCGCTCATCGGTCTCCCTCTCGAGGCGTGGATCGGGCGGCATGCCCGTGAATCACGCTACGAGGGACGGAAGAGCGGCTTCGCGCTGCGGCCGTACAACAATCGCACGGCGATTTTGGATCGGCGGCGCCGGGCGGTCAGGCGGCGCGGGCCTCGAGGCGGGCGTTCGCGCCGATCGTCGGCAGCTCGGCGCCCGTCGCGGGGGTCGTCGGCGGCGTCGGCCGGCGCAGGGACCGGGTCGGCCCAGACGATGAGCGGTGCGGGCTCCCAGCCGAGCACCATCGACTCCTCACCCGCGGGCACGACGTGGGCGACCGTGTCGCGCTCGTCGAGGATCGCGCGAGTGAGCTCTGCCGCGATCTGGTGCGTGAGCATCGCGTGGAAGATGCGGTCGGTGTCGCCGTCGGTGCGACGCACGAGCGACCAGCCGCCGCCCGGCCCGATGAACTCCGAGAGCCTGGCGTTCAGGAGCTCGAAGATGTGCTCGCCGCGGAGGTCGGCCGCGGTGGGGCGCGGCGTCGGTGCAGCAGCGTGGGCAGAGGCCTGTGCGGCAAGCCGTGCGCGGCGCCAGCGGCGGAACATCGGTGGCCCCTCTCAGTCGGTGCGTGGCATTTCGGGTCGTTCGTCCCAGTCTCGGGCACGTCCCGTGGGAACGCGAAAGACACGCCGCGCAGTGCGAGGCCGGTGCGGCTATTCGCCCAGATCGGGGCGTTTCGTCTCTTCGGAGACGGTGCCGATGGCGATCGCGAGACTGGCGGCCCACGACACCCACATCAGCAGCAGTCGCCAGTCGCGAGGCCCGGCAAGGGTGGTACGCACCACACCGATGCCGCTGATGACGGCGGTGATCACGGCTCCGCTGAAGAGGTACTTGCGCATGCCGCAACGCTACCGCGCGGGGTGCTGCCGCTGGGAGTCATCCGTGAATCTGACCGATCGTGCAGAAGCTGACCGATCGGTCAAGTACGGTCGAGGTCATGCCAGCCGATGCCCAACCGTCGTCCCGCGTGCGCGCCAGTGAAGAGCTGCGCGCGACCGCCCTCGAGCAATTCGCGACCGTCGGCTTCGCCGCCTCGTCGCTGCAGCACATCGCCGACCGTGCCGGCTACTCCAAATCGAGCGTGCTCTACCACTACGCCTCCAAGGAAGCCCTGCTCGAGGCGGCGATCGAGCCGGCCATCGCCGAGTTCGAGGCCGTGCTCGACGACTTCATCTCCGGTCGCTCGAGCGAACGTCGCCGGCGGCTCGTCGACCGCATCGTCGACCTGCTCATCGAGAATCGGCAGGCCGTGCACGTCTTCATCATCCAGGGGCCGAGCCTCTCCCACCTGCCGATCATCGCCAGGGCGAACGCGGCGGTCCGCCGGCTCGCCGAGGCCATCAGCGACCAGCGCGAGAGCGTGACCGACCAGGTGCGATTCGGCGTCGCGCTCGGCGGCGCGGCATTCCTGCTCACGGCCGGCCGCTCGTTCGTCGACGACGACCAGCTGCTCGCCGACGACGAGATGCAGGTGGCGATGCGCGCCGTGCTCGCCGAACTCCTCGCCCCCGCGCACCCCGCTGCCCGCCCTCGCAACGACTGAGAGACACACCCGTGGCACTCCTCCTCCACCGCATCGGCCGGTTCGCTTTCCGGCGGGCCTGGTACGTCATCGCCGCCTGGGTGCTCGCACTCGGCGCGCTCCTCGGCGCCGGGCTCGGGCTCGGCGGCCAGCTCCAGGAGTCCTACGCGATCCCCGGCACCGAGTCGCAGACGGCGATCGACCAGCTCGCCGCCGTGTTCCCGCAGACGTCTGGCGCATCGGCGAAGGCCGTCGTCGAGGCGCCAGATGGGGCATCCGTCGAATCCGAGCCGTACCGCAGCGCGATCGCGGCCATGGAGGCCGGGCTCGAGCAGGTCGACGGCGTCGCGAACGTGCTCGGGCCGTTCGACGAGTACGCGGGCGACCAGGTCTCCGACGATGCGCGCACCGCCTACATCCAGGTGCAGTTCGACGGCCCCACCACCGACGTCACGCCCGAGTCGGTCGAGGCCGTCACGGCCACCGGCGACCCGGGTCGTGACGCAGGCCTCACCGTCGCCTTCGGCGGCGAGGTGTTCCAGGACACCACCTTCGGCCTCACCATCACCGAGGTCTTCGGCGTGCTGTTCGCGGGCGTCGTGCTGCTCATCACCTTCGGCTCGCTGCTCTCGGCCGGCATGCCGCTGCTCACCGCACTCGTCGGCGTCGCCGCCGCGTTCGGCGGGATCTCACTGACCGCGGCGTTCACCACCGTGTCGAGCACCGCCCCCATGCTGGCGGTCATGATCGGCCTCGCGGTCGGCATCGACTACGCCCTCTTCATCCTGTCGCGCCATCGAACGCAACTCGCCCGCGGAGCAGACCCTGAGGAGAGTGCGGCCGAGGCGGTCGCGACCGCGGGCGGCGCGGTCGTCTTCGCGGGGCTCACCGTCATCATCGCGCTGCTCGGCCTGCTGATCGTGGGCATCCCGTTCCTCAGCGTCATGGGCGTGGCCGCGGCCTTCGCGGTGCTCATCGCCGTCGCCGGCGCCGTGACGCTCCTGCCCGCGCTCATGGGCGTGTTCGGCAGGCGCCTCGTGCCGAAGCCCGGCAGCCGCGCGCATCGCCGCGCCAACGCCGACGACGACACCGGCAAGCGCACCATGGGGCGGCGCTGGGTCGACCTCGTGCTGAAGGCGCCCGTGGTCTTCCTCGTCATCGTCGTCGGTCTCCTCGGCGCGGCGGCGATCCCGGCCGCGAGCCTCGACCTGAACCTCCCGAGCGGGGCATCCGAGCCAGAGGGCTCCACGCAACGCGAGGCGTTCGAGCTGATCGAGAACGGGTTCGGGCCCGGCTACAACGGGCCCCTCACCGTGACCGTCGACATCACGCAGACCACCGACATCTTCGACGACCTCGATGCGGTCGGTGCGCGCATCGCCGAACTCGACGACGTCGCGTTCGTGGGCGAGGGCCTGCCGAACGAGACCGCCGACACGGCGATCATCCAGGTCATCCCCGAGAGCGCCCCCGATTCGCCCGAGACGAAGGCCGTCGTCGAGCGCATCCGCGAGTTCGCTCCCGAGATCGCGGCCGACTACGGCACGCCGATCGCGGTGACCGGCTACACCGCGGTGACGATCGACATCTCCAACCGCCTGAACGACGCGCTCGTGCCGTTCGCGCTCATCGTCGTGGGCCTCTCGATCCTCCTGCTCCTGCTCGTGTTCCGCTCGATCTTCGTGCCGATCAAGGCGGCGCTCGGCTTCCTGCTCTCGGCGTTCGCCGCGATCGGCGCGACCGTCGCGATCTTCCAGTGGGGGTGGTTCGCCGAACTCCTCGACGTCCAGCCCGGGCCGATCCTGAGCTTCCTGCCGATCCTGCTCCTCGCGGTGCTCTTCGGCCTCGCCATGGACTACGAGGTGTTCCTCGTCTCGGGCATGCGTGAAGAGTTCGTCAAGACGGGCGAGCCGCGCAAGGCGATCGTGCACGGCTTCCAGCACGCCGCCCGCGTCGTGACCGCGGCGGCGCTCATCATGTTCTTCGTCTTCTTCGCGTTCGTCCCCGAAGGGTCCGGAGTGATCAAGGGCATCGCGTTCGCGCTCGCGATCGGCGTCGCCTTCGACGCGTTCCTCGTGCGCATGACCCTCGTGCCGGCCGCGATGGCGCTCGCGGGCAAGGGCGCCTGGTGGCTGCCGAAGTGGCTCGAGAAGCGCCTGCCGAACGTCGACATCGAGGGCGAGGGCCTGCGCGCCCACCTCGAGCAGGAGCGCTGGGCGGCCGGCCGGCCCGCGGCGATCAACGCCGACGACGCGGTCTTCGGCCTGCCCGAACGCCCCATCGGCCCGCTCGGTGTCGAGGTCCCCGTCGGCGGCGTGCTCGTCGTCCAGGGCGACCCCGTCGATCGCCGCGTCGTGGCCGCGACCGTGGCCGGCCGCCTTGCGCCCGTCTCCGGGCGCCTCGCGGTGCTCGGCACGCCGCTCCCCACCGGCTCAGGCGGGGTGATGCGCCGGGTCGCGATCGCGGAGGTCTCGACGGATGCCTCGGCCGGCGGCACCGTCGGCGAGCTCATCGCCGCCCGCCTCGACGCCACGCGCGCCTGGTACCGCCTTGGTCCGTCGGCGTCGCTCGTGCGCTCGTGGAGCGACCGTGCCGCGACCGCCGCGGGTCACGGGCCCGACGGTCCGCGGTTCGACGCCGACACCCCGCTGGCCGCGCTCGGCGTCGAGGCACGCACGCTCGTCGCGCTCGCCGCGGCGCTCGCCGAGCGCCCCAGGCTCATCGCGATCGACCTCGACGACGACCCCGGCGCCGGCAGCGGCGAGCTCTGGCGGGCCATCGCCACGCTCGTGCCGGCGACCGTCACGATGATCGTCGGTCTGGGGCCGGCCGCCGTCACGCCCGATGCCTCGCCCGAGCTCGCGGCTCGTGGCATCCGCACCCTTCACCCCGTTTCCGCCGCCGAGGAGGCCCTCCGATGAGCACCCGACTGTCCCGCCTCTTCGGCTCGACCCCCGCGCAGCGCCGGGTGCGCTACGGCGTGCTCGTCGCCGCCGTGATCGCCGTGCCGCTCGCGGTCGCCGGCCTCGTCTCGGGCGCGCTCGGCAACTCGGGCGACAACCTCGAGTCGGTTCCGGCCGTCGTCGTGAACAACGACGAGATGGTCACGATGACGCTGCCCGATGGCACCGAGCAGCCCGTGCTCGCCGGGCGGCAGCTCGTGACGGAGCTCACCGACCCCGACACGTCGGGCTTCCAGTGGACCATCTCGAACGACGACGAGGCCGCGGAGCTCCTCGCCTCGGGTGACGCCTACGCGGTGCTCACCATCCCCGCCGACTTCTCGGAGTCGGTCACCTCGCTCTCCGGCGAGGCGCCGGTGAAGGCGAACCTCGACATCCGTACCGACGACGCGCACGCGTACCTCGCGGGCTCGGCGGCGCAGGCGGTCGGCGACGCGATGTCGGCGACGTTCGGGCGCGAGCTCACCGCCCAGTACCTCGAGGGCTTCTACACGAACCTCGCGACGATGGGCGGCGCGCTCGGCGACGCCGCCGACGGTGCGACGCAGCTCTCGTCGGGAGCGGGCTCGCTGGCCGGAGGGCTCGGCACGCTGTCGAGCGGCGTCGCCTCGGCCGCCTCGGGGGCGACGGATGCCGCGAACGGCGCGTCGGCGACCGCCGACGGTGCTGCCGCCTACGCCGACGGCGTCGCGCAGTACACCACCGGGGTCGACGGCATCGCCGGCGGGCTCTCCCAGCTCGCGACCGGCACGACCGGCCTCGGCGCGCTCGGCACCGGCATCGGCGGCTACACGACCGCCGTCGACGGTTCCAGCGCCCAGCTCGCCGATGTCACCGCGCGAATTCTCGCGAATGCGAGTGACGACGCAGCGCTGCCCGCGCTCTACACGGAGCTCGCGACCGTCAGTGGCAGGCTGACCGCCGTCGCCGGGCAGGGCGGTCCGCTCGCCCAGGGCGCTGCCGGCCTGCCGGCCCTCGAGAGCGGCATCACGCAGCTCTCAGGCGGCGCACAACAGCTTGCCGGCGGGTCGGAGGGCCTCCGCACGGGCGGCGCCGAGCTCGCCTCGGGCATCGATTCCCTCGCCGTCGGCATCGACGAGCTCGCGGGCGGTCTCGGCGCGCTCCACGGCGGGGCAGCGGATGCCGCGACCGGCGCCACCCAGCTCGCCGGCGGCGCGACGACCCTCGCCGATGGGCTCACCACCGGGGCCGAGCAGGCGAAGACGCTCACCGACATCGACGCCGCCACCACCGCCGACGTCGTCGCCGAACCCGTCACGGTCCACGCGGCGCGCGACCACGAGATCGGCTCGACCGGCGAGGTCATCGGCATGCTCTTCGTGCCGATCGGCCTGTGGCTCGGCGCGATGGCGCTCTTCCTCGTCTTCCGCCCGTTCGGGCGCGAAGTGCTGCGCAGCACGGCCTCGACGGGCGGACTCGTCGCGCGGACACTCGCACGCGCCGGCCTCCTCGCTCTCGCGCAGGCCGTCGCCGTGGTGCTGCTCCTGCACGGCGCGCTCGGCGTCGCGTGGACCGTCCTGCCGCAGACGCTCGCGTTCGCCGCACTGCTCGCGCTCGTGTTCACCGTGCTGCACGCGTTCCTCACGGTGTGGCTCGGCCGCGCGGGACTGCTCGTCTCGCTCGTGCTCGTCGCCCTGCAGCTGACCGCGTCAGGCGGGCTCTACCCGGTCGAGGTGCTGAGTGGCCCCTATCAGGTGATCAGCCCGTTCCTGCCGCTCACGTGGGCGGTCCAGGGCATGCAGCTCATCGTCGCTGGAGCGGCCGGGGGAGCGGTCGCGACCGCTGCCGGTGTGCTGGCGCTGTTCGGGCTCGTGGGCGTGATCGGCACGGCCGTCGTGGTCGGCAGGCGCCGGGGCATCCGCTCGATCGGGTTCGCCGCAGCCGCCCTCGGCTGAGCCGCGGAGGGGTTCCCGGGGCCTCGAGTCCGGCTGTTAGCCTGAACGAAGCGCCTGGAGGGACATCCGTCATATGCACGCCCCTGAACCGATCCGCGACGACCTGTACGTCGATGCCGCCTACGACATGCTCGTGGTCTCGAACCGACTCCCGGTCGACTACGACGAGGGTCCGGGCGGCGAGACACGGTGGAAGAGCTCGCCCGGCGGCCTCGTCACCGCCCTCGAGCCCGTCATGCGCGCCGCCGACGGAGCGTGGATCGGCTGGACCGGCGTGGCCGACCGCGAGTTCGACCCGTTCGAGCACGACGGCATCTCGATCATCCCCGTGCCGCTGTCGGCCGCCGAGCTCGAGGAGTACTACGAGGGGTTCTCCAACGACACCCTCTGGCCGCTCTACCACGACGTGATCGCGCCGCCCACGTTCCACCGCGAATGGTGGGAGTCCTACGTGCGCGTGAACCGGCGCTTCGCCGAGGCGGCGGCGCGCGCGGCATCCCCGGGCGCCGTCGTGTGGGTGCAGGACTACCAGTTGCAACTGGTGCCGCGGATGCTCCGTGAGAGCCGTCCCGACCTCGTGATCGGGTTCTTCAATCACATCCCGTTCCCGGCATACGGCATCTACTCGCAGCTCCCGTGGCGGCGGCAGGTCGTCGACGGGCTGCTCGGCGCCGACGTCATCGGTTTCCAGCGGGCGGCCGACGCCGGCAACTTCACGCGCGCCGTGCGCCGCCTGTTCGGCTATGCGACGCGCGGGAGCGTCATCGACGTCCCCGACGCCACCGGCGAGGTGCGCCACGTCGTCGCCCGGCACTTCCCGATCTCGATCGACGCCGCGGGCTTCGAGGAGATCGCCCGGCGCCCCGAGGTGCAGGCGCGGGCGCGCGAGATCCGCGAAAGCCTCGGCAACCCCGAGGTGATCATGCTCGGTGTCGACCGCCTCGACTACACGAAGGGCATCCGCCACCGACTGAAGGCGTTCGGCGAGCTGCTTCGAGACGAGCGGATGTCGGTGCAGGGCGTGACCCTCGTGCAGGTGGCCAGCCCGTCTCGCGAGCGCGTCGAGACGTATCGGCAGCTCCGCGACGAGATCGAGCTCATGGTCGGCCGCCTCAACGGCGACTACTCGACCCTCGGACACCAGGCCATCGCGTACCTCCACCACGGGTATCCGCGTGAAGAGATGGTGGCGCTCTACCTCGCCGCCGACGTGATGCTCGTCACCGCGCTGCGCGACGGCATGAACCTCGTCGCCAAGGAGTACGTCGCCTGCCGGTTCGACGAAGACGGCGTGCTGCTGCTCAGCGAGTTCACCGGGGCATCCGATGAGCTCCGCCAGGCCGTGCTCGTGAACCCGCACGACATTGACGGGCTGAAGGACGCCATGGTCGAGGCCGTCGAGATGCCGCGCCGCGAACGCTCGCGGCGCATGCGGGCGCTTCGCAGGCGGGTCCGCGAGAACGACGTCGCGAACTGGTCGGCGACCTTCCTGAAGACGCTCACGGGCGCCGGCATCATCGCGCCGGGCATTCCCGAGAGCCTCGACGCCGCGGTCGCCGGCATCGCGACCGCCGAGCGGCTGCTCGTCGCGCTCGACTTCGACGGCACGCTCGCCCCGCTCGTCGACCGTCCCGAAGATGCGCGCGCCACCAATCGGGCGCGCTCGGCGATCGAGCGGCTGGCCGCGTCCGACGACACGCGCGTGGCGATCGTGTCGGGTCGTTCGCTCGAGAGCCTGCGGGAGGTCGCCGACCCGCCGCACGGCACCCTGCTGAGCGGTTCGCACGGGGTCGAGCTGCAACTCGACACGGGCGGCGTGACGATCGACCTCCGCGACGCCGAGCTCGCCGCGCTCGAACGGCTGACCCGCATCCTCGAAGAGGTCGCATCAGGGGCCGAGGGCGCCTGGGTCGAGTGGAAGCCGGCCGGGCAGGCGCTGCACACCCGGCGGGTGGCGGCGAACGTCGCCGCCGACCTGCAACGCGTCGCCCGCGAACGGGTCGAGCGCGAGATCCCCGAGCTCAGCCTGAAGAGCGGCAAGGGCGTGCTCGAGTTCTCGGTGCGACCGAGCGACAAGGGCGAGGCGCTCACGCGCCTCCGGCAGCACGCCGGTGCGAGCGCGGTCTTCTACGTCGGCGACGACGTGACCGACGAAGACGCGTTCGCCGCCCTCGAGACCGACGACGTCGGCGTGAAGGTGGGGCAGGGCCGGTCGCTTGCGGCCTACCGGGTGCGCAGTCCGGAAGACGTCGCCGAGCTCCTCGAGCACCTCGCCGACGACCGTGATACCGCGCGCGGAGGCTCGACGCGCTGGCCATAGACTCGTTCCATGTCGCCGTTCGATCCCAAACCGCGTAGTCGTACCGTCACCGACGGCATCGAGGCCATGACGAGCCGGGGCATGCTCCGCGCGGTCGGCATGGGCGATGCCGACTGGCAGAAGCCGCAGATCGGCATCGCGAGCTCGTGGAACGAGATCACCCCGTGCAACCTCTCGCTCGCCCGCCTCGCGCAGGCCGCGAAGGAGGGAGTGCACGGCGGCGGCGGATACCCGCTGCAGTTCGGCACCGTCTCGGTCTCCGACGGCATCTCGATGGGCCACGAGGGCATGCACTTCTCGCTCGTCTCCCGTGAGGTCATCGCCGACTCGGTCGAGGTCGTCATGCAGGCCGAGCGCCTCGACGGCTCGGTGCTGCTGGCCGGCTGCGACAAGTCGATCCCGGGCATGCTCATGGCGGCCGCCCGCCTCGACCTCGCCTCGGTGTTCCTCTACGCCGGCTCGATCGCCCCGGGCTGGGTGCGGCTGTCCGACGGCACCGAGAAGGACATCACGATCATTGACTCCTTCGAGGCGGTCGGCGCGGTCAAGGCCGGCACCATGAGCGCCGAAGACGCGCACCGCATCGAGTGCGCGTTCGCTCCCGGCGAGGGTGCCTGCGGCGGCATGTACACCGCGAACACCATGGCCTCGGTCGCCGAGGCGCTCGGGCTCTCACTGCCGGGGTCGGCCTCACCGGCATCCGCCGATCGTCGCCGCGACTACTACGCGCATCGCTCCGGCGAGGCGGTCGTGAACCTGCTGAACCTGGGCATCACCGCTCGCCAGATCCTTACGAAAGAGGCGTTCGAGAACGCGATCGCCGTGGGCATGGCGCTCGGCGGCTCCACGAACATCGTGCTCCACCTGCTCGCGATCGCCCGCGAAGCCGAGGTCGAGCTCACCCTCGACGACTTCAACCGCATCGGCTCGAAGGTGCCGCACATCGGCGACCTGAAGCCGTTCGGCAAGTACGTCATGAACGACGTCGACCGGCGCGGCGGTCTCCCCGTGCTCATGAAGGCGCTGCTCGACGCAGGCCTGATGCATGGCGACGCCCTCACCGTCACGGGCAAGACTCTTGCCGAGAACCTCGCCGAGATGAACATCCCGCCGCTCGACGGCGAGGTGCTGCGCACGCTCGACAACCCCATCCACGAGACCGGCGGGCTCACGATCCTGCACGGCTCGCTCGCACCCGAGGGCGCCGTCGTGAAGACCGCCGGCTTCGACGCGGCGACGTTCGAGGGCCCCGCCCGCGTGTTCGAGCGGGAGCGCGACGCCATGGACGCACTCACCGAAGGGGCCATCAAGCACGGCGACGTCGTCGTGATCCGCTACGAGGGCCCGAAGGGCGGCCCCGGCATGCGGGAGATGCTCGCGATCACCGCCGCCATCAAGGGCGCAGGGCTCGGCAAAGATGTACTACTCTTGACGGACGGTCGATTCTCAGGCGGCACAACCGGCCTCTGCATCGGCCATCTGGCACCCGAAGCAGTCGACGCTGGTCCGATTGCATTCGTGCGCGATGGTGATCTGATACGGGTCGATATCGCAGCTCGTTCCATCGACCTACTGGTCGACGATGCCGAGCTGGCTGCCCGCCGTGAAGGCTGGGCTCCGCTTCCCCCGCGCTATACCCGTGGCGTCCTCGCGAAGTACTCGAAGCTCGTGCGCTCCGCCGCTGAAGGCGCCACGACGGGCTGAGTGCTGCGCTCACCGCAGACCGTCCAGCAGAACAGGAACCGAATGTCCACGGAATCCAACCCCGTGCCATCGCCCGCCCCCGTGCCGTCGGGTGCGCCCGTCGAGATGACGGGTGCCGAGGCGGTCGTCCGCTCGCTCGAGATGCTCGGCATCACCGACGTCTTCGGCCTCCCCGGCGGCGCGATCCTCCCCGTCTACGACCCCCTGCTCGACAGCCGCAAGCTGCGCCACATCCTCGTTCGTCACGAGCAGGGCGCCGGGCACGCGGCCGAGGGCTACGCGTCGAGCTCGGGCAAGCTCGGCGTCGCGATCGCGACGTCGGGCCCCGGCGCCACGAACCTCGTCACGGCCATCGCCGACGCACACATGGACTCAGTGCCCATCCTCGCGATCACCGGCCAGGTGTTCTCGAACCTCATGGGCACCGACGCGTTCCAAGAGGCCGACATCGTCGGCATCACGATGCCCATCACGAAGCACTCCTTCCTCGTGAAGGATCCGGCCGAGATCCCGGCGACGATCGCAGCGGCCTACCACATCGCCACCACCGGACGCCCCGGCCCCGTGCTCGTCGACATCACGAAAGACGCGCAGCAGGCCAAGTTCCAGTTCCGCTGGCCCCCGAAGCTCGACCTGCCCGGCTACCGCCCGATCACGAAGGCGCACGGCAAGCAGGTCGCCGCAGCCGCGCAGATGCTGGCCGAGGCGAAGCGGCCCGTGCTCTACGTCGGTGGCGGCGTCATCCGCTCGCGGGCATCCGACGAGCTCGTCGCACTCGCCGAGGCGACGAACGCCCCGGTCGTGACGACGCTCATGGCGCGCGGCGCATTCCCCGACTCGCACCAGCAGCACCTCGGCATGCCCGGCATGCACGGCACGGTGCCGGCCGTCATCGCATTGCAGGAGGCCGACCTCCTCGTCGCCCTCGGCTCGCGCTTCGACGACCGGGTCACCGGCAAGGCGCCGCTCTTCGCGCCGAACGCGAAGGTCGTGCACGTCGACATCGACCCCGCCGAGATCTCGAAGATCCGCACGGCCGACGTGCCGATCGTGGGCGACCTGAAAGACGTGCTCGTCGACCTGCTCGCCGCGTACCGCGATGCGATCGCGACGACCACGCCCGATCTCGACGAGTGGTGGGCGACGCTCGACGGACTCCGCTCGGAGTTCCCGCTCGGCTTCTCGCAGCCGTCCGACGGCCTCCTCGCGCCGCAGTTCGTCATCCAGCGCATCGGCGAGCTCACCGGCCCCGAGGGTGTCTACGCCGCGGGCGTCGGCCAGCACCAGATGTGGGCCGCGCAGTTCATCAAGTACGAGCGCCCCAACTCGTGGCTGAACTCCGGTGGTGCGGGCACCATGGGCTATGCGGTGCCGGCTGCGATGGGCGCGAAGGTCGCGCAGCCCGATCGAGTGGTCTGGGCGATCGACGGCGACGGTTGCTTCCAGATGACGAACCAGGAGCTCGCGACCTGCACCCTGAACGACATTCCGATCAAGGTCGCGATCATCAACAACTCCTCGCTCGGCATGGTGCGGCAGTGGCAGACGCTGTTCTACGACGGCCGCTACTCGAACACCGACCTGAACACCGGCCACGACTCGGTGCGCGTGCCCGACTTCGTGGCGCTCGCCGAGGCCTACGGGGCGCTCGGCATCCGGGTCACGAAGGAAGAAGAGGTCGACGCGGCGATCAAGCTCGCCCTCGAGACGAACGACCGCCCGGTGGTCATCGACTTCGTGGTCTCGGCCGACGCGATGGTGTGGCCGATGGTGCCGCAGGGCGTGTCGAACAGCTACATCCAGTACGCCCGCGATCACTCGCCGGCTTTCAGCGAGGAGGACTGACCATGTCGACACACGTGCTCTCCCTCCTCGTCGAGGACAAGCCGGGCCTGCTCACCCGCGTCGCGGGCCTGTTCGCCCGACGCGGCTTCAACATCGAGTCGCTCGCGGTCGGCCACTCCGAGATCGAGGGACTCTCCCGCATCACGGTCGTCGTCGACGTCGAGGAGCTGCCGCTCGAGCAGGTGACGAAGCAGCTGAACAAGCTCATCAACGTCATCAAGATCGTCGAGCTCGATCCCACGCAGTCGGTGCAGCGCGAGCACCTGCTCATCAAGGTGCGCGTCGACAACTCCACCCGCTCGCAGGTGCTCGAGGCCGTGAACCTCTTCCGTGCGCGCGTCGTCGACGTGTCGACCGACGCGCTCGTGATCGAGGTCACGGGCGATTCCGGCAAGACCACGGCGTTCCTGCGCGTGCTCGAGCCCTACGGCATCAAGGAGATCGCCCAGTCGGGCCTCCTCGCGATCGGGCGTGGTGGCAAGTCCATCACCGAGCGCGTCTTCAAGAACTGACCACATCCACGAACTGCGCAAGACCCCATCAAGGAGAAAGAACAGCACATGGCTGACATCTACTACGACAAGGACGCCGACCTCACGCTCATCCAGGGCAAGAAGGTCGCCGTCATCGGCTACGGCTCGCAGGGCCACGCGCACGCGCAGAACCTCCGCGACTCGGGCGTCGAGGTCGTCATCGGGCTCAAGGAGGGCTCGAAGTCGAAGTCGAAGGCCGAAGAGGCCGGCTTCGAGGTGAAGAGCGTCGCGGATGCCGCGGCCGGTGCCGACGTCATCGTCATCCTCGCGCCCGACCAGTACCAGCGCCACATCTACGCCGAGTCCATCAAGGACAACCTCGCCGAGGGCAAGACCCTCGTCTTCGGCCACGGCTTCAACATCCGGTTCGGCTACATCGAGGCGCCCGAGGGCGTCGACGTCGTCATGGTCGCTCCGAAGGGTCCGGGTCACACCGTGCGCCGAGAGTACGAGGCCGGCCGCGGCGTGCCCGTCATCGTCGCCGTCGAGAAGGATGCGACGGGCGACGCCTGGCCGCTCGTGCTGAGCTACGCCAAGGCGATCGGCGGCCTCCGCGCCGGCGGCATCAAGACGACCTTCACCGAAGAGACCGAGACCGACCTCTTCGGCGAGCAGGCCGTGCTCTGCGGCGGCGTCTCGCAGCTCGTGCAGTACGGCTTCGAGACCCTCACCGAAGCCGGGTACCAGCCGCAGGTCGCGTACTTCGAGGTGCTCCACGAGCTCAAGCTCATCGTCGATCTCATGTGGGAGGGCGGCATCGCCAAGCAGCGCTGGTCGGTCTCCGACACGGCGGAGTACGGCGACTACGTCTCGGGCCCGCGCGTCATCGACCCGCACGTCAAGGAGAACATGCAGGCGGTGCTCGCCGACATCCAGTCGGGCGCGTTCGCCGAGCGGTTCATCGCCGACCAGGATGCCGGTGCCCCCGAGTTCCTCGAGCTCCGCGCCAAGGGCGAGGCGCACCCGATCGAGGCCACGGGCCGCGAGCTGCGCAAGCTCTTCGCATGGAACGCCTCGAACGACGACGACTACGTCGACGGCGAGGTCGCGCGCTAGGCGCTCGCTTCACCCGCGCGACGCCGGGGCGGGCTTCGGCCTGCCCCGGCGTTCGCATGCGAGGCGGCGCGACGCACTCGAACCCGCCGCACTGATGCTCGGGATCGCTCAGGGCGCGTTTCCCCAGAACGCACCGACCAGCCCGACGGTCGCGAAGTACTCGTGGGCCTCATCGGGCTCCCGGCGCCGGTACGGCGTCTCGAGCCGGCCCGCGTACCACTGCGACGCCAGCTGCCAGAGCGTGGCCAGATCGAACACTGCGCCGGGTTCGTTCCCGGTCTGTTGGAGCCATCGCCGCACGCACGTCTCATCGCAGAAGATGCGCTGGTTCTCGCACGTGTGGATGACGTCGTCCCAGACCTCGGCCATCGGCGTGAGGAAATGGGCCACCTGCGTGCCCGACGGCGGGCCGTCGCGAGTCACCGTCCACGAATGCGCCGTGCCGCAGGCAGGACAGGTGGTCGCCACGAGGGCTGACGGCTCGTCAGGCACGAGGTTCGGGATGGCGAACGCGTCCCAGGCGCATCCGCCCCACCACATGGTTCGCTCGCCCATCACCGAGAACGAGAAGTTCCGGGTCGCGAACGGATGCGCGAGCACGATCCGGTGCTCGCGGTCGAACACCAGGTGACGCATGCGTGCGAGCTCCTCGATCGCATCCTCGACATCGGACGCGGTCAGCTCCGTCTCGTCGGCCACTTCCGCGGCGGTCGGAAGTCGCCCCGTCGCGGCGAGGGCCGAGTAGATCACGAGGCGCACGGTCTCATTGCGGTCGGTCATGACACGAGTCTCCTCCTCGACGGGGCGTGCGCGAATGATCACGACGAGTTTCGCCGATTCCCTTGTCGCAGGGGTCGGCGTCGTGATCGCATGAGGTCCCATGAGCGAACTCTCCCACCACCACACCGACCCGACCCCACGCTGGTGCTCGTGCGCCGTGCCCGACGAAGACGTCTCGCAGACGGCCCCCGGAGTCAGCCGACGCAATGTCCTGATCGGCATGTCCGCCGCAGGCGCCCTGGCCGCGGCCGGCTGGCCCGCTGCCGCGGTCGCCGCCGATGACAAGTCGGTGACCATCACGGTCATGGGCACCTCCGACCTGCACAGCAACGCCGTGAACTGGGATTACTACACCGACGCCCCGTTCAAGGACAGCGCCGGCAACGTCGTCGGCCTGGCGCGCGTCTCGAGCGTGGTGAACCAGGTCCGGGCCGATCGTGGCCGTGACCGCACCCTGCTCTTCGATGCGGGCGACACGATCCAGGGCACGCCGCTCGGCTTCTACTACGCGAGCGTCGATCCGGTGACCGAGAGCGGGGCGATGCATCCGATCGCCGCCCAGATGAATGCGATCGGCTACGACGCCGTCGCCCTCGGCAATCACGAGTTCAACTACGGCCTCGACTTCCTCGCCAACTGGATCTCGCAGATGGACGCCGACGTGCTCGCCGCGAACGCGGTGCACGCCGGAACGAAGGTGCCGGCCTACCTCCCGTACACGATCAAGACCATGAAGGTGAAGGGGCGCCCGCCGATCCGCGTGGGCGTGCTCGGGCTCACCAACCCCGGGGTCGTCATCTGGGACAAGGCGAACGTGAGCGGCAAGATCGAGGTGCTCGACCTGATCGAGTCGGCGGCACGCTGGGTGCCGGTGATCCGGAACGCCGGTGCCGACGTCGTCATCGTGAGCGCGCACGCCGGCGACAGCGGTCTCTCGTCGTACGGCACCGACCTTCCGGTCGAGAACGCCTCGGCACTCCTCGCCGAGCGCGTGCCGGGCATCGACGCGATCCTGTTCGGTCATGCGCATCGGGACGTGCCGCAGCGCTTCATCGTCAACTCGGTCAGCGGCGAAGAGGTCGTGCTGAGCGAGCCCAAGTGCTGGGGCCAGCGACTGAGCGTGTTCGACCTCACGCTCGCGTTCGAACGCGGCGCGTGGAAGGTCACGTCGAAGTCGGCGATCACGGTGAACACGAACACCGTCGTCGACGACCCGGCACTCGTCGCCCTCGTCAAGCCGCAGCACGACGCCGTCGTCGCCTACGTCAATCAGACGGTCGCAATCTCGACCGAGGCCATGTCGGCGGCTGAGGCGTGCTGGAAGGACACCGCGATCCTCGACTACGTCAACGCCGTGCAGACGGCGACGGTCGCCGACGCGGTCGCCGGCAGCGCGCATGCGGCGCTGCCGATCCTCTCGATCGCCGCGCCGTTCAACCGGGCGGCCACGTTCCCGGCCGGCGCGGTCACCATCAAGGACGTCGCCGGCCTGTACATCTACGACAACACGCTGCTCGCGAGCGTGCTCACCGGCGCCCAGATCAAGGACTACCTCGAGTACTCCGCGCGGTACTTCCAGCATGTGGCTCCGGATGCCCCGGTCGCCCCCGCGACGTGGACGAACGCCCACAACCTGCCCGACTACAACTACGACCAGTTCTCGGGCGTCACCTACGACATCGACCTCTCGCAGCCTGAGGGCTCGCGCATCGTCGGCCTCGCGTATGCGGGCACGCCGGTCGCGGCCAACCAGGAGTTCCTGGTCGCCGTCAACAATTACCGGCAGTCGGGCGGCGGAGGGTTCCCGCACATCGCCGCCGCACCCGTCGTGTACAACGCCCAGATCGCCATCCGCGAGGCGATCGTCTCGTACGCGTCGGCCTCGGGAACCATCGACAGCGCGACGTTCCATGTCGTCAACTGGCGCCTCGTGCGCGGTGGAGTACCGGTGTTCTAGCGGTTCCGGCAGTGCGCTCGGCCGGGATGTCCCGACCGAGCGCGCTGCCTCGGCGGACAGTCCGCCGGCGCGCGCGCCGGAACGCGGCGGTGGACAGGTAGCCTGTCGAGAATGGTCGCCCCGCCTCTTCCCGTCGAGATCGCCGTCCAGGATGTCGCGGGGGTGCGCATCGCCCTCGAGGCGGGAGCTGCCCGCGTCGAGCTCTGCCAGGCGCTCGAGGTCGGCGGCCTCACTCCTTCGGCGGGGCTCGTCGAGGCGGCCGTCGAACTGGCGGCTGCGGCATCCGCGGGCCCGTTCGTGCACGTGCTCATTCGTCCGCGCGGCGGCGGGTTCGTGTACGACGCAGACGAGCTCGACCAGGTTGTCCGCGACATCCGCTTCGTGCGGTCGCTGGGCGCCGCGGGCGTGGTGGTCGGCGCGTTGACGGATG
The DNA here is from genome assembly GCF_030817175.1 of Agromyces ramosus. Lineage (NCBI taxonomy): Bacteria > Bacillati > Actinomycetota > Actinomycetes > Micrococcales > Microbacteriaceae > Agromyces > Agromyces ramosus. Next base: position 303,638 of record NZ_JAUSYY010000001.1, on the reverse strand, counting down.
CCGGTGCGCTCGACCTGTCGGCAATCGCCGCCTTCGTCGACGCCGCCGAAGTGCTCGACGTCACCGTGCACCGGGCGGTCGATGCGTCCGCCGACCCGCTCGGCTCGGTCGCGTCGCTCGGTGGAACGGGCGTGCGGCGCGTGCTCACCTCCGGCGGGGCATCCGATTGCCGCACCGGCCTCGCGACGCTCACCGCGATGGTGGGCGCGACCCGCAGCACCCTCGAGGTCATGGCCGGCGGGGGAGTGCGGGTCGGCGACATCGCTGCGCTCGCCGCAGCCGGGGTCGATGCGGTGCACCTCTCGGCGCGTCGCCGGGCTGCGATCGGCGGATTGAGCGGGCCGGGCGGCGGCGACGTCGGATTCGACACGACCGACGCGCAGCTCGTGCACGCGGCGATCGCGGCGGCGGGTGCGCATCGCGCTGCCCGATGACGACCGCCACCTCGCCGAGTCGAGCGCACCCCAGCCGCTGCAGGGCGAGGAGCACTTGGGAGGCGGTGGCCTCGGCTCGGTCGAGCACGCGGTCGTCGGATTCGCGTTCGGGGTCGCGCAGCCGCGCATCCGCGGGCGTTGCGTGCCGGTTGCTGGCTAGGGTTGGAGCATGACGCGCGACTCCGACGACGACGCCCTGCGCTGGGAGGGCGACGACGACCCGACCCTCGCGCCCGGGTGGAAGACCGTCGGCGAGCCGGTGGAGCTCCGAGGTGCCGACGCCGATGGCGACGAGGTGCCCGCCCGCGATGCGGAACCCGCTCCGGATGCCGCGCCGCAGACCGGCTCGGTCGAGCTCGTCGTCCTCGGGGTGCTCGGCGGCGTCTACCTGCTCTACGCCATCGGCTGGCTGCTCGTGGCCACGACGGCGGCACCGCAGCTCGCCGATCCGGTGGCCGAGTTCATGTACGGACTCGGGCGCTGGTTCGCGGTCGCCGCGCCGGCGCTGTGGTTCGGTGCCGTGCTCTGGCTCTCCGTGGGTCATCGCCGTGCGCGCATCGCCTGGCTCGTCGCCGGTGCCGTGCTCCTCGTTCCCGTCCCCTTCCTGTTGCGAGGCTGAGTTGACCGAGGCATCCGTTCCCGGCGATCGCGCCGACGTCGTCGACGCCCGCGCCTCGCGCCCGGCCACGCCGCTCTGGCTCGCGGTGACCATCGCCGTCGTCTTCGGCGTCTTCTACGCGTACGACGTCTGGGAGGCGGTGGGCAACCTCGTCGGGCTGAACATCTACGCCGGGCAACTGGAGGTGGCGCTGACGGCATACGGGGTCGTGCTGCTCGTCGTCGGCATCGTGGTGCCACTCCTCGCCTACGCCATGGCGTTCTGGCTCGGCCGGCGTCGGAGCCCGCTCGCGCAGGTCGTGCTCTTCCTCGCGGGCTACGCCCTCGTGCAGGCCCTCTCGGCCGACGTGGCCGCGCTCTTCGACCTGGGCGGACTCGACCTGTGACCGCGGGACGTCACACAACGGTCGCCCCTCGGCTGCTCCAGTAGAGTGAACGGGTAGGCGCCCCGACGGCGTGTGGCGCATCCCACCGCAAGTCGCAGCCCCGTGCGCGCGCATCGTCCCCGAAGGAATCGTTCGTGTCAAAGCCGGTCGTGCTGATCGCTGAAGAACTCTCGCCCGCCACCGTCGACGCCCTCGGGCCCGACTTCGAGATCCGGAAGGTCGACGGCACCGATCGACCCGCCCTCCTCGCGGCGCTGTCCGACGCGAACGCGATCCTCGTGCGCTCCGCCACGAAGGTCGATGCCGAGGCCATCGCGGCGGCGCCGGTGCTGCAGGTCATCGCCCGCGCCGGCGTGGGCCTCGACAACGTCGACGTGAAGGCGGCGACCACGGCCGGCGTCATGGTCGTCAACGCGCCAACATCGAACATCATCTCGGCCGCAGAGCTCACCGTCGGCCACATCCTGAGCCTTGCGCGCCACATCCCGGCGGCGCACGCCGCACTCGCGCAGGGGGAGTGGAAGCGCTCCTCCTACACGGGCGTCGAGCTCTACGAGAAGACCGTCGGCATCATCGGCCTCGGCCGTATCGGCGCCCTCATCGCTGCGCGCCTGCAGGCGTTCGGCACCGAGGTCATCGCGTACGACCCGTACATCACCGCAGCACGCGCCCAGCAGCTGGGCGTGCAGACGGTGAGCCTCGAAGAGCTCCTCGAGCGCAGCGACTTCGTCACGATCCACATGCCGAAGACCCCTGAGACGACCGGCATGATCGGCGCCGAGCAGCTCGCCCGCATGAAGCCCACCGCCTACGTCGTGAACGTCGCCCGCGGCGGCCTCATCGATGAAGACGCCCTGCACGACGCGCTCGTGAGCCGCACCATCGCCGGTGCCGCCATCGACGTGTTCGTCTCGGAGCCGCCGAGGGAGTCGCCGCTGCTCGGCCTGCCGAACATCGTCGTCACCCCGCACCTCGGCGCCTCGACCGACGAGGCGCAAGAGAAGGCGGGCGTCTCGGTCGCGAAGTCCGTTCGACTCGCCCTCGCGGGTGAACTCGTGCCCGATGCGGTCAACGTGGCTGGCGGCATCATCGATCCCTACGTCCGTCCGGGCATCCCGCTCGTCGAGAAGCTCGGCCAGCTCTTCTCCGGGCTCGCCCACGGCCGTCTCACGAGCATCGATGTCGAGGTGCGCGGCGAGCTCGTCGACTACGACGTGAGCGTGCTGAAGCTCGCGGCGTTGAAGGGCGTGTTCACGAACGTCGTCAGCGAGACCGTGTCCTACGTCAACGCCCCCCTGCTCGCCGAGCAGCGCGGCGTCGACGTGCGTCTCATCACCTCGGCCGAGTCGCCCGAGTACCGCAACGTCATCACGTTGAGCGGTGCGCTCGCCGACGGCACGCAGGTGTCGGTCGCGGGCACGCTCACCGGCACCAAGCAGATCGAGAAGCTCGTGGGCGTCAACGGCTACGAGATCGAGGTGCCGATCGCCACGACGCACATCATCATGGAGTACACCGACCGGCCGGGCATCGTCGCCGTGTACGGGCAGGAGTTCGGCGAGGCCGGCATCAACATCGCGGGCATGCAGATCGCGCGGCGCGAGGCCGGCGGCCCGGCGCTCAGCGTGCTGACGGTCGACTCGCCGGTGCCGACCGAGGTGCTCGACCGGGTGCGCGAGGCCATCGATGCGAGCGTCTTCGTCGAGGTCGATATCACCGAGTAGCGGGTGGCGGGCCGCCGATGGGTGGCCCTCGTGCCCGTCGGGGGCGTCACGCTGCCGGCGGGCCGCTGTTCGCGAGGCGGTCGAGCAGGGCGACGAGCGAGTCCATCGCGGCCGGCTCCAGCGGCGCCGACCCGAGCAGGTCGTCGCCGCCGCGCGAGGCCGAGTGGTAGTACAGCCCGTCGCCGATGAGCGTGATCGCGAGGGCGAGCGTGGGGTCGCCGACGTGCCGGCCCATGATCTCGAGCCAGCGGTCGCGCACCTCGTCGATCGCCCGCGCTGCTTCGCGGTTGCCGCCCTGGGCGAGTCGCACGGTGGCGACGAACGCGTGGTCGAGCGGCGACGCGAGTGCGACCGACGAACGCACGAAGTAGGAGACCGGCCCGTCGGGTGCGGACTCGATCTCGGCGATGTCGAGCTCGACCAGCCGGTGCAGGCGCTCGAGCAGGCCGGCGATCAGGGCGTCGCGTGAGGCGAAGTGGTAGAGCAGCCCGCCTTTCGACACCCCGGCTTCGCGGGCGGTCGCCTCGAGCGTCGCACCGCGTTCGCCGTCGGCGATGATGAGGCGCTCGAACGCGTCGAGCACGGCTTCGCGGGCGGCGGGTGGGCGGCTCATGTCGACGATGCTAGCGGTGTCGTACAGGGCATGAGCTGATACTATACCGGCTGGACGGTAAAGCAATGGGACGAGACATGACGAACGAGCAGGCCCACACGGGCACGACCACCACGCGAACGGATGCCGCGAGCACGGCGACCTCCGTGTCCGCCGCATCTGCGGCATCCGGGCCCGCCTCGCCCCGCGCGCCCCGCCATGCCTGGGTCGCCCTCGCGGTGCTCATGCTGCCCGTGCTGCTCGTCTCGATCGACAACACGGTGCTCAGCTTCGCCCTGCCGGCCATCTCGCGGGATCTCGCGCCGACCGCCGCGCAGCAGCTGTGGATCATCGACGCGTATCCGCTCGTGCTCGCCGGCCTGCTCGTGGCGATGGGCAGCGCGGGCGACCGGTACGGCCGGCGGCGGATGCTCCTCATCGGCTCGATCGGCTTCGCCGTGCTCTCGGTCGCCGCGGCCTTCGCGCCCACCGCCGAGACGCTCATCGCCGCCCGCGCAGCGCTCGGCTTCTTCGGCGCGATGCTCATGCCGTCGACGCTCTCGCTCCTGCGCACCGTCTTCGTCGAGCGAGAGCAGCGCCGCCTCGCCATCGCGATCTGGGCGTCGGGGTTCGCCGCGGGCAGCGCGTTCGGCCCGCTCGTCGGCGGACTGCTGCTCGAGCACTTCGCGTGGGGCTCGGTGTTCCTGCTCGCCGTTCCCGTGCTCGTGCCGATGCTGATCCTCGTGCCGCTGCTCATCCCCGAGAGCCGCGATCCGGCGCCCGGCCGGATCGACCTGCCGAGCACGCTGCTCTCGCTCGCCGCGATGGGGCCGGTGGTCTACGGCATCAAGTCGCTCGCGACCGACGGCTTCGACGGCTTCGGCGTGCAGGCCATCGTGCTCGGCGCCTTCGCCGGTGTGTGGTTCGTGCGGCGCCAGCTGAGCGCACGTTCGCCGATGCTCGATGTGCGGCTCTTCCGCCAGGGCTCATTCGGTGGTGCGGTACTCGTGAACCTGTGCAGCGTCATCGCGCTCGTCGGGTTCCTCTACTTCGTGTCGCAGCACCTGCAGCTGATCGCCGGCCTCACGCCAGTCGCCGCCGGCCTCGCGCTGCTGCCCGGCCTCGTCGCCATGATCATCGCCGGCCTCGCGGTGGTGCCGATCGCGCGTCGGGTGCGCCCGCGCATCCTCGTGCCCACGGCGCTCGCGCTCTCCGCAGCGGGCTACGCGGTGGTGGCCTCCACCGCGACGGCCGACTCGATCGCGCCGGTCGTGATCGCCTTCGTGCTGCTCGGCGTCGGCATCGGTGCCGCCGAGACGGTGTCGAACGAGCTCATCCTCTCGAGCGCGCCGGCCGCGAAGGCCGGAGCCGCCTCGGCGGTGTCGGAGACGGCGTACGAGCTCGGCGCCGTGCTGGGCACGGCCGTGCTCGGGAGCATCCTCGCCGCGCACTACCGTGGGGCGATCGAGCTGCCCGGCGCGCTCACGGGCGCGCAGGCCGATGCGGCCCGCGAGACGCTCGCGGGGGCCGTCACCGTGGCCGAGCAGCTGCCCGCTGCGATCGGTGCGGAGCTCGCGGCATCCGCTGCACATGCCTTCGACAGCGGGGTCGTCGTGACGTCGCTCATCGGGGTGGGGCTGATGGCCGCTGCGGCAGCAATCGCCGCCGTGGCGCTGCGGAATCCGAAGATCCCGCCTGCCACGGCGGCGAGAGTTGCTCAGTCCGCGACCGAGTCGGCGTCGGAGACTCAGTAGGTCTCGGGCGTCGAGTGCTCGTTGCGGGTGACGCGGTCGCCCGTTGCCGGGTCGACCGTCGTGTGCGACGTCGCGATCGAACGACGTCGACGTGCGATGAGGACGATGCCGAGGATGATCACGATCGCTCCCGCCACCATCAGGATGATGCCCACCATCTGCAGGTTGATCCAGTCGACGGTGACATTGAGTGCCCACGTCAGGATTGCTCCGATCGCGAACAGCACGATTCCGAGTCCGAGGCTCATGAGGTCCTCCCTCTCCGGCGCGGCCCGGTGCCGCGTTCCAGTCGAGCAGGGGGTCTGCCCCTACTCGAACCCAGACTAGCGAGGCCAGCCAGTACGCTGGGAGGGCTGGCGTTTGAAGGAGAATCCATGGTACGCACGGTCAAGCTCGCGGTGATCCCGGGCGACGGCATCGGTCCAGAGGTCGTGGCAGAGGCGCTGAAAGCGCTCGACGCGGCCACCATCGGGTCCGAGGTCACGTTCGAGCAGACGCCGTTCTCGCTCGGCGCGGCGAGGTACCTCGCCACGGGCGACGTGCTGACCGACGACGACCTCTCCGCCATCAAGCAGCATGACGCGATCCTGCTCGGCGCCGTCGGCGGCGTGCCCGGCGACGCCCGGCTCGCCGGCGCCAACATCGAGCGCGGCCTGCTGCTGAAGCTCCGCTTCGAGCTCGACCACTACGTCAACCTCCGACCGACGACCCTGCACCCCGGCGTGACGAGCCCACTCGCCGATCCCGGCGACGTCGACTTCGTCGTCGTGCGCGAGGGCACCGAGGGTCCCTACGTCGGCAACGGCGGCGCCATCCGCGTCGGCACGCCGGCCGAGGTCGCGAACGAGGTCTCCGTGAACACGGCCTACGGGGTCGAGCGCGTCGTGCGCTACGCGTTCGCCGCGGCATCCGCCCGCCCTCGAAAGCGGCTGACGCTCGTGCACAAGACGAACGTGCTCGTCTTCGCCGGTTCGCTCTGGAAGCGCACCGTCGACGCCGTCGCCGCCGAGTACCCCGAGGTCGCGGTCGATTACCTGCACGTCGACGCGGCCACGATCTTCCTCGTCACCGATCCTGCTAGATTCGATGTCATCGTCACGGACAACCTCTTCGGCGACATCCTCACCGATCTGGCCGGCGCGATCAGCGGCGGCATCGGCCTGGCGGCCTCGGGCAACATCAACCCCGATGGCCGGTTCCCGAGCATGTTCGAGCCGGTGCACGGCTCCGCACCCGACATCGCCGGGAAGGGCATCGCCGACCCGACCGCCGCGATCCTCTCCGTGGCACTCCTGCTCCGCCACCTCGGCCGAGCGGATGCCGCAGCGAAGGTCGAGCGGGCGGTCGCCGACGACCTCGCCGACCGCGGCGACGCACGACGTTCCACCGCAGCGGTCGGTGACGCCATCGTCGCCCGCATCGGCGCACTCGACTGAATCCGCGCATCGAAGGACACAGATTATGACGATCAACCTCCCGCTCCAGGCCCCCTCCGCTGCAGGGCTCATCTGGCAGATCACGCGCAACGAGGTGGCGAAGTCGCCCGCCGAGCGCGAGGCCGTGCTCGCCGACCCCGGCTTCGGCAACCACTTCACCGACCACATGGTCGACGTGTGCTGGTCGGAGAAAGGGCGGATGGCACCGCCCCCGTGTCTCGCCGTACGGCCCCATCGCCCTCGATCCCGCCGCCGCGGTGCTGCACTACGCGCAGGAGATCTTCGAGGGCATGAAGGCCTACCGGCACGCCGACGGCTCGATCTGGACATTCCGCCCCTACGAGAACGCGGCCCGCATGCAGCGTTCCGCGCGCCGCATGGCGCTTCCCGAGCTGCCGAGCGACATCTTCATCGAGTCGCTCAAGCAGCTCATCGCGGTCGACGCCGACTGGGTGCCGAGCGCACCCGAGACGAGCCTGTACCTGCGTCCGTTCATGTTCGCGAAAGAGGCGTTCCTCGGCGTACGACCGGCGAAGAAGGTCAACTACTACGTCATCGCGAGCCCGGCGGGCGCCTACTTCCCGGGCGGCGTCGAACCGGTGAACATCTGGCTGTCCACGCAGTACTCGCGTGCAGGCAAGGGCGGCACCGGCGCCGCCAAGACCGGCGGCAACTACGCCTCCAGCCTGCTTCCGCAGGCCGAGGCCTACGAGAAGGGATGCCAGCAGGTCGCGTTCCTCGACGACGAGGGCAACCTCGAAGAGCTCGGCGGCATGAACATCGTGCTCGTCAAGCGCGACGGCACGCTCGTCACGCCCGAGTCGGACTCGATCCTCGAGGGCATCACGCGCGACTCGATCCTGCAGCTGGCGACCGATCGCGGGCACGTGGTCGAGCGGCGCAGCGTCTCGCTCGACGAGTGGCGCAGCGGCGCGGCATCCGGTGACATCGTCGGCGCGTTCGCGTGCGGCACCGCCGCCGTGGTCGTGCCCATCGGACGGCTGCTCGGCACCGACTTCGAGATCGTGCACGCGGGCGCCGAGGCATCGGAGCTCGCCCTCTCGCTGCGCCAGGAGCTCACCGACATCCAGTACGGCCGGGTCGAAGACCGGCACGGGTGGCTGACCCGACTCGACGCGTGAGCGCGGCCGGCACTGTGCGCGAGCTGCGCATCCGGCCGTTCGATCGAGCCGACACCGAGCCGGTCGTCGCGCTGTGGCGCGCGGCCGGGCTCGTGGTGCCGTGGAACGACCCGTATCTCGACATCGAGCGCAAGCTCGGCGTGCAGCCCGAGCTCTTCCTCGTGGGCGAGGCGCACGGCGCCGTGATCGCGACGGCCATGGTGGGCTACGACGGGCATCGCGGCTGGGTGAACTACCTGGCGGTCGACGGCTCGCGCCGCGGCGAGCGGCTCGGCGCGAGGCTCATGGCCGAGGCCGAGCGACTGCTCGCCGAGCGCGGCTGCCCGAAGCTCAACCTCCAGGTCCGCTCGACGAACGCGGGCGTGATCGAGTTCTACCGCCGGATCGGCTATCAGGTCGACGAGGTCGCGAGCCTCGGCAAGCGACTGATCGCGGATGCCCCGCCGATAGGCTGAACGCATGAAGATCGCCCGGTTCAGCCACGACGACAGCATCTCGTTCGGCGTCGTCGACGAAGAGGAACACGAGCTCGTGCTGCTGAAGGCCGACCCGATGTTCGCAGGATACGAGCCCACCGGCGAGCGCGTGCCGCTCGCCGAGGTGAAGCTGCTCGCGCCCGTCATCCCGCGCTCGAAGATCGTGGCCGTCGGCAAGAACTACCACGATCACGCCGCGGAGATGGGCGGTGAGGCGCCCGCCGAGCCGTTGCTCTTCCTGAAGCCGAACACCTCGGTCATCGGCCCCGACGACGCCATCGTGCTTCCCGCGCAGAGCGAGCGTGTCGAGCACGAGGGCGAGTTGGCCGTCGTCATCGGCCGCATCGCAAAGCACGTCGCCGAGGCCGACGCCGACTCCTACATCTTCGGCTACACGATCGCCAACGACGTCACGGCGCGCGACCTGCAGCGGCGCGACGGTCAGTGGGCGCGCGCGAAGGGCTTCGACACGTTCTGCCCGCTCGGCCCCGTCATCGACACCGAGGTCGACCTCGAGCACGGGTCGATCGCCACGAGCGTGAACGGCGAGCGCCGCCAAGAGGGCCGGCTCGCCGACATGGTGCACTCGATCCCCGCGATCGTCGCCTACGCGTCGTCGGTCTTCACGCTCCTGCCGGGCGACGTGATCCTCACCGGCACCCCTGCCGGCGTCGGCCCGCTCGTCGCGGGCGACGTCGTCGAGGTCACGGTTTCTGGCCTCGGCACGCTGTCGAACACGGTGCGATCGGCCTGAGCGAGCGGGGGGTCGGCCGCGCTAGCGTCCGAGCGCGCCCGCCGCGAGCTCGACGTCGTCGTCGTCGTTCCAGAGGTGGAACGCGACACGGGCGCGGCCGGCGCGACCCGATGCCGTCACGCCGCCGGCACCCAGGGCCGTGAGCGCGTCGCCGTCGGGGTCGGGCCACGAGACGATCGCACTGTCGGACGCCTCGAGCCCGAGGCGTGTGCGGAACGCGTTCGCGAGTCCGACGTCGTGCTGCCGCACGGCCTCCATGTCGAGCGACGCGACGAAGCCGAGCGCGGCTTCGGCCCCAGCCCAGGCGTGCCAGGCCGGGGAGACCTCGAATCGACGGGCGTCGTCGGCGAGGTGCAGGTTCGGGCCGTAGCACGACGCCCACGGGTCGGAGCCCGAGTACCACCCGGCGGTGTGCGGCGTGATCTCGGCGATGGCGCGGTCGGAGAAGGCGGCGAAGGCGGCGCCGCGGGGTGCCGAGAGCCACTTGTATGCGTGACAGACGACGAGGTCGCCCTCGATGTCGGTGGTCGGCAGCCACCCGGTGGCCTGCGTCGTGTCGACGAGCGTGAGCGCCCCGGCACCGCGGGCCGCTGAGGCGATGGCCGCGGCATCCGCCACCGCGCCGGTCGCCGATTGCACGAGCGAGTACGACACCAGCCAGGTCGACGACGTCACGGCGTCGGCCAGCGCGTCGAGCGGCACGTGCCGGACCCGCAGGTCGCCGCGTACGAGGAATGGCGCGACGACCGACGAGAAGTCGCCGTCGACGCACAGCACCTCGGCGCCGGGGGGCGCCGAGGCGGCGGCGAGACCGGCGAACACCGAGACCTGCGAGCCGGTGGCGACCCGGTCGGGTGTCGTGCCGAGCAGCGTCGCGGCGTGGCCCCGGGCGCGCTCGAGCGATGCCGAGTAGTCGGCGGCGACGGCGTTGCCGACGGACCACCGCTCGAGGTCACGCTGAACGGCGTCGCGAGTGACGTCGGCGGGCAGCCCGAGGGTGCAGGCCGCGAGGTAGCCGCGGCCCGCGGCGAACCGGTCGTGTGCAGGGTGCATGCGACCAGTCTCCGGCCCGGCTATTCATTCGACAAGGGCAGGTGATTGATGTAACACATGCGGGGACATTATGATTCGGGCATGTCGGATGCATCGATCGACGCCCTGGCCGCTGCCCTCGACCTGCACACCGTCCGCGTCGTGCGGCAGATCGCCGAGCACGGCACGCTCACGGCCGCCGCCACCGCCCTGGGCTACAGCCAGCCCGCCGTCAGCCAGCAACTGCGCCGGTTCGAGGCGCGCACCGGCATCGCGCTCGTCGAGCGCGTCGGTCGCGGCATCCGCCTCACCGAATCGGGCCGGGTGCTCGCCCGACATGCGAACGCCGTCGCGACCGTGCTCGAAGCCGCTGCGGGAGAGCTCGCGGAGATCCGCGGCCTCCGTGCCGGTCGCGTGCGGCTCGTCGCCTTCCCGTCGGCGTCGGCCACCCTCGTGCCTCGGCTCATCGCCGCCCTCGGCGCGGCACATCCGGGCGTCGCCGTCACCTACGTCGAGGCCGAGCCGCCCGAGGCCGTCGAGGCGGTCCGCGCCGACCGCGCCGACGTCGCGATCACGTTCAGCTATCCGGGCGACCGCGACGACCCGCACCGCGCGAGCGCCCGCGGGCTCGACGTTCGCGCATACGGCGACGAGGCGATGCGGCTCGTGCTGCCGAGCGGGCATGCGGCCGCGGCATCCGACGTCGTCGATCTGGAAGCTCTGGCGGGCGAGCCGTGGATCGCGGGATGCCCCCGCTGCCGCGGCCACCTGCTCGAGCTCGCCGGCGCCGCCGGGTTCGCGCCACACATCGCATTCGAGACCGACAACTTCGTCGCGGTCGAGGGCATGGTCGCACAGGGCCTCGGAGTCGCGCTGCTGCCCTCACTCGCCCTCGCGGCCTCACCGCGGCATCCGGGCGTCGTCACCAGGCCGACCGCCCGCGCCGACGTGCGATCGCTCCACCTCGTGACCGCACGCGGCGCCGAGCGGGTGCCCGCGGTCGGCGCCGCGATCGCCGCGCTCGAATCGCTCGCCCCTCGATAGCATTGACCCGTATGTCTGAGACAGCTCACCCCTTCACCCAGGCCACCGGCGTCGACGTCCGTGTGCGCTTCTGCCCCTCACCGACCGGCACGCCGCACGTCGGCCTCGTGCGCACGGCGCTCTTCAACTGGGCCTACGCCCGGCACACCGGGGGCACGTTCGTCTTCCGCGTCGAAGACACCGACGCCGCGCGCGACAGCGAAGAGAGTTACGAGCAATTGCTCGACGCGCTCACGTGGCTCGGACTCGACTGGGACGAGGGCATCGGAATCGGCGGTCCGCACGGGCCCTACCGCCAATCGCAGCGCTCCGGCATCTACGCCGACGTCATCGAGCGACTGACGGCGTCGGGCCACGTCTACGAGAGCTACTCCAGCGCTGAAGAGATCGACGCCCGCAACGAGGCGGCCGGGCGCCCGAAGCAGCTCGGGTACGACAACTTCGACCGCGACCTCACCGACGAGCAGCGCGCCGCATTCCGCACGGAGGGTCGCGAGCCGGCGCTGCGCCTGCGCGTGCCCGAGGTCGACCTCGGCTTCGACGACCTCGTGCGCGGAGAGATCACCTTCCCGGCGGGCAACACCACCGACTTCGTGGTCGTGCGTCCGAACGGGGCTCCGCTCTACACGCTCGTGAATCCGGTCGACGACGCCCTCATGGGCATCACGCACGTGCTGCGCGGCGAAGACCTGCTCTCGTCGACGCCGCGCCAGATCGCGTTGTATCACGCGCTCATCGACATCGGCGTCACGACGTTCGTGCCGCGCTTCGGCCACCTGCCCTACGTCATGGGCGAGGGCAACAAGAAGCTCTCCAAGCGCGACCCCGAGTCGAGCCTGTTCCATCACCGCGAACGCGGCTTCATCCCCGAGGGCCTGCTCAACTACCTCGCGCTCCTCGGCTGGGGCTTCTCGGCCGATCGCGACGTGTTCAGCCGTGACGAGCTGGTCGAGGCGTTCGACGTGGCGAACGTGAACCCGAACCCGGCACGCTTCGACCTCAAGAAGGCCGAGGCGATCAACGGCGACCACATCCGCCAGCTCGATGTCGCGGAGTTCACGGCGCGCACGGTGCCCTACCTCCAGGCGGCGGGCTTCGTCGAGACGCCGATCAGCGCGGCGCACGAGGCGGTGCTCGTCGAGGCGGCCCCGCTCGTGCAGGAGCGCATCGCGCTGCTCGGCGAGGCGCCCGGCATGCTCGGGTTCCTCTTCACCGATGCCGCGGGCCTCGAGTTCGAGGAATCCGCCGTCGGCGCGCTCCCGGCCGATGCCCCCTCGGTGCTCGCCGCCGCCCGTGCCGCCCTCGAGCGTCTCCCCGCCGACGACTGGACGCACGAGCAGATCGAGGAGGCGCTCCGCGGCGCCCTCATCGACGGGCTCGGCCTGAAGCCGCGCGTCGCGTTCGGCCCGGTGCGCACGGCGATCTCGGGTCGGCGCGTGTCACCGCCGCTCTTCGAGTCATTGCAGATCCTCGGCAAGATCGACTCGCTCGACCGCATCGATCGACTCGTGGCACTCATCGCATGAGCGAGGGGGCGACGGATGCCGCGGCGCGGCCGTTCGACGCCGACGTCGCGGTTATCGGCGCCGGCCCCGCCGGGCTCTCGGCCGCCCTCAACCTCGTGCGCGCCCGCCGCACGACACTCCTCATCGACGCGAATCGTCCGCGCAACGCCGCGACGCTCGCATCGCACGGGTTCCTGACCCGCGACGGCGTGTCGCCACTCGAGCTCAGGCGCATCGGCCGCGAGGAGTTCGAGCGGTACTCCGAGGCGCGGTTCCACGCTGCATCCGTCGACGCGGTGTCACCGCTCCAGGGCGGCGGGTTCCGTCTGACCGGTCGTGGTGTTCGCGGCGCCCCCGCGCTCGACGCGACCGCACTCGCGGTGGTGATCGCCGCCGGCCTCGTCGAGACGCTGCCTGCGCTGCCCTCGATCCGCGCCTGGTACGGCACGCAGTTGCACAGTTGCGTCGAATGCGACGCCTATGAGAAGTCCGAGCAGCCGCTCGTGCTCATCGGCGAGTCCGACGACCTCGCCGAGCGCGCGCTGCTCATCTCGCAGTGGAGCGACGACCTGCTCGTCTGCACCAACGGCGTCGGCATCGTCACGGTGGCGGCCGAGGCGGCGCTCGCTGCTCGGGGCATCCGCGTCGATCGACGCCCGATCGCCGACGTCGAGGGTGCAGACGGGCGCATGACCGGCGTGCGCTTCACCGACGAATCCTTCGAACGGCGCTCGGGCGCGGTTCGTGCGGCCGGCCTGGAGTGCACCGATCACGACGATCGACGGGCTCGACCTCGAGCTCGACGCCGACGGCCTCGTGCACGTCGACGCACTCGGTCGCACGAACATTCCGGGCGTGTACGCCGCGGGCGACGTCACCCCTCCGGGGCCCGAGCAGCTCATCGTCGCTGCGGGCGAGGGAGCCGCCGTCGCGGCCACCGTCAACCGCGACCTGCTGGGCCCGCTCTGATCCAGCGGCGAGGCCGCCTCAGTTTGGATGCGCGCGTTTCGTGGGCTAAAATGACATGTCGGCCCGGGGCTTCGGTTCCAGGTCATTGGGGTATGGTGTAATTGGCAACACGGCGGTTTCTGGTACCGTTGTTCTTGGTTCGAGTCCAGGTACCCCAGCTCGTAGAGGCGCAGGATTCCGCGGCAATGTCACCCATTGCCCGACCTGCGCCTTCACTGTTTCTCGGGCGCGGCCGCCAGCCCGTCCGCGATCGGCCCCGGCGCCTCACCCGTCGCGGCGCCACCTCAGCCAGAGTTCGCCGACCACGACGTTCATGCCGAGACCCAACCAGAACGCGAGCGCGAAGCTGTCGGCGATCGGCATCGAGGTCAGCCAGGCGAGCAGTCCGATCCACAGGCGGATCGTGCCGACTCCGACGCCCACCGCGAAGGCGCGGATCATCCAGTGTCGATGCACGCGCACGTCTCGCCGGCGGATCGCAGCGTAGGCGAGGAAGAGACAGACGAGGAACCACGACCCGAAGACGGCCGTGGCGAGCGACTCCTGCCCGCATCGGCTCTGGACGCAGTCTACATACATCGATGTATGTATCCGCGGGTCGGTTTCACAAGCTGATGCGGATGCCGCTCGCCCAGGGGGTCGCGCCCGGGTAGCCTGCGTGAGACCCCCTTCGAAAGGACCCGCGTGTTCGACTTCCTGCTCAACCCGATTCCCGGCATCATCGCCGCGGTACTCGTCGCCGTCCTCGTCCTCTGGATCTGGGCGAAGGTCCTGTACCGCAACGTCTCGCCCGATGAGGCGATCGTGGTCACGGGCAAGCGTTCCCGGCGCCGCATCGTCGACGGTGCCGAGACCGAGCAGTCGGGCCAGCGCGTCGTGCACGGCCAGGGCGTCTGGATCATGCCGTTCTTCCAGAAGGCGCACAAGATCTCACTCCGCTCACGTGCGATCGAGATCCGCGCCGAGGCGCAGACCAACAACGGCATCACGATGAACGTCGACGCCGTGGCCATCGTGAAGGTCGGCTCGAGCGAGTCCGCGATCCGCGCGGCGGCGCAGCGATTCCTCGGCCAAGACAAGAACATCGACAACTTCGCACTCGAAGTGCTCTCGGGCTCGCTCCGCTCGTCGGTCGGTGCCACCGACGTGCTCACGATCATCACGAAGCGCGACGAGCTGTCGGCCGCGGTGCTCGACATCGCGCGCAAGTCGCTCGAGAACCAGGGCCTCGACGTCGACTCGTTCGAGATCAAGGGCATCTCCGACAACAACGGCTACATCGAAGACCTCGGTCGTGCCGAGCAGGCGAAGGTGCGCAAGCAGGCCGAGATCGCCGAAGCCCAGGCGCAGAAGGAGTCCCGCGAGGCCGCGATCACGGCCGAGCAGTCGGTCGCCGAGCGTGAAGCCGAGCTCGCACTGCGCAAGGCCGCACTGCTCCGCGACACCGACCGCGCGAACGCCGAGGCGGCCGCCTCGCGGCCGCTCGCCGAGGCGCTCGCCCAGCAGGAGGTCGTCGCGCAGCAGGAGATCACCGCGCAGCGCAAGGCCCAGTTGCGCAAGGCCGAGCTCGAGTCCGAGGTGCATGCCGTCGCCGACGCCGAGGCGTACAAGGTGAAGGTCACCGCCGAGGCGGCGGCGAACGCCGCTCGCACCGCGGCGACGGCCGACCGTGACGCCCGTACCGCAGCTGCCGAGGCGCTCAAGGCCGAGGGGCTCGCCGAAGCCGCCGCGATCGAGGCACGCGGTGCCGCTGAAGCCGCCGCGACGAAGGCCGCGGCCGAAGCCGTCGCCCAGCAGTCGGAGGCCCTCCTGCAGATGCGCGTCATCGACGTGCTCCCGCTCATCGCTCGCGAGCTCGCGGCCCCGATGTCGAACATCGACAACCTCACCGTCGTCTCGACCGACGGCGCCTCGCAGCTCGCGCGCAACGCCGTGTCGGGCATCACCGAGGTCGACGCGATGCTGTCGTCGACGATGGGACTCGGCATTCGCGAGCTGCTCGGGTCATTCGTCGGCGGTACTGCCGCGGGCACTGCGATCGCGAAGAGTGCCGACGCCGGCGCGAAGAACGCACTCGTCGACTCGTCGGCTGCACCGGTCGTCGCGGTGCTCGACGCCGAGCCGTCGCCCGCGGCCACCGAGTAGCCGAGCGGCGTGCGGGCCGTCGAAGCACACGTCGACGGCCCGTTCGCGAGCGGTCAGCCGGTCGCCGCCATGCGCTCGTGCGCGCGCGGCAGGGTCACCCTGGTGATCGCCTCGGGCGCGGCAGTGAACGCCGCGATGCCGCCGTCGGCGCGAAGGTACCGCACGCGGTAGCCACGCCCGACTCGAGCAACTGCCGTGACGGTGAAGTCGGAACCGCCGGCGTTCACGAGCACATCGCCGACCCGCAACTCGCGTGCCTGCACGTATGTGATCGACCGACTCATAGTGAGAGAGTCTCATGAGCCACCGACATCCATCAGGCAGATGTCTCCCGCGCCTCGCAAGCGCTGGACAACCGGCTCGCCCTGCGCTTGCATGGAACTGACGGCATCGACCGGAGCCCGCCGAACGGGCGCCACCCTGACACCCGCATGCCGGCATGGAGGTGAGTCCGTGGTTCCTCGGAACAGAAGGAGTCGCGACTTCATGGAGACGCGCACGCCGTTGGGCGTCATCGGCGGGCTCATCGGCCTCATCGCGGCCAGCGTCGGCGCTGCGATGCTCGTCGTGGCCGGGGTCACGCCTGCGCTCGCGACGGTGGGAATCGCGGCATCCGCAACCGTCGGGATGTTCGACAACCTGCCGGGATACCTGCGCATCGGCGAGCTCAGCGAGAAGAGCAACATCTACGCGACCGCCTCGAACGGCAACCCCGTCCTGCTCGCGTCGTTCTACGACCAGAACCGCGTGGAGGTCGGCTGGGACGCTGTCAGCCAGTACGTGAAGGATGCAACGGTCGCCGCCGAGGATCCGAGGTTCTACACTCACGGCGGAATCGACCTGCAGGGCACGATGCGCGCGGCGGTCACGACAGCATCGGGCCGCGACACCCAAGGCGGCTCGTCGATCGCCCAGCAGTACGTGAAGAACGTGCGAGTGCAGGAGTGCGAACGTGAGGCCGCGACGACGGCACTCGAGGGGAAGTCGGAGGAGGAGCTGGCCGCGCTCACCGGCGATGAGCGCCACGCGCTCATCGAAGAAGCGCGGCTCTCCTGCTACGACTCGGCGACCGAGACCACCATCGACCGCAAGCTCAAGGAGATGCGGCTCGCGATCGGTGTCGAGAAGCGCTATTCGAAAGACCAGATCCTCCTCGGCTACCTCAACATCGCGGGATTCGGCGGAACGGTCTACGGCATCGAGGCCGCGGCGAACTACTACTTCTCGACGACCGCGGCGACCCTGACGCTCGCACAGGCCGCCTCGCTCATGGCGATCGTGAACAACCCGGTGAAGTTCCAACTCGACAAGCCAGACAGCGAGACCAACGGGGTGGCGAACGGCTACGCCCAGAATCACGCGCGGCGCGACTACATCCTCGACCGGATGCTCGAATACAAGAAGATCACCCAGGCCGAGTACGACGAGGCGATCGCAACGCCCGTGCAGCCGGCGATCAAGGAACCGAGCACGGGATGCCAGACCGCGGGCGGCTCGGCGTACTTCTGCGACTACGTCACCCACATCCTGCAGAACGACCCGACCTTCGGCGCCGACGCCGAGACGCGCATGCTGAACTTCAAGCGCGGCGGCTACGACGTGTACACGACGCTCGACCTCGATCTGCAGGCCGCCGCCGAACGGGCGATCGCCGAGAACGTGCCTCAGACCTTCCCGGGTTGGGATGTCGGCGGCGTGATCTCGAGTGTGCAGGTCGGCACCGGCCGCGTGCTCGCAATGGCGCAGAACAAGAACTACAGCGAGGATCCGCTCGTGGTGGAGGGGCATCCCGAGTACACGGGCATCAACTACAACACCGACTACGACTACGGCGGCTCGAGCGGATTCCAGCCCGGGTCGTCATACAAGGTGTTCACGCTCGCCCAGTGGCTGAAAGAGGGGCACAGCCTCAACGAGCGGGTCGACTCGAGTCGCAAGAGCAACTGGGGCGCATTCCCCGACAGCTGTCAAGGGACCCAAATCGCCGAGGCAGGCTGGAACCCGCGCAACGACGCCAATGAGCCGGGCACGAACTACAGTGCCCTCGAGTCGACGATCAGCTCGATCAACACGGGCTATCTCGGCATGGCGAAGTTGCTCGACCAGTGCGGCATCGCACAGGCCGCACAGGCGTTCGGCGTGCACCGCGCCGACGGAAACCCGCTGGTGCAAGTGCCCTCTGCAGTGATCGGCATCAACGAGGTGGCGCCGCTCAGCATGGCCGTCGCATTCGCGGGCATCGCGAACAACGGTGTCGCCTGCACTCCCGTCGCCATCGACCGGATCGTCGGTCGCGACGGACAGGAGATTCCCGTGCCCGCATCGACGTGCGCACCCGCGGTGACTCCCGAAGTCGCGGCCGGAATGCACTACGCGCTGCGTCGCGTGATGCTGGGCGGCACCGGCGCCCAGTCGAATGATCGCGTTCAGCCCTCAGTGCCGCTCATCGGCAAGACGGGTACCACCGACGGCGCGAAGGACACATGGATGGTCGGTGCGAGCACGACCGTGGCGACCGTCGCGGCCGTCGTGAGCGTCACCGGCGACGCCAACCAGCGTGGGCTCTCATTCGGCAGTGGCGAAGCCGCCACGGCGCGCCACCGGATGTGGCCCATCGTGATGTCCGTCGCGGCCGCCAAGTACGGCGGCGGCCAGTTCACCGAGGCGGCGCCGGCGCCCGTGGCGCCGCCGCCATCGACGGCACAGCCGTCGACGCCCGCAGCACCGCCCGCGCCACCGCCCGACCAGGGCCCGCCGGGACAGGTGCCCGGTGGCGAGGGCGGCCGGGGTCCGGGTCAGGGCAAGCCGGGAGGCTGAGCCTTCTGGGTCATGCCATGGCGTGCCCCCGCGCAGCTCAGAAGTCGAGCCAGTCGCCCGGTTCCAGCGGCAGATACTCGCCCCCACCTCGCTCGGTCGCCCAGGCGAGCCGCGCGTTCGAGAGGGTCTTGCCCGCGCGGGAGAGCAACATCTCGTGCGTCGGGAACGCGCGCCGCGGCGCGACCTGCTCGACGTAGTCCATCGCCTCCGCGATCTTCATCCATGGCGCGCCCGCCGGCGTTGCGAGCACGTCCACCGCGACGTCGACGGGCACGGCGAAGGAGTCACCGCCGTAGTAGAGCGAATCGTTGACGAGCACGCCCAGATTGTCGATGACCGGAATCGAGGCATGGATGAGCGCGTGGCGGCCACCGAAGAAGCGGAGCCGGAACGGGCCGACCTCGACCTCATCGCCGGCCGCGACCGGCTCGACCGGGAAGTCGGCGGCCGCGGCCGCCACCCCGGCCGGGCCGAAGATGCGCAGGCCCGGGTTCGCCTCCGAGATTCGAGCGAGCTGCTCTGGGGTCCAGTGGTCGTCGTGTTCATGGGTGATCACGACCGCCACGGTGCCGGACGACTCCGTGATCGGCGTCGTGAACTTGCCGGGGTCGACGTAGAGCTTCTCGCCCGAGGCCTCGATGACGAGGGCGGCATGCTCGAGTTTCGTGAGGCGCATGTTCCGAGCCAACACCGCGTCCCTTCGGTGCGCAAGCGCCGGTGCTGCCAGAATCGCAGGATGACCCGACCCCCGCGGCGCCTCGTCGTCGCCGTGAACCCCGCGGCCTCGTTCGGCCGCAACCGCGCGGTCGGGGCGGCCGTCGTCGAGCGCCTGGTGCACGAGGGGTACGAGGTGTCGATGCTGCGGGAGGCGAACTTCGAGTTGCTCCGGCGCGAGGCCGAGTCGGCGTTCGAGCAGGGCACCGATGGGGTCGTCGTGGTCGGTGGCGACGGCATGGTCTCGCTCGGCGTGAACCTCCTCGCGCGCACCGGGGTGCCGCTCGGCATCGTCGCGGCGGGCACCGGCAACGACCTCGCGCGCGGGCTCGGGCTGCCGCACGACGACCCTGCCGCGGCGACGGAGGCGCTCGTCGAGGCGCTGGGCCGTCCGCCGCGACCGATCGACGCGGGGCTGATCCGGCGCGGCGAGCTCAGGACGTGGTTCGCGTGCGTGGTCTCGACCGGGTTCGACGCGGTCGTGAACGAACGCGCGAACCGGATGACCCGGCCGCGCGGGGCGAGCCGATACACGCTCGCCCTCGTGCGCGAGCTCGCGACGTTCCGGCCTCGGACCTACACGCTCACCATCGACGGCGTCCCTCGCGTGCAACGTGCGATGCTCGTGTCCGTCGCCAACAATCCGTCGCTCGGCGGCGGCATGCGCATCGTGCCGCACGCCGACCTCGCCGACGGCCGCCTCGACGTGTTCATCGTGCATCCGCTCTCACGTGCCGGCCTGCTGGCGGTGTTCCCGAAGGTGTTCGCGGGCGAGCACACCGGCCATCCCGCGGTCGAGTTCCTGCAGGCCGAGCGGGTTCGCATCGAGGCCGACGACATCGTCGCCTACGCCGACGGGGAGCGCATCGGCCAGCTGCCGATCGACGTCGAGATCGCACCCGGCGCGGTGTCGGTGTTCGCCTGAGCGAGGGGCGGATACCGTCGGCGCCCCGATTTGGCGGCGGCCCGGCGCTTGTGTCATACTCTTCAAGTTGTCGATTCGGCCCCATCGTTTAGCGGCCTAGGACACCGCCCTCTCACGGCGGCAGCGCGGGTTCAAATCCCGCTGGGGTCACGCTTGAATACTCCGACAACAGGAACGCCCTCGCTCAGCGGGGGCGTTCGGCATTTCACGGCACCCGACCTCCGCCGGATGCCGCTAGGCTTGCCGGAGCGAAGGGGAGTATCCCGCGAGGCACCAGCCTCGACCCACGATCGTCAATACGAGCGCCGCCGCAGCCGCTCCGGGCGTGGGAACTGCTGCGGCAGCTTTGGGAGAGACTTTCGGATTCCGCCGTCCCCGAATCCTCGAAAGGCACCTCGTGCTCGATCTCCCCGTCTGGTTCGAAGTCGGATCCCTCGTGATCCTGACGCTCATCCTCGTCGGCGACCTGCTGCTCGTCCTGAAGCGGCCGCACGTGCCGTCGCTCAAGGAGTCCACCCTCTGGGTGGTCTTCTACGTGGCGCTCGCCCTCGTGTTCGCGGGCCTGATGTACGTGCTGGGCGATGCCGAGCACGCCGGTCAGTTCCTCGCCGGGTGGCTCACCGAGTACAGCCTCTCGATCGACAACCTCTTCGTGTTCGTGATCATCATGGCGAGGTTCTCGGTGCCCCGGAAGTACCAGCAGGAGGTGCTCATGGTGGGCATCATCATCGCCCTCGTGCTGCGCGGCATCTTCATCCTGCTCGGTGCCTCGCTCATCGAGAACTTCTCGTGGATCTTCTACATCTTCGGCGCGTGGCTCGTGTGGACGGCCATCCAGCAGGTGCGCGCCGACCACGAAGACGACGAGTCCGAGACCTTCGTCGTCCGGATGCTGCGCAAGCGCGTGCGGCTCACCGACGAGTACGACGGCGTGAAGCTTCGCACCGTGATCGACGGCAAGAAGTTCTTCACGCCGATGCTCATCGTCTTCGTGGCGATCGGCACGACCGACCTGCTGTTCGCCCTCGACTCGATCCCAGCGATCTTCGGCATCACGCAGAGCCCGTTCATCGTGTTCACCGCGAACGTGTTCGCCCTGATGGGACTGCGCCAGCTCTACTTCCTGCTCGGCGGCCTCCTCGAGCGCCTCGAGTACCTGAAGTACGGCATCGCCTTCATCCTCGCCTTCATCGGCGTGAAGCTGGTGCTGCACGCCATGCACGAGAACGAACTGCCGTTCATCAACGGCGGCGAGCACATCGAATGGGCGCCCGAGATCTCGACGTGGACGTCGCTCATCGTGATCGTCGCCGCGATGGCGGTCGCAACGATCGCGAGCGTCGCGAAAGCCCGCATCGACGCCAAGCGCCGCGGTCACAACCTGATGGACGAAGTGCCGCATTTCACGGAAGACTCGCACGCCAACGAGCGCTGACACGGCGTCGGCGTCGTCAGGAGGCGGCTCGAGTTGCTAGCGTGGATGCGCGTCGCCCGGCTGCGACGGCCGGGCAAGCGCCCGTGCGATCGCTGATCGAGGAGGAACGTGTCTGCTGATGGTGAGGGCGTCGTCGCCCTGACGCGAGGCGAGGCGCTCATCGCGCACAGTGCGCAATCGGACGTCGGGCGCGTGCGCAGCGTGAACGAAGACGCCTACCTCGCGGAAGCGCCCGTCTACCTCGTGGCCGACGGCATGGGGGGCCATGCCCGAGGCGATGCGGCGAGCCAGGCGGTGGTCGAGACGTTCCGGCGTCATCTCGAGACGGGCGTCCCATCGTCGCCCGAGCAGGTGCTCGACGCCATCCACAGCTCGAACGACGCCGTGCGCGCCCTCAGCGAAGAGGGCGAGGAGGGCACCGCCGTCGCGGGCACCACCCTGGCCGGCGTCGCGCTCGTCGACGCAGGCGACGGGGCAGGCTTCCACTGGATGGTCTTCAACGTCGGCGACTCCCGCATCTACGCGTGGGACGGCCGAACGCTCGAGCAGCTGAGCGTCGACCACTCCGCGGTGCAGGAGCTCGTCGACGCCGGGTTGATCCGTGCCGATGAGGCTGAGCGCCACCCCGAGCGCAACGTCATCACCCGCGCCCTCGGCGCCGACGAGTTCGTCGACCCCGACATCTGGCTCATTCCGGCGGCCGGTCGGCAGGTGTTCCTCGTCTGCTCCGACGGACTGTCCAAGGAGGTCGACGACCAGGCCATCGCGGACATCCTCGCCGGAGACACCGGGCACGCGGCCGGCCTCGCCGGCGAACTCGTCGCGGCGGCGCTCGCCAACGGCGGCCGCGACAACGTGACGGCCGTCGTGGTGGAATCGGAGCTCGGCTCGGGCGGCGACGACGACGAGACGACACGCGACCGCGCCGCGCGCACGGCGCACCCTGCGGAAGACACCAGGCCGCGCACGGCGGGAGGCGAAGATGGCAACGTATCGGCATGACCCGAAGGGCTCGTGGTTCGCGGCGATTCGCGGGGGTGTGATCCTGTTCGTTCCGTCGGCTGCGTCAGGCGAGCTCGGCGCGCTCTGGGCCGAGTTCGCCGATGGAGACCCGACGTCGCGGGTCCTCGACCGGCTCACCGCGCAGGGATTGGCCGCGACTCCGTCGTTCGCGCTCGTCGTCCGCGATCGCGAGGCTGGGAGCGCACGCATCGTCGTTCGAGGCCCGATCACGGTTGACGTCGGTGACATCGAGATCAACGGCACCGGCGTCTCGACCTGGATCGAGCGGGTCGTCGCCGATGCCGCCACCGTGCGGGTCGCGGTGGACGCGATCGGCGACGCCGAGTCGGTCGCCGGTGAAGCGCTGCCCGTGGTCGAGGCCGTGGTCGCGGCGCTCGCCGTCTCCTCCGGGGGCGTCGAGTCGGTCGCGCCCGACGAGCCGCGCGAGCAAGCAGCCGCGGCGGCGCCGGCAGTGGGCGCGCCGGCCGCACGACCGGCTGCCGTGCCCGAGGTGCGAGCTCCCTCGGCGCCCCTCCTTCCTCCGGCCCCGCCCCCTGCCGCGCCGAACCGCGCTCCGGCCGAGCAGACCATGGTGCCGGCGGAGGAGACCGTTGCGAGCGTCCACCCGACCGCTCGGCCGACCGCACCGAGCGCCCCCGCCACTGCGACCGCCCAGGCCGCCGCGCCGACCGGCGATGCCGACGGCGACCACGACGGCATGACCGTCGCGAGCGTCGACATCCGGCGGCTCCGCGAAGCGCGCGCCCGCACTGCTCCGGAGACGCCGGCGAACGGCACGCCCGCTGCATCCGCCGCCGCTTCGCCGATCAGCATCCGCCTGCCCGACGGCTCCGTGGAGCCGATCGCCCAGGAGGTCGTCCTCGGGCGCGCTCCGAGCGTGAGCAAGGTGTCTGGCGGACGCATCCCGCGACTGGTCACCATCGGCCTCGGCGACCCCGACATCTCCCGCAGTCATGCGCGTCTCGCCCTCGAGGGCGACACGGTCGTGGTCACCGATCTCCACTCGCGCAACGGTACGCATGTCGCCCAGCCCGGCAAGGCCCCCGTGAAGCTCCGGGCCGGCGAACCCACGCCCGTGCTCGCGGGTACCGTTGTCGACTTCGGCGGAGGCTGGACCATCCAAGTGGTGGCCGACTGATGCGTCGCATCACCTCGGTGCCGCCCGAGCTGCCGGGCTACACGTCGCTCGGCCTGCTCGGCTCGGGCGGATTTCGCCGACGTGTTCCTCTACGAGCAGCGGCTTCCCCGCCGCAAGGTCGCCGTCAAGGTGCTGCTCGCCGAGGGGCTCGAACGCGATACGAAGGCGCAGTTCGTCGCCGAGGCGAACCTGATGGCCCAGTTGTCGGCGCATCCGTTCATCGTCACGATCTTCCACGCCGACGTCGCGGCCGACGGGAGGCCGTACTTCGTCATGGAGTACTGCTCCGGACCGAGCCTCGCCGAGCGCTACAAGCGCGGCCGGTTCGCGGTCGAAGACGCGCTCCGCACCGGTGTCCGGCTGGCGGGCGCCGTCGCCACCGCGCACGGAGCGGGCATCCTGCATCGCGACATCAAGCCCGCGAACGTGCTGACGAACGACTACGGCTGGCCGGCGCTCACCGACTTTGGCATCTCGTCGAACCTCGAGGGCGAGCTCCCGGTGCACACCATCACCGGTCGCGACGAGGCGTCCGGCACCGGGTCAGGGCAATCGGCGGTCGGCATGAGCGTGCCGTGGTCACCGGCCGAGATGTTCGAGGACGACCCGAAGCCCGACACCCGCAGCGACGTGTTCTCCCTCGCG
Source organism: Agromyces ramosus (assembly GCF_030817175.1). NCBI lineage: Bacteria > Bacillati > Actinomycetota > Actinomycetes > Micrococcales > Microbacteriaceae > Agromyces > Agromyces ramosus. The sequence goes on along the minus strand of NZ_JAUSYY010000001.1, from coordinate 278,930 downwards.
GCCACCGTGTACACCCTCCTTGCGGGTCGCACGCCGTTCGAGATCGCCGGCCGGTCGAACGGCTCGCTCGACCTCATCGGACGCATCGAGCGCGGAGCGATCACCCCGCTCGATCGCGATGACGTCCCGAGGAGCCTGTCGGTCGTGCTCGCCAAGGGAATGGCGAAGCGCCGTGACGACCGCTACCAGAGTGCCGTCGACTTCGCCCGGGCACTCCAGCGCGTGGAGCTCGAACTCGGCTACGCCGCGACCACGATCGAGGTGCCGAACCTCGCGACCGAGCGGCACGGGTCCGCAACGGGCGAGGTCGACCCCGATGCCGTCCCCGACGCCGACGCGACTCGCGCTCGCTCGGTGCAGGTCGTCGACGCTCAGTCGGCACGGGCCGTGTCGCCGGTGGTCGTCCCCGGCGACGATGACGCGACCCGGGCTCGCTCGCCCCAGCGGGTGGACCCGCAGCCGGTCGCGGCGTCGGCGGCGCCCACGCAGGCACCCCTCGACGACCGAACGGTGGTGCGCACCCACGGGCGCGCGGCATCCGCACCGGTCGATGCGGGTGCGTCCGTGGGCGCCGCCGACGGCGTCACCGACGTGACGATCGTGCGAACCCCGAGCGCAGTGGGCGCGGATGCCGCTGCACCGTCGCGCTCCGAGACACCGGCGCCGCGTCGTCGCCCCGCCATCGGCACGGTCATCGGCGCGGTCGCCGGTGTCGTCGTGCTCGCCGCGGTGGGCCTCGTCATCGCGCTCTCCGGCACGCTGTCGGCGCCGGAGCCGTCCGCGAAGCCGACGACGACGCCCGACGATGCCGTCGTGGCCGTCACCGTGCCCGCGCCGACGATCTCGCCGGGCGTCCCCGGTGCCGACGGGGCATCCGTCGTGTTCGAGGTCTCGCACGACCCTGTCGAGGACGGCGATCTCTACCGCTGGCAGCGCGCCGACGGCATCGGCAGCACGCAAGTGGCCGAGGGGCCGTCCATCACGGTCACCGGCGCGACGCCGGGTGTGCCGCTCTGCATCGACGTGCAGGTGCAACGCGGCAGCAAGACCTCGGAGCCGCAGCGAGGGTGCTCATCGTGAGGCCGCTGCGCGTCGAGTACTGCGGCGAGTGGTACACCGTCGAGCCCGGGCAGCCCTTCACGATCGGCCGGGAGTCCGACCTCACGATCGACGACAACCCGTACTTGCACCGCACCTTCCTGACGCTGTCGTCCGAATACGGGCTCTGGTGGCTCTCGAACGTCGGGCAATTGCTCTCGGCCACCGTCTCCGACGCCACGGGCAGCGTGCAGGCCTGGGTGGCACCGGGGGCGAAGCTCCCGCTCGTCTTCCAAGCGGTGCACGTCATGTTCAGCGCCGGCGCGACGACCTACGACTTCACGGTCCACGCCGAAGAGGACTTCTACAACACCTCCCTGACCGCGACTCCCGGCCGACGGGGGCACGACCGTGCTCCCGGTCACGCTCACGAGCAGCCAGCGGCTGCTCGTGGTGGCGCTCGCCGAGAACCTGCTCTCGCAGCCATCGGCGGGCCGGGCGGCGGTTCCGACGTCGGCCGAGGCGGCGGCGCGTCTCGGATGGAGCATGACGACCTTCAATCGCAAGCTCGACAACGTGTGCGAGAAACTCGACAAGATCGGGGTGCACGGTCTCCGCGGCGGCCGCGGCAAGCTGGCGACGAATCGGCGCGCCCGGCTCGTCGAATATGCCGTCGCGACCCGGCTCGTGAGCTTCGAGGATCTCGCCCTGCTCGACGCCGGGCGGCAAGACTCGGAGCACCCTGCGCCCGACTGATCGGAGGGGAGTGCTCCCCATGTGTCGATGGCGCGGCCCGTGTTAGCGTGTACCCCGGAGTTGGGGGGCGACTGCGCCCAGTTTCATGCGCTCACGTCTGCAGCAGAAATCAGGGAGTAACGGTTGGGTACCTTCACGTCCTGGCTCCGCCCCCGCAAGACCATGGCCACGACCGTGGCCATCTCGCTGCTCGCAGGTGTTCCGCTCACGTTCGCCGTGCTGCACCAGGGTTTCCCGGTGACGGATCCCGACCTGCGTGCGCGCGAGGTCTGGGTGACGAACGGCGAAGAGCTGCTGGCCGGCCGCCTCAATCGCCAGATCGAAGAGCTCGACGCCGCTGTGAGCACGGTCTCGAACGAGATGGACGTCTTCCAGAACGGCGACGATGTCTTCCTCTACGACCTGAGCGCCGGTTCGCTCGAGCGCATCGATCCGTCCTTCACGACGTTGACGCAGCGCGTCGACGTGCCGCTCGGCTCGAAGATCGCCTACGGGGGCGACGTGTTCGCCATCCTCTCGTCGAAGGGCGAGCTGTGGACGACACCCGCCGGCGGCGAGCTCTCGTTCGACCCGCGCGGCACCGACCCGCTCGTCGAGCTCGGTGACGATGCGCAGGTCGCGGTGACCCTCGAGGGCACGGTGTTCGCGACGTCACCGTCGAAGAAGACGTTGTATCGCATCGAGCGCGGTGGTGGCGAACCGGTGACGTCGGAGTTGCCGAAGCTGGGTGAGCATCAGTTGGCGGCCGTCGGCGAGCGTGCGGTCGTGCTCGATGTCGAGCGCGACGAGGTCGTCGTCGATGGGCGGGCGATCGCGCTGCCCGAGCCCGGCCTGCGGTTGCAGCAGTCGGGTGCCGAGCACGATGCGGCCTACGTGGCAAACGCGTCGGGACTGCTGGAGGTGCCGCTGGGCGGTGGCGACGTCCGGGTCATCGACAGCGGTGGTGACGCCGCGGCCCGGTCTGCCGACGAGGTTGCGGCGCCGGTGTGGCTGAACGGGTGCGCGCACGGGGCGTGGGCGTCGTCGTCGCGCTACCTGTCCGCGTGCGATGGCGAGGAGCCGGCACCGCAGGAGATCGAGCAGCCCACGGCGGGATCGCGGTTGGAGTTCCGGGTGAACCGGGACGTGATCGTGCTGAACGACCTGACCAACGGGAATGCCTGGTTGGTCGACTCCGATCTTCGCCTGGTCGACAACTGGGACGAGGTCACGCCGCCCGAGGAGTCCGACGAGCTCGAGGGTGATGAGAAGAGCGCCCAGCAGACCTTCGAGGACACCCTCGCCGAGCGCACCGACGTGAATCGTCCGCCGCTGGCACGCGATGACAGCTATGGCGTGCGTCCCGGCCGCACGACGGTACTCGAGGTGCTGGAGAACGACACGGACCCCGACGGCGACGTGCTGACCGTCAGCGGCACGTCGGAGGTTGCGGAGTCGCAGGGGCGGTTGGAGCTGATCGACGGCGGTCGGGCGCTGCAGTTCACGCCGGCTGAGGGCGCTGCCGGCACGGTCTCGTTCCGGTACGGCGTCGATGACGGCCGCAAGGGCGTGTCCGAGGCATCCGTGAATGTGCGGGTCGTGCCCGAATTGGAGAACGCGGCGCCCGTGGCGCTGCGGTCCGGCGCGGTGAGCGTCGAGCAGGGCCAGCAGATCTCGTACAACCTGCTCGCCGATTGGATCGACCCCGACGGCGACGACGTGTTCCTCGTCAACGCCTCACCGACGAGCGGCGACTCCGTGCGGTTCAGCCCCGACGGATTCGTGACGTTCGGTCACCAGTCGGGCGAGCTCGGCCTCAAAGAGGTGCAGTTCACCGTCTCCGACGGGCAGGCCACGGCGGCGGGCGTGCTGACGGTCGACGTCAAGGCGGCGGGCAGCCTGAACCCCGTCGGCACGCCGGACTTCGCGAAGGTGTTCACGGGTGAGACCGTCCTGGTGAATCCGCTCGAGAACGACCTGTCACCATCGGGTGCGCCACTGGCGCTGCTCGGCGTCGCCGACGTGCCCGGTGAGGCGTTCGTCACGCCGAACCTCGAGCGCGGCACGCTCGCCGTCTCGGCCCAGTCGCCGGGGGAGTACATCTTCCTCTACAACCTCGGCGCCGGTGCCGCGGTGAGTGTCGGGCTCGTGCGCGTGCAGGTGGTCGATCCGCCCACTGACGAGCAGCTGCCGATCGCCGTGAAGGACACCGCGTACCTCCGCCCCGGTGAGCCGACCTCGGTGCCGGTGCTCGCCAATGACGTCTCGCCGACGGGCCGGGTGCTGGCCGTGCAATCCGTCGACGACTCCATGACCGACGACCTCGTCTCGGTTGAGATCATCACCAACACCGTCGCCCGTGTGACCGCCTCGGCGGCGCTCGATCGCCAGTTGCAGTTCAGCTACACGATCTCCGACGGCCTCCAGACGGCCACGGCCACCGTCACGGTCGTGCCGGTGCCGCCGCTCGTGAACCACCAGCCCCCCGTGGCGCTCGACGACAACGTCAACGTGCGCGCCGGCGACATCGTCACCGTGCCGGTGCTCGGCAACGACTACCACCCCGATGGTGCGACGCTCCACGTGCTGCCCGACCTCGCCGAAGCGGAGATCCCCGAGGGACTCGCCTTCGTGAGCGAAGATGCCGTTCGCTTCCAGGCGCCCGAGGAACCTGGGCTCTACTCGGTGGTCTACACGATCGGCGATGACTTCGACCAGACCGCCCGCGCCCAGGTGAACTTCACCGTCGTGGCGAAGGATGCCGGTGAGAACCGGGCGCCGCTGCCGACGCCGCTCACCTCGCGCACGTTCGCCGGCTCCGCCGTCAAGATCGACGTCCCGCTCGACGGACTCGACCCCGACGGCGACTCGGTCGTGCTCACGGGCATCAAGTCGTCTCCGGGGCTCGGCCGCGTCGTCGACGAGACCAGCACGTCGTTCACCTATGAGGCGTTCGCGGGCTCGACCGGCACCGACACCTTCACCTACGAGCTGCGCGACACGCAGGGCGCGACCGCGATCGGCACGATCCGCATCGGCACCATTCCGCGGCCCGCGGTCGCGCTGCCGCCGAAGGCCGTCGACGACACGATCGAGATGAAGCCCGGCCGCACGGCATCCGTCGAGGTGCTCCTGAACGACTCCGACCCGAGCGGCTACAGCCTGAGCGTCGCCGACCTGCCCGAGGTCGACGAGGGCGTGGAGGCCGAGGTGCGCGAGCAGCGGCGCGTGGTGGTGACCGCTCCCGAGCAGGAGGGCGCGTTCACGATCCGGTACGAGATCTCGAACGGGCACGGCGGCGCCGACACCGCGTTCCTGCAGATCGCGGTGAAGGATGACGCCCGCATCCTCCCTCCGAGCGCCGAAGATCAGGTCATCGAGCCTGAAGACGTGCTCGACGTCGACTCCGTCGAGGTGAGCCCGCTCGACGATGCGACGAACCCCGGCGGACTCGTCGAAGACCTCGTGGTGACGGTCGAGGGTCCCAACGCCGATCGAGCCGAGGTGCAGGCCGACGGCAGCATCGTGGTGCGTCCGACGAAGCAGCGCTTCGCCGTCGCGTACCGACTCACGAACGAGCTCGACGCTCTCGACGCCATGGCATTCGTGATCGTTCCACCCGCCGTGAACCCGAAGGAGGACGAGGCCGACGAGCCGAGCATCCCGGGTCCGCATCTCGCCGAGCTCGGTCCCATCGTCATCCCGATGAACGGCCGCATCAGCTGGGACGTCGCCGACATCGTCGTGGTCCCTTCCGGCAATCCCGCGCTCATCCTGTCGGCCTCGAGCACCAACTCCGGCGAATCGGCGTTCATCGACGGTGAGAACCTGCAGTACGTTCCAGCCAAGGACTACCGTGGCGAGGCATCCGTCACCTTCGAGGTGACCGATGGAACGTCGGCGAACGACCCGAAGGGGCGCAAGGCGATCCTCACCATCCCGATCACCGTCGGCGATCCGAACTTCGAGGACACGCCCCCGGTCTTCACCCCCCGCAGCGAAACGATCGAGGCCGGCGAATCGGCACTCCAGGTCGATCTGCGCTCGTCGAGCGATCACCCGAACCCCGACGCGATCCAGCGCCTCGGCTACTCCAACCTCGGCGGCACGACCGCCGACATCCAGGCCACGCTCGATGGCGCCACCCTGAACCTCTCGGCGCCGCTCGGCGTACAGCCCGGCACCTCGACGCGCATCACCTTCGACGTGACGTTCAACTCGTTCACGGTGCCCGGCTACGTCGACGTGAAGGTCGTCTCGTCGACGCGCGCGATGCCGCAGGCCGTCGACGACGGACCGGAGGAGATGAAGCGCAGCGAATCGCTGGCGATCGACGTGCTCGCCAACGACTTCAACCCGTTCCCCGACGTGCCGCTGCGAGTCATCGCCGCCGAGGTCGATCAGGCGAGCGTCGGCTCGAGCGCCTCGGTGAGCTTCACCTCCGAGGGCATCACCGTGCGCACCGGCGCCTCCTTCACCGGAACCCTGAGCGTGATCTACCGCATCCAGGACGCGACGAAGGATCCCGCGCGTGAGACGCAGGGCCGTGCAACCGTCATCGTGCGGGCTCCACCGGATGCGCCGAACGCTCCGACCGTCGTTGCCGGAGATGCGGCGGCCACCGTGACGTGGAAGGCGCCGGCGAACAACAACTCGCCGATCACCGACTATCTCGTCGAGTACGACGGCCAGAGGGCGGAGTTCCCTGCGTCAGCTGCTGATCGTCCGCAGCGCATCACCGGCCTCACGAACGGCACCCGGTACACCTTCACGGTGCGGGCGATCAACGCGATCGGCACGTCCGAGGCCTCGCCGGGAACGAGTGCCATTCCATACGGCACGCCGTCCGCGCCGCGAGGTGCGCGCCTCCAGTCCTCTGGCGATGCGCCCTCGAACCTCACGGCCAGCTGGAACGCCCCGAGCGACACCGGCGGCGGATCCGTCACGTACCGCTGGCGCATCACCGGCACCGGCCAGGGCTGGCAGGAGACGAACGGCACCTCCGGCCGGTTCAACGGCGCAGGCGCCGGAAGCTACACGCTCGAGGTCTACGCGATCAACGATGGCAGCGGCAATGCCGGTCCCGTCGCCACCGACACCGTCGGGGTGAGCAATCCGCCGCCGCCCCAGCCCTCGGGCTCGATCGGCAAGGGGTCGAGCATGGGATGCCAGAGCGGTGGTGGCGGATGCGCCGAGGTGCGCATCACCTGGGACAATATGGATCCGGGCACCTACCGTGTCTTCGCGACGATCAACGGCGGCGCGTGCTGCGGCTACCAGCAGCAGGTCGACATCGGCGCGAGCGGGCGGCTGCAGCTGCAGAACCACCTCGGCATCCGATCGGGCGGCGAGACCATCGCGGTGCGGTTCGAGAACGTCAGCGGAGGCACCTCGCGCACGCTGGGCGCCATCAGCGGAACCCAGTGGAACAACCTCGGCTTCAACACGTGGTGACGACCGTGACACGGCGCAGGCAACACAGACCAAAGGAACGCAGATGCCAGTAACCCAAGAGCAGGCCCAGTGGTACCAAGACGCCTTCAGCAAGCTCGTCGACAACGTCGACCAGGCGATCCTCGGCAAGCGGGAGGTCATCGAGCTCGTCGTGACCGCCATGCTGGCGGGTGGCCACGTGCTGTTGGAGGACTTCCCCGGTACGGGCAAGACGGTGCTCGCCAAGGCGCTCGCGAACACGCTCGACGGCACCCACTCGCGCATCCAGTTCACGCCCGACCTGCTGCCGTCCGACGTCACCGGCGTCACGATCTACGACCAGGGCAAGGGGCACTTCGAGTTCCACCGCGGCCCGATCTTCGCGTCGATCGTGCTCGCCGACGAGATCAACCGCGCGAGCCCCAAGACGCAGTCGGCGCTTCTCGAGGTCATGGAGGAGGGCAAGGTCACGGTCGACGGCGTGAGCTACGACGTCGGCACCCCCTTCATGGTCATCGCCACGCAGAACCCCGTCGAACAGGCGGGCACGTACTCCCTCCCCGAGGCGCAGCTCGACCGGTTCCTCATCAAGACCTCGCTCGGATACCCCGACCACGACACGGCCGTGACGCTGCTGCTCGACTCGGCCAACCGCGCGCGCGCCTCCCGGGTCTCGCCGATCATCGCGTCGAGCTCGATCACCACCATGGCGCAGCTGGCGTCCGACGTGCACGTCGACGCCGCGGTGCTCTCCTACCTCAACCAGATCGTCGCAGCGACGAGAGAGCACCAGGACACCGCACTCGGCGTCAGTATGCGCGGCGCGCTCGCCCTCGCACGCGCGACCAAGTCGTGGGCGATCGCCCACGGCCGCACCTATGTCACCCCCGATGACGTGCGTGATCTCGCCGTGCCGGTGCTCGCGCACCGCATCATCGTCGACCCCGAATCCGACTTCGCGGGCGTCACGGCGGAAGACATCGTTTCCCGCGTGCTCGTCGAGATCGCGCCGCCCGCGTACCGGGCGGCATGAGCGGCGAGTCGACCGCGCGACCGGCCCCCTCGCAGGCGCGCATCGCATTCCGTTCGACCGGGCGTGCCGTTGCGGCATCCGCTCGGTCGATCGCGGCGCGCGTCTCCAGCGCAGTGCAGGGTGGGGCGCGGTTGGCGGCCCCCGTCACCGGCGTCGTGTCGCCGACCGGCTGGCTCGTGCTCGCCGCTGCCGTGGTGTCGCTCGTGCTCGCGTGGTCGTTCGGGTGGATCGAGTTCGCCTTCCTCGGCTTCACGCTGCTCGCCGCGCTGCTCATCGCCGTGGCGTTCGTGTTCGGACGCATGAACTTCCGGGTCGGCATCGAACTGCAGCCCTCGCGAGTGGTCGCCGGCGAACGGGCGCTCGGTCGGCTCGTGGTCGCCAACGCCGGAACCCGCGTGTCGACGCCGTCGCGGGTCGAGCTTCCCGTCGGCGCCGGCCTCGCCGAGTTCGTGATGCCGGCGCTGCCGCCCGAGGCGGAGCACGAGGAGCTCTTCGCGGTGCCGACCAGCCGGCGGGCCGTCATCGTGGCGGGGCCGGCGATCTCGGTTCGCGGAGATCAGCTCGGCCTGCTCCGCCGTATCGTGCGCTGGACCGACCCGGTCGAGTTGTTCGTGCACCCGGTCACGGCGCGACTGCAGCCGTCGGCGGCGGGCCTCATGCGCGATCTCGAGGGTGAGATCACCAAGACGATCACGAACAACGACATCTCGTTCCATGCGCTGCGCGCGTACGAGCCGGGCGACGCGCTGCGCAACGTGCATTGGCGCACCTCCGCGCGCACCGGCCAGCTCATGGTGCGCCAGTACGAGGAGACGCGCCGTTCCCAGCTCACGCTCGTGCAGACCACCGAGCGCAGGCACTACGCCTCCGATGACGAGTTCGAACTCGGCGTCTCGGTGCTCGCCTCGATCGCGGTGCAGGTCATTCGCGACGGTACGCGCCTGGCGGTGGTGACCGAGGGGCTCGCCCTTCGCACGGCGACCCCGACGTCGCTGCTCGACGACACCTCCCGGATCGAACCGGCGAGCGGAGCGTTCCCCTCGGTGCGCGAGTTCGTCCGCGACGCCACGAAGCGATTGCCGGCGCCGAGCGTCGTGATCGCGGTCTCCGGTTCGCAGATGCCCGTCGCGGAGTTCCGCTCGATCGAGACCATCTTCAGCGCCGACACCATGATGGTGGCGCTGCGCGTCGAGCTCGGCGCCCCGTCTCGACTCTCGAGGGTCGCCGGCGCCGTCGTCGTCACCGTCGGTGACCTCGCCGATCTCTCCCGCATCATGCGAAGGGTGCGACCATGACCCGGATTCCCCGCAGCGTCGTCGGCGACATCCTCGTGCTCAGCGCGCTCTCGCTGCTCGGCATCCTGGGATACGAGACGTCATTCGGCGACCTGAACTTCCTCGTCGCGGCCATCGGCGGGCTCCTCGTCGGGACGCTCGCCGCCGTGGCGGGCTCGCTCTGGCGACTCGGCGTGCTCACGACCGTGCTGCTCGGACTCGCCGCCTACTTCGTGCTCGGCACGCCGTTCACCATGCCCGGCGCCGGCACGTTCGTCGTGCTTCCGAGTCTCGAGTCGATCGTCGGGCTCGCCTTCGGTGCGGTGTTCGGCTGGGCCGACATCGTGACGATCGGCACCCCGGTTGAAGCACCGTACTACGTGGCAGCCGTGCCGTTCTTCGCCGCATGGCTCGTGTCGCTCGTCGGCACCATGCTCGTCACGAGGTGGCTCGTGAAGCGCCGCACGGCGCTGCGGTCGAGCGTGCTGCTCATCGGGCCGATCCTGTTGTACGTCTCAGGCATCCTGCTCGGCACCGACGAGGCCTATTTCGCCGGCGTGCGCGGCGTCACCTTCGCGGTGCTCGCCCTCGTCTGGATCGCCTGGCGACGCGGCGCGACCGTCGAGGCGAGCGGCGACGGGGCGAAGCGCCTCCTCAAGCAGAAGCTCGTCGGTACCGCGGCCGTCGTCGTGGGCGCCATCGCCGTCGGCACGCTCGCCGGTGCAGCGCTGGCACCCGTGACACCCGATCGGTTCGTGCTGCGCGAGGAGATCGTGCCGCCGTTCGATCCGCTCGAGTTCCCGAGCCCGTTGTCGGGATTCCGCAAGTACACGAAGGACCTCGCCGAGACGCCGCTCTTCGAGATCTCAGGGCTGGAGCCCGGCGACGCGATCCGCCTCGCGACCATGGACTCGTACACGGGCCGGTTGTGGAACGTCGCCGGTCCCGAGGCCGTCGGCGCCGATGGCGGCGGCTATGCGATCGTCGGCGAGACCCTCCCCGAACCGCCGCTCGCGAGCCTCGGAAGCCGGCGTGAGGTCGAGGTCGACGTCGCCGGCTACGACGACGTCTGGATTCCCACGGTGGGGTATGGCTCGTCGCTCCAGTTGCTCGACGACGACACAGCTGCTCGCGAAGGCGACCTGCGGTACAACCCCGCCGCCGGAACGGCAGTGCTGACGAGCGGCATCGGCGACGGTGCCAGGTATCTCGTCGACGCGCGCATCCAGCTCGAACCCGAGCTCGAGGAGCTCGTCGACGTGCCGGTGGCGAGCCTGACCCTCCCGGCCGTGGTGAACTCACCCGACGTGATCGCCGCGAAGGCCGACGAGTTCGTGGGCGACGCCGTGAGCCCGATCGAGCAGCTGCGAAATATCGAACGTGCGCTCAAGACCGGCGGATTCCTCAGCCACGGGCTCGCGTCCGATACCGTCCCGTCACGTGCCGGGCACGGTGCCGATCGCATCATCGAGCTCTTCACACGGACCCAGATGGTCGGCGATGAGGAGCAGTACGCCTCCGCCATGGCGCTGATGGCCCGTCACCTCGGGTATCCGGCACGGGTGGTCATGGGCTTCGCGCCCGAGGTGCCCGCCGACGGCGGCAGTGTCGAAGTCACCGGTGGTGACGTGACGGCCTGGGTCGAGGTGCCGTTCGAAGGGGTGGGATGGGTTTCCTTCCGCCCCACGCCCGACCAGGTCGACGTGCCGCAGGAGCAGACGCCCAAGCCGAAGTCCGAGCCGCAGCCGCAGGTCCGACAGCCCCCGCGGGCGGAGGAGATCGAGGACGACCTCCTCACGACGGTCGAGATCGACGAGACGAAGGATGATCGCGACGAGGCGTTCGTCGTGCCCGGCTGGGTCTGGCTCGTGACCGGTGTCCTCGGCATCCCGCTCCTGATCGTGTTCCTGCCGATCCTCGCCGTGGCTCTCGCGAAGCGGCGTCGTCGCCAGAAGCGACTGCGCGGGGCCAACGACCGGCGCGCCGCAGGCGCCTGGGAGGAGCTGGTCGACCGATACGCGGAACTCGGCTTCGAACCGCCCGATCGCGGCACGCGGCTCCAGTCGGCGCGGGTGCTCGAGCGACAGGCGGTCGATCAGGGGCTCGAGCGGCCGACGGCGACCGGATCGCCCGGGTCGCCCGGCGATCGCCCGTCAGAACCGGTGCGACTCGCGTCCCTCGCGGCGACGATCGATCGCGACGTGTTCGGCGGCGTCGAGGTGAGCGACGAGGTCGTCACCGCACGTTGGACCGAGGCGGATGCCGCGACCGCTGCCATCTACGGCGCCGCCGGACGCATCCGCCGCGTCATCAGCCGCTATCGGATCCGCTCGCGCCGCTAAAGTGGTTGCGTGGCCGCGCCCGATTTCATCGTTCCCCCTCCGGGGTTGGTGCCTCCTGCGCCCGAGCACACCGAGCCCGAACGCACGGTGCAAGCCGCGCCCGGCCGGGTGCTGCCGACCTTCGTCCCGGCGGCGCCGCCGCGGGCGGTCCCCTCGCAGATGCCGTCGGTACATCCCATGCCGGGCCCGCCTCCGGCGCCGGTGGCTGCCGAGGCCTCGCCCGGGCCGTGGCGCCTGACGGGCGAGCGGGAGTTCGATGTCGTCGTCGCAGGTCGTCTCGTGCTCGGCCGAGACCCGGTCGCGGTGTCACCGTATGCCGACGCGAAGCCGGTCCCGGTCGTCGATCCGGCGCGATCGGTGTCGAAGACCCACGCGCTCGTCGATGCGGCGCCCGACGGCGTGTCGGTGACCGATCTCCACTCCACCAACGGTGTGCGCATCCGAACCGCCGATGTCGAATTGCACGAGCTCGCCCCGGGGATTCCGGCGGTCGTCCCGCCGGGAGCGTCCATCCTGCTCGGTGACCTCGAGTTGCGTGTGCAACGACTCCCCGGCGACACGGTGTAATCTGGGGGCGTGCGCGCTCCACGACTTCTTCGGTGCCGCGACGGGGCTTCGTTCTAGCCTTCCCGTCGCGGAGTCCGTCGTCGGCTGACCCCTGAACCTGAGGAAGACGAACGCATGAACACCATCACAGCTTCGGGCGATCGCCCGCGCACCCTGGCCGAGAAGGTCTGGGAAGCCCATCTCGTCAAGAAGGGCGAGGACGGCACGCCCGACCTCATCTACATCGACCTGCACCTCGTGCACGAGGTCACGAGTCCGCAGGCGTTCGACGGCCTCCGGCTGGCCGGCCGGCCGGTGCGGCGTCCCGATCTCACGATCGCGACCGAAGACCACAACACGCCGACGCTCGCGATCGACAAGCCCATCGCCGATCCGACGAGCCGCACGCAGATCGAGACGCTCCGGCGCAATGCTGCCGAGTTCGGCATCCGACTGCACTCGCTCGGCGACGTCGAGCAGGGCATCGTGCACGTCGTCGGCCCGCAGCTCGGGCTCACGCAGCCCGGCATCACGGTCGTCTGCGGCGATTCGCACACCTCAACGCACGGCGCCTTCGGCGCCATGGCGTTCGGCATCGGCACGAGCGAGGTCGAGCACGTGCTCGCCACACAGACGCTCCCGTTGAAGCCGTTCAAGACGATGGCCATCAACGTCGAGGGCAGCCTCCGCCCGGGCGTCACGGCGAAAGACATCATCCTCGCCGTGATCGCCAAGATCGGCACCGGTGGCGGGCAGGGCTACGTGCTCGAATACCGCGGCAGCGCCATCCGGGCCCTCTCGATGGACGGCCGCATGACGGTCTGCAATATGTCGATCGAGGCCGGCGCCCGGGCCGGCATGGTGGCACCGGATGCCACGACCTACGCGTATCTCAAGGGTCGCGCTCACGCACCCGAGGGCGCCGACTGGGACGCCGCCGTCGAATACTGGCAGACGCTCGCGACCGACGACGGAGCGACGTTCGACGCCGAGGTCTCCATCGACGCCGACACGCTCGAGCCGTTCGTCACGTGGGGCACCAATCCCGGACAGGGCGTCTCGCTCAGCGAGTCGGTGCCCGACCCGGCCACGATCGCCGACCAGCACGAGCGCGCCGCCGCCGAGCGCGCCCTCGAGTACATGGCCCTCGAGCCCGGAACGCCGCTGAAGGACATCCGTGTCGACGCGGTCTTCATGGGCTCGTGCACGAACAGCCGCATCGAGGACCTGCGGGCCTTCGCCTCGGTCATCAAGGGCAAGCACAAGGCCGATGGCGTCCGCGTCATGGTCGTGCCCGGATCGGCGAGGGTCCGGCTCGAGGCCGAGGCGGAGGGCCTCGACAAGGTGATCGAGGAGTTCGGCGCCGAATGGCGGTTCGCGGGGTGCTCGATGTGCCTCGGCATGAATCCCGACCAGCTCGCGCCCGGCGAACGCTGCGCCTCGACCTCCAACCGCAACTTCGAGGGCCGGCAGGGCAAGGGCGGCCGCACCCACCTCGTGTCGCCGCTCGTGGCGGCCGCCACGGCCATCAGGGGCACGCTCTCGGGTCCGTGGGATCTCGAGGGCTCGAGCGAGCCGAAGGGCGAATGACCATGGAGAAGATCACCACTGTCACGGGCACTGCCGTGCCGTTGCGACGCTCCAACGTCGACACCGACCAGATCATCCCCGCCGTCTTCCTGAAGCGGGTCACGAAGACCGGCTTCGAAGACGCATTGTTCTTCGCCTGGCGCCAGGACCCCGATTTCGTGCTGAACCGACCCGAGTTCGCGGGAGCCCGCATTCTCATCGCAGGCCCCGACTTCGGTACCGGATCGAGCCGTGAGCACGCCGTGTGGGCGCTCAGGGACTACGGCTTCGACGTCGTCATCAGCTCGAGGTTCGGCGACATCTTCCGCGGCAATTCCGGAAAGCAGGGACTCGTCGCCGCGCAGGTCGCCTACGAGGCGGTCGAGCGCCTCTGGGAGGCGATCGAGGGGGAGCCGGGAATAGCGGTGACGGTCGATCTGGTTGAGCGTAGGGTGAGCGCCGGTGCGCTCACCGTGCCGTTCGACATCGACGACTACACTCGGTGGAGGCTTCTCGAGGGGCTCGACGACATCGGCCTCACCCTCCGGGACGAGAACGCCATCGCCGAGTTCGAATCACATCGAGAAGCTTGGCGGCCGAAGACGCTTCCCATCAGGGAGCCGGCAGAATCAGGGAGTCTGTGAACACACTCGGGCAGGACGCCAAGAACCACGGAACGGCGGTCGGGTTGCAGGTCGACAAGATCACCATCAACGGGGGCAAGCCGCTTCGCGGCCGCATCGAGCTCAAGGGCGCGAAGAACCTCGTCACGAAGGCGATGGTCGCCGCGATCCTCGGTGACACGCCGAGCGTGCTCAAAGACGTTCCCAACATCAGCGATGTGCGCATCGTGCGAGGCCTGCTCGAGGTGCACGGCGTGACCGTGACCGACGGCGCGGTCGACGGCGAGCTCATCCTCGACCCATCGGCGGTCGAGACGGCGCACATGGCAGACATCGACGCGCACGCGGGTTCGTCGCGCATCCCGATCCTCTTCTGCGGTCCGCTCCTGCATCGCCTGGGCGAGGCGTTCATCCCCGACCTCGGCGGCTGCCGCATCGGCGACCGCCCCATCGACTACCACCTCGAGGTGCTGCGCAACTTCGGTGCCATCATCGAGAAGCTCCCGAGCGGCATCCGAATGTCCGCGCCGAGCGGGCTGCACGGCGCGAAGGTGTCGTTGCCCTACCCGAGCGTCGGAGCCACCGAGCAAGTGCTGCTGACCGCGGTGCTGGCCGACGGCATCACCGAGCTCTCGGGCGCAGCCATCGAGCCCGAGATCATGGATCTCATCAACATCCTGCAGAAGATGGGCGCGATCATCACGGTCGACACCGACCGCGTCATCCGCATCGAGGGCGTCGAGAAGCTCGACGGCTACACGCACCGTGCGCTCTTCGACCGCAACGAGGCTGCCAGCTGGGCCGCTGCCGCCCTCGCGACCGACGGCGACATCTTCGTCGGCGGTGCACGTCAGGCCGAGATGCTCACCTTCCTCAACGTCTTCCGCAAGGTCGGCGGCGACTTCGAGATCCAGGAAGACGGCATCCGCTTCTTCCACCCGGGCGGCGAGCTGAAGCCGGTCATCATCGAGACCGACGTGCACCCGGGGTTCATGACCGATTGGCAGCAGCCGCTCGTCGTGGCCCTCACGAAGGCGCACGGCGTCTCGATCGTGCACGAGACCGTGTACGAACAGCGTTTCGGCTTCGTCGACGCACTCGTCGAGATGGGTGCGTCGATCGACGTGCACAAGGAGTGCCTCGGGGCAGGGGCGTGCCGGTTCGGCCAGCGCAACTTCCAGCACTCCGCGGTCATCTCCGGTCCGACGCACCTGACCGGCGCCGACATCGAGGTGCCCGACCTTCGGGGCGGCTTCAGCCACCTCATCGCGGCGCTCACGGCCGACGGCCGCTCGACGGTGTCGAACGTCGGGATCATCGCCCGTGGCTACGAGAACTTCATCACGAAGCTCGAGCTCCTCGGGGCGGACTTCGAACTCGAAGCATAATGGGGGAGTGCCACACGACGACTCGCCTCCCCACGCTGCTGTGAAGGCACGTTCGGAGACCCGCCGGCCCTCGTTCTTCTGGTTGCTCGCCGCCCTCGTGCTGCCCATCATGAACCTGGCGGTGCGATTCCGGTTCCATCATCCTGAGCGGATGCCGCAGAGCGGCGCGTTCGTGCTCGCCCCCAACCACTACAGCGAGATCGATCCGGTCGTCATCGGCGTGGTGAGCTGGAAACTCGGACGGGCGCCGCGGTTCCTCGCCAAGGCGTCGCTGTTCAAGAACCCGCTGCTCGGGTGGCTCCTCCGCACGTCGGGGCAGATCCCGGTCGAGCGTGCGGGCAGCAAGAGTCACGCTGCGCTGCGCGCCGCGGAGGAGCTCGTCGAGAAGGGCCGCCTCGTGGTCGTGTATCCCGAGGGGTCGCTCACGCGTGACCCCGACCTGTGGCCGATGCGCGGCAAGACCGGAGCGGTGCGCATCGCGCTCGAACGCGGCATCCCGATCATCCCGGTCGCGCACTGGGGCACCCAGGCCCTGATGCCCCGCTATGGCAAGAAGCTCAGCCTCTTCCCCCGCAAGACCATCGACGTCATCATCGGCGAGCCGCTCGACCTCGGCGCCTACCGCGGTCGGCCGCTCGACCAGTCGTCGCTCCTGAAGGCCACCGCCGAGCTCATGGACGCCATCGCCGCGCTCCTCGGCGAGGTGCGAGGCGAGCCCGCCCCGCCGCAGCGCTGGGACCCCACGGCCCACGGCCAGAAGGAGACCGGCAGACTTGAAGACTAGGACGCAGGGCCGCAAGGGCCATGGCAAGCGGGTCGCCGTCCTCGGCGCGGGCAGCTGGGGCACGACGTTCGCGAAGATCCTCGCCGACGGCGGGGCCGACGTGGTCATCTGGGCGCGCCGCCCCGAGCTCGCGCGCGAGATCCAAGAGGCGAAGCGCAACAGCGACTACCTCGCGGGAGTGAACCTGCCGCTCGGACTCCGTGCCACGAGCCGCCTCGACCTCGCCCTCGCCGGGGCCGAGCAGGTGTACATCTCGGTGCCGAGTCAGTCGCTGCGCGAGAACCTGAAGGTCATCGCACCGCACCTCCACGCCGAGGCCACCGTCGTGTCGCTCATGAAGGGCGTCGAGAAGGCCACCGGGTTGCGCATGAGCGAGGTCATCGCCGAGATGCTGCCGATCGATCCGTCGCAGATCGCGGTGGTCTCGGGCCCCAACCTCGCCCTCGAGATCGCCAAGGAGCAGCCCACCGCGGCGGTCGTCTCATCGACGAGCCTCGAGACCGCGCAGGCTGTGGCATCCATCGCCCGCAATCGCTACTTCCGCAGCTTCGTGAACACCGACGTGATCGGCACCGAGTTCGCCGGCGTGCTGAAGAACCTCATCGCCGTCGCGATCGGCATCGTCGACGGCGTCGGCTACGGCGACAACACGAAGGCGTCGATCATCACGCGCGGCCTCGTCGAGATGACGGACTTCGCGGTCGCCTATGGTGCCCAGCCCGAGACGCTCGCGGGACTCGCCGGGCTCGGCGACCTCATCGCCACGAGCCAGTCGCCGCTCTCGCGGAACAACACCGCGGGCCGGCTGCTCGGCCAGGGCTATCACCTGAACGACGTCGTGCACCAGATGCAGCAGACCACCGAGGGGCTCGCATCGGTCGCGCCGATCCTCGAGCTCGCCCGGGCGAAGGGCGTCGAGATGCCCATCGTCGAGCAGGTGCGGCAGGTGCTCGCCGGCACGCTCGACCCGCGGGACATCGCGCCCCACCTCACGACCGATGACGAGCCGCAGGGCGAAAGGACGATCGATGGACAAGCTCAGGGTGGTTCTGCTCTTCGGCGGGCGTTCAAGCGAGCATTCGATCAGCTGCGCAACGGCGGGGGGAGTGCTGGGAGCGATCGATCGTGATCGCTACGAGGTGATCCCGGTCGGGGTCACCCGCGACGGCGCCTACGTGCTGGAATCGGATGACCCGGCGCGGTTCGCCCTCGATCCCGATGCGCTGCCCGAGGTCGCCGACAACGACACCCGGGTGCGCTGGCCCGAGAGCGCTGCATCGCGCGAGCTCCGCGTGGTCGACGCCGCCGGCGAGCGCTCGCTCGGCGACGTCGACGTGGTCTTCCCGATCCTGCACGGTCGCTTCGGCGAAGACGGCACGGTGCAGGGGCTGCTGGAGCTCCTCGGCCTGCCGTACGTCGGCAACGGCGTGCTCGCGTCGGCGATCGGCATGGACAAGCACTTCACGAAGACGGTGCTCGAGGGGGCCGGCATCCAGGTCGCGCCGTGGGTGACGCTCACACGTGGCGCGCTCGAGGCCGACCCCGAGCTCTGGCAGCGGCGCACGCGCGCGCTCGGCCTGCCGGTCTTCGTCAAGCCGGCGCGGGCCGGCTCCTCGGTCGGCGTCACGAAGGTCGACGACTGGGCCGAGCTCGACGGGGCGCTCGACGTCGCCTTCGCCGAAGACCGCTCGGTGCTCGTCGAGGCGGCCGTCGAGGGCCGGGAGATCGAGTGCGGGGTGCTCGAGGGGAGCGACGGCACCGGAATCGGGGTGAGCGTCGCCGGCGAGGTCGTCGTCACCGGACGCGCGTTCTACGACTTCGAGGCCAAGTACCTCGATGCCCCGGGCGTCGAACTGATCTGCCCTGCCGACCTCGGCGACGGCGAGCTCTTCGAGCTGCAGCGCATTGCTCGCCGCGCATTCGAGGCGGTCGGCGGCGAGGGCCTCGCCCGCGTCGACGTGTTCCTCACGGGCGAGGGGTTCGTCGTCAACGAGATCAACACGATGCCCGGCTTCACGCCGATCTCGATGTTCCCGACCTGCTGGCAGAATTCGGGGCTCAGCTACGCCGACCTGATCGGCGAGCTCATCGAGGTCGGGCACGCCCGAGGACCCCGCTAGTCGTCGGGCGCGTCGATGGCGTCATCGACCGACGTGCACGCGTCGACGGCCGGGATGACGGCGACGGCGGGCGAGAGGTCGGCGATCGCCGTGGTGCCCGAGACGACGTCGTTGTCGACGAGCACCTCGACGGCGGGCGTGCGCCCGTAGGTGGTGAAGAGGTAGCGGGGCGCGTCGCTCTCGTCGACGATCCAGTCGACGCCATCGACGCTCACGCAGCGCAGCGTGGTGGGGCCCGGCACGGGCGCGCCGCAGCGCAGCACCACCGACGCGGGGGTGCCCCAGGCGCCGGTGCCCTGCGCGTTCGTCTCACGCTTGGGCTGCTCGGCATCGGTGCCCGCCCCGATGACGTCGGGCAGGCGGACGACGACGGCTGCACAGTCGGCGTCGCTCGCCTGCGGCGCGGGATCGACGGGGACGGTCTGGCTGCACCCGCAGAGCACGAGGGCGCCCGCGAGCGCCGAGGTGACGGCGGCGAGACGGTGGATGCGCCCGCGGCGCGGCGAGGGCACGACTGGGTGAGGCATCCCGTTCAGGCTACCGTGAGAGGCATGACCGCGCCGGATCCTGAGCTGGGCCATGAGCGAGCGGATGCCGCGGCCGAAACCGCGACCGTGGCAGAGCTCGGCGAGGACGCGGTGCTCGCGCGCATCCTTCCGCGCCTCAGGCCGGGCGACGCCGCGATTCTCGGGGCCGGCGACGACGCGGCCCTCGTGCACGCCGCCGACGGCCGGTTCGTGGTCACGACCGACCTGATGGTGCACGGTCCCGACTTCCGGCTCGCCTGGTCGACCCCCTTCGAGCTCGGCTGGAAGGCCGCCGCGACGAATCTCACGGATGTCGCCGCCATGGGCGCGCGGCCGACCGCGCTCGTCGTCGCGATCGCCGCGCCCCCGTCGACCGACGTGTCGGTGCTCGAAGGCATCGCCGACGGACTCCGAGAGGGTCTCGCGGCGCTCGCGCCCGGCGCGGGAGTGGTGGGCGGCGACCTCTCGGCGTCGCCGGTGCTCACCCTCGCCGTGACCGCGTTCGGCGACCTCGCGGGGCGTTCACCGGTGCTGCGTTCGGGCGCGCGGGCCGGCGATGTCGTCGCACACGCCGGCGTGCGTGGCGATGCCGCCCGAGGCCTCGCCCTGCTCTTCGCCGAGGCGACCGATGCGACGGGGGAGCCCGATGCCGCCCTCGCCGACGACCTGCGCTCGCGGCATCCCGAGCTCGTGCGTGCGCAGCTCGCTCCGGCCCCGCCGGTCGCGGCCGGCGTCGTCGCGGCCCTCGCCGGCGCCACGGCGATGCTCGACGTCTCCGACGGCCTCGCTCGCGATGCGCGGCGCATCGCGGAGGCCAGCGGCGTCGGCATCGACTTCGACGGCGGGGCGCTCGGCCCCGACGCGCGCATCGCGCTCGCCGGCGCGGAGGACCACGGCCTGCTGGCCACGTTCCCGCCGGACACCTCGGTGCCGGAGCCGTTCATGACGATCGGACTGGTCACCGCGGCATCCGGAGTGCTCAGCGTCGACGGGCGGCCGATCGACACGCTCGGTTGGGATCCCTACTCGGGCTGGGATGGCCGAACCGGCTGACGCGGCGCGCGGCCGGCCCACCAGAGCGTCGTCTCGCCGTAGTCGCGCCGCCGGTCGACCTCGATGCCGGCGGGCCAGGCGGGCTCGGGCGAGCGTGCGCTGCGCTCGACGACGACGATCGCGTCGTCGGTGAGCAGCGGCGCGAGCAGCTCGAGGTCGCGCGTGAGGGCGGCCTCGCCGAGTTCGTAGGGCGGGTCGATGAACGCGAGGTCGATGCCGCCCGCGGCGCCCTCGAGGTAGGTCGCCACCGGACGGGGAATGACTCGGATGCGCACGGCGGCATGGCCGCGGGCGGCGCGCTGCACGGCGTCGGCGTTGCGCTTGCAGACCTCGGCAGCCGGTTTCGCCCGCTCGACGAGCGCCACCTCGGCGGCGCCGCGGCTCGCCGCCTCGAGGCCGAGCGCGCCGGACCCGGCGTACAGGTCGACGACACTGGCGCCCTCGATCGCGTCGCGGGACTCGAGCGCGGAGAAGATCGCCTCGCGCACGCGGTCGCTCGTCGGACGCGTGCCCGAGCGGGGCACGTGCAGGGTGAGGGAGCCGGCGAATCCGGCGATGATGCGGGTCATGCTTCCGGCAGCATATCGAGCCATCGCTCGGCGCTGCCATGATGGAGGGGTGGATGACTCGACCGACCAGGTGCCCGCCGAACCGTCCCGCCATCGAGGCGATGAGCAGCAGATGATCGACCGGCTGTGGGATTTCAGTGATCCCGCCGGCAGTGAGGAGCGGTTCCGGGAGGCCGCCGACGACGACGAACACCCCGCCCACGTGCGCGCCGTCATGACGACGCAGCTGGCGCGTGCCCTCGGCATCCAGGGCCGTGCCGACGAGGCGACCGCCGTGCTCGACGCGCTCGCGGCGGAGCCGCCGGCCACCGCCGCGCCCGAACGCGACGCTGCAGAGATCCGGGCACGCGTGGCGATCGAGCGGGGCCGCATCGTGGCGTCCGGCGGGCGACCCGCCGACGCAGTGCCCGAGCTCACCCGCGGCGTTCGCGAGGCGGCGCTCGCCGGCTCGCCCTTCCTCGTGCTCGACGCGCTGCACATGCTGGCGCTGCACGACGCCGGCCACGAGGAGGAGTGGGCCGCAGAGGGCTTCGACGTGCTCGCCGGCGTGCGCGATCCGCGCGTGCTGCGCTGGGGCGTCGCCCTGCACAACAACCTCGGCTGGACGATGCACGACAGCGGTCGTGCGGCGGCGGCCCTCACGCACTTCGAGCAGGCCGTCGAAGTCGCCGACGCCTACGGCACGGCAGAGCAGCGGCATGTCGCCCGCTGGTCGGTGGCGCGGTGCCTCCGCTCACTCGGTCGCACCGATGAGGCGCTCGAGGTGCAGCGCGCCCTGGCCGCCGCACGCCCCGACGACCCGTACGTGCAGGCCGAGCTGGCCGCGCTGACGGGGGCGGCGCCTACGATCGAGGCATGACGGCCGACGAAGCGGATGCCGCGGGCGCCGGTGGTGCGCGCGCCGGCGTCGGCGACGACGCGCCGTCGCTCGTCGGCGCCTACTCGCTCGACACGAAGCTCGCGGGGGCGCTCGGCGGGCGCACGGCGCAGGCGGTCGAGCGCGCCTTCGGCTACCTCACCGTCGGCGAGCTGCTCGCGCACTATCCGCGCCGTTACGCCCTCCGGGGCGAGCTCACGGCGCTCGCCTCGCTGCCGCTCGATGAGAACGTGACGATCGTCGCGGAGGTGCTCGAGGTGCGCGAACGGACGATGCGCTCGCGGCGGGGCTCCATCCTCGAGGCGAAGATCTCCGACGGAACCGGCATCCTCACCCTCACCTTCTTCAACCAGGCGTGGCGCGCACGCGAGTTGAAGCCCGGCGCACGCGGGATCTTCGCGGGCAAGGTCGGCGACTACAAGGGGGCCCGCCAGCTCGCGCATCCCGATTACGAGCTCTTCGACGAGACCACGCAGCTCTCGGCCGACGATGAAGCGGCGAAGCGCTGGGCCGAGTCGCCGATCCCCATCTACCCCGCGACCGGCACGCTCGCGAGCTGGCAGCTCGCGAAGTCGATCGCGCTGCTCCTCGACGGCCTCGGCCCCGTCGACGACCCGGTGCCCGCCGCGGTGCGCGAGAGCCGCTCACTGCTCGGCCAGCGCGAGGCGCTCGAGGCGGTGCACCGCCCGGCGAACGAGTCCGACTGGAAGTCGGCGCGCCGCACCCTGCGATTCACCGAGGCGTTCGTGCTGCAGACGGCGCTCCTCGAGCGGCGCGCCGAGCTGCGCGCGCACACGACCACCGCGAGGCATCCGTCGCCGGGGGGTGCACTCGAGCGCTTCGATGCCGCCCTCCCATTCGAGCTCACCGGCGACCAGGTCTCCGTCGGCGCAGAGGTCGCCGACGACCTCGCCCATCCGGTGCCCATGAACCGGCTCATCCAGGGCGAGGTGGGCTCCGGCAAGACCGTGGTTGCGCTCCGTGCGATGCTCGCCGTCGCCGACTCAGGCGGGCAGTCGGCGCTCCTCGCCCCGACCGAGGTGCTCGCCGGCCAGCACCTGCGCTCGATCGTGCGGATGCTCGGCCCCGAGCTCTCCGCCGAGCTCATGCCGACACTCCTGACCGGCCAGCTCCCGATGGCCGAACGCAAGAAGGCGATGCTGCGCGCCGCTGCCGGGCAGTCGCGCATCGTGGTGGGCACGCACGCCCTCATCGGCGAGACCGTCTCGTTCGCCGACCTCGGCCTCGTCGTCGTCGACGAGCAGCATCGCTTCGGCGTCGAGCAGCGTGAGGCGCTGCGCCTCAAGGGCAAGCACCCGCCGCACGTGCTCGTGCTCACCGCCACCCCGATCCCGCGCACCGTCGCGATGACGGTGTTCGGCGACCTCGACGTCTCCACCATTCGCGAGCTCCCTGCCGGCCGGGCGGGCATCGAGTCGCACGTCGTGCCGCTCGCCGCGCGGCCGGCGTGGCGGGCGCGCATCTGGCAGCGACTGGCCGAGGAGCTCGCACAGGGGCGGCAGGGCTTCGTCGTCTGCCCGGCGATCGAGCCGCGGGTCGCCGAAGACGACGGCGGCGAGAGCGGCGACGAGACGGATGCCGCGACGCCCGCGGCATCCGTCGCCTCGGTGCTCGCCGAGCTGCGCGCACATCCGGCCTTCGCCGGCTCGCGCATCGCCCCGCTGCACGGGCGCATGAGCGCCGACGAGAAGGACGCGACGATGCGCGGCTTCGCGGCGGGCGAGCTCGACGTGCTCGTCGCGACGACGGTCATCGAGGTCGGCGTCGACGTTCCCAACGCGAGCGTCATGGTGGTCGTCGACGCCGATCGGTTCGGGGTGTCGCAACTGCATCAGCTTCGCGGTCGTGTGGGCCGGGGGTCGGTCCCAGGGCTCTGCCTCCTCGTCACGTCGGCACCGGCGGGCTCGGTGGCGCTGCAGCGGGTCGAGGCCGTCGCCGCCACGCTCGACGGGTTCGAGCTCGCCCGGGTCGACCTCGAGCTCCGCCAGGAGGGCGACGTGCTCGGCGCGACCCAGTCGGGCGGCCGCTCGTCGCTGCGCCTGCTCCGCGTGGCGCGCGACGGCGACGTGATCGCCGACGCCCGTTCGCTCGCGCAGGAGCTGCTGGCGAGCGACCCCCGGCTCACCGAGCACCGCGCCCTCGCCGCCGCCGTGCGCCGCCGACTCGACGCCGAGGCCAGCGGATACCTGAGCAAGGGCTGAGACTCTGCACAGGCCCTGCCACGAAGGCCTCCGCGCACTACGCTGATTCGTATGCAGCGGATCGCCGTCGTCCCAGGATCGTTCGACCCCGTCACGCGCGGCCATCTCGACGTCATCGAACGGGCCGCGGGGCTCTACGACGAGCTGCACGTCGTCGTGGTGCACAACCCCGACAAGTCGGCGCTCCTGCCCATCTCGCAGCGTGTCGCGCTCATCGAGCGGGCCGTTGCCGATGCGGGCATCGTGGGTCGCATCGTGGTGGCATCGTGGAGCATGGGCCTGCTCGTCGACTACTGCACCGACGTCGGGGCATCCGTGCTCGTGAAGGGCATCCGCTCGCAGCTCGACGTCGCCTACGAGACGCCGATGGCCATCGTCAACCGGCACCTCGCGGGCGTCGAGACGGTGTTCCTCCTCCCCGATCCCGGCAATGCCCATGTCTCCAGCTCACTCGTTCGGCAGGTGGCGGCGCTCGGGGGCGACGTCGCCCCCTACGTGCCTCCCGTGGTCGCCGACTACCTCCAGGCGGCGATGACCCAATGACCGAAGCGGCGTTGACGATGAACGGCCCCGACGAGGCGACACCGGCGGAGCCGATGGGCATCGACGAGGTGGGTTCGCTCGCGGCTGCGATCGTGCAGAACGTCGAGGCGGTCATCGCCGGAAAGCGCGACGCCGTCACGGCATCGCTCACGGTGCTCCTGGCCGAGGGCCACCTCCTCATCGAAGACGTGCCCGGCGTCGGCAAGACGATGCTCGCGAAGGCCCTCGCCCGCTCGGTCGACGCGACCGTCAGCCGCATCCAGTTCACCCCCGACCTGCTTCCGAGCGACGTGACGGGCGTCTCGGTGTTCGACCAGTCGAGCCGACGCTTCGAGTTCAAGCGCGGCCCCGTGTTCGCGAACATCGTGATCGGCGACGAGATCAACCGGGCGAGCCCGAAGACGCAGTCCGCGCTCCTCGAGTGCATGGAGGAGCGCCAGGTCACGGCCGACGGCACGACCTATCGGCTCGAGCCCCCGTTCACCGTCGTGGCCACCCAGAACCCGGTCGAGATGGAGGGCACGTACCCGTTGCCCGAGGCGCAGCGCGACCGGTTCATGGCGCGCATCTCGATGGGCTATCCCGCCGCCCTCGACGAGCTCGCGATGCTCGCCACCCGCGAGACGTCGAGTCCGCTCGAGCACCTCGGCCCGGTCGTGAGCCTCGTCGAGCTCCGGGGCATGATCGGCGCCGTGCAGCACGTCTTCACCTCGCCGCCGGTCAAGGAGTACGCGGTCGACCTCGCCAGGGCGACCCGCGAAGACCGGCAGCTCCGTCTCGGCGCGAGCCCCCGTGCGACGCTGCAGCTCATCCGCGCGGCGAAGGCCCACGCCGCCATGCACGGGCGCGACTTCGTGCTGCCCGACGATGTCGACGCCCTCGCCGTTCCCGTGCTCGCACACCGCCTCGTTCCCACGAGCCGCGCGATCGGCGCGCACGACCGCGACAGCGGGCCGCTCATCGACGCCATCGTGCGTCGCATCGTGGGCGAGACGCCCATTCCGGTGGGCAGCGCGCGAAGGAGTTGACCGATGAGACGCCCCCGCTCTCTTCGGGCCGCCTGGCCGCGGCTCACCGGCCGCGGCGGTGCGCTCGTCGTGGTCGGCGCCCTCCTCCTCGCCGTGTCGCTGTGGTTCGACCTGCGTGACATCCTCCTGCTCGCGTTCGTCGGCATCGCGATGCCGATCGTCGCGGCCCTGTTCGTGCAGCTCCGTTCGCCCTACCTTGCGGTGACGCGGCTCTTCGCGCCGCCCGTGGTGGGTGCCGGAGGCGCCACCCGGGTCTCGCTCACGGTGCAGAACCGCTCACGGCGCACGTTCGACGGCGCGCACTGGCGCGACGAGGTGCCCGAACCGCTCACGGCCCCCGCCGAAGCGGTGCTGCCCGCGATCGGCCCATACGAGGGAGTGCTGCCCTCGGGTGACGACACCGTGCGCGTCGAGTACCGGGTACGGATGCCGCGACGCGGCGTGTACCAGATCGGGCCGCTGCGCGTCGGCATCACCGACCCGTTCGGACTCGCCCGCATCGAACGGCAGGTCGGCAGCGGCCATGAGGTCGTCGTGACGCCTCGCGTGACGCCGCTCGACGCGGCGCTCGGCTCCGCCGCGAGCGTCGACGGGGTGCTGCACGGCCTGAGGCGGCTCTCGCACCCGAACTCCGATGAGCTCATCGCCCGCGAATACCGCTACGGCGACCCGTTGCGACGTGTGAACTGGGCGGCGACGGCTCGTCGCGGTGAGCTCATGGTGCGCGAAGAGGAGCAGCGCGGCGACCCCGAGGCGCGCATCATCCTCGACACCACGCTCGCCGGGCGACCCCGGGTGTCCTCGCTGCGGCGCGAGGGCGACGCGGGAGTGCACTTCGGCTTCGAGCTGGGCGTGGAGGTCACGGCCTCGATCGGCGTTCACCTGCTCGAGCGCGGGTTCCGGGTGCGCTGCGATCGCGTCGGCGACCCCGAGCGCGGTGCGCTGTCCACCGAATCCGCGAGCGGCTACCGCATGCCGGGCGGCGATCGGATGTTCCTCGAAGACCTTGCACGGCTGGAGGGCCCGACGAGCCCGGGCGGCGACGAGGCGGCGTCGGCCGAGAATGCCGGCGGTGCGGCGCCGCGAGCGCGTGAGGCGCGCATGCCCGGCTTCGCGGTGCTCGTCGACCCCGACGAACGCGATGCCCGCACGCTCGTCGCCTTGCGACCCACGTTCGAGCCGGCCGTCGCCTTCGTCACCGAGGGCGTCTCGGCCCGCATCGTCGATGCGCTCGAGCACGCCGACTGGCGCGTGGTGCGCGTGCGCCGCCCTGGCGAGATCGGGGCGGCGTGGTCCGGCACCGCCGCGCCGGCGCGCACGCGATTCGCCGCGGCGGCCAGCCCGCTCGCCGTCGAGACCGAGGGGGTGGCGGATGCGCCCTGACCCCGCCCCGCTCTCGCGGGGGCAACGACTGGCCCTCACGGCTGCGTCGTTCCTGCTTCTCGTCGTGGCGACGATGGCGCTCGGCCCGCTCATCGCCGGCAGCGGGTGGTGGTGGCTCTGCGCGTTCATCGCGGCGGGCACGCTCTTCACGGGCGCCGGACTCCGATCCATCCGCACCCCGGCGTCCCTCGTCCCGGTGCTCGAACTCGTCGCGCTGCTCCTGCTCCTCACGCTCGTGTTCGGCGGTGGCACGAGCATCGCGCTGATCATCCCCACGCAGAGCACCTTCGAGGTCTTCGGCGAACTGCTCACGGGTGCGACGCGCACGATCGAGCAGCAATCGGTGCCGGCGATTCCGGTGCCGGCGCTCACGTTCGCGCTCGCGTTCGGCGTGGGCCTGCTCGCCGTGCTCACCGACGTGCTCGTGCAGACGGTGCGCATGCCCGCCCTCGCTGCGGCGCCCGCGCTCGTGCCGACCCTCATCCCGGGGTTCATCATCGAGGCGGGTGCCGACGTGCCGACGCTCGTGCTGACGGCCGCCGCGTACCTGCTCCTGCTCCGGGTGGATGTGCGCGTGCGCCGACGGGCCACGCTCGCTGCCGACCCCGTCGGCGACGATGCGGCCACCGTCGTACCGCCGGCGCGGGTGCCCATCGTCTCGACGCTCGGCGCGTCGCTCGGCCTCGCGGTCGTGGGCCTGCTCGTCGCATCGGTGCTCGCCGCGTCCACGCCGAGCATCTCGACGAGCCTGCTGCTCGGTTCACCGGGCCAGGGCAACCTCTTCGCCCGCGGCGTGAGCCCCTTCATCGACCTCGGGCGCGACCTTCGGCGCCCCGAGGCGAGCCCCGCGTTCCATTACCTCGCCCGCGAGGCCGATCGCCCCTACTTCACGCTGCTGACGCTCGATCGCTTCGAAGGAGAGGTGTGGGGCGCGACCGAGTCGTCCGTCGACGGCGACAACACCGTCGATCAGCTGCCTCGTCCCGTCGGGCTCTCCGACGAGGTCGAGACGGCGGAGCATCCGATCGACGTCATCGTCGACGACGTGCGCACGACTTGGCTCCCGGTGCCGTACCCGACCACGAGCATCGAAGGGCTCAGCGGCTCGTGGTTCTGGGACGACCGAGCGCTCACGGTGCGCAGCGTCGACACCAACACGGGCGGCCAGCGCTACCGCGCGAACCGGCTCGTCGTCGAGCCGACCGTCTCCCAGCTGCGCAACGCCGAGCTTCCGCGCTCGGCGGAGTTCGACCAGTTCCTCGAACTGCCCGAGGAGATGCCCGCGATCATCGGCGAGACCACGGCAGCTGTCACTGCCGGAGCGTCGTCGCCCTACGACGCGGCGGTCGCCATCCAGGCGTTCCTGCGCTCGACCGCCTTCGACTACTCGACCGAGGCGCCCGTCGAAGAGGGATACGACGGGGGCGGCTTCGATGTCATCGCCCAGTTCCTCGAGACGAAGGCCGGCTATTGCGTGCATTTCGCCTCCACGATGGCGGTGATCGCTCGCGACGCCGGAATTCCCGCACGCATCTCGATCGGCTACACGCAGGGCACGCCGACGCAGGAGCGCGTCAACGGCGTGCAGCGCGTCGACGTCGACTCGCACGACCTGCACGCCTGGCCCGAGCTGTACTTCGATGGGGTCGGGTGGGTGCCCTTCGAGCCGACGCCCGGACGCGGCAGCGTGCCCGACTACTCGCGGCCCGGCGCCGGCGAAGCCGGAACCGCGCCGGTCCAGAGTGCAGCGCCCGCCACGCCCGGCGCCGCCGATCGCTCCGACCTCGATCCCGATCGCGGCCTGGCCAATCCCTCGGGCGGTGCCTTCGGCGCCGACACGTGGTGGGTGCGCGGCTCGCTGCTCGCGATCCTCGCCGTCGTCATCCTGCTCCTCCCGGCCGCGTTGCGGCTGGGACAGCGCATCACCCGTCACGGTCGCATGCGTCGAGGTGAACGGCCGGCGGATGCCGCATGGGAGGAGCTCATGGCCTCGGCGCGCGACTTCGACGCGGGCGGCGATGTCGCCGAGACCCCGCGCGCCCTCGCGGCGCATCTCGGCGAGCGGCCGGCGTTCGCGGCCGGGCCGCAGCGCGACGCGCTCGTCGCGCTCCGCGACGCCGTGGAGCGCGAGCGGTACGGGCCGGCCGTGACGGGCCCGGGCGGCGCGAGGCTCCTCGACGAGCTCGCGCTGGCGCGATCTGCGCTCGCCGACGACGCCACTCCGGTCGAGCGCGCGCGCGCGACGTTCATGCCGCATTCCCTGTTGGAGCGGGCACGCGCGCTCTTCGGCGAACGTTCACGCGTCGGCGCGTAGAATCGTCGATCGTGGCCACGAAGCATTCACCGCTCAACCTGAACGTTCGCGATCTCATCAACCGTCCCGGTGAGATGCGCGAGGAACAGTTCACCGTCGATGTCGCCGAGCAGATGGGCGAGGGGCTCGTCGCGGTGCGCAGCGGCGCAGCACTCGATGTCGACGCCCGACTGGAGTCCGTGCACGAGGGCATCCTCGTGACCACCGAGGTCGACGCCGTCGCCGAAGGCGAGTGCGGGCGATGCCTCATCGACATCGCCCTGCCGGTCGAAGTCGAGTTCCAAGAGCTCTTCGGGTATCATTCTGGAGAAGCAATCGAGTATGAGGTTCAAGACGACCACGTGGATCTTGAATCGCTCATCCGCGATGCGGTAGTGCTGGCACTGCCGTTCCAGCCGGTGTGCCGACCGGATTGCCCAGGTCTCGACCCCGAGACCGGGCTCCGACTGGCCGATCATCCGGAACTCGTCACCCCTGAGCACAGCGATCCTCGCTGGGCCGCGCTCACCGGGTTCCAGGCTTCCGAAGACAGCGGTCCGGATGCCGAATCCGGGGCCGACCAGCAGAGAGAGAGATAGTCATGGCTGTTCCGAAGCGGAAGAAGTCACGCGCCCGAACCCACATGCGCCGCGCGCAGTGGAAGGCAGAGGTCCCCACGCTCGTCAAGACCGTCGAGAACGGCAAGGTCACCTACAGCCTCCCGCACCGCGCGAAGGTCGTCGAGGACTCAGCGGGCACGCCGCTCTTCCTCGAGTACAAGGGCCGCAAGGTCGCCGACGTCTAGTCGGCCGCAGACTCCCGATCGACCGGTCGTGACGCCGACGGAGCACGCAGGAACAGAGCCCAGCGCTCATCGGGATCGCACGCTCGACGAATTGCAGCGAACGCTGCACGTCGAGATCGATCCTGCCCTGCTGCTCCTCGCGCTCACGCACCGGTCATTCGCGTACGAGAACGGCGGCATCCCGACGAACGAGCGCCTCGAGTTCCTCGGCGACTCGATCCTCGGGCAGGCCGTGACGGTGAAGCTCTTCAACGACCACCCCGATCTCGACGAGGGCGAGCTGGCCAAGCGTCGCGCGAGCCTCGTTTCGAGTGTCGCGCTCGCCGAGGTCGGTCGTTCAATCGGCATCGGCCGGTTCATCCGCCTCGGCCGCGGTGAGACCATGACGGGTGGCGCCGACAAGCCGTCGATCCTCGCCGACACCGTCGAGGCGATCATCGGCGCCGTGTACCTCGACGCCGGCGGCGACGCTGCCACCGCGCTCGTGTTGCGCCTCGTGGCACCGCTGATGCAGGACCCGGCGCGATTCGGCGCCTCCATGGACCCGAAGACGAGCCTGCAAGAGATCGCGGCGCGGCGCGGCGCTCCTGCGCCGTCCTACTCGGTCGCCGAGAGCGGCCCTGATCACAACAAGCACTTCATCGCCACCGTCACGGTCGGCGAGCTCGTCGCCGCCTCCGGCGAGGGTTCGAGCAAGAAGCAGGCCGAGATGGCCGCGGCGCTCGAGGCGTGGACCCT
Source organism: Agromyces ramosus (assembly GCF_030817175.1). NCBI lineage: Bacteria > Bacillati > Actinomycetota > Actinomycetes > Micrococcales > Microbacteriaceae > Agromyces > Agromyces ramosus. Next base: position 248,007 of record NZ_JAUSYY010000001.1, on the reverse strand, counting down.
GCTCAACTCACGCTGACGCGCCCGAGATCGCACCGGCCCCCGAGCGGCATACTGGTGACAGACTGCTCGAGGGGGGTTGCATGCGACGAGGCACGAACGTTCATGCGCTGGGCGGATTCAACCAGATCGTGATCCTCGACACGATCCGGCGCAACCGCGACGGATTGAGCCGAGTCGAGATCGCCGAGCAGACCGGCCTGAGCGCGCAGACCGTCTCGAACGTCTCACGCCGTCTCCTCGATGAGGGAATCATCCGTGAGGCGGGCCAGCGCATTCTCGGTGTCGGCAAGCCGCGCATCATCCTCGAGCTGGATCCATCCGGGGGCTATGCGATCGGCGTGCATCTCGATCCCTCGGTGATCACCTACGTCGTGCTGGACCTCGACGGGAGGGTCGTCGCGCACCAGGCGCTGAGGACCCCCTCGGATGTCACGCCCGATCGCGTGATCGCGAGCATGCGGGATTCCATCGAGGCGCTCATCGTCGAGGCGGGAGTCGAGCGCTCACGAGTCCTCGGCGTCGGAATCGCAGCGCCGGGCCCACTCGACCTCGAGCGAGGTGTCGTCCTCGATCCGCCGCTCCTCGAGGGGTGGCACGGGGTGGCCCTCAGGGAAGCTCTCGCGGAGTCCACCGGCCTGACGGTGCTGCTCGAGAAGGACGTGACCGCCGCCACGGTCGCCGAGCTCTGGATGAGTTCGCCGCATCAGCGCGATGACTTCATGTTCTTCTACTACGGCACCGGTGTCGGCGTGGGCTTGGCGATCGCGCACGAGGCCGTCCGGGGTGCGACGAACAACGCGGGCGACGCGGGGCACATCATCGTCGACCCCGACGGGCCGGTCTGCGGTTGCGGCCGCCGCGGATGCCTCGGCGACTCGATCATGCCGCGCCGATTGGTCGCCTCAGCGATCGCAACGGGCCTCATCGCGCGACCGGTGGGCCGCCTCGGCGCCACCGAGGTCGATGAGGGCCTCGCGCAGATCGCCGCGCTCGCCGAGGGCGGCGACGCCGAGGCATCCGACCTGCTCGAGGCGACGGCGAGTCGCATCTCGGTCGCGGTCGTCACGGTCGCGAACCTGCTCGACCTCGATACGGTCGTCTTCGGCGGACCCTATTGGAATCGCGTGTCTCGCGTCCTGCTGCGCCGCATCGCGGAACTGGTGAACTCGTCGCCCGCGCTCGTCACGACGCACCCCATCGGGGTTGCCGTCTCAAGCATCGGCGACGATGTCGCCGCGGTCGGCGCCGCATGTCTCGTGCTCGACGACGCGCTCTCGCCGCGCCCCTCGGCGCTGCTGATCTCGGGCTGAGGCGTCTGGGCAGGGGCCACGAGCGAGCTCCGGCGAGCGCCGATCAGGAGTCGGACGACTGTTGACAAGAATTAGTCCATGCGTTTTAGTTATACGGTCAGGCCCTCGGCAACGATGCCGCTGCGGCAGATCACTGGAATCAAGGGAGATCCATGAAGAGCACGCTTGCCGCCGCGGCCGCCGTCGCAGCGACCTCGGCACTACTGCTTTCCGCACTCACCCCTGCCGCGGCGGCCACCGCGGAGGAGCCTCGTTCCGCCGAGCGCCATCATGCAGCCAACCGGCACGACAACTCCGAACGCGCCGACGCGGCGTTCACCGCAATGCAGGAGCACTTCGCGGTCGCCGACGGGAGCGGTCTCTACCGCGAGCAGATCCCCGCTGAGTCGGGCGACCGGCCGTACGCGTTCGAGTGGCCGTTCTCGCAGGCCCACATCGCGATCGCCGATCTCGCCAACCAGCCCGGAGTGAACGGTCGCCGGTACGACGCGGCACTCGCGACGGCCGCGGCCGCACAGGAGCACTATTGGGATGCCGACGGCGGGTCGACCGGACTTCCCGGCTACGCCTCGTACCCCGTCGGCCAGTACGGCTCCGGAGGCGATTACTTCTACGACGACAACCAGTGGGTCGGGCTCCTCGATGTGCAGCGGTACCTGACCGACGGCGACGAGGCGGCGCTGGAGCGTGCCGAGCAGATCTTCGACCTCGTGGTGTCGGGCTGGGACTCGGACCCCAGCCACCCGAACCCCGGCGGCGTGTTCTGGACGCAAGCGCCCTGGAGCAATGACCGGAACACCGTATCCAACATGCCGGGCGCTCAGCTGGGACTGCGGCTCCACCAGATCACGGGCGAGCAGCACTACCTCGACTGGGCGCTGCGGATGTACACGTGGACCAACGAGAACCTGCAGCGGCCCGACGGGCTCTACTGGGATCACGTCGACCTGGCGGGCAACATCGAACGCACGATCTGGTCGTACAACCAGGGCGTGCCCGTGGGAGTGAACGTGCTGCTCTACGAGGTGACCGGCGAGCAGCAGTACCTCGACGAGGCCACGCGGATCGCGGAGGCCGCTCACCGCTACTACATCGACGAAGGGCGCCTGGCCGGCCAGCCCGCATTCTTCAACTCCATCTTCTTCAAGAACCTGCTGCTGCTGGAGTCGGTGACCGGTGGCTCGACCTACCGCGACGCCATGCAGGACTACGCCGATGAGGTCTGGTCGGAGAACCGCGACACGTCGACCGGACTGTTCGTCTTCGACGGCACGCACACCCAGCTGCTCGAGCAGGCCGCGGTGGTGCAGATCTTCGCGGTGCTCAGCTGGACGCCGAACCAGTGGCGCCACGTCTACTGACCCCAACGCACACCACAAGGAGATTTGATGAAGCACACACTCACGGCGGCGACGGCACTCGCCGCAGCAGGGCTGCTGGCCCTGTCGGGATGCACGGCCGACGGCGGCGAGTCATCCGACACCATCAGGGTCGCCTACCAGAAGTTCGGCACCTTCACCCAGCTCGACGATCACATGAAGCAGGTGAAGGCGGCGTTCGAGGCCGAACACGAGGGGCTCACCGTCGAGCTGGTGCCGATCGAGGCGCAGCAGAACGACTACTTCACGAAGCTCGCGCTCATGAACCAGTCGGCGTCCACCGCCCCTGACGTGATGTACGAGGACACCTTCATGGTCGAGTCCGACGCCGACGCGGGATATCTCGCGCCGCTCGACGAGTACACCGAGTCGTGGGACGACTGGGACGCGTTCTACGACAACGCGAAGAGTGCCGGGCTCGGCGGAGATGGCAAGACGTACGGCATCCCGATGGGCACGGACACTCGCGCCCTCTGGTACAACACCGCCGTGTTCGAGCAGGCGGGCGTGCCCGTGCCGTGGGAGCCCAAGACGTGGCAGGACGTGCTCGACACGGCCGCGAAGGTGAAGGCCGAGCTGCCGGACGTCGTTCCGCTCAACGTCTATTCGGGGAAGGCGCAGGGTGAGGCTGCGGCCATGCAGGGCTTCGAGATGCTGCTCTACGGCACCGGCGACACGCTGTACGACACCGAGGAGAAGAAGTGGGTGACCGGATCGCAGGGCTTCGAGGACTCCCTGACGTTCATCCAGGACCTCTACCAGGGTGGTCTCGGCCCGACCCCTGAGCAGGCGCTCGACAAGAACGTCGGGAACCTCGTCTCCAGCGAGTGGTTCCCGCAGGGCAAGCTCGCCATCGGACTCGACGGCTCGTGGCTGAGCGGCACGTGGCTCGAGACGGGCACCGCACCGTGGCCGGAGTGGAGCGAGGTCATGGCCCAGGCGCCGATGCCGACCCAGAACGGCGACGAGCCGGGCGCGACGAGCATGTCTGGCGGCTGGACGCTTGCCATGGGGTCGAAGTCGACGAACAAGGACGCGGCCTGGGACTTCATCGCGTTGGCGCTCGACAAGGACAACTCGCAGGCGTACGACATCGCCGCAAGCCAGATCGCGGTACGCAGTGACGTCTCCGAGGATCCCGACTACCAGGCGGCGAACCCGACCTTCGGGTTCTTCTCCGAGATCGTCTCGGTCACGAACTTCCGGCCCGCGACGAGTGACTACGGCCAGATCTCGAGCGAGATCACGATCGCGATGGAGGCGGTCATGACGGGCCAGCAGAGCCCGGCTGAGGCCGCCGCCGCGTACGACGAGGCCGTCGTCAGGATCGTGGGCGAAGAGAACACGACGAGCTCGAAGTAGCCGATGTCCACGCTCGTACAGGTACGACCGGACGCCGCGCCGGGCCGGGGAGTCGATCCCCGGCCCGGCCGGCCGAAGGCCGGCGCCCGTCGATCGCTCGTGCGCAGCATCCCGCTGCTGCCCGCCATCGTGCTGCTCGTGATCTTCCTGCTCGGCCCGGTGATCAGCTCGTTCTACGGGTCGTTCACCGACGCATCGCTCACCGGATCCGCCGCACAGGGAGCGTCGTTCGTCGGCTTCCGGAACTATGCCGAGCTCTTCGCCGACCCGGACTTCCCGAAGTCGGTGATGCTCACGCTGGTCTTCCTGGTAGCCTCCGCCATCGTCGGCCAGAACGTGATCGGCCTCGGCCTCGCCATCCTGATGCGCTCCTCCAGCCCGTTCGCCCGTGGAATGGTCGGCACGTTCGTCGTGACCGCGTGGGTGCTCCCCGAGATCGTCGCGTCGTTCGCGGCGTACGCGTTCTTCAACGACACCGGCACGCTGAACACGATGCTCGGCTTCCTCGGGCTCGAGGGGACGAACTGGCTCTATGCGACCCCGATGCTCGCGGTGATCCTCGCGAACATCTGGCGCGGGACCGCGTTCTCGATGCTCGTGTACTCGGCCGCGCTGCAGGACGTGCCGCCCGAGATCACCGAGTCGGCCGAGGTCGACGGTGCGCGCGGCTGGCAGCGGCTGATGTTCATCACGATCCCGATGATCAGGCGCAGCATCTCGACCAACCTGATGCTCACGACGCTGCAGACACTGTCGGTGTTCACCCTCATCTTCGTCATGACCGGGGGTGGGCCGGGAACCGACAGCTCGACACTGCCGGTGCTCGCGTACCAAGAGGCGTTCCAGTTCGGCAAGCTCGGATTCGGCACGGCGATCGCCACCATCCTGCTGCTCGTGGGCGCGTTCTTCTCGGTCGTGTACCTTCGCGCCCTCAAGCCGGAGGTGGACTGACCATGGGCATGACCTCACCCAGCCGGCGGAGCCTCCGGGCCGTGTCGAACGGCGTGCTGCTGCTGGTCGGCGTTGCGTTCGGCCTGCCCCTCGTCTGGCTGGTCCTGGCTTCCGTCGACGAACGCGCGACCCTGTCGATCAAGCTCCCCGACGCGGTCTCCCTCCAGAACTTCGTCGACGTCATGACGCCCGAGAAGGCATTCATCCCACTGCTGAACAGCCTGATCCTCTCGGCCGGATGCGCCATCATCACCGTCATCGTCGCGGTGCTGGCGGCGTACCCGCTGTCGCGATACCGCATGCGCATCAACAAGCCGTTCCTCTACGGCGTGCTCTTCGGCACCTGCCTGCCGATCACGGCGATGATGGTGCCGGTCTACAGCCTGTTCGTCGCGTTCAACCTCATCGACTCGATGGCGGGCACCATTCTCTTCCTCGCCGCGACCAGCCTGCCGATGGCGATCTACATGACGAAGAGCTTCATGGACAGCGTCCCCGTCACGCTCGAGGAAGCCGCGTGGATGGACGGGGCATCCATGATGGCGACGCTCACCCGCATCGTCGTGCCGCTGATGCGGCCCGGCCTCGCCGTGGTGTTCATCTTCGTGTTCATCGGCGCGTGGGGGAACTTCTTCGTGCCCTTCGTGCTGCTGCTCTCGCCCGACAAGCTGCCCGCCGCCGTCAGCATCTTCGCGTTCTTCGGCCAGTACGGCTCCGTCGCCTACGGCCAGCTGGCCGCGTTCAGCCTGCTCTACTCCGTTCCCGTGATCACCCTCTATGTGCTCGTCTCGCGAGTCCTCGGCGGCCCGTCCGCGCTCGCCGGAGCCGTCAAGGGCTGAGACCTGCCCACCACCCAATAGGAGCAATCCACATGCACGACAATTCCGCCCTGGTCCGCGCTCGGATCGACCGCTTCGTGGAGGAGCGCGTGAAGCCGGCGCTCTACCGGGCCGCCACGCCACTGGCACTCGCCGCCTGGGAGGTACCCGACGAGCCGGTGCCGTTCGCCGAAGCCGTGGCGCAGCGATTCGAGCCGTTCGCGGTCGGATCCGCGTGGGGCAAGCCGTGGGGCACGACCTGGTTCCACGTCACAGGGTCGGTTCCGGCGGAATGGGAGGGTCTCGACGGGGAGGTGGAGCTCGTCGTCGACCTCGGGTTCCTCTCGGGCCAGGCGGGCTTCCAGGCGGAGGGACTCGTGTTCGACCCGTCGGGGCGCATCCTGAAGGCCATCGAGCCGTTCAACAACCACGTCCCCCTCGACGTCGGCCCGGGCGGTCGCATCGACCTCTACATCGAGGCCGCCTCGAATCCGGATGTCGGCAGCGACTGGAGCTTCCGGCCGACACCCGTCGGCGACAAGGCGACGGCGGGGACCGACCCGATCTACCGGCTCCGGAAAGTGGACGTGGCACTGCGCGACACGCAGGTGTGGGAACTGCAGATGGACATCTGGACGCTCACGGGCCTGATGGGCGAACTCGGCAGCGAGCTGCCGCGGACCGCCGACCTCCTGCGCGCCCTCGAGTCGGTCGTCGACGGAATGGACCCCGACGATGTCGGCGGCACCGCCCCTCTCGGCCGGTCGATCCTCGCTCCGGTGCTGGCGCGACCCGCGTACGCGAGCGCGCACCGCGTCATCGCCGTGGGGCATGCCCACATCGACTCGGCGTGGCTGTGGCCGCTCCGGGAGACCATCCGGAAGTGCGCCCGCACCTTCTCCAACGTGCTCGACCTCATGGAGCGCGATCCCGGCTTCGTCTTCGCCGCCTCGTCAGCCCAGCAGTACGCCTGGATGAAGGAGCACTACCCCGACCTGTTCGAGCGGATCCGAGCGCGCGCCGCCGAAGGACGATTCGTGCCGGTCGGGGGCATGTGGGTCGAGTCCGACACGAACATGCCGGGCGGCGAGGCGCTCGTCAGGCAGCTCGTCGCCGGCAAGGAGTTCTTCATGCGGGAGTTCGGCATCGAGCCGCTCGAGGTCTGGCTCCCCGACTCGTTCGGATACTCCGCCGCCTTTCCGCAGATCGCGGTGGCGGCCGGTTCGCGGTACTTCCTCACCCAGAAGACGAGCTGGAACGAGACCAACACGATGCCGCACCACACCTTCTCCTGGGAGGGGATCGACGGGTCGCGCATCTTCACGCACTTCCCGCCCGTCGACACGTACAACTCGGTGCTGTCGGGCGAGGAGCTGGCGCGAGCACAGCGCCAGTACGCCGAGAAGGGCGCGTCGAACGTGTCGCTCGTCCCGTTCGGATTCGGCGACGGCGGCGGCGGCCCGACGCGCGAGATGCTGGCGGCGGCATCCCGCACCGCATCGCTCGAGGGCTCGCCGACTGTGACGATCGCTTCGCCCCTCGCGTTCTTCGAGGAGGCCGAACGGGACTACCCGAATCCGCCGGTCTGGTCGGGGGAGCTCTACCTCGAGTTCCACCGCGGCACCTACACTTCGCAGGCCAGGACGAAGGCGGGCAACCGGCGGAGCGAGCACCTGCTGCGAGAAGCCGAGCTCTGGGCCGCGACCGCGACCGTGCGAACGGGTGCCGAGTACCCGCACGCGCGCCTCGCCGAGCTCTGGCAGTCGGTGTTGCTGTTGCAGTTCCACGACATCCTGCCGGGCACCTCGATCGCCTGGGTGCACCGTTCGGCGGAGGAGAAGTACGGGCAGATCGCGGCTGAGCTCGAGGACATCATCGCCGATGCGATCGCGGCGCTCGGCGCCGGCGCCGACGCCCACGGGGGAGACGGAGCGGCAGTCGCGTTCAATGCCTCGCCGTTCCCGGTGTCGGGGGTGGCCGCGATGTCGGCCGGGCCCGTCGACACGGCGCCGACCGTGCGGGCGGAGCGTGACGGCGACGGCTTCGTGCTCGAGAACGACCGGCTCCGGGTCTCGATCGACGCGCACGGCCTCATCACGTCGCTGGTCGAGGTGACGACCGGCCGTGATGCGGTGCCGGCGGGGCAACCGGGCAACCTCCTCCAGCTGTTCCGGGACACCCCGACGCAGTGGGACGCCTGGGACATCGATCAGCACTACCAGCGCTCCGGGACCGACCTGCGAGACGCCGAGTCGGTGCAACTGGTGACGGATGCCCCTGGGCGTGCGTCGGTGCGCGTCGAACGCCGGTTCGGCGACTCGGCGGTGTCGCAGCTGATCACGCTCGCGGGCGACGCGGCGGCGCTCGAGATCGAGACGACCGTCGACTGGCACGAGAAGCAGAAGCTGCTCAAGCTCGCGTTCCCGCTCGACGTGCACGCCGACCGAGCCGCGTCGGAGGTGCAGTTCGGTCACGTCCACCGGCCGACCCATGTGAACACGTCATGGGACGCCGCCCGGTTCGAGACCTGCGCGCACCGGTGGGTGCACGTCGCCGAGCCCGGGTTCGGCGTGACCGTCGCGAACGACTCGACCTACGGCCACGACATCACGCGGACGAGCGGGCCGGCGGGCGGGACGACGACACTCGTTCGCCAGTCCCTCCTGCGCGCCCCGCTCTTCCCCGATCCCGTCAGCGATCAGGGTCGCCACCGGCTGCGCACGTCGATCGCGATCGGCACGGATGTGCTCGACGCCGCGCAGGAGGGCTATCGGTTGAACCTTCCCCTCCGCTCCGTCGATGCCGCGAGCATCGTGGCGCCGCTCGTTCGGAGCGACTCGCCGAGCATCGTGGTGGAGTCGGTGAAGCTCGCCGACGACCGCTCGGGCGACCTCGTCGTGCGCCTCTACGAGGCGCGCGGCGCGCGAGCGTCGGGCACGGTGAGCGTCGACTGCCGGGTCTCGGGCATCGTCGAGACCGACCTGCTCGAGCGCCCGGCCCGTGACCCGGCGTCCCTCGTCGAAGCGCAGGGCGGGACCGCCGAGCTTCGCCTTCGACCGTTCCAGCTGGTCACGCTGCGCTTCTCGCGCCGCTGAGCCTCGGTGGGAGCGGGTCGCAGTACGCTCGAGGAATGCCCGAGCTGCCCGAGGTGGAGGTCGTTCGCGCCGGACTCGCGCCCGCGGTGACCGGCGCCACGGTGTCGTCGGTCGAGGTGCTCGACGCACGCGCGCTGACGCGGCACGATGCGGCATCCGGTGATTTCGAATCGCTCGTCACCGGTGCCCGCATCGAGGCGGCCGTGCGGCGCGGCAAGTTCCTCTGGCTCCCGATCGCGAGCGGTCGGGCGATCGTCGGCCACCTCGGCATGAGCGGCCAGCTCCTGCTGCGCACCCCCGATCACCCCGGCGACGACCGCCATCCGCGGGTACGGATGCACCTCGAGCACCCCGAGCACGGCGAGTACCGCGTCGACTTCCTCGACCAGCGCACCTTCGGGTCGCTCGCGGTCGACCGGCTGGTGCCCACGGCCGACGGTGCGGTCGCCGGCTACTCGGGCGACGTCACGGGGGAGTGGGCGCGATCGATCCCCGCGCAGGTCGCGCACATCGCTCGTGATCCGCTCGACCCCGCGTTCTCCGATGACGCGTTCGTCGCCGCGCTCGCGCGACGTGCGTCAGGGGTGAAGCGCGTGCTGCTCGATCAGGGCGTCGTGAGCGGCGTGGGCAACATCTACGCCGACGAGGCGCTCTGGGCGTCTCGACTCCACCCCGAGCAGCCCGCCGCCGCACTGGCTCCCCGGCGGTCGCGCGAACTCCTCGGCGCCGTGCGCGATGTGCTCGGCCGTGCGCTCGCCGAGGGCGGCACGAGCTTCGACGCCCAGTACGTGAACGTCAACGGGGCATCCGGGTACTTCGAGCATTCACTGAACGCCTACGGGCGCGCCGGCCTGCCCTGCAGCCGGTGCGGCACGCCGATCGTTCGGGAGCCCTTCATGAACCGCTCGTCGCACCGGTGCCCGCGCTGCCAGCGTCTCCGTCGCGCTGCCATTCGGCAGACATCCCCCGGAGCGTGAAGCCGAGGGCGATGTTGATCGCGAGCATGTGCTCGTTCTCGTCGGCGTTCCAGGTGAAGACGTCGGTGTGGTCTGGGGCGGTCTCGCCGAGGCGCACGAGGTTGCCGAGCTTCAGCAGCATGCCGAGGCCGTGGCCGCGGTGCGGGCCCAGCACGATCGTGTCCCACTGGAACGCGGAGGCGGAGTTCGACGGCAGCGACAACTCGGTGTAGCCGGCGACCGATCCGTCGGGCGCGATCGCGGCCTGGACGAGGGTGGTGCGCTCGCCGTCGACCGCGCGGAGCTCGCCGGCGCGCACGCGAGCGGCATCCCAGACCTCCTCGTCGACGGTGAGGCCGCCGGCCGGGACATCCGTCGCCATGGAGGCGTGCGCCACGGCGAGTGAATCGAGCAGCTCGTCGGGCGCGTGGTCGGTCCAGCCGGTCAGGCGGTACCCCGCAGCGGCGGCGCCCCGTCCGGCGAGCCGTTCGGCCAGCAGCGCCCGGAACTCGTCGAGCCGACCGGTCACCGCCAGGCCGCTGACGCGTTCGAGCTGCGCCAGGCGGTAGCCGTGACGGGTGGCGAAGGATGCCCCGAGCGCCGCGGTCGGCATCGAACCCGTGCCATCGGGGGCCTCGAGCCGCGGCCCGGGCAGCTCGAGGCTCGAGAGCGGGATGTCGGAGTAGCCCGTGAACACCTCGCGGCCGGCGTCACGCGCGTGTCGCTCGGCGCGGCGGAGGAGTTCGCTGCCGAGGCCCCGGCCACGCGCATCGGGCACGACGCCGACCGTGATCTCCGCCGTTCGGGCCCCGTCGCCCTGCTCCCACAGCACGTCGGCGCGACCGATGCAGCGTTCGCCCTCCCACGCGGCCAACGCCTGCCGGCCCGTGTACCGGTCGTCGCGGAACATCGGCAGGAGCTGTGCGGCGTCGTACGCGAAGCGGCGATGCCCCCACACCGACTCCTCGACGACGGCCGTGGTCTCGGTGTACGCCTCGAAGTCGGCGGACTCCGGAGTGCCGAGTCGCTCGGGAACGGTCACCGGGCGGATGTCGAATTGCACGTGGGCACCTCCTCGCCACCCAGGGCGGGCAGCCGCCCAGACTATCGGTGGTGCCCCGACGGGACAAGGGCGGATCGGCCGCAGGGCGGCGCGCGTGCACGGGAGTGCGCCGAACCTCGGATACCGTAGTCCGCAGCGTTCTCGCGACCAGGAGAGGTGGGACGTGTACCTGAAGAGCCTGACGCTCAAGGGCTTCAAGTCCTTCGCGCAGCCGACGACGTTCGCGTTCGAACCGGGCGTCACCTGCATCGTCGGCCCGAACGGCTCGGGCAAGTCGAACGTCGTCGACGCACTCGCCTGGGTGATGGGCGAGCAGGGTGCGAAGACGCTCCGCGGCGGCAAGATGGAGGACGTCATCTTCGCCGGCACCTCGACGCGCGGCCCGCTCGGTCGGGCGGAGGTGAGCCTCACGATCGACAACTCCGACGGCGCGCTGCCGATCGAGTACAGCGAGGTGACGATCTCTCGCACGCTCTTCCGCAACGGCGCGAGCGAGTACGCCATCAACGGCGAGACGTGCCGGCTCCTCGACGTGCAGGAGCTGCTCAGTGATTCGGGACTCGGCCGCGAGATGCACGTCATCGTCGGGCAGGGCCAGCTCGACCAGGTGCTGCGGGCCACGCCCGAAGACCGTCGCGGCTTCATCGAGGAAGCAGCCGGCATCCTGAAGCATCGACGCCGCAAGGAGAAGACGCTCCGCAAGCTCGACGCGATGCAGGCGAACCTCACGCGGCTCTCCGACCTCGCCGGTGAGATCCGCCGCCAGCTCAAGCCGCTCGGCCGCCAGGCGGAGGTCGCACGAGAGGCCGCGACCATCGCCGCCGTCGTACGCGACGCCCGTGCCCGCCTGCTCGCCGACGAGGTCGTCGGCCTCCGCCGCGCACTCGAGGCGCACGGCCGCACCGAGCACGAGCGGCACGCCGAACGACTCGTGCTCCAAGACGAGCTCGAACAGCACCAGGCGAAGGTGGCGCGACTCGAGCAGGCCCATCTCGGCGACGACGTCGACCGCGCCCGGTCGACGAGCTTCGCCCTCGAGCAGGCGCAGTCGAGCCTGCGTTCCCTCGACTCGCTTGCACGTCAGCGGCTCGCGCTGCTGGGCACCTCCTCCGAGCAGGCGGATGCCGCGCCGAGCGTCACTCGCGCCATGATCGACGACGCCGTGGCCGAGCTCGGCGACCTCCGCTCCGGCGTCGACGCCGCCGCGGCAGCGCTCGACGGCGCGCACGAGGCGACGGTCATCGCCCGTGCCGAGCTCGACACGGTCGATGAGGGCATCGCCCGCCAGAGCGCCCTCGTCGCCGCCTTCGACCTCGAGATCTCCAAGCTCGCCGGTCGGGCCGACACCGCCGCCTCGAAGCTCGCCGCGGTGCGCGGCGAGGTGCTGCGGCACGCCAACGCGCTCGAGGCATCCGCCGATCGCCGTGCGAAGGCGGCCGCCGCCCTCGCCGAGGCCGAGGCCGACGCCGACACCGGTGACACGGCCGAGACCGACCTCGACGAGGCCTACGAGCTCGCGCAGGCCGCGGTGTTCGAGGCCGAGGCCGAGATCGAGCGCATCCGCGAAGAACTGCACGGCAAGGAGCGCGAACAGGGCGCGCTCGCGGCCCGTACGGAGGCGCTCTCGCTCGCCCTCGACCAGAAGGACGGCTCATCGGCCCTCGTCGCCGCGGGTGTCCCGGGCGTGCGCGGCCTCCTAGCGGAGGCGCTCCAGGTCGAGCCCGGCTACGAGCCGGCGATCGCCGCGGCGCTCGGCTCGCTGAGCGACGCGGTGCTCGTCGACGACCGTGCCGCGGCGTACCGCGCGCTCGAACGGGCGGAATCCGGCGAACTCGGCCGGGTGGCGCTCACGCTCGCCGACGCCGGCCGGGCGACGACGGGCGCAACCGCGATCGACGGACTCGTCGCGGCATCCGACGTCGTCACCGCCCCGCCGGGCGTGCTCGGCCTTCTCTCCGAAGTGCTGATCGCCGACGACCTCCCGGCGGCGCGTGCCGCCGAGCCCGGGCTCGCGAAGCTCGCCGCTCCCGTCACCGTCATCACGAAGGACGGCACGGTCATCGGACGCTTCGTGCTGCGCGGCGGATCCGGGCGGCAGCAGAGCCGCATCGAGCTGATCGCCCAGCGCGACCGTGCCGCCGCGCGACTCGACGAGGTCCGCGGCGAGATCGAGCGGAGCCGGTTCGCGCTCACCGAGCAGCGCCGGATCGTGGAGCAGTCGAAGGAGCAGGCCAAGCGTGCACTCGCCGCCCTTCGCGAGTTCGACGCCCAGCTCGCGCAGCGCACCGAGCGGCTGAACCGCGCGCGAGTGCAGGCCGAGGCCGCCGACGCCGACTCCGAACGCCTCCGGCAGGCCGCGGCGAACGCCGAGCATCGCGTCGCCGAGGCGGAGGCCGCGACCGCCGAGGCGAAGGCGGCACTCGAGGCCGCCCGCGCGACTCCGCGCCCGGTGCTCGAGACCGGGGTTCGCGACGCGGCGCTCGCCGCGCTCGAGGCCGCCCGCGAGGCGGAGGTCGAGTCGAAGCTGCGACTCGAGACGGCAAAGGAGCGGGTTCGCGCCGAAGAGGCGCGCATTCGGGCGATGGAGTCGCAGTTCGAGGCCGAGCGACGGGCGGCGGCCGAAGCGGCACGGCGCGCGGTCATCCGCCGTGCCCAGCTCGAGGCCGCGACACGCGTGGCCGAGGCAGTGCCCGCCGCACTCGACTCCGTCGACCGGTCGGTCGCCGAGGCCAGGGTCGCCCTCGGCCGCGCTGAGGCCGACCGGGCGAGCCGCAACGAGGAGCTGCAGGCCGTTCGACGCGACGAGGCGTCGGTGCGCGAGCGGCTCCACGCCGTGACCGAAGACGTGCACGGACTCGAGCTGCGCATCTACGAGAAGAAGCTCCACGTGGGCGGCCTCGTGGAGCGCGCCGAGTCGGAGCTCGGCCTCACCGAGGAGGTGCTCGTCGCCGAGTACGGTCCCGACCAGGAGATCCCGGCCGAGGAGCACGGCGGCGAGTCGCGCCCGTTCCGCCGCGATGAGCAGCAGCGCCGGCTCCAGGGGGCCGAGCGCAAGCTCGCCCAGCTGGGCCGGGTGAACCCGCTCGCGCTCGAGGAGTTCGCGGCGCTCGAGCAGCGCCACCAGTTCCTCACCGAGCAGCTCACCGACCTCGCGAACACCCGCAAGGACCTGCTCACGATCATCGAGGAGATCGACGGGCGCATGGAGTCGATCTTCCGCAGCGCCTTCGAGGACACGCGGGAGGCGTTCAGCCAGGTGTTCCCGGTGCTCTTCCCGGGCGGCGCGGGCAGCATCTCGCTCACCGATCCCGAGAGCATGCTCACGACCGGCATCGAGGTGAGCGTGAAGCCGGCCGGCAAGAAGATCGAGCGCCTCTCCCTGCTCTCGGGCGGTGAGCGCTCGCTCGCAGCGGTGGCACTGCTCATCGCGATCTTCAAGGCCCGGCCGAGCCCGTTCTACATCATGGACGAGGTCGAGGCCGCCCTCGACGACGCCAACCTCGGCCGCCTGCTCTCGACCCTCGAAGACCTCCGCGAGTCGAGCCAGCTGATCGTGATCACCCACCAGAAGCGCACGATGGAGATCGCCGACGCCCTCTACGGCGTCTCGATGCGCCAGGACGGCGTCTCCGCCGTCGTCGGGCAGCGGGTTCGCGAGGAGCGCGAGGAGCGCGAGGCGAAGGCGAGCTGAGCGGATGCCCCGACGGTGGCACGCGTCGCCGAGGCATCCGTCATCGACGCCGTCGGTTCAGGTGAGCCGTCGGTCGTCGGGCTCGACGATGCGGAACCAGCGGTAGCCGAAGGCGTCGAGGTGCACGTCGATGCGTCCCCGCTCGTCGAGGTCGAACGTGTCGACCGTGAACAGGTCGGAGAGCACCGAGTCGGGTGCCACCGGCCCGAGCTCGAGGTCGACGACCGTCGGGGTGGGCGCGAAGTTGTGCACGGCGACGAACCGGCCCACGTCGGCGGTGATGCGGTGGGCGAGCACGGCGTCCTGTCCGCTCTCGAGCACGTCGAGGCGGCCCCACCCGATCTCGGGTGAGCTCCGGTACCGCACCGCGAAGCTCCGGATCACGTTGAGCAGCGACTCGGGGTCGTGCATCTGCGCCTCGACGTTGACGTGCTCGGGCGCGGAGCCGTCGCTCGGCGGCGCGGCGGTGAGCTTCCGCGGTGCGGCCCTCGAGAAGCCGCCGTTCGCCTCTCCGGTCCACTGCATCGGCGTGCGCACCGTGAGGCGGCCGCCCTCTTCGCGGTTCTCGCCCATGCCGATCTCCTCACCGTAGAAGAGCACGGGGGTTCCCGGGAGCGAGAAGAGCAGGCTGTAGACCATCTTGATCCGCCGCGGGTCGCCGTCGAGCATCGTCGGCAGCCGGCGGGCGATGCCGCGCCCGTAGACGCGCATCCACTCCTCGGGCGCGAAGGCATCGAACACCTCCTGGCGTTCGCTGTCGCTGAGCTTGTCGAGGGTGAGCTCGTCGTGGTTGCGCACGAAGTTCGCCCATTGCGCCTCGGGTTCGATCTCGGGCCGCTTCGCGAGCGACGCCGCGAGCGGCCTCGCGTCCTCGCGAGCGAGCGAGAGGTAGAGCGCCTGCATGCTGAGGAAGTCGAACTGCATCGTCAGCTCGGGCTGGGCCCCCGCGGGACCGAAGAATCCGAGCTGCTGGTCGAATGGGAGGTTCACCTCGCCCAGGAGCACAGCCTCGCTCGAGCGGCGCTGCAGGAAGCGGCGGATGTCGCGGAGGAACTCGTGCGGGTCGCCGATATCGACGCCCTCGGGCGGCTCGATGAGGAACGGCACCGCGTCGACCCGGAACCCCGAGATGCCGAGCTCCAGCCAGTACCCGATCGTCTTCGCGATCTCGTCGCGCACTGCCGGGTTCGCGATGTTCAGGTCGGGCTGGTGTCGGTAGAAGCTGTGCAGGTAGTACTGCCCGGTGCGCTCGTCGAGCTCCCAGACGCTGTCCTCCTCACCGGGGAAGACGGTCTGCGCCTGCTTCTTCGGCGGCTCGTCGCGCCACACGTAGTAGTCGCGGTACGGCGCCGTGCGGCTCCGGCGGGCCGACTTGAACCACGGATGCTTGTCCGAGGTGTGGTTCATGACGAAGTCGATGATCACGCGCATGCCACGGTCGCGCGCGGTGCGGGTGAGCTCCGCCACGTCGCCGAGAGTCCCGAGGCGGGGGTCGACGCCCGTGAAGTCGGTGATGTCGTACCCGTCGTCGCGGTCGGGGGTGGGCTGGAACGGCATGAGCCAGATGCACGTCACGCCGAGCTCGGCGAGGTGGTCGAGCCGGTGCGCGAGTCCCTCGAAGTCGCCGAACCCGTCGTCGTTCCAGTCCATGTAGGTCTCGACGTCGAGGCAGTACACGACGGCGGTCTTCCACCACAGGTCGCTGCGATCGGTGATCTTCATCGGCCGGCCTCCTTCAATTCGGGCAGCACATGCTCGCCGAACGTGTCGATGAACGCGGTCTGCTCGGTTCCGACGTGGTGCAGGTAGATGCGATCGATCCCCAGCGCGGCAATGCCGGCGAGGTGCTCGAGGTGCCGTGCCGGGTCGGCGGAGCACAGCAGGGTCTCGGCCACCTGCTCGGGCGTGACCTCGGCGGTGCGTTCGTCGAAGTCCTGGGGGCGGTCGAGCTCCCACGCGAGGTGCGCGGGCACGAGGCTCTGGCGCCATTGGTCGTGGGCGATCGCGATCGCCTCCTCGTCGGTCGGCGCCCAGCTCAGGTGCACCTGCACGGCGATCGGTCCGCGTCCGCCGGCATCGCGGTAGGCGCCCATGAACTCGCGGAGCGCGTCGGTCGGCTGGTCGACCGTGATCACCCCGTCGGCCCATGCCGCGACCTCGCGCGCCGTCTCGGTGCTCACGGCGGCCGCGAAGAGTGGTGGCGGCACCTCCGGCAGACTCCAGACGCGCGCCCGGTCGACTCGGACCAGGCCATCGGCCGAGACCTCCTCGCCGGCGAGCAGCCGGCGGATCACGTCGACGGTCTCGGCGAGCCGTGCGTCGCGTTCGTCCTTCTCGGGCCACGGGTCTCCGGTGACGTGCTCGTTGATGGCCTCACCGCTGCCGATGGCGGCCCAGAACCGCCCGGGGTACATCTCGGCGAGGGTCGCCAGCTTCTGCGCCGCGACCGCCGGGTGATACCGCTGCCCGGGTGCCGTGACGACGCCGAGCGAGAATCGCGTGGCCTCGAGGGCGGCGCCGAGCCAGCTCCACGCGTAGCCGGAGTGGCCCTGCCGCGCGCTCCACGGCTCGAGATGATCGCTGCACATCGCGGCGTCGAAGCCGGCCTGCTCGGCGTCCTTCACGGCGGCGAGCAGGCGACTCGGGGGGAGTTGTTCGTGCGAGGCATGGAATCCCACGATCGTCATACCGGTCCTTCCGTCGTACCGAGGCTCTCGGTCGCCGTGCACGGCGGGCAACCCCTTGCGGGTGGACGCGGCATCGGTGTACCGGGTGCGCGCCCTAGGCTGGAGGCATGGCAGAACGTGCATCGTGGTCGCTCGGCGCGGCCCTCCGCGGGGTCTTCGGCGCGAAGACGATCGACGACGACACGTGGGACGACCTCGAGTCCGCGCTCATCCGCGCCGACTTCGGCCCGTCGGTCACGGAAGAGATCGTCGAGGCGATCAAGGCGCAGGTCGACCGCTACAAGACCACCGACCCGCGTGACGTGCAGCGGATGCTCCGCGAGCTCATCGAGGAGCGCCTCTCGAAGTACGACCCGACGCTGAAGCTCACCGAGCGCCCGGCGGTCGTGCTCGTCGTCGGCGTCAACGGCGTGGGCAAGACCACGACGATCGGCAAGTTCGCACGATTCCTCCGCAACTACGACCGCACGGTCGTCGTCGGCGCCGCCGATACCTTCCGCGCCGCGGCCGTCGACCAGCTCGCCACGTGGGCCGAACGCGCGGGGGCGAGCATCGTCCGCCCAGAGCGCGAAGGTCAAGACCCGGCATCCGTCGCCTTCCAGACCGTCGAGCAGGCCAAGCGCGACGGCACCGAGATCGTCATCATCGACACCGCCGGACGCCTGCACACCAAGGGCGGGCTCATGGACGAGCTCGCCAAGATCAAGCGCGTCCTCGAGAAGCAGGCTCCGATCAGCGAGGTGCTGCTCGTGCTCGACGCGACCACGGGGCAGAACGGCCTCGCGCAGGCCGAGGCGTTCATCGAGCACGGCGGGGTCACCGGCCTCGTGCTCACGAAGCTCGACGGCTCCGCCAAGGGCGGCTTCGTGATCGCCGTGCAGGAGAAGACGGGGCTGCCGATCAAGCTCATCGGCCAGGGCGAGGCGATCGGGGACCTCACGGGCTTCACGCCCCACGTGTTCGCCCAGAAGCTCGTCGGCTGAGAAGGAGAGAACAGACATGGCCATCGAACACGACTACTTCGGGCTCATCGGCGACTACTGGTCGGAGCGCAAGGAATACGGCGACCAGGAGGTCGAGGTCGTGCTCGACGCCGACTCCGACACCGTGTCGACCGCCTCGCTCGACGCGGCCGCCACCATGGTGGGCGAACTCGAACTCATCGACGACGAGCTCCGCAACGCCTTCGTCGGGGAACTCGACGGCAACGGTTCGGTCGTGAGCTTCCTCACCGCGGTGCTCGACGGCGACGACGCCGAGGCGGCAGGCGCCATGATCACCAGGGAGTCCGGCGACCGGCAGATCGACGCACTGCGCTCGCTCAGCCTCGTGCGCGTCGACCTCCGCCCCGATGCCGACGGCGACGGCGAGATCTTCGCCGAGTTCGAGTACGGACTCGCGCCCGACGAGATCGACGCGCGTCTCGTGGCGTCGATCGACATCGGCCGCGCGGTCGTCGACGTGCGCTTCGACGCCTGAGCGACAGCTGACCGGGGGCGCTTCGACGCTCGCCTAGAATTGTCAGCACCATGGCTACCTTCGGAACCCTGTCTGACCGCCTCGCAGAGACCTTCAAGAACCTCCGCACCAAGGGCAAGCTCTCGGCGTCCGACGTCGACGGCACCGTGCGCGAGATCCGTCGTGCGCTGCTCGACGCCGACGTCGCCTTCGACGTGGTCAAGCAGTTCACCGCGAAGGTGCGTGAACGCGCCCTCGGCGACGAGGTGAATCGCGCGCTGAACCCGGCGCAGCAGGTCGTGCAGATCGTCAATGAAGAGCTCGTCGGCATCCTCGGCGGAGAGCAGCGCCGCCTCCAGTTCGCGAAGAACCCGCCGACGATCATCATGCTCGCCGGCCTCCAGGGCGCCGGAAAGACGACGCTCGCGGGCAAGCTCGCGAAGTGGCTCGTGAAAGACGGCCACACCCCGATCCTCGTCGCGGCCGACCTCCAGCGTCCGAATGCGGTCAACCAGCTGCAGGTCGTGGGCGGCCAGGCGGGCGTGCCGGTCTTCGCCCCCGAGCCGGGCAACGGCGTCGGCGACCCCGTCAGGGTTGCCAAAGACGCCGTCAAGCACGCCGAGCGCGCCCTGCACGACGTCGTGATCATCGACACTGCCGGTCGACTCGGCGTCGACGCCGAGCTCATGAAGCAGGCCGCGAACATCCGAAAGGCCACGAACCCCGACGAGGTGCTCTTCGTCATCGACGCCATGATCGGCCAGGACGCCGTCATGACCGCGAAGGCCTTCCAAGACGGCGTCGACTTCACGGGAGTCGTGCTGACCAAGCTCGACGGCGACGCGCGCGGTGGCGCGGCGCTGTCCGTGGCATCCGTCACCGGGCGCCCCATCATCTTCGCGTCCACGGGTGAGGGGCTCGACGACTTCGAGCCGTTCCACCCCGACCGCATGGCGAGCCGCATCCTCGACCTCGGCGACATCCTGACCCTCATCGAGCAGGCGCAGTCGGCCTTCGATGAGGAAGAGGCGATGAAGGTCGCCGAGAAGTTCGCGACCGACCAGTTCACCCTCGACGACTTCCTCGCGCAGATGCAGCAGCTCCGCGGCGCCGGGTCCATCAAGAAGATGCTCGGCATGCTCCCGGGCGCCGGCGGCATGAAGCAGCAGCTCGAGAACTTCGACGAGCGTGAGATCGTGCGCACCGAGGCGATCATCCAGTCGATGACGCCGGCCGAACGCAAGAACACGAAGCTCCTGAACGGCTCGCGGCGACTGCGCATCGCGAAGGGCTCCGGCATGACCGTCACCGACGTCAACCAGCTCGTGCAGCGGTTCGAGCAGGCGGCGAAGATGATGAAGACCGTGGCCCGCGGCGGAATGCCGCAGATCCCGGGCATGGGGCCGATTCCGGGCGCCGGATTCGGCGGCGGCGGCGCGTCCCGCAAGCCCAAGGGCAAGAAGTCATCGGGATCGCGCTCGGGCAACCCCGCCAAGCGCGCCGCCGAGAACGCGGCGATCGAGTCGGGGGCGGCACCTGCCGGCCAGGGCGCGGCGCCCGCCGGATCAGGATTCGGCCTCGGCGGCGGCGGCAGCGCAACAGAAGCACCGAGCGAAGCGGACCTCGCCGCGCTGCAGAAGCTCCTCGGCAGGTAACCGGGCCCCGACCCGACCCCGGGGCCACGTCGCGATCAGGCACGCGGCAGCCGCGCCTCGATCTCGCGGAGGCGGTCGACCTCGAGCGATTGCCCCTCTGCCATCGCCCTCGCCCAGCGGGCGACCGCCGGGTCGCCGGGTTCCGCAAGCCGATCCTCGGCCATCCGCACTGCGCCGAGATGGTGCGGCACCATCGCGGCGATGAACAGGCGATCGAACGTGGCACCGCGCACCTGGGCGGCGCGATCGAGAGTGGCGCGGCTGATCTCGCCCTCCATGGCAGCCCCGTGCTCGTGGGATTCGCCCGTCGCCTGACGCCGCTCGAGCCACGAGCGCATCGTGCTCGCCTCGGCCGCCTGCGCCAGTGACATCCGCTCCGCAAGCGAGACGATCTCGGGGTCCGCCGCTCGACCGACCGCCAGTTCGGCCAGTTCGACCGCTTGCTCGTGATGCACGACCATGGCCGCGACGAACGCGAAGTCCGCCGCGATCGCCTCCTGGGTGTACGCACGACCAGAAGCCGGACTGCGTGCCGACTCCGCTCCCGGTGGCGCCGACGGCGTCACGAGGGCGGCGGTCGGCGGCGCGGGGTCGGGGACGGCGGTGCACGCGGTGATCGACAGGCCGACCATCGCGATGAGCGCAGCCGTCGCGGCGGTGGGTCGTCGTCGCACAGTCCTCACGGCCGGCTCCGCCGTCGTCGTCGCTTCGCGAGTGCCGAGTGAGAGACGAGCACGGCCGCGAACGACAGGAGTACGACGAGCCACCACGCGCTCGCGTCGCTGGTCGCCGGCGCGGCATCCGGAGCGAGACTCGGCGCCGGCGCCGCGACGACCACGGTCGCAAGCGCCAGCCGCGGTGCCGACACGTCGCCGCGCACCACCACGTCGTAGCTCCCCGGCCCGAGTGGCCCGGGGAGGGTCACCGTGGTTGCGGCCATCGATCCGTCGGACGCGGCGGTGACGGTCGCCAGCACGCTCTGCGTCGGCATCCACCAGATGTCGGCGGTCTCGCCGGCGGCCAGGGATCCCGCCGGCAGTGACACGGTGATCTCCGCGACGGGGGACGGCTCGAGCGTCGCTGGGTGCACCGACAGAATCTCCATGGGGGTTCGCTCGGCCGCAGAACTCGGCACCACCGGTGCATCCCGCCACACCCACGCGTACTCGGGTTGCGTCTGCGGATTGAGGCCGGTGTCGTCGTACCGGGCTGCATCGGCGAACGCGGGATCGGTGAGTCGTAGCACCTCGAGCCCCTCGTACATGTCGCTCGCGTAGAGGTGGCCCCGGTACGGGTAGACCGACCAGATGCCCGCGGTGTAGTCCATGGAGTACCCGTAGTCGGGTCGGTCGAACCACGTGAGCTCGACCGGGGCGGCAGGTTCGGTGAAATCGATCACGGAGACCCCGCCCTCGAGCCAGGCCTGCGCGATCACGAATCGATCCGGCACCGGCACCAGTCCGCCGGAGTGGGCGACGCACTTCTCCAGGTCGGATTGGACACGAGGGAGCTTGAAGGTGCCGGCCTTCACGAGCCCGTCGGGCTGGATCCGCCACGCGGCATCCGCGCCCCGATCGGCCCCGAACGCGGGGGAGCACGTGTTGATGAACCCGTCGCCGAGCTCGTCCTGGAAGACGACCGTCGACGCGGCATGGTCGAAGATCCCCGAGTGCCAGAAGGCGACCGCGGGATCGCGGACCCGCTGCAGCACGACCGGGGCGAGTGGGTCGGCGATCGAGAGGAGGAGCCCGTCGCCACGGCACGCCGCGACGGCGAGCGCCTTCGCCGGGTAGGCCGTGATGTCGTGGCATCCGGTCGTGGACCGGGTCTCCGCTCCACCCGCGACGCGGTCCTCGGGGCCGAACGCCGACTCGTCGTCGAAGAGTTCGAGCTCACCGATGACGCTCGCTCCCTCCGGTGCGGCGAGCGGCACCTCGATGATCTGCAGCGGATTGCGGCCGGTGCAGTTCCGGGAGGCGCCCCTGCTGTACGCGCTCACGTAGACGAACACGCGATCCGCGCTCGCCGGGTCGGGCACGACGGTGTGGGTGTGCGACCCGCAGCGCGTGCGGACCGCCGCGACGTACTGCGGCGACGCGGGATCGCTGACGTCGAAGATGCGCACGCCCTCCCAGTTCTCGTCGGTCTCCGGCACGCGCTCGGCCTGGCAGGAGTCGTCGGACATCGTCTCGTCGACCGAGACGAACACGAGGTTGCCGACGGCGCTGACGTCGCCCTGGCCGCCGGGGCAGGAGACCGTGCTCACCAGCGTGGGCACTGCCGGATCGGCGATGTCCCACACCGAGAATCCCCCGAAGTTGCCCTGGATGAGGTGGTCACCCGTGAAGGCGAGGTCGGAATTGATGAAGTCGGCGTCGTCGCCCCGCCGGAACGGGTTCTCGCGGTGGGCAACCCATTCGAGCCCGGGCCCGATGGATGGGTCGCGGGCGGGTTCTCGCGCGCCGGCGGGGACGGGCGCTCCCGCGGCCACCGACGCGACGAGCGTGACGAGCAGCGCCGCCGCGGCGACCGGCCTCGCTATGGCGGCGACACGACCGGCGCGCATCGATCAGTCCAAGCGGTCGTCGTCGCGCCGGGCCGACGCCCCGTCGACGAAGTCGGCGAGACTCGCGTCGTGGAGCAGCGCGATGGGCCGACCGTCGGCATTCGCCCGGTCGACGAGGAACTCCGCGGGGAGCGGCGATTCGGATGCCGCGAACACGACATTGCCGAGGCTCGTGCCTGCCACGACCGCGGACGCGGCGAGAGCGACGACCTCCGGCATGACGGACTCGAGGGTCGCGGCGACCTCCCGGCTCATCGTGAGCCCGGCGGATGCGAGCGTGTTCACGACGATCAGGGCAGAGGGAGCGAGCAGCAGGCGGAGGTGCTCGAAGAACTCGACCGTCGACAGGTGCCTCGGGGAGACGCTGCCGGAGAACACGTCGACGACGGCCAGATCGTAGCCGCCCCCCACTCGAGCCGCGCGTTCGACGGCGGCGCGCCCGTCGTCGAACTCGACGGTGAGTTCCACGCCGTCATCGAGGGGGAGCACCTCGAGCACGAAATCGAAAACCTCGCGGTGCAACTCGACGACGTGCTGGACCGAGCCCGGTCGCGTGGCCGCCACGTAGCGGGGGATGGTGAGGGCACCCGCGCCGAGGTGCAGGATGCGGATCGGCCGGCCGGCATCACTGCAACCGTCGATGAAACTGGCGACCAGCCGGGTGTACTCGAGTTGGAGGTCGCGGGGGTCGGCCGGATTCACGTGCGACTGCGTCGCCCCCTCGATGACAAGGGAGTAGCCGCCGTTGGTGCCGCGCCCGGGGAGGAGCCGCGCACTGACAGACTCGCCGTCGAGTTCCAGTCGGGGGTCGCTCATGCGTCCCACCCTAGGTCGGCTCGAAGTGGCGGGCCAGATGACTCGGCGATTTCGTCATCCCCGGGGTTGCTCGGGGCGACGACGCAGGTGGGTGTCTAGACTGTGCGCCAGAGGCCACCGGATCGACGCGGATGGGGTGCCGGCGCACGTGGTCGGGCTGGAGGCGCGGTGCGAGCGGTGCGGTCGGTCCAGTCGGTCGCGGCGACCACGCCGACCAAGCCGACCCCGCCGACGCCGGCACCGCGCCGCCAGGGCGTCGCGGCCGAGTGGGACGATCGCGTGCTCTCGTCCCACAGTCGCCCGCACTTCATGCAGAGCAGCACCTGGGAACGCGTGCGCACCGCGGGACCATGGCACGTGGTCCGTCGAGAGTTCGGCAGCGGGCGCGAGCATCCGGCGCTCGTCTTCGAGCGGCACGTCGAGGGGGTCGGTGTCCTCGAGCACGTGCCGAGGCTGAGCGGCCTCGGCCCCGGTGACGTCGAGGCGTTCACGGACCGCGTCCGAGCCGAGCGAGGTGTGGCCTTCGCATCCAAGGTGGAGGTGTACCAGCCGCGGGATGAGGCCCTGATCGCCGCGTTCGCCGCGGCCGGCTGGCTGCCGACGCGGGCGTCGCAGTATCGTCACGCGGTCGTCGTCGAGCCCGCCGTGGGCGAGGAGCGACTGCTCGCCGCGATGAAGAGTCGGGCCCGGGCCGAGATCCGCGCGGCCGAGCGGAACGGCGTCGTCGCCGGCCGGGTCGAGCTCAGCGAGGAGAACCGCTCGCGGATGCTCGACCTCATGCGGGAGACGGAGGAGCGCTCGGGAGCGTTCTTCCGGACGGGCGACTACGCGGAGCGAGTGTGGACCGCATTCGCCGACGATGACCGCGGGCATCTGTACTTCGCCACGCATGAGGGGCGCGTGGTCGCTGGGGCGTTCGTTGCGCGCTTCGGGCCCACCGCCTGGTACAAGGACGGCGGCTCGTTGCGCGACCAGCCGCAGCTCATGGCGTCGCGGCTGCTGCAGTGGAGCATCATGTGCGACCTCGCCGCCACCGGGATCGAGCGCTACGATCTCGGGCACGTGCCCTCGCCGAGCGAGCCCGAGGCGCCGGGCCGCGGCCTGCTGATCTTCAAGCGGGCCTTCGCGAGTGAGGTCGTCGAGTACATGCCGGCGTTCTTCCTTGCCCATGAGCCCGGAGCCGACGACTGGCGCCGCGGCGAGCGAGACTTCCTCGCGGACTACCATCGGCGAACCGGCGACTACTGGTATTGACCGCGATGGCTCCGGTGCGAACGCCATGCCGCCCGACGGCGAGCGCCTGGCGCGGCGGCGTCAGTCGCCGCGGCCGGTGTCGCGCCGCACCGGAGCGTCGCCGACGAAGGCCAGGAACTTCGCACCGCTCAGGATCTCGATCCGGCGCGGTCCGCCGTCGGCGCGACGCGTGAACTCCCCGGTCGGCAATGGTACGTCGGCGGCGGCGAACACGAGGTTGCCGAGGCTCTTCCCCGCCACGACCTCTGGCGCCGACACGACCACGACGTCGGACCGCAGCGCGGCGAGGGTCGCGCCGACCTCCCGGCTCCGGCCGAGACCGGGGCTCGCGATGGTGTTGACCACGATGAGGCCGTCGGGGGCGAGCAGATGACCGAGATGGTCGAAGAACTCGAGCGTCGTGAGGTGTTCGGGTGAGCTGCTGCCGGAGAACACGTCGACGATCGCGAGGTCGTAGCCGCCCGCCGTGCGCACGGACCGCTCGACGGCCGCACGGGCGTCGTCGAACTCGACGGTCAGCTCGGCGTCGGGATCGAGGGGGAGCACGTCGAGCACGAACTCGAGCAACTCGCGGTGCAGCTCCACGACGTGCTGCACGGAGCCGGGCCGCGTGGCGGCCACGTACCGCGCGATGGTGAGTGCACCGGCGCCGAGGTGCAAGACCCTCAGGGGGCGGCCCGCTTCGCGCCATCCGTCGATGATGGCGGCGACGAACCGCGTGTACTCGAGCTGCAGGTCGAGGGGATCGCGTGGATTCACGTGCGATTGCGTGGTGCCCTCGACCACGAGCGTGTATCCGCCCTTCGTGCCTCGATCGGGGAGGAGCCTGGCGTTCACGTGCTCGCCGTCGAGTTCGAGTCGGGGGTCGCCCATGCCCTCCACCCTAGGCGGCGTCACATCCGGGAGCCAGCACGCACGGGCGCGCTACAGTATTGCGGGCGGTGCGGATGCCGCTTTCCGACGACTGGAGAACCCACGATGACGACCGGCAACGCCGACTACCGCGACGCGGGACTGGCTTTCCCCGACGACTTCCTGTTCGGCTCGGCGACGGCCGCGTACCAGATCGAGGGCGCCGCGCAGGAAGACGGCCGCGGGCCGTCGATCTGGGACACGTTCAGCCACACTCCCGGCAAGGTATGGAACGGCGACACCGGCGACGTCGCCGACGATCACTACCACCGGCTCGACGCCGACCTCGACCTGATGGCCGAGCTCGGCCTCGAGGCGTACCGATTCTCGATCGCGTGGCCGCGCATCCAGCCCATCGGCCGCGGGCCCGCGAACGAGGCCGGCCTGGCGTTCTACGAGCGCCTCGTCGACGGGCTCATCGCCCGCGGCATCCGGCCGATCGCGACCCTCTACCACTGGGACCTGCCGCAGGCGCTCGAAGACGAGGGCGGCTGGACGAACCGCGCCACCGCCGAGGCCTTCGCCGACTACGCGCGCATCATGGGCGAGCGGCTCGGCGACCGCGTGACGGTGTGGACGACCCTCAACGAGCCCTGGTGCAGCGCGTACCTCGGCTACGGCTCCGGTGCCCACGCGCCGGGACTCATGGACGGCGCGAAGGCGCTCGCGGCGGTGCACCACCTGAACCTCGCGCACGGTCTCGCGGTCGCCGCGCTCCGCGAGGTCGTGACGAACGACCCCGGCTACTCGATCACGCTGAACCTGCACGTCATCCGCCCCTCGGGTGCGACCGGCGCCGAGGCGGCCCGCCGCATCGACGGGCTCGCGAACCGCGTGTTCCTGGGCCCCCTCCTCGACGGGGAGTACCCCGCCGACGTGATCGCCGACACGAGCGACGTGACCGATTGGTCGTTCGTCAAGCCGGGCGACGCCGAGCTCATCCGCCAGCCCATCGATCTGCTCGGCGTGAACTACTACTCGACCGTCACCGTCGAGATGTGGGACGGCGTGTCACCGCGCGTGAAGGCCGACGGGCACAAGGACATGGGCGGCACCGCGTGGCCCGGATCCGAGCACGTCGAGTTCCTCGTGCAGCCCGGCCCGTACACCGAGATGGGTTGGAACATCGACCCCTCGGGGCTCGAAGACCTCCTGGTCGCCCTGCACGAGGCCTACCCGTCGCTGCCGCTCATGGTCACCGAGAACGGCGCCGCCTTCGACGACGTCGTCATCGAGGAGGCCGGCGGCCGGGCCGTGCACGACACCGAGCGAATCGACTACCTGCGCCGGCATTTCACCGCCGCGCACCGCGCCATGCAGCGCGGCGTCGATCTCCGCGGCTACCAGGTGTGGTCGCTCATGGACAACTTCGAATGGGGCTACGGCTACTCGAAGCGCTTCGGCATCGTGTACGTCGACTACGAGACGCTCGAGCGCGTGCCGAAGGACAGCGCGCGCTGGTACTCCGAGCTCATCCGCACCCGAAGCATCCCCGGGGGTTCGAACTAGCGAGCGGATGCCCCGGGCGGCGTCTCGTCGACGCCGTCGCGCAGCTCGCGCGCGAGGTGCGCAACCACCGCGCGCAGGTCGTTTCCGGCCGCCTCGGCGACCCTCAGCTGCCGCTGGTAGCTCGCGCCGCCGTCGAGCGTCTGGCGAACCTGTTGCAGCTCGACGGCGCAGCCGAGGCGGTCGGCCACCGGTGCGAGCGTGGTGAGGAGGTCGCGGAGGTCGTCGGTGACGAGCCGCTCGGTGCCCGCGACATCCGTGATGACCTCGGCTTCGAGCCCGTAGCGGGCGGCGCGCCACTTGTTCTCGCGCACGTACCACGGCTGCAGCACGGGGAGCGTCTCGCCCTCGTCGAGGCGGGTGCTCATCCATTCGACGAGGCATTGCACCAGGGCGCCGATCGCGGCGATCTCGGCGGCCGTCGACACCCCGTCGCACACGCGCACCTCGACGGTGCCCCACTTCGGCGACGGCCGGATGTCCCAGCGCACCTCGCTGTGGTCCTCGATGACGCCGGTGCGCACGAGGTCGTCGACGTAGCGCTCGTACGCTGCCCAGTCGGCGAGGGGGTACGGCAGCCCAGCCGTCGGCAGCTGTTGGAACATGAGCGCCCGGTTGGAGGCGTACCCCGTGTCGACCCCCGCCCAGAACGGGCTCGACGCGGAGAGGGCCTGCAAGTGGGGGAGGTAGGCGAGCAGTCCGTCGAGGATCGGCAGGGCCTTGTCGCGCTCGTCGATGCCCACGTGCACGTGGATGCCCCAGATCATCATGTTGCGGCCCCACCACCGCGTGCGATCGATGAGCTTGTGGTAGCGGGGCTTGTCGGTGAGGTGCTGGTCGTACCACTGGCTGAACGGATGGGAGCCGCTGCACACGAGCTCGTACTCGCCGAGCTCGTCGATGACCGCTCGCACCTCGGCGATCTGGCCCTCGAGGTCGGCGACGGCGCCGGCGACGGTCGTGTGCACGCCGGTCACGAGCTCGACGGTGTTCGTGAGGAGCTCGGAGGTGATGAACGGATGCCGCCCCCCGGCGCTGCGCGCATCGAGCACCTCGAGCACCCGGTCGGCGACCGACGCGAGCTCACCCGTCGCGCGATCGACGATCGCGATCTCCCACTCCAGCCCGATGGTCGACCGCGGCGATTGCGCGAACTCGATCGCCATGTCCGGACCCCCTTCCAGCCTGCGAGCGCCGACGTGGGGACATCATGACACGGCGGTTCTTGCATCGGCGTGCGGTGCGTCATGCGGCGTCCTCTGGCGCGCTGGCGCGGACCGCACCCGGGCGATTCTCGTTTCGGCGCGGAATCTGCAAGAATGGTCAGTCGAGTTCTGTAACGCCCGACCCTCTATCCGGCGCGCAGAATCTATTGAGCTTCCGCCGAGTGTGCACCCCACGCTCACGGCTGTCAGTTCGCCCACCTCATAACATTTCAGGAGAATTGTGGCTGTCAAGATCCGTCTCAAGCGCCTCGGCAAGATCCGTGCGCCGTACTACCGCATCGTCGTCGCCGACTCGCGCACCAAGCGCGACGGTCGCGTCATCGAAGAGATCGGCAAGTACCACCCCACCCAGAACCCCTCGTTCATCGAGGTCGACTCCGAGCGTGCCCAGTACTGGCTCTCCGTCGGCGCGCAGCCGACCGAGCAGGTCGCGGCGATCCTCAAGCTCACCGGCGACTGGGGCAAGTTCAAGGGCGACAAGAACGCCGTCTCGACCGTGCAGGTCGCCGAGCCGAAGCCCGCCTTCGTCGTCGATGAGAAGAAGAAGCCGGTCCTCAAGCCCAAGGCCGAGAAGCCTGCGGCGAAGGTCGAAGAGGCCCCCGCCGAGACCGCGACGGACGAGGCGTAAGCCTTGCTCCAGTCCGCGCTCGAACACCTCGTCAAGGGGATCGTCGATCACCCTGACGAGGTCAAGGTCGTCTCCGCGTCGAGCGCACGCGGCGAGGTCCTCGAGGTTCACGTGAACCCCGAGGACCTCGGTCGCGTGATCGGCCGTGCCGGGCGCACCGCGAAGGCGCTCCGCACGCTCGTGACCGCGCTCGCCGACGGCCGTCGCGTTCGCGTCGACGTCGTCGACACCGACGACTGACGTGTCCGACGCACCCGGATCACAGCTCCGCGTCGGCCGCCTCACGAAGGCGCACGGCCTGAAGGGCGCCATCAAGCTCGAGCTCTACACCGACGACCCCGAGCGGCGCTTCGTGCCGGGCGCCGAGTTCTCGCTCCAGGTGCCCGACACGTCGCCGTGGCACGGCAAGCGCCTCAAGCTCCGCGAGCTTCGCTGGTACAACGGCCACCCGGTCGGGTTCTTCGAGGGCGTCGACGATCGTTCGGCGGCCGAGACACTCGCCAAGGCGATCCTCTGGGTCGAGCACTCCGAACAGGAGACGCCGGAACCCGACGCCTGGTACGACCACCAGCTCATCGGGCTCACGGTCCTGCGCGACGGCGAGAAGGTCGGCGAGGTCACCCACGTCGACCACTTCCCGGCCCAAGACCTGCTCATCGTGAAGACGAAGGGGCGCGAGGTCATGGTGCCCTTCGTCTCGGCGATCGTGCCCGAGGTCGACCTCGCCGCCGGCACCCTCACCGTGACGCCGCCGCCGGGACTCTTCGAGGAACTGGTCGAGCCCGATGACGCCGAGCCGGGTGCATCCGGCCCGAGCGACGGTGCATCGGGCCCGAGCGACGCACCCACCGAGTAGGGTCGCCGCATGCGGATCGACATCGTCACGATCTTCCCCGAGTTCTTCTCGGTGCTCGACCTCTCGCTGCTCGGCAAGGCCCGGCAGACGGGGCTGATCGACGTCGTCGCCCACGACCTCCGCGACTTCACGCACGACCGGCACCGCACCGTCGACGACACCCCCTACGGCGGGGGAGCCGGCATGGTCATGAAGCCCGAGCCGTGGGGCGAGGCGCTCGACGCGATCGTCGGCGACGGGACATCCGACGCCCTGCTCATCGTGCCGTCGCCTGCCGGCGAGCCGTTCACGCAGGCGATCGCCCGCGAACTGGCCGCCGAGTCGCATCTCGTGTTCGCGTGCGGCCGCTACGAGGGCATCGACCAGCGGGTCGTCGACCACTACGCCGCGCGAATGCGTGTGCGCCTCATCAGCCTCGGCGACTACGTGCTGAACGGCGGCGAGGTCGCGGTCATGGCCATGATCGAGGCGGCCGGACGACTCGTGCCCGGCGTCGTCGGCAACCCCGAGAGCCTCGTCGAGGAATCGCACGAAGACGGCCTGCTCGAGTACCCGAGCTACACCAAGCCGGCGGTCTGGCGCGACCTCGAGGTGCCCCCGGTGCTCCTGTCGGGACATCACGGGGCCATCGCGGCGTGGCGCCGCGAACAGCAGCTCGACCGCACGCGACGCGTGCGACCCGAGCTGCTCGGCGACGCCTCGCCGTGAGCAGGGATTCACCTGCCCGAAACACGTGAGTGCCCGCCGCGAAACACGCCGTGCATAGCGTCGAAACCGGCGGCTGAGCTCCACCCGCCGGAGAGCGGGTGCATGCATGGTCGGGTCGAGCGAAGCCGCAACGGCCACTCGCGATGAAACGGCACCATCGCCACTCCGACTCGTGGCGGTCACGCACGGTTCGCCGTCACCGGCGAATCGTGCCGCCGTCATCCGGCTCGTCGACGCGGTCGCCACCGTGCGCCCCGAGCTCGACGTCTCGATCAGCTTCGTCGATGCGCGGTCGACGGATGTCGCGGCCGCCGTCGCTGGCGACGCGGCGTCGCCCGGCGCCGTCATCGTGCCCCTCGTGCTGTCGGCCGGGTTCCACGTGCGCACGGGCCTCGGGCTCGGACTCGACCGCATCGGCGGGTCGAGCAGCCTCGCCCCCGAGCTCGGCCCCGACGCGCGCATCGCCGACGTGCTCGCCGAACGACTCGAAGCACTCGACCTCACCGACCGCGACGCCGTGCTGCTCGCCGCCGCCGGGTCGAACGACCCGCGCGCCGTGCGCGAATGCTTCGAGACGGCGCGCCTGCTTGCGCAGCGCCTGAGCCGGCCCGTGACCGTCGGGTTCATCGCCGCCGGGCTTCCACGGCTTCCCGACGCCATCGAGATGGTGCGCGAGGTGCATCCCGGCGCCCGCATCGTCGTCGGCGCCTACCTGCTCGCGCCGGGCGCCTTCTACGACACCGCAGCCACGCTCGGCGGCGACGTGATCGCCGAGCCGTTGCTGCTTCCCGACCGGGAAGCTCCCTCAGCGCTCGTCGAACTGGTGCTCGACCGGTATTCGGCCATCGAGCTCGTGCACGGCGGGGCGTCGTGATCGAGTACGACGCGGTGATTCCCGCCGGCGGCCGCGGCTCGCGGCTCGGCGGGGTCGACAAGCCGTCGCTCGTCGTGCGCGGCGTGAGTCTCGCCGATCGTGCGGTCGCGTCGGTCGCCGGCGCCCGTCGGGTCGTGCTCGTGGGACACCGGGTGACGTCATCGTCCGACTCGCGCGTGAGCCTCGCCGAGGAGACGCCGCGATGGTCTGGTCCGGTGGCAGCGCTCGCGGCCGGGCTCACCGCGATCGAGTCGAGCTCGCCCTTCACGATCGTGCTCGCGGCGGACCTCCCGTCTGCGTCGCCGGCCGTCGAGCGTCTGCTCGGCCTGGCGGGCGACGCAACCGCCCACGGGTCCCATGCCGAGGGCGTCGTCGCCGTCGCCGGCGGTGGCATCCGCCAGCCCCTGCTCGCCGTGTACCGCAGCGACCGGCTGCGCGCCGCGGTGGCCGCCGTCGTCGAATCCGCGGCGCGGCGCGACGGCCGAGGGGCCTCCATGCGCGCGGTGCTCGAGCGGATGCCACTGCTCGAGGCCGTGATGCCCGAGGAGTGGTGTCGCGATCTCGACACTCCGGACGACGCGGCGCACTTCGGTGTGACGCTTCCCGCGCACGCCACTCCCGATGGGAGCACCGACGATGGCTGAGCCACGTGACCTCGAGCAGTGGACCACCGACCTCGTGGCGGCCCTCGGCCTCGACGCACGCGGTCTCGACCGCGCCGTCGACATCGCCGGCGTGCTCGACCTCGCCAGGCTCGCTGCGCACCGGGTGGCCAGGCCGGCAGCGCCCGTGACCACGTTCCTCGCGGGATTCGCGCTCGCCAGAGGGGCGACGCTCGAGCAGGTGGCCGACATCGTCACACGGCTCGCGCGGGGCGCTGATGCCGATGCCGATGCCCACGCCGACGCCGGTGCGGAACCGCGATGAGCGACGCCGCGCCGAGCTGGCGCGCCGCTCGCCGGCTCGCATGGAGGGTCGGCGGCCTCGCGCCGACCACGGCGCGCATCGTCGAGCTCGCCGACGCCGACGGGCTCATGCTCGCGCGGGCGGTCCGGGCGCTCGTCGACCTCCCCACCGCCGACGCGAGCGCGATGGACGGGTGGGCTGTCGCGGGCGGTGGTCCGTGGGCCATCGGCGCGACCATCCGCATCGGCTCGGCACCCGGGGCGCCGCTCCGGCCCGGTCGCGCGCGCGCCATCACGACGGGGGGAGCGGTGCCCCCCGGCACCACCGCGATCGTGCGGCAGGAACACGCCACGATTCTCGACGGTCCACGCGGGCTGCTCGCGATGCGTGACGGGCGTCCAGTGCCAGAGCGCGGCGCCGACCTCCGACGCCGCGGCGAGGAGCTCGGCGCGGGCACCCTCCTCGCCGAGGCCGGCCGCCGGGTGCATCCAGCGCTGATCGCGCTCGCGGCAGCCGCGGGAGTCGACACGGTCGAGGTCACCGCCGCAGCCGACGTCGACGTCGTCGTGACCGGCGACGAGGTCATCGACCGCGGCGTTCCGCAGCCGGGCCGGGTGCGAGACGCCTTCGGGCCGGCACTGCCGTCCCTGCTGCGTCGGCTCGGTGCGGGTGACGTACGGGCACGACGCGGCGCCGACGAGGCGGACCGGCTCGCCGAGGCGATCGCCACGACCTCGGCGCAGCTCATCGTGACGACCGGCGGCACCGCGGCCGGGCGTTCCGACCACGTGCAGCGAGCCGTCCGATCCGGTGGTGGCGAGCTCGTCGTCGCCGGGGTCGCGATGCGGCCGGGGCATCCGGTGCTGTTCGGCCGAACCGGTGCCGGCGTCCCGATCCTCGGGCTCCCCGGCAACCCCCTCGCGGCCTTCGCGTGCCTCCTGAGCTTCGCCCCGCCGCTCCTCGAGGGCATGGCCGGGGTGCCGATGTCGGAGCCGGCGCCATCCGCCGACGCCGGCGTCACGCGAGACGCGCGCCGCACACTCCTCCGGCCCGTGCGACTCGTGGACGGCGTGCCCGAGCTCACCGGTCGAGACGGCTCGGCGATGCTCATGGGCCTCGCGGGCTCCGACGGGTTCGTGGTCGTGCCGCCCGACGGCGTGCCGCTGCTCCTGCCGATGCCGGGCGCCGACGGCGCGGCTCAGCCGGTCAGCCTCGTCGCCTCTTCGTTGTCGGCGTAGCGCGCGAGCACCTCGGCGATGCGACCCTTGCAGCCGCCGCAGCCGGTGCCAGCACGGGTGTCGCGGCCGACCCCGTCGACCGTGGTGTTGCCGCACGAGGCTGACGTCTCGATGCCCTCGACGGTGACCGCGTTGCACCAGCACACCGTCGAGGTCGGCGCGAACGCGTCGGCGTCATCGCGCGGGTCGTAGTCGGGGCCGTCGAAGCGCAGCAGCATCGATCGATCGGCCGGAAGCTCCGCGCGGCGCTCGAACAGCAACGTGAGCTCGGCGGCGGTCCTCGGCATGCCGATGCTCACGAACCCCGTGAGCACGCCGCCGTCGGTGATCATCTTCACGTACCGGCCGTGCTCGGCGTCGGCCCACTGGGCGATGCCGCGGCTCGGCACGAGTGCATCGTCCTCCCACGGGTCGGCGGTCACCTGGCCGACCGCCACGACGTCGACGTGCTCTGCCTTGAGGGCGACGATGGCGTCACGCTCGGCCGGCGCCGACGTCTCGGGCTCCTGGCCGCGCGCCACCGCCACGAGTTGCCGGGCGAGCCACGCCGCCTGCCGCCAGCCGGGACCGATGAGCCCTGACGGCGCGCCGGGGAGGTCCCGGCGGCCCGCGGTCTCCTCGGTGCGTTCGACGACCTGTGCGCAGTCGCCGATGGCCGAGATGTCGGGGTCGGTCCAGCTGCGGAGGTCGGCGTCAACGACGATGCCCGTCGCGGTGCGGAGGCCCGCCAGCACGGCGAGGTCGGTGCGCGGCGTCACGCCGCAGGAGAGGAGCAGCAGGTCGCCGTGCAACGTCTTGCCGTCGGCCGTGACGAGGAAGTCGAAGCGCCGGGTGCCGTCGTCGTCGGTGCGGAACCCGACGGCCTCGGCGCGGCTGTGCGCGATCACCGAGACCCCGGTGCGGCGCAGCGCCGTGCGCAGCACCTGCCCGCCGCCTCGGTCGAGGTTGCGGGGCATCGGGTGCGGCCCGTGATGCACGACGCACACCTGGGCGCCCGCGTGCGCGGCGGCGAGCGCGATCTCCAGTCCGAGCACGCCGGCGCCGAGCACGACGATGCGACGGCGGTCGCGCACCGCCTCGAGCACGCGTTCCGCGTCGTCGAGGTCGCGGAGCGAGGTGATGCCCGCCGGCAGTGCGTCGTCGCGCCCGATGAGTGCGGCGCCGTATTTCTCGAGCGACATCCGGTCGCGGCGATGCCGCTCGACGCCGTCGAGGGTCGGCACGTTCGCGCGAGCGCCAGTGGCGAGCACGAGCCGGTCGTAGGGGAGGAGCTCACCGTCGTCGAGCGTGACGGTGTGCGCCTCACGCTCGATCGACGCCACCTGCACGCCGGTGAGCAGTCGAACACCGGCGAGCTCCATCTCGTCGCGGTCGGCGAGGCTCATCGCGTCGAGCGACGTGCCACCGACGGCGTACTCGGCGACGAGCACGCGGTTGTACGCGTGGGCGGATTCGACGCCCACGACCGTGAGGCCGATCTCGCCGGAGCGCACGGCGGGCAGCAGCTCCTCGACGAGGCGCGCTCCCACCGGGCCGAAGCCGACGAGCACGACCCGGAACGGGGTCGATCCATTCGGGACGATCGGTCGGGTCATCAGGCCACCGCCTCGGAGATCGGCCGGATCGAGACCAGGTTGGTCTTGAACTCGGGCATGGCCGACACCGGGTCGACGGCGTCGGAGGTGAGCAGGTTCGCGGTCTGGAGGCCCGCGAAGTGGAACGGCACGAACACGGCATCGGGTCGGATGTCGGTCGAGAGTCGTGCGCGGCATCGCACCACGCCACGGGAGTTGACGAGCTCGACGGTGTCGCCGTCGCGGATGTCGAACCGGGCCGCGGTCGCCGGATGCACCGTCGCGAGCGCCTCGGGCTGGGCGTCGGCGAGCTCGGGGACCCGTCGCGTCTGCGCACCGCTCTGGTAGTGCTCGAGCAGGCGGCCGGTGACGAGCGTGAGCACGTCGGCGGGCGACGGATGCTCCACCTCGGCGCGCACCCTCACCGACACGAGCCTCGCGAGCCCGTCGGCGTGCGCGAACCGGTCGGCGAACAGGCGCGGCGTGCCGCGGCTCCCGCGCGGATACGGCCAGTAGGCGGCCTCGCCGGCGTCGAGCATGGCGTAGTCGATGCCGGAGTAGTCGGCGATGCCGCCCTCCGAGGCGAGTCGCAGTTCCTCGAACACGTCTTCCGGTCGCACGTGGAACACCGAGGGTGCGTCGAGCCGACGCGCGAGCTCATGGAGGATCCAGAGCTCGTCACGCACCCCTTCGGGCGGGTCGAGGGCAGGCAGTCGACGGATGACCCGCCCCTCGAGCGAGGTCATCGTGCCCTCCTCCTCGGCCCACTGGGCAACGGGGAGCACGACGTCGGCGAGGTCGGCCGTCTCCGAGCGGAAGAAGTCGCACACGACGAGGAAGTCGAGCGACTCGAGTCCGTGCCGCACGGCGCCGGCGTTCGGCGACGAGATGACGACGTTCGAGCCGTGCACCATGAGTGCCCGGAGTCCGCCGGGCCGCCCGAGCGACTGCAGCAGTTCCACGGCGGGGATGCCGGGACCCGGGATGACGTCGGGGGCGACGCCCCACACGCGCGCGACGTGCGCACGGGCGTCGGGGTCGGTGATCTTCCGGTACCCCGGGAGCTGGTCGCACTTCTGCCCGTGCTCCCGCCCGCCCTGCCCGTTGCCCTGGCCGGTGAGCGTGCCGTAGCCCGACCCCGGTCGTCCGGGGAGTCCGAGCAGGAGCGCGAGGTTGATGGCGGCGGTCGCCGTGTCGGTGCCGTCGACGTGCTGCTCCACGCCGCGGCCGGTGAGGATGAACGTCGGCGCGCCCGACGCGAGGCGCCGCGCGAGACGGCGCAGCGTCAGTGCCGCCACGCCGGTGATCGACTGCACGCGTTCGGGCCACCACGCGGCCACGCTTCGCCGCAGGCCGTCGAATCCCGTCGTGCGCGTCGCCACGTACTCGTCGTCGACGAGCCCTTCGGCGATCACGAGGTGGATGAGTCCGAGCAGCAGCACGAGGTCGGTGCCGGGCGCGGGCTGCACGTGCATCCCCTTGCCGTCGTCGGTGAGGCGGGCGGTCGCGGTGCGACGCGGGTCGACGACGACGAGACCGCCTGCCGCTTGCGCTCCCGCGAGGTGCCCGATGAACGGTGGCATCGTCTCGCCGGGATTGCTGCCGAGGAGGAGCACGGTGGCCGCCCCGTCGAGGTCTTCCAGCGGGAACGGCAGTCCGCGGTCGACGCCGAACGCCCGGTTGCCGGCTGCCGCCGCCGACGACATGCAGAACCGGCCGTTGTAGTCGATGCGGCTCGTGCCGAGCGCGAGCCGCGCGAACTTGCCGAGCTGGTACGCCTTCTCGTTCGTGAGGCCGCCGCCGCCGAACACGCCGACCGCGTCGGCGCCATGCGAGGCACGGATGCCCCGGAGCCGCGCCGCCACGAGATCGAGCGCCTCGTCCCATCCGCTCTCGTGGAGCTCGCCGTCCTCGCCGCGCACGAGCGGGGCGAGGAGGCGGGATGGCGCGCGGAGGAGCTCGGCCGAGGTCCAGCCCTTCTTGCAGAGTCCGCCGCGATTGGTCGGGAAGTCGCGGCCCGCGACCGTGACCGGCGCGCTCGGGGCATCCGCCGACCCTGCAGATGACGCAGCGGGCGACGCCGTGAGCGACATCGCGCACTGCAGCGCGCAATAGGGGCAGTGGGTGGGGGTCGAGGCGCCGGTCATGTGGTTCAGACCCGGTGCTCGCGCAGCTGGCCCGACCGGACGTACACGAGGTACGTGACGGCGAGGAGCACGACGTAGAAGGCGACGAATGCGAGGAATGCCGCCTGGTAGCCGCCCGAGGCCTGGAACGAGACGTTCAGCGCCTGCGGGATGAGGAAGCCGCCGTACGCGCCGATCGCGGAGATCAGCCCGAGCGCGGCCGCGGCCTTGCGTGCCCGCGCCCCGTCGTCGCCCGATGCCCGGATGGCGAAGACGATCGGCACCATCCGGTAGGTCGAGCCGTTGCCCATGCCGGCGGCCGCGAACAACAGCAGGAAGCAGCCGAGGAACAGCCAGAAGTTGCCGAGCGGCAGCGTCCAGATCACGGCGATGGTGATCACGGCCATCGATGCGAAGACCAGCATCGTGATGCGGGCACCGCCGAACCGGTCGGAGAGGCGTCCGCCGTACGGGCGGGCCAGCGAGCCGACGAGGGCCCCGAGGAAGGCGAGCGAGATGGATGCCCCGCCGACGGCGATGCTCGAGAACTCGGGGAACTGGTCGGCGATGAGCTTCGGGAACACGCTCGCGAAGCCGATGAACGAGCCGAAGGTGCCGATGTACAGCAGCGACAGGATCCAGAGGTGCGGCTCGCGCAACGCTGCCGCCGAGCCCGCGAAGTCGGCCTTCGCCGACGACAGGTTGTTCATGTACCGTGCGGCGCCGATCATGGCGAGGAGGATAAACGGCACCCAGATCCAGCCGGCGATGGGCAGGTTCAGGGTGGCGCTCGCGCCGATGGTGATGACGATCGGCACGATGAACTGGGCGACGGATGCCCCGAGGTTGCCGCCTGCGGCGTTCAGCCCGAGCGCCCAGCCCTTCTCGCGCTTCGGGTAGAAGAACGTGATGTTCGACATGGAGCTCGCGAAGTTGCCGCCGCCGAACCCGGCGAGGGCCGCGACCGCCAGCATCACGCCGAACGGCGTCTCGGGATTGCCGACGCACACCGCGAGGGCGATGGTCGGGATGAGGAGGAGTCCAGCGGAGATGATCGTCCAGTTGCGGCCGCCGAAGCGGGGGACGAGGAACGAGTAGGGCACTCGCAGCGTCGCGCCGACGAGGCTCGGAATGGAGATGAGCCAGAAGATCTCGTTCGATCCGAACGCGAATCCGGCGTCGGGCAGCTTCACCGCCACGACGCTCCAGAGCTGCCAGACGACGAATCCGAGGAACTCGGCGAAGATCGACCAGACCAGGTTCCGGCGCGCGATGGCACGACCCGCCGACGACCACTGCGCATCGTCTTCGGGGTTCCAGCCGTCGATCCAGCGACCCGGCCGATGGGTGAGGGTGCCGGCCGTCGTCTCGGTGAATTCGGATCCGGTGGTCGTGGTGGTCGTGGTGGATGTCGTGGTGTCGGTCATCGCAGCCTCCGGTGAGGGGAGAGGTGGGTGAAGCTCGTGCCACCGAAGCTATCCAGCTGGTATTTCCGCGGTTCGCGCGCACGGTGAACGCTCTGTCTCGTGTTGCTCACCTCGCGGATCACGCCGCGTGAGGTCGTCGACGCAATCAGGCCACGCCGCACGCGCCGCGCGCTCATACGTCGATCCGATACCCGCGCTTGACGACCGTCGCGATGAGGCCGGGCACGCCGAGCGTGCGTCGCAGCCGGCTCACGGCGACCTCGAGCGCGTGGTCGTCGTCGGTGCCGGGCAGGCATGCGGCGAGCCGATCGCGGCCGACGACGGAGCCGCCCGCACGCACGAGCGTGCGCATGATGGTGTGGGCGGTCGGCGCGAGTGAGATCCTGCGCCCCTCCAGCTCGACGACCGTGCCGCGCAGCCCGAGCGGTCCGTGACGGGTCTCGAGGCGGGCGACGCGATCCTGCTCGAGGTGCTCGCACACGAGCCGGATGAGGGCGCCCATGCGGTAGCGCTCGGGCTGGATCGGCTCGATGCCCAGCGCGATGAGCGGGGCGGCGGTCACCGGGCCGACCGCGGCAGTGACCACCGCGCCGTACATCGCGTCGATGAGGTCGTCGAGCCGGCCGAGCGATTCGGCGGCACTGAACAACGCGTGCACCGCCGGAGCGCTCGTGAACATGATGCAGTCGAGGCCGCCGCCGCAGGCCGCCTCGATCAGCCGGCTCACCCGCTCATCGGAGGAATCGGGCTGGATCCAGCGGTACGGCTCCACCGTGAGCACCCGCGTGTGCGCCGCGCGCAGCCGGTCGAGCTCCTCGGACGCGAGGAACCCGTGCATCTGCACCGCGACCGTCAGGCCCGACGGGTAGTCGGCGAGCACCGTGTCGATGAGCGAGCCCGTCGTCTCCTCCGGGCTCATGCCGACGTCGTTGAGGCCGGCGGCGCGGATGCCCCCACGAGCCTTGGGGCCCCGCACGAGGATCGCCGTCTCGGCGAGCGCGTCGACGAGCTCCTCGCCGAGGCCCGCGGCATCCGCCACCTCGAACCAGCGCCGGACCCCGTAGGCGGTGGTCGCGAGGAGCACGTCGGGGCGGGCCTCGATGATGCGCCGGGTGTCGGCGATCACCGGCTCGTCGGACTGCGAGTTCGCGATGCGGAGCGTCGGCGCGTGCACCACTTGCGCCCCACGACGTTCGAGCGCGTCGATGAGGTCGCCGGAGCGCCGATCGCTCGTGACCCCGATGCGGAATCCCTCGAGCTGGTCGGGGCGGAAGCCGAGGGCTCGCTCGTCGATCGTGTCGGTCACGGGAACACCGCGGCGAGGCGCGCCGCCCGGTCGATGAGTGCGAGCGAGTCGGCCTCGCCGTCGTGGGCGAGGCGCACCACCTCTCCGATCACCACGACGGCGGGTGAGGCGACCTGCGCACGGCCGGCCGCCCCGACGATGTCGGAGAGCGTGCCGGTCGTCGTGCGCTGGCCGGCCTGGAAGCCGCGTTCGATGATCGCGACGGGCATCTCGGCGTCGAGTCCGGCGCGCGCGAGGCCCGCGGTGAGCGAGGGCAGCGCGCTCACGCCCATGAGCACCACGATGGTCCCGCCGAGGCCCGCGAGGTGGGTGAGCTCGGCCTCGGTGAGCGGGGCGTGACCCGAGACCACCGTGAAGAGGTGGCTCACGCCGCGGTGCGTGAGCGGGATCCCCGCGGCGGCGGGAACGGCGACGGCGCTCGTGACACCCGGGACGACCTCGACCGGGATGCCGGCGCGATGGCACGCGAGCACCTCCTCGCTGCCGCGACCGAGCACATACGGGTCGCCGCCCTTCAGCCGCACGACCCGCGCGCCCGCCTCGGCGTGCCCCACGATGAGCGCCTCGATCTCGGATTGCGGAATGGCGTGGTGGCCGGGCCGCTTGCCGACGTCGATGAGCTCGGCGTTCGGCGCGTGCTCGGCGAGCCGGGCGTGCGGCGCGAGCCGGTCGTAGAGCACGACGTCGGCCGCGGCGAGCGCTCGCACGGCGGCGACGGTGAGGAGGTCGTCGGTGCCCGGGCCGCCTCCCACGAGGGTCACCCGGCCGGTCATGCGCCGGCTCCCCGCACGGGGATCGTCGGACCGGCGACGAGCACGGCCTCGCCGCGTTCGCGCTCTTCGTCGGTGGCGGGGCGGAACTGCCCGCGCTCGGAGACGCGGGCGATCGAGGGGTCGGGCACGTTCGGCGCGTTCACGAACGAGCGGAACCGGCGGAGCCGCTCGGGGTCGGCGAGGGTC
The DNA here is from genome assembly GCF_030817175.1 of Agromyces ramosus. NCBI lineage: Bacteria > Bacillati > Actinomycetota > Actinomycetes > Micrococcales > Microbacteriaceae > Agromyces > Agromyces ramosus. The sequence continues at coordinate 206,700 of NZ_JAUSYY010000001.1, read as the reverse complement.
GCCGCCCATTCGTCCTCATAGGTGTCGACGTGCCTGGCCATGGCTTGCTCGAGCTCGTCGGCGAGGCCGAGGGAGTCGTTCACGACCACGTCGCGCACGTGGTCGACGCCGCCTTCGAGGTCTTCGATCCACCGGGCGGTGCGCTGCAGCCGGTCGGCGGTGCGGATGTAGTACATGATGTATCGGTCGATGTAGCGCAGGAGCGTCTCATCGTCGAGGTCGCTCGCGAGCAGTTGCGCATGGGCGGGCTGGAAGCCGCCATTGCCGCCGACGTACATGTTCCAGCCCTGGTCGGTGGCGATCACGCCGACGTCCTTGCCGCGGGCCTCGGCGCACTCGCGGGCGCATCCCGAGACCCCGAACTTCAACTTGTGCGGTGAACGGAGGCCGCGGTAGCGCAGTTCCAGTTGCACGGCCATCGCGACCGAGTCCTGCACGCCGTAGCGGCACCACGTCGAGCCGACGCAGCTCTTCACGTTGCGGAGGGCCTTGCCGTAGGCCTGGCCCGACTCGAATCCCGCGTCGACGAGCTGCTTCCAGATCTCGGGCAGCTGGTCGAGCCGGGCGCCGAAGAGGTCGATGCGCTGCCCGCCCGTGATCTTCGTGTAGAGCCCGAAGTCGGTGGCGACCTGCGCGATCACGGCGAGCTTCTGCGGCGTGATCTCGCCGGCGGGGATGCGCGGCACGACCGAGTAGGTGCCGTCCTTCTGCATGTTCGCCATGGCCCGGTCGTTGGTGTCCTGGAGTCCGCCACGGCCGCCGTCGAGGATGTACGAGCCGTGCTGGGTGGCGAGGATCGAGCCGACGACGGGCTTGCACACGTCGCAACCGCGCCCGGTGCCGAGGCGGGCGATGATCTCGTCGAACGAGGCGAGCTCGAGCACCCGGATCGACTCGAAGAGCTCCTGACGCGAGAGCTCGAAGTGCTCGCACAGCGCCCGGGAGGGCGTGATGCCCGACTTCTTCAGCTCCGATTCGAGCAGCTTCTTCACGAGCGGCACGCACGAGCCGCACTGCGTTCCGGCACGCGTGCACGTCTTGAGGGCGCCGAGCTCGGTGCAGCCGTCGGCGTGGTCGGCGTGACCGCCGGCGACGGCGTCGCGAATCGTGCCGGCGCTGACGTTGTTGCACGCGCAGACGAGCGCCGCGGCGGGTAGCTCGTCGCCCGCGGGCGCCTCCATGCCCGAAGCCGAGAGGTACGCGGCAGGCTCGCTCGAGAGCTGCGTGCCGAGCAGTGGCCGCAACGACGCGTAGGGCGAGGCGTCGCCGACGAAGATTCCACCGAGCAGCGTCTTCGCGTCGTCGGTCATCACGAGCTTCTGGTAGAGCCCGCGCGCCGGGTCGGCGTAGACGATCTCGAGCGCCTGCTCGGTGCGGGCGAGAGCGTCGCCGAAGCTCGCCACGTCGACGCCCGAGAGCTTCAGCTTCGTCGCGTCGTCGACGCTCGTGAACTCCGCGGCACCGCCGAGCAGCCGGTCGGCGACGACCTCGGCCATGGCGTTCGCCGGCGCGACGAGGCCGGTGCAACGACCCTCGAAGCTCGCGACCTCGCCGATCGCCCAGATGTGGGGGGCGGATGCCGCGCACGCCGTGCTGATCGCGACGCCGCCGCGCGGGCCGAGCTCGAGCCCGAGTCCGCGGGCGAGCTCATCGCGCGGGCTGATGCCGATGGCGAAGACCACGAGGTCGATCTCGATTGGTCCGCCCGTTCGTGAGCTCCACGCCGACGACCGCGTCGTCCTCCACGAGCACGGCTGCCGGCCTGGTGCCCAGGTGCAGTCCGATGCCCTGGCCCGCGATGATGCGGCCGAGGGCGCGGCCGGCGCCCTCATCGAGCTGAGCCGACATGAGCCAGCCGCCCGAGTGCACGACCGCGGCGTGGGCACCGAGCTTGGCGAGGCCGCCGGCGGCCTCCAGTCCGAGGAGGCCGCCGCCCGCGACCACGACGCGAGCGGGTCGGCCGTGACGCTGGGCGAGCGTGCGGGTCTCGGCGACCAGGGAGTCGACGTCGTCGATGGTGCGGTACACCCGCGCGTGCTGGTGGCCCGGGATCTCGGGCACGGGAGCGCTCGACCCGGTGGCGAGCACGAGCTCGTCCCAGTGCAGGGCCAGACCGCCGGAGGTCGTCGCCGTGTGAGCGACGGGATCGACGGCGACGACACGCTCGCCGGTCACGAGGCGGATGTGCTCGTCGTCCCACATCGACGACGGCTGCAGGGTGAGGTCGGCTGCGGCATCCGCGAGCCTCGTGCTCAGCGCCACGCGGTCGTAGGGCTCGTGGAGCTCCTCGCCGACGACGGTCACCCGCAGCGTGCGGTCGGCGTCGCGGGCGTGCAGGCTGTCGGCGAGTCGGTGCGCCGCAGGCCCGCCGCCGACGATGACGACGTCGCGCACGCCGGGCGCGGCGTGGGTGCTCTCGGTCATGGCTGCCTCCGGGTCTCGAATGAGGCGAGCGTAGGGCCGGGCCGTTTCCGCCCTGTTACGTCGAGGTAACCGCGACCAACCTCGAACGCACGCGCGCTCGTCGTCGATGTGAGGGCGGTTTCACCTCGGTGAAACACTCGGAGGCCGCAGGGGAAACACCCGGAACGTAGCGTCGGTGCCAGGATGAGAGGAGCCCCGATGCCGCCGACGATCGAGATGACGACCACCTGGGAGCGCACGTGCGAGGTCGCGGACCTCGAGCCGGGATGGGGTGAGGTCGCGCTGCTCGGCACCCACCAGGTCGCGCTCGTTCGAATCACCGATGAGGAGGTGTATGCCGTGACCCACCACGACCCGCACACGGGTGCGCCCGTGATGGCCCGCGGAATCGTCGGCTCGCGCGGCGATCGGCCGACGATCGCCTCGCCGCTGCACAAGGAGGTCTACGACCTCGGGACGGGCGAGTGCTTCACCGACCCCGGCCTCGCCCTGCGCACCTATCGCACGCGCATCGTGGGCGGGATGATCGAGGTCGAGCTCGACCGATGACCCGGCCGCCGGCGCTCGTGGCCGCCTCGCACGGCACGTCGTCGCCCGAGGGCCGCACGGATGCCTCGCCGCCCGAGCCGCTCGTCGAGCTCGTGCTCGACCGCTACTTCGAGGCCGCCGCGCTCACGCGCGCTGCGTGAGCACGATCGGGTCGCCCTCGGTGATGGCGATCGTGTGCTCCGAGTGCGCACCACGGGAGCCGTCGGCGCTGCGCAGGGTCCATCCGTCGGCGTCGGTGAAGATGCGATCGGTCGTCTCGAGGAACCACGGCTCGATCGCGACGACGAGGCCCGCCTTCAGGGGCAGCCCACGGCCGGGACGCCCGTTGTTGGGGATGTGCGGGTCGCCGTGCATGGTGCGGCCGACGCCGTGGCCGCCGAAGTCGGTGTTGATGGCGTACCCCTCGGACTTCGCGACGTCGGCGATGGCCCGGGAGATGTCGCCGATGCGGTTGCCCACGCGCGCGGCGGCGATGCCGGCGTCGAGGGCGCGACGCGTGGTGTCGATGAGCCGCAGGTCTTCGGTGCGGGGAGTGCCGACGACCATCGAGATCGCCGAGTCGGCGACCCATCCGTCGACGGATGCCGCGAAGTCGAGGCTCAGCAGGTCGCCGTCGCGCAGCCGGTAGTCGTGGGGGAGGCCGTGCAGCACGGCGTCGTTGACCGAGGTGCAGATGACCTTGCCGAACGGGCTCGCGCCGAACGAGGGGTGGTAGTCGATGTAGCAGCTCTCGGCGCCGGCAGCGCGGATCATCTCGTGCGCGAGCGCATCGAGCTCGAGCAGGTTCACGCCGACGGCCGCGGCCTTCGACGTGGCCTCGAGCACGCTTGCCACGAAGCGGCCGGCGGGCCGCATCTGCTCGATCTCGGCCGGGGTCCTCAGTTCAATCACGCTCATCCTCTCCGCGTCTATTCTGTCGGCTCCGCCCTGAGTGAACACCCGGCGCACGTGGAGCGTCCGGAGTTACGCTGTGGGCATGCTGATCCGCCGCCTCTTCCGCCGTTGGCAGTACCTCGCCATCGTCGTGCTGCCGGTCTGGCTCGCCGTGGGCTGGGCGATCTTCGGCGGCGGCGGCTGGGGCACGCTCGGGCTCGTGTTCGCCGTGCCCATCGCCTTCGTCTCGCTCGGCGTGGTCGCGCTCCTGGTGAATGTCCGCCCGACCGTGCGCGAAGAGCGCGCGGTGTCGTGGATCGATGTCGGCGTGATCGGGGCGTGGCACGCCGCGATCATCGGCATCGGGTTCTACGGGGCATCCGCCACGACCTTCGGCGTGCTCGCCATCCTGCTCGCGATCGCCGCCTTCTGGGTCGCCATCTGGCAGCTCGTGGGCGACGGCGCGCGGCGGGTGCAGGCTTCGATGGCGGAGTTCGAACGGCTCGCCGCGCAGCAGCAGGTGCCCGGTTCGCGGGCGGATGCCGGGCCCGCACGCCGCTCGCCCGATGACGGCGATGACGACGTCATCATCGTGCACGAGGTGCGCGACTGAACTCATCCACGTGCTGAGCTCCGTGACATGACCTCCGCTTTGCCCGACAGGCGTCCGGCATGGCACAATAGAGGATTGTGCCGCCGCGAGTCTCTGCCTCCGGGGAGCATGCACAGTGCGAATGATCACGATCGATCGCACGGGCGGCACCAGACACTTCCATCCAGAGATCAGCGTTCGACCGGTTGCGGGCGCAGAGAGCGAACCATCATGCATATCCTCGACCACGTCGACGCCGCGAGCCTGAGGTCGGACATCCCCGACTTCCGCCCCGGCGACACCGTCAAGGTGCACGTCAACATCGTCGAAGGCTCGCGTTCGCGCATCCAGGTCTTCCAGGGCGTCGTCATCGGCCGTCAGGGCGAGGGCGTTCGCGAGACGTTCACGGTCCGCAAGGTCAGCTTCCAGGTCGGTGTCGAGCGCAAGTTCCCCGTGCACTCGCCGGTCATCGACCACATCGAGGTCGTCACCCGCGGTGACGTCCGTCGCGCGAAGCTCTACTACCTGCGCAAGCTCCGCGGCAAGAAGGCGAAGATCAAGGAGAAGCGCGACAGCTGATCCGACACACCCGGATCACCCGTCGAGCGAGACTCGACCCCGAGCTCTCCACCCCTAGACTGGGTGGGGAGCTCGGGCGGTTAAATGACACAAGACACAAGCACGCGAACAGATCGCGCGAGCTCGGAATCGGCACGTAGGAAACGAGGAATTCTCCTCTTCCTGCGAGACCTGCTCGTCATCTTCGTGGTGGCGGTACTGGTCTCGTTCCTCATCAAGACGTTCCTCATCAGGTCGTTCTTCATCCCATCGCAGTCGATGGAGGAGACGCTCGTGAAAGACGATCGCATCATCGTCAACCAGCTCGTTCCCGAGGTCACCCCGATCGAGCGCGGCGACGTCGTCGTGTTCAAAGATCCGGGCGGATGGCTCCCGGCACGAGTCGAGACGCCGCAGCCACCGCTCGTGGCCGCCGTCGACTGGTTCCTCGCCTTCGTCGGCCTCTCGGCACCCGACTCGAACGACCACCTCGTGAAACGGGTCATCGGCCTGCCCGGCGACCACATCGTCTGCTGCAACGCACTCGGCCAGATGAGCGTCAACGGCGTGCCGCTCGACGAACCGTACGTCGCGCTGCCGCCCGGCGAGAGCAAGGTCTCGCGCGACGACTTCGACGTCGTCGTGCGCGACGACTCGCTCTGGGTCATGGGCGACAACCGCTACAACTCGAAGGACTCGCGCTACAACACCGACACTCCGCTCGAGGGCTTCGTGCCGATCGACAATGTCGTCGGTCGTGCGTTCGTCGTCAGCTGGCCCGTCTCGCACTGGATCTGGCTCGACAACTACCCGCAGGTGTTCGACGGCGTCGCGGAGGGCAACGGGTGATGGTTCCGGTCCCTGTTCCCTCACTCCGCGCCGAGCGCGAGCTGTTCGACGGCGGGGCACCCATCGTGCTCGCCTGCGACGAGGTCGGTCGGGGCGCGCTCGCCGGACCGGTGAGCGTCGGACTCGTGCTCATCGACGCGAGCGTGCGGCGCATGCCCGCAGGGCTGCGCGACTCGAAGCTCATGAGCGAGCCGCGACGCGAGGCGATGGCGCCGAGGGCCACGGCGTGGGTGCGCGGCTGGGCGGTGGGCGAGGCATCCGCTGCCGAGATCGACGAACTCGGCATCATGGCGTGCCTGGGCCTCGCCGGTGCGAGGGCGTTCGCCGCACTCGCCGCCGCCGAACACGAGCTCGACGGTGCCCCGCTCATCCTCGATGGCAACTACGACTGGCTGAGCCGCTCGATCGAGCACCGCGCGCGCGTCGTGACTCGAATCAAGGCCGACCGCGACTGCGCCTCGGTCGCTGCGGCATCCGTGATCGCGAAGGTGCACCGCGACGGCGGCATGCGCCGTGCCCACGACGCAACGCCCCTCTACGCATGGAACGAGAACAAGGGCTATTCCAGTGCGGCCCATTTCGCGGCCATCGACGAGCACGGTCCGAGCGAGCTGCACCGCGCCACGTGGCTCCACGATCGCTCGGAGCCCGCGCCGGCGCTGTTCGAGCTCGGCGTAGGATGAACCACGATGGATGAAGACGAGTTCGAAGACTACGACCGAGAGGTCGAGCTTGCCCTGTACCGCGAGTACCGCGACATCGTGTCGCAGTTCAAGTACGTGGTCGAAACAGAACGGCGCTTCTACCTCGCCAATGAGGTGGAGCTCGTGCGCCGCGACACCGAGCACGACTTCTACTTCGAGCTGACCATGAAAGACGTCTGGGTCTGGGACGTCTACCGTGCCGACCGCTTCGTGAAGTCGGTGCGCGTGCTCACGTTCAAAGACGTGAACGTCGAAGAACTCGCGACTCGCGACTTCGAACTGCCGAAAGAGCTCGCGCTCGACGAGTAGCACTCGTCCTCCCCATCCGCCGTTCCCGGCGGATGTTCACCGCTGAGCCCGCACGCCACCGATGCCGTCGCCGCACCACGCCACGCTTGGCGCGGAGGTGGTGCGGATGGCGCACAATGCAGAACTCGGTCGGCGCGGCGAACAGCTCGCGGTCGACCATGTGGTCGGGCGCGGCATGGCGGTGCTCGACCGCAACTGGCGGTGCCGGCTCGGTGAGATCGACATCGTCGCGCGCGACGGTGCCGAGACGGTGTTCATCGAGGTGAAGACGCGCACGACGAGTGACTTCGGCCACCCGTTCGAGGCGATCACGCCGGTGAAGCTCGCGCGCATGCGGCGTCTCGCGATCGCCTGGTGCGAGGCGACGGATGCCCCGATCTCACGCATCCGCATCGACGCCGTCGCCGTGCTCGCCCCAACCGAGGCGCCGGCGCTCATCGAGCACCTCGAGGGCATCAGCTGATGGCCGTCGCTCGCACCCGCTCGGTCGCGCTGCTCGGGCTCACCGGCTCGGTCGTCGAGGTCGAGGCCGACCTCTCCGCGCAACTGCCGGGCTTCGTCATCATCGGCCTGCCCGATGCCGCCCTCGGCGAGGCGCGCGAACGCGTGCGGTCGGCCGCCGTCAACGCCGGCTGTCCGCTTCCGCAACGTAAGCTCACGGTCAACCTCTCGCCTGCGGCCCTTCCCAAGCACGGCTCCGGGTTCGACCTCGCGATCGCGCTCGCCTGCCTCGCAGCATCCGGTGAGGTCTCGATCGAGTCGATCGATCGCGTTGTGCACCTCGGCGAGCTCGGACTCGACGGCAGGCTGCGGCCGATCGACGGCATCCTGCCCGCGGTGCTCGCTGCAGTGCGCGCCGGGCACGACACCGTCATGGTGCCCGAGGCGAACGCCGCCGAAGCGGGCCTCGTGCCCGGCGTCGAGGTGATCGGCGTGTCGTCGCTCCTCGAGGCCGCGATCCGGCATGGCGGCGAATACGAGCAGCGCGTCGTCGACCCGGTGCCCATCGCGCCGCGCACCGACCTCGGCGAGCCTGCCACCGGCGGCGACCTCGCCGACGTCGCGGGCAACGACGAGGCGGTCGAGGCCCTCGTGGCGGCCGCCGCCGGCGGTCACCACCTCTACCTGCTCGGGCCCCCCGGGGCGGGCAAGACGATGCTCGCCTCCCGCCTTCCGGGCATCCTGCCCGACCTCGAGGCCGATGCCGCGCTCGAGGTCGCCTCGATCAAGTCGCTCTCCGGCCGCCACCTCGGCTCCGGCCTCTCGCACCGCCCGCCGTTCGAGTCACCGCACCACACGGCGAGTGCCGCCGCGATCGTGGGCGGTGGCAGCCGGCTCATTCGGCCGGGTGCCGCGGTTCGGGCGTCGCACGGGGTGCTGTTCCTCGACGAGGCGCCCGAGTTCCCGTCGACCGTGCTCGACGTGCTGCGGCAGCCCCTCGAGTCGGGCACGATCGACATCCACCGAGCCAGTGCCGTCGCTTCGTTCCCCGCGAAGTTCCAGCTCGTGATCGCGGCGAACCCGTGCCCGTGCGGACATCACGGAGTCAAGGAATCCAACTGCACCTGCACGCCGGTCATGCGCCGGCGCTATCTCGCACGCATCTCCGGTCCGCTCCTCGACCGCATCGACCTTCAGATCTGGGTTCCGCGCATCACCGCCGCCGGACTCCGGGTGGCCGCAGAGACGCCGGGGCTCTCGAGTGCCGAGGCCCGCGTCAAGGTCACGGAGGCTCGCGCGGTGGCCGGCGAGCGGCTCCGCGGAACGCCGTGGCGTACGAACGCCGAGATGCCCGGGCCGTGGCTGCGCGGTGCGGGTGGCCTGCATCCCGGAGGGCAGGCCACGCGCGAGCTCGACCGCTCGCTCGAGCGCGGCAGCGTGACCATGCGCGGCTACGACCGCGTGCTGAAGACCGCGTGGACGCTCGCCGACCTCGCGGGTGCCGTTTCGCCACGCGCCGAGCACGTCGGGCGCGCACTCTTCCTCAGGCAGGGGATCCCCGTATGAACGTCGTCGAACGGTCGGCAGCGCAATGGAGCCGCGAGTTCGCGGCCGTCCGTGCCGACACCGGGCCTCAGGTCGAGACGGTCGCACGGGCGGTGCTCGGCCATGTGGGCGAGCCCGGCGATGGCGTGCTCGGGCGCGCGATCGCGGCGATCGGCGCGGTTCGCACCGCCGAGGCCCTCATCGAACGCCGCTCGGCGGAGCAGCTGGCGGCTCTCGTCGCCGAGTCGGGTGACCCGTTCGACGAGCGCGAGGCCGCTGCCGGCCTCGAGCGCTGGCTGCCCCGCCTCGACCCGGCTGCGTTCGCTCGCACGCTCACCCAGGCGGCGCGGGTCGGTGCGCGGTTCATCGTGCCCGGCGATGCCAGCTGGCCGACCGGCGTCGACGACCTGGGAGCCCACGCGCCCATCGGCCTCTGGGTCCGCGGACACCTCGGGGTGCTGTCGAGTTCCTCCGCCCCGATCGCACTCGTCGGCGCGCGTGCCGCCACGGCCTACGGCGAGCACGTGGCCATGGAGGCCTCCGCCGGTCTCGTCGACCGCGGGTTCACGATCATCTCGGGCGGTGCCTACGGCATCGACGGCATGGCCCACCGCGCGGCGCTCGCGAGCGATGGGGCCACAGTGGCCTTCCTCGCCGGCGGCGTCGACCGGTTCTATCCGCTCGGACACGAGGCGCTGCTCTCGCGCATCGCCGCCACTGGTGCCGTCGCCTCCGAGCTGCCCTGCGGCGCGGCGCCCACCAAGTGGCGCTTCCTGCAGCGCAATCGCCTCATCGCCGCGGCAAGCGACGCGACGGTCGTGCTCGAGGCGGGCATCCGCTCGGGCTCACTCAACACCGCAGGCCACGCCGCCGCACTGGGCCGTCCGATCGGTGCGGTCCCAGGGCCGGTGACGAGTCCGGCGTCGCGCGGATGCCACCGGCTGCTGCGCGAGTTCGACGCCACCTGCGTCGTCGACGCCGAGCAGATGGCCGAACTCGTGGGCGGCGCTGTCCAGGCGAGTGCGCGCGGTGGTGAGCGTGCCGGCGCGGGCGCGCGCGGTGGTGCCGCGCCGGCGGTGGCGCGGGTCGTTTCGTCGGCGCTTGCGCCCGAGGCGTTGCGAGTCATCGACGCGCTCAGCACTCGCAGCCCCCGGACGTTGGCCGATGTGGCGCGCCGGGCCGGGATGTCGGTGCCCGAGCTGATGTCGGTGCTCGGCCCGCTCGAGGCAGACGGCGGGGCGGTGAGGCGGGCTGAGGGGTGGCTGCGTCCTCGCTCACGCTGACACGCCGGCCGACGCCGACGCCGGCACGCCCGCAGTATCGGGGGTACGCCTTAGGCTGACGTCGCGAGGGGGTGTGATCATGACGGCAGTGCAACTCGGCAGGTACCCGGCGGCGCGGCGCGTGATCGCGCACGTGAGCGACACGCACCTGCTCCACGGAGGTGCACCACTCGGCGGCGTGGCCGACACGGTCGACGCGCTCGAGCGATCCGCTGCGCAACTCGCTCGACTCGGGCACCGCCTCGATGCGGTCATCGTGACGGGTGACGTCGCCGACCTCGGCGAGCCCGATGCCTACCGCCTCGTGCGCACCGCGCTCGAACCCCTCGCCGAGGCGACCGGGGCGAGGCTCATCTGGGTGATGGGCAACCATGACGAACGGTCGGCCTTCCGCTCCGAACTCCTCGACGAGCCGCCGAGCGACGAGCCGGTGCACCACGTCGCCATGATCGAGGGGCTCCGCGTCATCGTCCTCGACACGAGCGTGGCCGGCTACCACCACGGGGCCGTCGATACGGCCGCGCTCGACTGGCTCGATGCCGCACTCGCCGAGGCGGCGCCCGAGGGCACGATCCTCGCCATGCATCACGCGCCGATCGCGAGTCCACTCGCCCTGATGGACATCCTCGAGCTTCGCGGCCAAGACGAGCTGGCCGGCGTCGTGCGCGGGCGAAACGTACGGTTGATCCTCGGCGGACACCTGCACTACGCGACGAACGGGTCCTTCGCCGGCGTCCCCGTCTCGGTCGCCGGCGCCACCGCCTACACGATGGACCTGTCGGCGCCTCCGCGCGAGCTCGTCGGTGTCGACGGCGGCCGCTCGTTCACACTCGTGCACCTCTTCGACGACGACATCACCACCTCGGTGGTGCCGGTCGGCCCCTTCCCGGTGGTCACGAGCTTCAGCGCCGATTTCCTCGCCGAGATCGAGACGCTCACCCCCGAACAGCGCCTCGAGCGGTTCTCGCGCAAGCCGCCTCAGCGCTGAGGTCCAGTCCGCCACGGGCGGGCGAGTCCGCAGGCTCACGTGCTCCGGTGGGTGCAGGCTGGAAGCGTGAGCCTCGACCGACTCCTCGACGACTATCTCGCGCACGTGCGCCTCGAGCGTGGCTACTCCGAGCACACGGTCGCCGCGTATGGGGGAGACCTCGCCGACCTGCTCACCTTCGCCGAGGAACGGGGCGGCGCAGAGCCCGAGGCGATCGATCTCCCCCTGCTCCGCGACTGGCTGTGGAGCGCCACCGAGCGAGGCCTCGCCCGTGCGAGCATCGCCCGCCGCGCGGCATCGGCACGGGGCTTCACCGCGTGGCTCGCACGCAGCGGACACCTCGCCAACGATCCGGGCGTGCGCCTCAAGGCGCCCCGCGCGCAACGGACGCTGCCACGGGTCGTGGCGGCCCCCGCGCTCGATGAAGCCCTCGCCGGCCTGCACGCGCGGGCCGCGGGCGGTGACCCTGTGGCGGTGCGGGACGCCGCCATCGCCGAGCTCCTCTATGCCTCGGCGCTTCGTGTGTCGGAACTCGTCGGCCTCGACCTCGGCGACGTCGATCGTCGACGGCGCACGGTGCGCGTCACCGGCAAGGGATCCAAGGAGCGCGTCGTGCCCTACGGTGCGCCGGCGGCCCGAGCGCTCGACCGCTATCTCGACGAGGCGCGCCCCGCGATGATCGCCGCAGCGCAGGCGGCCCAGGCGGCCCAGGCGGCCCGCCGCGAGACCGCCGCCGGCCCGTCTCCAATTGCGTCACCCCAGATCGACGCGGTCTTCCTTGGTTCACGTGGTGCCCGGATGGGAGTCCGCAGCGTGCACCGGTTCGTGGCGTCGCTGCTCGAGTCGATTCCAGGCACCGGGCCGAGCGGCCCGCACGCGCTCCGCCACAGTGCCGCGACGCACCTGCTCGACGGCGGCGCCGACCTGCGCGCGGTGCAGGAGTTCCTCGGCCACGCGAGTCTCGGCACCACGCAGATCTACACGCACGTCTCGGCCGAACGACTCAAGCAGAGCTACCGCACGGCGCATCCGCGCGCGTGACCCGCGATCGCTACCGCGAACGCGGTGCGCCGCGACTCACTCCGCAGTGGGGAGCAGCACCGCACGCGGCAAGCCGCCGAGGAAGAGGAACGGCGACACGTACTCGCCGTGCACGCGCACGCCGAAGTGGACACATCGCGCATCGCAGTGACCGCCGGCGGAAACCGTGCCGATCACATCTCCGGCGATCACCACCGTGCCGGCGGCCACGGCGGCAGAGACCGGCTCGATCGCGCTGACGACGCCGTCGCCGTGGTCGATCGCGACGACGCCCCGCCCCGCGACCGATCCCGCGAAGCTCACCACGCCCCCGTCGGGAGCGACGACTGCGGCACCCGGCTCCGCCGCGAGGTCGACGCCCCGGTGTCCCGCCGCATACGGCGTGGCCGGTGCGCGGAACGGCTCGATCACGCGGATGGGCGCGGGCACCGGCCAGTGCCACGGCAACGCGTACTCGAGCGGAGGCGAGGAGCGGGCCGGCTCGTCGATGCCGAGCGCGAGGGCTCCGGCCGCTGCCGGCGAGATCGACGCGAATGCGGCGAACGTCCCGACGACGAGCACAGATGCTGCAGCGATGCCGGCGCCGTTGCGTCGATGACGGGCTCGGGCGGCGGGGCCGGCGGGGCCGGCGATGTTCGGGGGAGTGGCGGTCATCCTGCGATGATCGGCGGCTCGCGGCATCCGTCGCCGACCCAGTCGCGCGATGTGCAGGAACGGCGCGCGGCTGCGGTTGGGGAGGACCGGTCCCGATGATAGAGTGTCGGGAGCACCTCGGCCTTCCGGGGTGACTACGCGTGCCATTTCGGCCGACGACTCCACTCAGTCCCACTCTTCGGAGCGGGCGGAGCCGTGCCGGGCACCAGGGCTCCAGGCCGCCGGCCGGGGCGACAACTGAGAACAAAGGAGAACGGCTCATGGCCGTCGTCACCATTCGCCAGCTGCTCGACAGCGGCGTGCACTTCGGGCACCAGACCCGCCGTTGGAACCCGAAGATGAAGCGGTTCATCTTCACGGAGCGTTCCGGCATCTACATCATCGACCTGCAGCAGTCGCTCGGCTACATCGACAAGGCCTACGACTTCGTCAAGGACACCGTCGCCCACGGCGGCACCATCCTCTTCGTCGGCACGAAGAAGCAGGCCCAGGAGTCCATCGCCGAGCAGGCGACGCGCGTCGGCCAGCCCTACGTCAACCAGCGCTGGCTCGGTGGCCTCCTCACCAACTTCCAGACGGTCTCCAAGCGCCTCGCGCGCATGAAGGAGCTCGAGGAGCTCGACTTCGAAGGCACCACGAGTGGCTTCACCAAGAAGGAACTCCTCATCAAGAAGCGCGAGCTCGACAAGCTGCACAAGTCGCTCGGCGGCATCCGCAACCTGTCGAAGACGCCGTCGGCCCTCTGGGTGGTCGACACCAAGAAGGAGCACCTCGCGATCGACGAGGCCAAGAAGCTCGGCATCCCCGTCATCGGCATCCTCGACACGAACTGCGACCCCGACGAGGTCCAGTACCCGATCCCGGGTAACGACGACGCGATCCGTTCCGTCAGCCTGCTGACCCGCATCATCGCGGATGCTGCAGCTGAGGGCCTCATCGAGCGTCACCAGAAGCCCGAGGCCGAAGGCAACGTCTCCGCCGTCGAGCCGCTCGCCGAGTGGGAGCAGGAGCTCCTCCAGGTGCAGACCCCCGAGCAGTCCTCGCCCGAGACCGCCAAGGTCGATGGCGAGACCGCTGAGGCCGAAGAGCTCGCCGAGGTCGTCGAGGCCGTGTCGGCGGATGCCACCGCAGAGGCTGCGACCGAGTCGCCCGCCGACGCCGAGGCCGCTGTCGAGGCTGAGCCGGTCGTCGAGGCTGAGGCCGACGCCGCAGTCGAGGCCGAGCCGGTCGTCGAGACCGAGCCCGCTGCCGAGTCCAAGTAAGCCCCCGAGTCCAGGAGACTGCAAGATATGGCCAACTTCACTCTGGAAGACGTCAAGAACCTGCGCGAGCGCCTCGGCACCGGCATGGTCGACACGAAGAACGCACTCGTGGAGGCCGACGGTGACGTCGAGAAGGCGGTCGAGATCCTCCGCCTGAAGGGCGCGAAGGGCAATGCCAAGCGTGCCGACCGCTCCACCGCCGAGGGCCTCGTGGCCGCCGTCGACAACGGCGACGGCACCGCGACACTCATCGAGCTCGCCTGCGAGACCGACTTCGTCGCCAAGGGCGACAAGTTCGTCGGCCTCGCCGACCGCGTGCTCGCGGCCGTCGCGGCGGCTCGCGCCGACTCGGTCGAGTCCGCGCTCGCTGCACCCGCCGACGGCAAGACCGTCGCCGACGTGATCGGCGACGAGGCGGCAATCCTCGGCGAGAAGGTCGAACTGCGGCGCATCCGCCTCGTCAAGGGCGAGCACTTCTCGATCTACCTGCACAAGACGTCGAAGGACCTCCCGCCGCAGGTCGGCGTCGTGCTCGGGTACGCCGGTGCCGACGGTGAGACCGCTCGTTCCGTTGCACAGCACATCTCGTTCGCGAACCCCGAGTACCTCGCCCGCGAGGACGTCCCGGCTGACGCGGTCGAGAAGGAGCGCGGCATCGTCGAGCAGATCTCGCGCGAGGAGGGCAAGCCTGAGGCCGCCCTTCCGAAGATCATCGAAGGCCGCCTCGGCGCGTTCTTCAAGCAGGTCGCACTGCTCGAGCAGGACTACGCGAAGGACAACAAGCTGTCCGTCGCCAAGGTCCTCTCCGACGCGGGCCTCACGGTGAGCGACTTCGCTCGCTTCAAGGTCGGCGCTTAGTCACCGCAGGGGAGTCCGGATCGCACCGCGATCCGGACTCCCTTTGCCATGTCCGGACTGGCTCCCGGACCCCGCCGCGCATGCGCGGGACCTCGCCCCGGAACCGGCTGCGCGCCGGCCCCGGTGAACCAGTAGCTTTGACCAGACGGGAAGGACGGTCGTGATGACTGAACGCAAGCGCAGGGTGATGCTCAAACTGTCGGGCGAGGCATTCGGCGGAGGTGCGCTCGGCGTGAATCCCGACGTCGTCGGCGCGCTCGCGAAGGAGATCGCCGATGCCGCGCGCACCGTGGAGGTCGCGATCGTGGTCGGCGGTGGCAACTTCTTCCGCGGCGCCGAGCTCTCGCAGCGCGGGATGGACCGCGGCCGTGCCGACTACATGGGCATGCTCGGCACCGTGATGAACTCGCTGGCGCTGCAGGACTTCCTCGAGCAGGCCGGCGCGGAGACGCGCGTGCAGTCGGCGATCTCGATGACGCAGGTCGCCGAGCCCTACATCCCGCGTCGCGCCGAGCGGCACCTCGAGAAGGGCCGGGTCGTGATCTTCGGCGCGGGCGCAGGACTCCCGTACTTCTCGACCGATACCGTCGCCGCGCAGCGTGCGCTCGAGATCGACGCCGAGGTCGTGCTCGTCGCGAAGAACGGCGTCGACGGCGTCTACTCCGACGACCCCCGAACCAATCCCGATGCCCACAAGATCGACCGGATCAGCTACCAGGAGGCGCTGCAGCGCGGCCTCAAGGTCGTCGACTCGACCGCGTTCAGCCTCTGCATGGACAACGGCATGCCGATGCAGGTCTTCGGCATGGCGCCCGCCGGCAACGTGACCGCCGCGATCCTCGGAGCCGACCTCGGCACGATCGTGAGCAACGGCGAGCAGCCCTCCACTCGATAGACTGTCCCGAGTAGCGAACCAGAAGGAGTTCCCGTGATCGCGGATGTACTTTCCGATGCCACCGCACGCATGCACAAGGCCGTCGAAGTCGCCAAAGACGACTTCTCGAACGTGCGAACCGGCCGGGCGAACCCCCAGCTCTTCCAGAAGATCCTCGTGAGCTACTACGGCACGCCGACTCCGCTCGCGCAGCTCGCGTCGCTGCAGAACCCCGAGGCTCGCACGCTGCTCGTCACGCCCTACGACAAGGGCGCGCTCCGCGACATCGAGCAGGCTATCCGCGACACGCCGAACCTCGGTGCGAACCCGTCGAACGACGGCAACATCATCCGGGTCACGCTGCCCGAGCTCACCGAGGAGCGGCGCAAGGAGTACGTCAAGATCGTCCGGGGCAAGGCCGAAGACGCGAAGGTGTCGGTGCGCAACATCCGGCGCAAGGCGAAAGACGACCTCGACGCCCTGAAGGGCGAGGTCGGCGACGACGAGGTCTCGCGGGGTGAGAAGGAACTCGAGCAGATCACGAAGTCGAACGTCGATGCGATCGACGACGCGCTGAAGCGCAAGGAAGCCGAACTCCTCGAGGTCTGAGGGAAGCGATCATGTCGGGCGTCCCAGAAGAGGACCAGTCGGACGCCGGGGGGCATGAACGAACCTCGCGCGATGAGTTCCGCGCACAGGTGCACGCCCGCAAGGCGGACCTCGAGCGGCAGTTCGGGGCCTCCAAGGCGCAGTTCGACGAGGCACAGGAGAAGATCAAGGCGCGCACCGGTCGCAACCTCATCGTCGCGATCCTGATCGGCCTCGCCTTCGGCGCGGCAGTGCTGTTGAGCCTCCTGGTCATCAAGGAACTGTTCCTCGTGTTCGCGGTGCTCATCGCGGGCTTCGCGAGCTATGAGCTGACCCAGGCCCTGCGCAAGGGCGGCTACCTCGTGCCGAGGATCCCGACCGTGGTCGTGGCGGTCCTCGCGGTGCCGATCGCGTACTACGGCGGCGCAGGCGGCCAGCTCCTGGCGGTGCTCGGCGGCATCCTCGTCGTCACGCTGTGGCGCCTCGGCGAGCAGGCCGTACCCGCGCTCCGCCGCTCAGGAGCCTCGCTTGCGCGCGACCTCGCCGCGGGTGCGTTCGTGCAGGGATACGTGACGTTCCTCGCGACGTTCGCCGTCGTGCTGACCGCCGCCGAGGGCGGCCAATGGTGGACCCTCGCGTTCATCATCGTCGCGGTCGCGGCCGACACCGGCGCATACGCGTTCGGGCTGGCGTTCGGCAAGCACAAGATGGCGCCGATCATCAGCCCGAAGAAGACGTGGGAGGGATTCGCCGGGGGTGCTGCGGCGAGCCTCGTCGCCGGCGTCCTGCTGTCGACGCTGATGCTGGGCAACACCTGGTGGTTCGGGCTCATCTTCGGCGCGGCGATCTTCCTCAGCGCCACCCTCGGCGATCTCGTCGAGTCGCTCATCAAGCGCGACATCGGCATCAAGGACATGAGCTCCTGGCTGCCGGGCCACGGCGGCTTCCTCGATCGCCTCGACTCGATCCTGCCCTCGGCCGCCGTGGCGTTCGTGGCGTTCCGGATCTTCGGGTGAACGTCCGCGATAATGGGGCGGTGGATTCCACCTTCCCTCGCGCGCGCAAGCCCCGGCTCGGCTACAACACGATCCAAGTCGAGGAGTTCCTCCAGCTGGCGCGCCGTGCCTATGACGGCACCGCGAGGCCGGACGACCCGCCGCTGACCTCCGATCGCATCCGACTCACCGCCTTCGCGATGCAGAAGGGCGGCTACTCCACTTCGCACGTCGATGCAGCTCTCGAGCGGCTCGAAGACGCCTTCGCGGCACAGGAACGCCAGGTGGCGGCGCGCCTGCGCGGCAACGAGGCGTGGCTGCACGAGGCACGCACGACCGCTCAGGTCGTCTCCAACCGGCTCGCTCGGCCGGAGGGGCACCGCTTCGACCGGGTGAACCCCCTCGTCCGCGGCTACAGCACTCGCGAGGTCGACCGGTTCGCCGACAAGCTGACGCGCTACTTCCGCGACGGCTGGCCGATCTCCGTCGACGACGTGCGTACGGTCGTGTTCAAGACCCAGCGTGGCGGCTACCGAGAGGCCCAGGTCGACCTGCTGCTCGACGCGGTCGTCGACGTCATGCTGGCGGTGCGATGACATCCCGAGCCCGGTTCGTCACCGTCTCGGCGGCTCCGATACACTCGACGAATCGTGGGTAGGCACAATGGCATCGATGAGGCGGCTGAACCGCGCCGTGTCGTCGTGAGCGCCGCACGCAAGCCCGGTGGCGTGAAGCAGGCGGCAACCGTCGTCTTCGCGTTCGTCGCATCCGTGAGCTTCCTGCTCGTCAACGTCGTCGACCCGTTCTCCGGCGCGACGGCATCGCCCGATTTCGCCTTCGACCGCGAACGGTTCGGCGGAGAGCAGGTCCAAGACGTGACGGTCGACGGCGAGTACACGATCGCGGTCGGCCGCGAGGAGTACGTCGTCGAGAAGAAGCCCGAGCCGGTGCGGCTTGCCCCGGCGTCCACGAGCTCCGCGAGCGGCTGGGCGCCGCCGGCGATCACCCCCGACCCCGGTTCGGCGCAGGCGTACGCTGCCGGCGCCGTCGCCGCGAGAGGCTGGTCCTCGAGCGAGTTCGATTGCCTCGTCGCACTCTGGAGCAAGGAATCGGGCTGGCGTGTGAACGCCTACAACGCCTCGAGCGGAGCGTACGGCATCCCGCAGGCGCTGCCCGGCTCGAAGATGGCCACCGCAGGCGCCGACTGGGAGACGAACGCCGCCACCCAGGTCGAATGGGGCCTCGGCTACGTGTCAGGGCGGTACGGCACGCCCTGCGGCGCCTGGGCCCACTCGCAAGACGTCGGCTGGTACTGAGGCATCCGTCGCCCGGCAGACGCGCTCGGGCGACCAAGGCGCGCGTCAGGCGCGCCTACACTGGAAGCATGGTGCGCTCGAACCGATCCAAGGGTCGAGCGGCCCGTGCACGCGAGGGGCATCCCGACCTCGATGTCGAGCGGCTCACCACCGGATGGCGCCGCACCGAGCAGCGCGCCGGCCGTGAATGGAACGTGCAGCCGGTCTCCGAGGTCCAGGCCGTGAAGGCCTACCTCTGCCCGGGCTGCGGACTCGACGTCGAGCCGGGCACGGCGCATCTCGTCGCCTGGCGGGCTGACGGCGTCCTCGGCGACGCGGCGGACCTCGCCGCACGCCGGCACTGGCACACGCACTGCTGGAGGATCGGAGCACGGTGAGCAGCGAACACGACGAGGTCGAGATCCGTGCGGGCATCGAACTGCCTGCGCGCCGTGAGGAGATCGAGTTGCGCACCGGCGACGGGCTCACGCTCGTCGGCGAACTGGCGACGCCGCTCGAGCGCGACCCGGTGGCGACGCTCGTGACGTTGCATCCGCTGCCCACGGCCGGTGGCTTCATGGACTCCCACATCCTGCGTAAGGCCGCCGCCCGCCTGCCGGCTCTCGCCGATCTCGCGGTGCTGCGTTTCAACACCCGTGGCACGGCGTCTCCGCGCGGTACGAGCGACGGCGCCTTCGGCGAGGGCATCGAGGAGCGAGCGGATGTCGCGGCCGCGATGGCCTTCGTCGAAGCCCGCGCCCTGCCGCATCCGTGGCTCGTGGGCTGGTCCTTCGGCACCGAGCTCGCCCTGAAGTACGGCCTCGAGCATCGAATCGAGGGTGCGATCCTGCTCTCGCCTCCACTGCATCGCACGAGCGCCGAGGAGCTGGCCCGGTGGCAGGGCGCCACGCCGTCGCTCGTCGCGATCATCCCCGAGCACGACGACTACCTGCGGCCGGCAGAGGCCGCCGAGCGATTCGCCGGCCTGCCGCACGTACGCCGCATCGACGTCGCGGGCGGCAAGCACCTCTGGGTCGGCGAGGCACAGACGCGCCGCGTGCTCGACGAGATCGTGGCGACGGTGAATCCGGCTGCGCTTCCTTTGCCGACGCGTTGGCCGGCGGCATCCGTTCAGGGCTGACGGCCGCTACAGCTCGTTCTGCCGCGGAATCACGACCTGCTTGATGATCAGCAGCGCCGCCGCGGCGACGGGGATCGCGATCAGTGCGCCGAGGATCCCGAGGAGGGAACCGCCCGCGAGGGCGGCGATCACCACGAGCGCGCCAGGCACCTTCACGGCGCGGTTCATGACGCGCGGGCTCAGGATGTAGGCCTCGACCTGCATGTAGACGACGTAGTAGATCGCCGCGACCAGTGCGGTGAGCGGGGAGCCGAGGCCGGGGATCAGGCAGACGAGGACGATCAGCACCGAGCCCGTGAGCGTGCCGACGAGCGGGATCAGCGAGAAGAAGAATGCGAGAAACGCCAGCACTGCGGGGAACGGTGCCTGGATGATCGACAGGAACACGAAGCTCAGGACGCCGTTGATGGCGGCGAGCGAGACCTGCCCGAGCACGTACCGACCGACCGATTGCGTGATCTGCTCGGTGAGGTCGGCGAAACGGGCACGCTTCGACGCGGGCACGAGCTGGTACGTCGCCCGCTTCATGGTGTTCAGGGCGGCCGCGAAGTAGAGCGTCAGGATGAAGACGATGACCACGGCGAAGACGCCCGCGCCGATGGCGACAGCCACTTGGAGTACCCCGCCCGCGAGCTCGCTGAGCTTGTCGGGGTTGGTGAAGAAGTCGTTGATGCCGTTCGTGACCTGGGCGTTGATCTCGTCGATCGGGACTTGGGGGAACTGCTGCTTGAGCGCTTCGATCCAGTCTTCCGAGTTCACCCGGGCGATGATGCGGGGGAGCTCCTCGACGAGCTGGCCGACCTGGTCGACGATGATCGGCACGACCGCGAGCACCAACGCGGCGACGAGCAGTCCGACTCCCGTCATCACGATGAGGATGGCCGCCCAACGTGGCAGCCCCCGGCGCTCGAGCCAGCTGATCGCCGGGTCGAGGCCGAGGGCCAGGAAGAGTGCAGCGCCGATGTAGGTGATGATCGTCGACAGCGTCGCGATCGAGGTGAGGATGAGCAGGCCCACGCCGACACCGAGGGTGCCGACGAGGCCGATGCGGAACGCGTTCTGGATCTTCATGAACAGAGCAGCGCCCCTCGCTCGTCGACTACTTCGTCTTGGCAGCCACCTGTTCGGCCTGCGTCAGCACGCCGCGCAGGCTCTCGAAGTAGCCGGCGACAGCGTCGCGCTCGATCCTAATCTGCGACAAGCGGTCTTCGGCGTCGGCCACGAGCGCACGGGTGCGCTCCTCGGCATCGGCGATGAGCTTGCGCGCGTGGTCGTGCGCCGCGGCGATGCGATCGCGCGCCTCATCGTCGGCCTTGTCGCGAACGACGGCGATCTCGGCGCGGACCTCGGTCTCGAGGCGGTCGGCCTCGGCACGGCTCTCGGCGGTGCGGGCGACCGCCTCGGCGAGCTCGGCGTTCGCGTCGTCGAGGAACTTCTGCGTCTGCGCGACGGCTTCCTGGTGCGCGGTGAGCAGCTCCTGCTCGGCCTCGTCGCGCTTCGTCGACAGTTCGGACTCGAGGTCGAGGTGGGCCTTCTCGATCTCGCGCCGCATGCGGTTGACCTCGTGCGTCGTCTTCTTGCGCATGGCGGTGAGCTGGTTGTCGAGATCGATGCGGGCCTGCTCGGACTCCGCATCGAAGTCGGCTCGAGCCTGCTCCTGCTCGAGGGCGAGGTCTGCGCGCATCTGCTCGAGGTCGGCCGCGTGCTTGGCGCGGATGCGCTCGAGCTCGTGCTGGAGCTTGAGGCGTGCTGCCTCGGCCTCACGCTCGCGGTCGACCTTCGCCTGCTCGCGCTGCTCGGCGAGCTCGACGCGGCTGGCCTCGAGCTCACGGTCGAGATCGGTGCGTGCCTGCTCGAGCTCGTGCACGAGCGCTGCGCGGCGCTCGGCGATCTCGGCGTCGATGGCGGCGCGGGCTTCGGCTGATTCGCGCTCGAGGTCGAGGCGGGCCTGCTCGGTCTCGGCGGCCAGGTCGATGCGCGCCTGTTCGGTCTCGCGGGCGAGGTCTGCACGGGCACGGTCGAGCTCGATGGCGACCTCGGCGCGGGTCTGCTCGGTCTCCTGGGTGAGGCCGGCTGCGGTAGCGCGTGCCTCAGTCGCCTCGGCGTTCGCCGCGACCAGGATCTCGGAGGCCTTGCGCTCGGCGGCAGCGGTCATCGCCGCGGACTCGCGCTTCGCGCTCGAGCGCAGCTCGGCCGTCTCAGTGGCGACGGCGCCGCGGATGGCGGCGGCATCGCGTGCGGCGTCTTGACGAAGCTGCTCGCTCGACTCATGCGAGCGCGAGATCATGTCGTCGGCTTCGGCGCGGGCGTTCTCGAGGATGCGGTTCGCCTGCGAGCGCGCCTCGGTGAGCGTGCGCTCGGCGAGCTCGTGCGCGTCGGAGCGCAGGAGGTGCGCCTCGTCTTCGGCCGCGCGGCGAAGCTTCTCGGCGTCGATGTCCGCCTGTGCGATGAGTCGCGTCGACTGCTCTTCGGCGACGCGGAGCGTGTTCTCGAGCTTGGTGCCGAGGCCGGAGAAGGTGGGGCTGCCGACCTCTTCGAGCTCGGCCGTGAGCTCCTCGATGCGCGCCAGCAGGCGCTTGTTCTCTTTCGCGTTGTCAGCGGACTGGTTGTTCGCGGCGATGATGTCGCGACGCAGCCCGTTGAGGGCCTTATCGACCTCGTCCTTGTCGTATCCGCGGAACACCTGCGTGAACTCGGTCTCTTCGACGGCCATTCTTCCTCCGGATCGTGTCCCGCGTTTGTGGGGGCGCATGCGGGATGTGATCCGATTGTACGGGCAAGCGGATGTGCCACGGTCACCCGATCCCCAGCGCGCGGTTAGGAGACTCCCAGACACGGCCGGTAGTGTGGAATGTCTTTGTCGGAAGCCGCGATACCGCGGCACTGGAGGTAATTCGTGCGCTTTGTCCTCGCAATCGTGGCGTTCATCGCCGCGGCCGTGATGATCGGGTTCGGCATCGCCCAGCGCACCGTGTTCCTCGAGCCCGATCGCGTGTCCTTGTCGAGTGAATTCGACGGCGAGGAGGATTTCATCGTGCTCGAGCCCGACGCGCTCGCGGCGCACCCCGGGAAGCAGACGCTCACGGTGTCGGGCTCGCCCGAGGTGTTCCTCTCCTATGGCCGCAGCTCCGACGTGCAGGCCTGGCTCGCCGACGAGCCCTACACCTCGGTGCACTACGACGCCGACGCCGAGACGCTCGTGAGCGAGGTCGTCGTCGCGGAGTCCGAGGAGCCTGCGGCGCCGCCGGCTACGACCGCGCCTCCGGAGGCGACGGATGCCACGACCGCCGCCGAACCCGCCCCATCGCCGGCCGGCTCAGACCTGTGGCTCGACGAATTCACCGCTGAAGGCTCGATCACGACGACCGTCGACGTACCCGACGGCATCTCCGTGCTCATCGCGGCACCCGGAGCCGAGCAGGCACCGTCACAGGTCTCGATCGACTGGCCGCTCGAGAACTCGACCCCGTGGGCCGGGCCGCTCATCGTCGGCGGCGCCCTCGTCTTCCTCGTCGGCATCGCCCTCGTCGTCTCGGGCTTCGCGCATCATCGCCGCTCGCGCGGTCCGCGCCGCAACCTTCCGAAGGGTCCCCGCGGCAGGCTGCCCAGCGCGCCCAAGCCCTCGCGGCGCAACCAGGTCACCGGCGGCGGCCGCCGTGCGATCGGCCGCGCCAAGCGGGTGGCGCTCGTTCCGCTGATCGTGATCCCGGCGTTCGCCCTCAGCGCGTGCTCGGCCGACTACTGGCCGAGCTTCGACCTCGGCGCTCCGGCAACGTCCGCGCCGCCGACCCCGACCGAGGCCGGCGAGCCGGCTGAAGAGCCCGCCGAGGGTGAGCTCGCGGCCGAGCCCGCCGTCACCGTGCCGCAGATGGAGCGCATCATGCGCCGCGTGGCCGTGTTCGCGAACGAGGTCGACGCCTCACGTGACGCGGCGGTGGCCGCCGAGCGATTCACGGGCCCCGCGCTCGAGGCCCGCACTGCGAACTACGCGATCCGCGGCGTGCTGGCTGAGCACCCTGCACCGTCCGCCATCCCCGCCTCTCCGCTCACCCTGACCCTTCCCCAGCAGGTCACCGGATGGCCCCGCACCGTGCTCACGATCGCCAAGAACGCCGACGACCCCACGATCGCGCCGACCGCGCTCGTGCTGGTCCAGGAGTCGCCGCGCGAGAACTACAAGGTCGAGTACGCGATGGCGCTCGCACCCGACGCCGACATGCCGCTCGTCGCTCCGGCGAGCGTCGGCGCCGCGCCCATCAGCCCCGAGTTCAAGGGACTCGTGATGCCGACGGGCCAGGTCGCGTCCGCCTACGCCGACATCCTGCAGAACGGCGAGGCGAGCCCGTTCGCGCCGATGTTCGACCTGGCGGCATCCGACCTCGACGAGTTGCTCAACGCGGCCACGCGAAAGACCGAGGCCGAGACGGCGAACCCCACGGCCACGCTCACGGTGACGACGGTCGAGGGCGACGCCCCGACGATCGCCTTGTCGACCGTCGACGCCGGCGCCATGGTCGCGGTCGAGCTGCAACGCGGCGAGCAGAGCGTGCCCAACGACGGTGGCACCGCCGGCTTCCAGGCCGGTGGCGTCGCCGCGGCACTGTCCGGGTTCACCGGCCAGAGCGCCAAGGGCGTACAGCGGTCGAGCGGCATCCAGTTGCTCTTCTATGTTCCCGGCGTCGGCGCCGGCGAGAATGAACAGATTCGCCTGCTCGGCTGGTCCGAGAGCCTCATCGCAGCATCGGAGATCCCGTGACGAACCCGATCCCTCCCGACGGCCTGCGCGGTGCCATCGACCTGTCGGCACTCGTGCAACGATCGCAGCAGCCCGAGCGGGCTGCATCCGGCGCGCACTCGGCGTCCGGCGCATCCGACCCGATCATCTTCGAGACGGATGACGCGGCGTTCGGTTCCACACTCGAGCTCTCGCGTACCGTCCCGGTCGTCGTCGCCCTCTGGGCCTCGTGGAGCGAGCAGTCCACGACGCTCCTCGCGAGCCTCGAACGACTCATCCGAGCGCGCGACGGCCGCCTCGTACTCGCCGCCGCCGATGCCGACCGCAGCCCGCAGCTCGTGCAGGCGTTCCAGGCGCAGGCGATCCCCACGGTGGTGGCGGTCGTTGCGGGGCAGCCGGTTCCGCTCTTCGCGGGCGCGCAGCCCGACGACGTGATCGACCAGGTGCTCGACCAGCTCCTCGAGCTCGGTGCGCAGCACGGCGTCGCAGGTCGTGTCGAGTCGAGCACGGCCGCCGAGAGCACGGAAGCGGCAGAGCCCGTCGAGGAGCCCCTCCCGCCCCTCCACCAAGAGGCCTACGACGCGATCGAGCGCGGCGACTTCGCGGCAGCCGCGACCGCCTACCGCACCGCGATCGCGCAAGATCCGCGCGACGCGCTCGCGGTCGCCGGGCTCGCGCAGGCGAACCTCCTGGGCCGGCTCGACGGCAAGACGCTCGACACGATCCGCAACGCCGCCGCCGCGGCGCCGCGCGACCTCGATGCCCAGCTCGATGTCGCCGATCTCGACCTCTCGGGCGGCCACGTCGACGACGCGTTCGACCGCCTGCTCACCCTGTTCCCGACGCTCGACGCCGAGGGCAAGCGTCGGGTGCGCGAGCGACTCGTCGAGCTCTTCGAGGTCGTCGGCACCGACGAGCCGCGCGTGGTGGCGGCCCGGCGACGCCTCACCAACCTGCTCTACTGAGCCCGCGCCGGACCGACGCCGGTTCACGCGTCGAGCGTGAACCAGACTGCGGCGAGCGGCGGCAGGGTGAACGACGCCGAGGCCGGACGCCCGGCCCAAGGTGCATCGGTCGCGTCGACCCCGCCGAGGTTGCCGACGCCCGAGCCGCCGAACTCCGCGGCATCCGAGTTCAGCACCTCGCGCCAGTGGCCGGCAGACGGCAGGCCGAGCCGGAATCCCTCGTGCGGCACGCCCGCGAAGTTGACGATGCAGAGCAGCGGCCGTCGATCGCGGTCGTAGCGCAGGAATGCGATCGCGTTCTCGGCGGCGGCTCCGCCCTCGACCCATTCGAATCCGGCCGCGTCGTCGTCGAGCTGCCAGAGCGCCGCGGTCGCGCGATACGTGCGGTTCAGCGCACCGACGAACTCCGCGAGCTGGCGGTGCGAGGGCTGGTCGAGGATCCACCAGTCGAGTCCGCGTTCTTCGCTCCATTCCGAGAGCTGCCCGAACTCCTGCCCCATGAAGAGCAGCTGCTTGCCGGGGTGCGCCCACATGTACGAGAGATAGGCGCGGACGTTCGCCAGCTGCTGCCAGTGGTCGCCCGGCATCTTGCGGATGAGCGAGCCCTTGCCGTGCACGACCTCGTCGTGGCTGATCGGCAACACGAAGTGCTCGCTGAACGCGTAGAGGAACGAGAACGTCAGGTCGTGGTGGTGGTGGGCGCGGTACATGGGGTCTTTCGAGATGTACTGCAGCGTGTCGTGCATCCAGCCCATGTTCCACTTGAAGCCGAAGCCGAGCCCGCCTGTCGAGGTCGGCGCGGTGACGCCGGGCCAGCTCGTCGACTCCTCGGCGATCATGACGATGCCGGGGTTGCGCTTGTAGGCCGTGGCGGTGGCCTCCTGCAGGAACGCGATGGCCTCGAGGTGCTCTCGGCCGCCGTGCACGTTCGGCAGCCAGCCGCCCTCCTCGCGGGAGTAGTCGAGGTAGAGCATCGAGGCGACCGCGTCGACCCGCAGCCCGTCGACGTGCATCTCCTCGAGCCAGAACAGCGCGTTCGCGACGAGGAAGTTGCGCACGCGCGGGTTGCCGAAGTCGAACACGTAGGTGCCCCAGTCGAGCTGCTCGCCGCGGCGCGGGTCGGCGTGCTCGTAGAGCGGCTCGCCGTCGAAGCGGGCGAGCGCCCAGTCGTCTTTCGGGAAGTGCCCGGGCACCCAGTCCATGATCACGCCGATGCCGGCACGGTGCAGCCGGTCGATCAGGTACTTCAGGTCGTCGGGGCTCCCGAATCGGGAGGTCACGGCGTAGTAGCCGGTGACCTGGTAGCCCCATGAGCCGCCGAACGGATGCTCCGCAAGGGGCATGAACTCCACGTGCGTGTAGCCCAGCCAGTCGAGGTATTCGATGAGCTCGTCGGCCACGTCGCGGTACCCACGGCCGGGCCGCCATGAGCCGAGGTGCAGCTCGTAGACGCTCATCGGGTGGTCGTGGGGATTCGTGCGCGCGCGTCGTGACATCCACTCGCCGTCGTGCCATTCATGCGAGCTCACGCTGACGATCGATGCCGTGGCCGGGGCGATCTCGGCCTGCCGGGCCATGGGGTCGGCCTTCATGCGCCACTCGCCCTCGCCTGTGAGCAACTCGAACTTGTAGACCGTGCCGGGCTCGAGGTCGGGGATGAAGAGCTCCCAGATGCCGGAGCCGCCCATGCTGCGCATGGCATGTGCCGCGCCGTCCCAGCGGTTGAAGTCGCCCACGACGCGAACGGCGCGGGCCCGGGGCGCCCAGACGGTGAACGCGGTGCCGCGAACACCGCCGCCCGGGCCCCAGTGCTCGCGATGCTGCGCGCCGAGCACCTGCCAGAGCTGCTCGTGCCGGCCCTCGCCGATGAGGTGCAGGTCGAGCTCGCCGATCGTCGGAGCGAATCGGTAGGGGTCGTCGCTCGTCCACTCGTCGTCGCCGTAGCGGGCACGGACGCGGTAGTCGACAGGTCCGAAAGCGCCCGCGCCGGCCCAGACACCATGACCGACGTGTGCGAGCGGCAGCGCGGTGCCGTCGTGGAAGAGTGCCTCGACCGTGTCGGCGAGTGGGCGCCGCGTGCGGATCACGGTGTGCGCGACCGAGCTGCCCTGCAGCTCGAACCCGTGCTGGCCGAGCACCGAGTGCGGATCGGAATGGCGGCCGGCAGCGATCGCGGCGAGCACGTCGTCGGCGATGGCCGGGCCCGTGGTGGGCGTCGTGTCAGGCATTCGGTGCTCGCACGACGTGCAGGATGTGCGCCGGACGCGTGAAGGCGTCGAGCCTCACGTAGTTCGCGTCGCCCCATTCCCAGCGGTGGCCGGTCACGAGATCTTCGACCTCGAAGCGGATGCCGGGCGTGAGCCCGATGGCGGCGAGGTCGAGGTGCACGGTGGTCTCCCTGACGGAGTGGGGGTCGACGTTGGCGACGACGATGATCGTGTCGTCGACGCCGTCGGCGGTGAAGCGTCCCTCGAGGTGCTTCGAGTAGACGAGCACCGCGTCGTCGTCGCTCGCATGGAAGCGGATGTTCCGCAGCTGCCCGAGCGCGGGGTGCGCGTTGCGGATGGCGTTGAGGATGCCGAGGTACAGCGCGAGCGAGCGGCCCTCGACCTGCTCGGCGGCGGCGAAGTCGCGGGGCTTGTACTCGTACTTCTCGTTGTCGATCGCCTCTTCGGCACCGGGCCGTGCCACCGACTCGAAGAGCTCGAATCCCGAGTACACGCCCCACGTCGGCGCCGCCGTCGCGGCGATGGTTGCGCGCACGGTGAACGCGGCCGGCCCGCCGAACTGGAGGTACTCGGTGAGGATGTCGGGCGTGTTCACGAACAGGTTCGGCCGCATGAAATCGGCGGTCTCCTGCGACACCGAGGTGAGGAACTCCTCGAGTTCCTCTTTGGTGTTGCGCCACGTGAAGTACGAGTACGACTGCTGGAAGCCGACCATCGCGAGCGCCTGCATCATCGCCGGGCGGGTGAACGCCTCGGCGAGGAAGACGACGCCGGGGTGCTCGGCATTCAGGGCGGCGATGAGCCGCTCCCAGAACTGCAGGGGCTTCGTGTGCGGATTGTCGACGCGGAAGATCGTCACGCCCTGCGCGATCCAGTGATGCACGATGCGCAGTACCTCGTCGTGGAGCCCCTCGGGATCGTCGTCGAAGTTCACCGGGTAGATGTCCTGGTACTTCTTCGGCGGGTTCTCGGCGAAGCGGATGGTGCCGTCGGGCAGTTGCGTGAACCACTCCGGATGCTCGGCCACCCACGGGTGATCGGGGGAGGCCTGCAGTGCGAGGTCGAGTGCGATCTCGATGCCGAGGGCCGAAGCGCGGCGCACGAACGCGCGGAAGTCGGCGAGCGTGCCGAGGTCGGGATGCACCGCGTCGTGGCCGCCCGCGGCACCGCCGATCGCCCATGGCGAGCCGGGATCGTTCGGCCCGGCGTCGAGCGTGTTGTTGCGCCCCTTGCGATTGGTGAGCCCGATCGGGTGGATCGGCGGCAGGTAGACGACGTCGAAGCCCATTGCGGCGACGGCGTCGAGGCGCTTGGCGGCCGTGCGGAACGTGCCCGACTTCCAGCTGCCGTCCTTCAGCTGTTTCGCGCCCTCGGAGCGGGGGAAGAACTCGTACCAGGAGCCGACTCCGGCACGGCGACGCTCGACGAGGATCTCGTGCTCGGGCGAGTCGGTCGCGAGCCGCGCGAGCGGCCGCTCGAGGAACTCGTCGAGCGAGGGGTCGTCGATGAGCACGCGGCGGTCGGCGACGGATGCCGCGGTCTCACGCAACGCGGCGGCGATCGCGGTGAGCCGCTTGCGTGCGGCGAGCGGGCGGGTCTTCTCTGCGACCGCCCGGTCGAGCAGGCGGGCGCCGATCTCGAACATCAGCTCGGCGTCGACGCCGGCATCGACCTTGAGTGCGGCGTCGTGCCGCCAGGTGGCGACCTCGTCGTCGAAGCCGGTGACGTGCCAGTGCCAGACACCGGTCTCGCCGAGGAGCACCTTCGCCTCCCACCGGTCGGTGCCTGCCGCCAGCGGGGACATCCGCTCGCTCAGCACCGTGCCCGACGGCGAGGTGAGCACGAGCATCGCGCCGACCTGGTCGTGTCCCTCGCGGAAGACGGTCGCGCGAAAGGGCACGACCTCGCCCTCGTATGCCTTCGGTCGCCATCGCGGGTCGGGCAGGGCGGGGGTGACCCGCGTCACGGGGATCCGGCCGGCCAGCACTGGATGGGTGGTCACCATCCGACCGTAGCGCGGATTCGCCCGCTCGTCGTGGCCGCGACGCGCCGCGACCCGTTGCGATCCGTTCGGGCGAGGGGTCTTGACTTCGCATCGCAGGTCTGCGACGTTCCTCACAGGAACGAGCGCGACGCGGTTGCCGCAGCGAGCACCGCCTCGCATGGACGGGGGTTCATGATGACGGCGGATTCCGACGCGTCCGACGGGTCCCGGCCCCGGCCTCGGCCTCGGCGGACGCCCAGGCGGCCGGCCTCGAGCCTGGCCGAGCGGTGGACCACGATCGACGACCTCGACGTGTTCTACCGGGAGTCACCGGTGCCGCCCGACGCGCCGGTGATGATGCACATCCACGGCTTCGGCCTCTCGGGCCGCTACCTCCTGCCGACGGCCGAGCGGCTCGCCGAGGAGTTCCACACCCTGGTTCCCGACCTCCCGGGGTTCGGTCGCAGCGCGAAAGCCGCCGCCCTCCTCGACGTGCCCGACCTCGCACATTCCGCAGCGAGGTTCCTCGACGACCGCGGCGTCGCGTCGGCCACCCTGGTCGGCAACTCGATGGGATGCCCCGTCATCCTCGAATTCGCGCACCACTATCCCGAACGCCTCGATCGCGCGATCCTCGTCTCACCGGCGGGCGGACTCCACAACCAGCCGCTGCGCCGGGCGGTCGGACAACTCGCTCGTGACGGCGGCCGTGAGCCACCTCGCATGGCACGCGTGGCGACGCCTGACTATCTCCGATTCGGAGTGCCCAGCACGTTCAAGATGTTCCGGGCGCTCACGCAGTACCCGACACTCGAGCGATTGCTCGAGCTGCAGATTCCGACGCTGGTCGTCATCGGCGACCGGGATCCGCTGATGCCCGGACCCGCGCGCGTGAAGGAGGTCGCCAGCCAGACCGACAACCACGTGCTGCTCGTCATGATCGAGGGCGCGGCGCACGCGATCAACTTCAGCCATCCGGGCGAGCTGTCCCACCTCATCCGGCTGTTCATGGCCGACGAGCCCATCATCGACGACCCCGACTCGCCGGGCCACTCCCGGCTGCACGAGATCCACCGGGGCCCGAAGCATCCGCCGCCGAAGGGCCGCTGAGGAGCCGTTCACATTTCCGACATCCGCGCCGCTTAGGGTGGAGCGCGTGAAGCCGATCCGCAAGTTCACCGTCCGTGCCGTCGTCCCCGGTTCGCTCAGCGCGCTTGACGAGCTCGCGGCCAACCTCCGGTGGTCGTGGCATGAGCCGACGCGCCGCCTCTTCGAGCACATCGACCCCGAGCTGTGGCGCAGTTCGCAGCGCGACCCCGTGGCGTTCCTGGGCGAGGTCGACCCCGCGAGGCTCTCCGAGCTCGCCGCAGACGGCGGGTACGTCGAGTGGGCCGAGCGCGAGCGGGCGAGCCTTCGCGAGTACCTCTCCGAGCCGCGCTGGTTCCAGTCGCTCGGCGCCGAGACGCCCAGGACGATCGCGTACTTCTCGCCCGAGTTCGGCATCACCGCGGCGCTGCCGCAGTACTCGGGCGGGCTCGGCATCCTCGCGGGCGACCACCTGAAGGCGGCATCCGACCTCGGCGTGCCGATCGTCGGGGTCGGCCTGTTCTACAAGGCGGGGTACTTCTCGCAATCGATCTCGCCCGACGGCTGGCAGCAGGAGCGCTATCCGGTGCTCGACCCCGACGGTCTGCCACTCTCGGTGCTGCGCGGGGCCGACGGCACCCCGGTGCAGGTCACCCTCGCCCTGCCCGGCGATGCCAGCCTGCATGCCCGGGTGTGGAAGGCGTCGGTCGGCCGCATCACCCTGCTGATGCTCGACACCGATATCCCGGCGAACGCCGACGAGCTGCGCTCCGTCACCGACCGCCTCTACGGCGGCGGCGGGGAGCATCGGCTCCTGCAGGAGCTCCTGCTCGGCATCGGCGGCGTCCGCGCCGTTCGCGCGTTCACCGAGCTCTCCGGCACGCCGGCGCCCGACGTCTTCCACATGAACGAAGGGCACGCCGGATTCCTCGGGCTCGAGCGCATCGCGACGTACATCGGCGAAGGACTCACGTTCGCCGAGTCGCTGCAGCTCGTGCGTGCGGGCACCGTGTTCACCACGCACACGCCCGTGCCGGCCGGCATCGACCGGTTCGACCGGGCGCTCGTCGAGCGCTATCTCTCGAGCTCGCTGCTGCCCGGAGTCGATCCTGCCGACGCGCTCGCGCTCGGCGTCGAGCCCGGCGCCGATCCGGCCACGAGTGCGTTCAACATGGCTGTCATGGGACTCCGGCTGGCCCAGCACGCGAACGGGGTGTCGAAGCTGCACGGGCAGGTGAGCCGGCGCATGTTCGGCGATCTCTGGCCCGGATTCGACGCCGACGAGGTGCCGATCACGTCGATCACGAACGGCGTGCACGCGCCGACCTGGACCGACCCCGCCCTGCTCGGCATCGCCGAGGAGACACTCGGCACGGGCGACACCGAGCACGCCGACTGGCGCAGCCCCGCGCTCTCCGATGGCGAGTTCTGGGGTGTGAAGCGGCGCATGCGCCTCCAGCTCGTCGAAGACGCACGACGCCGCCTCGCGGCGTCCTGGGCTGAGCAGCACCCCGGCTCCGCCGTGCCGCAGTGGATCTCCCAGGTGCTCGACCCCGACACGCTGACCGTCGGCTTCGCGCGGCGTGTGCCGACCTACAAGCGACTCACCCTCATGCTGCAGGATCCCGAGCGGCTGACCGCCATCCTCACGAACCCGGAACGGCCCGTGCAGCTCGTGATCGCGGGCAAGTCGCATCCGGCCGACGACGAGGGCAAGCGACTCATCCAGCAGCTCGTGCAGTTCGCGCAGCAGTCCGAGCTGCGTGAGCGCATCGTCTTCCTGCCCGACTACGACATGGGCATGGCCGAGATCCTCTACCCCGGATGCGACGTGTGGCTGAACAACCCGCTGCGCCCCCTCGAGGCGTGCGGCACCTCGGGCATGAAGGCCGCGATGAACGGGGCGCTGAACCTGTCGATCCTCGACGGCTGGTGGGCCGAGTACGCCGGCGACGACTACGGCTGGGTCATCCCCTCAGCCGATTCCGCGGGCGATGCCGGCGAGCGCGACGCCCTCGAGGCGGCCGCGCTCTACGACGTGCTCGAGCATCGGGTCGCCCCTCGCTACTACGAGCGCGACGGCGACGGGGTCCCGGCCGAGTGGGTGCGTCGTGTTCGGCAGACGCTCGCGACGCTCGTCCCCGAGCTCGGCGCCGACCGCATGGTGCGCGAGTACGTCGAACGCCTCTACCGGCCGGCGGCCGAGCACGCGAGCCGCGTCATCGCCGACGGCGCTCGCGGCGCACGCGAGCTCGCCGCCTGGTCGGCGAAGGTCCGCGCCGCGTGGCCCGGCGTGCACGTCGTGCACGTCGAGTCCGGCGGCGTCGAGGCCCCGCACGTCGGCGACGAGCTGCACCTGCGCGCCCACGTCGAGCTCGACGGGCTCGCCCCCGACGACGTGACGGTCGAGGTGGTCTACGGTCGCAGCCGATCCGGCGACGTCATCGATGCGGCACGGCAGGCGGCGCTCCACCCGACGACGGATGCCGGGGCCGGTGCGTCGACCGGGCCGGCCCTGTACACGGGCACCGTGGTGCTCGACCGGGCGGGCGCGTTCGGGTACACGGTGCGCGTCGTGCCGCGGCATCCGCTGCTCCTGTCGACCGCCGAGCTCGGGCTCGTCGCGACGGCGGGCTGACCGGGCCGCGTCAGCGGGCGCGGGCGATCGGGGCGTACCGCCCGCCCGTGGCGACGAGCAGGTCATCGGGTGCGAGCTCGAGGTCGAGTCCGCGCCGCCCGCCCGACACGAGGATCGTCTCGCACAGGATCGCGGACTCGTCGAGCACGGTCGGCAGCGCTGTCTTCTGGCCGATGGGGCTGATGCCGCCGACGACGTAGCCCGTCTTGCGCTCGGCCACGCGGGGATCGGCCATCTCGGCCCGCTTGCCGCCGACGGCGGCGGCCAGCGCCTTCAGGTCGAGCTGCAGTGCGACGGGCACGATGCCGACCGCGAGCTCGCCGTCGACGTCGGCCAGGAGCGTCTTGAAGACGCGCTCGGGTTCGACGCCGAGCTTCTCGGCGGCCTCGAGGCCGTAGGCCGCCGCCCGCGGATCGTGCTCGTACGCGCGGGCCGTGAAGGCGACGCCGGCCCGCGCGAGGGCGAGGGTCGCCGGCGTCGCCGCCGAGGCATCCGCGCGTTTCGTCACGCTGCCGACCCGAGGGCACGGAACAGGCGCATCGACGGCCCGATCACGGAGATGCGCTCACCGGGTGCGAACTCGTCGCCGGTGGGCTCGGCCGGTGCCTCGTCGGCGGAGTCCCAGAGCAGCGTGTAGCCGGTCACGCCGGCGTGCTGTGGCAGCACGACCTCGGTCTCGGACTCGTGCGCATGCACGACCAGGAGGATGCGGTTGAACTCCTCGAACTCGGGGGTCGACGCGGCGAGGTACTGCAGCGTGCGCTCGGCGGGGGAGTTCCAGTCATCGATCGTCATCGTGCCGCCGTCGGCGTTGAACCAGTCCATCTGCGACGCGTTCGGCGTCGGCTCGCCGAAGACGCCGAAGCGCACGGGTCGCAACGCCGGGTTCTCGGCGCGAATGCGGATCAGGTGCCGCGCGGTCGCGAGCAGGTCGGGCGCGGAGCGCGGGCGCTGCCCGGCGTCCCACGCCAGCCACGTGAGCGAGGAGTCGTGGCAGTACGCGTTGTTGTTGCCGCGCTGGCTGCGGCCGAACTCGTCGCCCGCCGTGAGCATCGGCACGCCGGCCGAGAGCAGCAGGGTGCCGAGCAGGTTCCGGATGCTCCGCCGGCGCGCCGCCCGGATGACGGGGTCGGCCGCCTGGCCCTCGATCCCGTGATTGAACGAGTTGTTGGAGTCGGTGCCGTCGCGGTTCTGCTCGCCGTTGCCCTGATTGTGCTTCACGTCGTAGGAAGTGAGGTCGGCGAGCGTGAAGCCGTCGTGGGCGGTGACGAAGTTGAGGCTGGCAAGCGGCCCCCGCTCGTTCGAGAAGGTGTTCGCGGAACCCGCGAGGCGCGTCGCGAATCGGCCGATGCCGCTGCCGGCCGAGCCCGTCTGTCGTTCGCGTCGCAGGTCGCCGAGCCAGAAGTCGCGCATGCGGTCGCGGTAGCGGTCGTTCCACTCGCTGAAGCCGCGCGGGAAATTGCCGGTCTGCCATCCGTCGGGGCCGACGTCCCACGGCTCGGCGATGAGCTTCGACGCGCCGAGCACGGGGTCGTCGAGCATGGTCTGGAGCAGGGAGTGCTCGGGGGTGTAACGCCCGTGGTCGTCACGGCCGAGCGTTGCGGCGAGGTCGAGGCGGAACCCGTCGACCTGGAGCTCCTCGGCGAAGTAGCGCATCGAGTCGAGCACGAGTCGTTGCGTGACCTCGCGGCCGAAGTCGAGCGTGTTGCCGCAGCCGGTGGTGTCGACATAGCGACCGTGCGCGTCGTGCCGGTAGTAGGCGGCATTGTCGATGCCGCGGAACGAGAAGGTCGGCCCCTCACGGCCCTCTTCGGCGGTGTGGTTGTAGACGACGTCGAGCACGACCTCGAGTCCGGCTTCGTGGAGCCGGCGCACCATGCCGGCGAACTCGCGCCGCACCGCGGCTGCTCCATCCGCTTGCGCGGCGGCCGAGGCGTAGGGAGCGTGGGCGGCGAAGAACGCGAGCGTGTTGTAGCCCCAGTAGTTGAGCTTGCCCTGTCGCACGAGCCGTTCTTCGGAGACGAACGCGTGCACCGGCAGCAGCTCGATCGTCGTCACTCCGAGGCTCGTGAGGTACTCGAGCGATGCGTCGTGGGCGAGGCCGGCGTAGGTTCCGCGCAGGCGCTCGGGAATCGCCGGGTTCAGCTTGGAGAACCCGCGCAGGTGCGCCTCGTAGACGACCGTGTGGTCGAGCGGCACGCGGGGCTTCGCCACGCCGCCCCAATCGAACGCGGTCTCGGCGAGCGGCGCGAGGGCGACCCCGCGCCATGACCCGTCGTCGGCGCGGGAGAGCCCCCGCGCGTACGGGTCGAGCAGCGTGTGCACGGGATTGAACGCGTGATCGGCGCCGGTCGGCCCGTCGACCCGCAGGCCGTAGTGCGCGCCGGGCACGAGCGCCGCCGACGATCCCTGCCAGACGCCGTGCTCATCGCGCACGAGCGGCGTTCGCTCGATCGCCCAGTCGAGGTCGTCGGCGTCGAAGACGACGAGGTCGATCGCGCTCGCATGCTCCGACCAGACACGGAGCTCACCGCCGTCGACCCCGACGCGGACGCCGAGGTCGCGGAGGGGATCGGGCGCAGACATGCGATCTACAGTAGTTCGTGGAGGCGACACCGCCTGAGAGCGCGGACACGCGCGTCGGAGCAGAGCGAGGGGAGTGCACATGGTCTACCTCGACCACGCCGCGACGACCCCGATGCGGCCCGAGGCGATCGACGCGCTCACCGCCGCGCTCGCCGTGGTCGGAAACCCCGCCTCGATCCACAGCGCGGGCCAACGGGCCAAGCGGCTCCTCGAGGAGTCCCGCGAGGTCATCGCCGCGACCCTCGGTGCCGACGGCATCGAGATCGTCTTCACGGGCAGCGGCACCGAGGCCGTGAACCTCGCCGTCAAGGGCATCTGGTGGCAGCGGCAGTCGGATGCCCCGCGCCCACGCCTGCTCGTGCCCGCGGGCGAGCATCACGCCACCATCGACACGGTCGAGTGGCTGTCGCACCACGAGGGCGCGCTCGTCGAGGAGCTCCCCGTCGACGAGCTCGGCCGTGTGCGGCTCGACGCGCTCGAGGCGGCGCTGGCCGACGCGGCATCCGTCGCCCTCGTCACGATGCTCTGGGCCAACAACGAGGTCGGCACGGTGCAGCCCGTCGAGGAGGTCGCGCGGCTCACCGCCAGGGCGGGCGTGCCCCTGCACCTCGATGCGATCGCGGCCTACGGCCAGCTGCCCATCGACTTCCACGGGTTGCGAACGGCGACGGATGCCCCGCGGGGCGCCGGTCCCGTCGCCCTCAGCGTCTCCGCCCACAAGATCGGCGGCCCCGCCGGCATCGGTGCGCTCGTGCTCGATCGCTCGGCTGCCGTCGAACCGCTCATCCACGGCGGCGGGCAGCAGCGCAAGGTCCGCTCCGGAACTCAAGACGTGGCCGCTGCGGCATCGTTCGCGGCCGCGGCATCCGCCATCGATTCGCGGCTCGAAGCCGACGCCGAGCGCATGTCGGAGCTGCGCGACCGCCTCATCGCGCGCGCGCTCACCGCCGTGCCCGAGGCCCGGCTCTCGGGCGACCCCGACCCGTCCGGCCGGCTGCCCGGCAACGCGCACTTCTCGTTCGCCGGGTGCGAGGGCGACTCGCTCCTCTTCCTGCTCGACGCGGCCGGGGTCTCGGTGTCGACAGGATCGGCGTGCCAGGCGGGCGTGCCCGAGCCCTCGCACGTGCTCATGGCGATGGGCCGCAGCGAGGCCGATGCCCGCGGAGCGCTCCGCATCACGATCGGCCACTCCTCGACCGACGCCGACGTCGATGCGTTCCTCGCCGCGCTGCCGGCCGCCTACGCGCAGGCCTCGAAGGCGGGACTCGCGGCGCGGGCCACCTCGTTCGACCGCTGACGCCCGCGCGCGGCATCCGTTCAGGCAGCCCTGCCTACACTGGAGGGGTGAAGGTTCTCGCAGCGATGAGCGGCGGCGTCGACAGCGCCGTCGCGGCCGCGCGCGCCATCGACGCGGGCCACGAGGTCGTCGGCGTGCACCTCGCGCTCAGCCGCATGCCCGGCACCCTCCGCACCGGCAGCCGCGGCTGCTGCACCATCGAGGACTCGATGGACGCGCAGCGCGCGGCCAACGTGCTCGGCATCCCGTACTACGTGTGGGACTTCTCCGAGCGCTTCAAGGCCGACATCGTCGACGACTTCATCGCCGAGTACTCGGCCGGCCGCACGCCGAACCCCTGCATGCGCTGCAACGAGCGCATCAAGTTCGCCGCACTCCTCGAGAAGGCGCTCGCGCTCGGCTTCGACGCGGTCGCGACCGGCCACTACGCCTCGATCGTGACGGATGCCGCGGGCAACCGCGAGCTCCACCGCGCGAGCGCCTGGGCGAAAGACCAGAGCTACGTGCTCGGCGTGCTCACCGCTGCGCAGCTCGAGCACGCGTACTTCCCGCTCGGCGACACCCCGTCGAAGCAGCTCGTGCGTGAAGAGGCCGCCCGGCGCGGCCTCTCGGTCGCGCAGAAGCCCGATTCGCACGACATCTGCTTCATCCCCGACGGCGACACGAAGGGCTGGCTCGCCGAGCGCGTCGGCGTCGAGACGGGTGACATCGTCGACCGCTCCGGTGCGGTCGTCGGCGCCCACGAGGGTGCGCACGCCTACACCGTCGGCCAGCGCCGCGGCCTCCACCTCGGTACCCCGGCGCCCGACGGGCGACCCCGCTTCGTGCTCGAGGTGCGGCCGAAGGAGAACACCCGTCGTCGTCGGACCGAAGGAGGCGCTCGCCATCGGCGAGATCGCCGGGTCGCGCTACACGTGGGCAGGGCAGCCTCCCGCCGACCCCACGACGCCGTTCGCGTGCGAGGTGCAGATCCGCGCACACGCCGACCCCGTGCCGGCCGTGGCGGTCGTCGCCGGCGGCGAGCTCGTGGTCACCCCGGAGCATCCGCTCGACGGAGTCGCTCCTGGCCAGACGGCCGTCGTCTACGTCGGCACCCGCGTGCTCGGCCAGTGCACCATCGACCGCACGGTGAGCGCCGTGCCGGTCGACGCCTGACCGCACCCCCCGTCGAGGGCGCCCGTCGCCGCCTGTCAAGCCCCTGCGGGCTCGGCGCACGCGCGCGTAGATTTCGTGCACGCGCCGCGAAGCGCGCCGAAGCAGTGCCTGACGAGGAGGAATCACCGTGACAACTCCAAGAGACCCGGCCGACCGATACGACGATCGGCCGCCGGCAGATGCCTACACGGACCGGCCGGCCGAACCGGTCGCCGCCCGTGACCCGCGGGTCGTGCCCGCAGACGACCGGCGGGTCGTGCCCGCGGACGACCGGGCCGTTCCCGCGGAACGTGTCGTGGCCGCCGAGCGTGGCGACGTCAGGGATGGCGTGGTCGAGCGGCAGCGCGAGCAGTTCGGCGGTGTCAAGATCGGCTCTGCGTTCTTCGGGTGGCTGACCGCGACCGGCATGGGAGTGCTGCTGACCGCGCTCCTCGCCGCGACCGGCGCTGCAATCGGGCTCGGCGTCATCGAGGACCCGGAGGCCGCCGCCGAGGAGGCCGCTCAGAACCCCGAGACGGTCGGATGGGTCGGCGGCATCGCCCTGCTCGTCATCCTCTTCGTCGCGTACTGGTGCGGCGGGTACGTGGCCGGCCGCATGGCCCGCTTCAACGGGATGCTCCAGGGCATCGCGGTCTGGGTGTGGGCGATCGTCATCGCGATCGTCGTCGCGCTCGTGAGCCTCGCCTTGGGCGACCAGTTCGACATCCTGGTCGATCTCAACGCCTTCCCGCGCATTCCCCTGAGCGAGGGCGAGCTGACGACGGCGGGCATCATCACCGCGGTGATCGTCGCCCTCGCGAGCCTCGGCGGCGCCATCCTCGGCGGGATGGCCGGCACCCGGTACCACCGCCGGGTCGACCTCGCCGGAGTGGCTGCCTGACAGCGACCGCCACCACGCGAAGACCCTCGACGGCTGAAGCCGTCGCGGGTCTTCGACACGCCGCAGCGTCGGCGGGCAGTCGCGGGCAGCAGGTTTGCCCGCGACGCGTGCGATCAGAGCGGGACCGCGTCGGCGGTCGTCCCTAGAATTGGCACGTGGACGACAGACTTGGGCAAGCCGACGACGACATCGACCAGGGCATCAGCCTGGCCGACGCGGCCGACGAGGTCGAGCGCCTCACGATCCGCATCAACGAGGCACGCGATGCGTACTACGAGCGCGACACCGTCATCATCTCCGACGCCGAGTACGACGAGCTCATGCATCGGCTCGAGGCGCTCGAGCGGTCGTATCCGCAGCTGCAGAGCCAAGACAGCCCCACCCTCACGGTCGGTGGCCGCGGCGAGACGACGCTGTTCGCCCCGGTCGAGCACGCCGAGCGCATGCTCAGCCTCGACAACGTGTTCTCGGCCGACGAGCTCGCCGAGTGGGCGAGGCGGGCCGAGGCGGCCGCCGGGCGCCCCGTGCACTGGCTCTGCGAGCTCAAGATCGACGGCCTGGCGCTGAACCTCCGCTACGAGCACGGTCGACTCGTCACCGCCGCGACCCGCGGCGACGGACGCGTCGGTGAAGACGTCACCGAGAACATGCGGTACATCCCGTCGATCCCCACGAGACTCGCGGGCACCGGGCATCCGCCCCTCGTCGAGGTTCGGGGCGAGGTCTTCTTCCCGGTCGCGGCCTTCAACGAGCTCAACGCCAACCAGGCGGCCGCCGGCGAACGCGAGTTCGCGAACCCCCGCAACGCCGCGAGCGGATCCCTCCGCCAGAAGGCCGAGAGCAAGAATGCGGCACAGCTCGCGCTCATGCGCGACCGCCTCGGTCGCCTCCGCATGCTCGTGCACGGCATCGGTGCCTGGTCGAACCCGCCGGTCAGCTCGCAGTCCGAGATCTACGAACTGCTCGCGAGCTGGGGGCTCCCCACGAGCTCGCACTTCCGCGTGCTCGACTCGGTCGCCGGGGTTCAAGAGTTCGTCGCCTTCCACGGCGAGCACCGCCACGATGTCGAACACGAGATCGACGGCATCGTCGTCAAGATCGACGAGCTCGCGCTCCACGACGAGCTCGGTGCGACGAGCCGGGCACCGCGGTGGGCGATCGCCTACAAGTACCCGCCCGAGCAGGTCAACACCAAGCTGCTCGACGTCGTCGTGAGCGTCGGCCGCACCGGCCGGGCCACTCCGTTCGCCGTCATGGAGCCGGTGCGAGTCGCCGGCTCGGTCGTCCGCCAG
Organism: Agromyces ramosus; assembly: GCF_030817175.1. Lineage (NCBI taxonomy): Bacteria > Bacillati > Actinomycetota > Actinomycetes > Micrococcales > Microbacteriaceae > Agromyces > Agromyces ramosus. Next base: position 166,031 of record NZ_JAUSYY010000001.1, on the reverse strand, counting down.
GCGACGCTGCACAACCAAGACGTCGTGAAGGCCAAGGGCGTGCTCATCGGCGACACCGTCGTGCTGCGCAAGGCCGGTGACGTCATCCCCGAGGTGCTCGGTCCGGTCGTCGAACTCCGCGACGGCAGCGAGCGGGCGTTCGTGATGCCGACCGAGTGCCCCGAGTGCGGCACGCCGCTGCGCCCCATGAAAGAGGGCGACATCGACCTGCGGTGTCCCAACGCCAAGAGCTGCCCGGCGCAGGTCCGCGGCCGCGTCGAGCACATCGGCTCTCGTGGCGCGCTCGACGTGGAGGCGCTCGGCGAGGTCTCGGCGGCCGCGCTCACGCACCCCGCGGTGCCAGAGGTCCCGCCGCTTCCGACCGAAGCCGGGCTCTTCGAGCTCACCGTCGCCGAGCTGTTCCCGATCGAGGTCGTCGTGCGCGACATCGAGACCGGCCTGCCCCGCCTCGAAGACGACGGCACCCCGGTCTACCGGGCACCGTTCCGCCGCAATCGCAAGCGCAGCGGCAGAGATGCCGACCCGTCGTTCGATCCCGATTCCGCCGAGTTCACCGGCGACGAGACGCAAGTGCCGTCGAAGGCCGCATACGAACTCATCGCGAACCTCGAGCTCGCGAAGACGAAGCCGCTGTGGCGCATCCTCGTCTCGCTCAACATCCGTCACGTCGGGCCGGTCGCGGCGCGCGCGCTCGCCGATCACTTCGGCTCGCTCGAGGCGATCCGTGCGGCGAGCCCCGCCGAGCTCGCCGAGGTCGACGGCGTCGGGCCGACCATCGTCGAGTCGGTTGGCGAATGGTTCGACGTCGACTGGCATCGCGAGATCATCGAGCGGTGGGCCGCCTCCGGCGTGCAGTTCGCCACGCCTGGGCACCCCGGACCCGGTGCCGCGGCCGCGGCGGGCGGCGTGCTCGCGGGGCTCACGATCGTCGCGACCGGGTCGCTCGACGGATACAGCCGCGAAGGCGCGCAAGAGGCCATCATCGCGGCGGGCGGCAAGGCCGCGTCGAGCGTCTCGAAGAACACCGATTTCGTCGCGGCGGGGCCGGGTGCCGGGTCGAAGCTCGCGAAGGCCGAGGCGCTCGGCATCCGGGTGCTCGATGCGGCGCAGTTCGCCGTGCTCGTCACCCGCGGTCCGGCCGCACTCGACGAGTAGGCGCACGGCCACACGATGATCAGACCGGCGGGGGCCGGTGAATGGGGGAGACATGGCGGAAGCGAGCGAGAGGTCTGGCACATCCGACGGCGGCGCAGGGGGGTCGACGCGCCGCGACTTCCTGAAGCTCGGTGGCGCGGCGGCGGCCGGTGCGGTCGTGGCCGGCGGCGCCGGTGCTGCGGCGGGCGGCGCGATCGGGCACTCGATCGGATTCGCCGAGGGAACTGAAGACTTCGCCGCCCTCACTCCGCGCGAGAAGGCCGGATTCGACCATCTCGTCGTCGTCATGGGCGAGAACCGCTCGTTCGACAACCTGCTCGGCTGGCTGTACACCGACAAGAACCTGCCCGACGACCAGAGCTTCGACGGGCTGGCGTTCGGGCCGTACTCGAATGCCGCGCCCGATGGCACGGTCGTCGAGGCGCATGTCTACGACGGCGCCACCGACGAGATCATGGGCCGGCCGAATCCCGACCCCGGCGAAGAGTACCCGCACGTCAACACCCAGCTGTTCGGCACCATCCGGCCGCCCGGCAACGCCGACCTGTTCGTCGAGGCCATGGAGGCCCCGTACAACGCTCCAGCGCTCGGCGACTCGCCCACGATGCAGGGCTTCCTCACCGACTACGTGGTCAACTACCGGCGACTGAACAAGGGCACGGCGCCCACGACCGCCGAGGCCCGCCAGATCATGGGCTCGTTCTCGCCCGAGATGCTGCCGGTGCTGTCGACGCTCGCGAGGAACTTCGCGGTCTACGACGCGTGGCATTGCGCGGTGCCGTCGCAGACCTTCTGCAACCGCTCGTTCTTCCACGCCTCGACCTCGCACGGATTCGTGACCAACAAGCACGGCGGCGGCTACCGCAAGTGGCTCGACGCCGATCCGTCGCCGACGATCTTCAACCGGCTCGAAGAGGCCGGGCTCGACTGGCGCATCTACTTCGACGAGCTGCAGCTCGTCTCCTTCACGGGCGTGCTGCACGCGCCGGTGCTCGAGCAGTACTGGCGCACCGATCACTTCGCGACAATGGATCGATTCCACGACGACGTGCGTACCGGCAAGCTTCCCGCGTACTCCTTCATCGAACCGCGCATGACGTACAACCACAACGACTTCCACCCGCCCGTGGGCAGGCTCCGGGAGTCGACCGTCGACGGAGCCGTGGTCATCGACAGCGCGGTTTCCGACGTGCGCGCCGGCGAGGCGCTGATCCACGAGATCTACTCGGCCATCAAGGCGAGCGCCACCGACGGCGGTTCCAACGCCCTCAACACGATGCTCCTCATCACCTTCGACGAGCACGGCGGCACCTTCGATCACGTCGCGCCGCCCTCGGCGACGCCGCCCCGCGTGGACGCGCAGCCGGGCGAGATGGGGTTCACGTTCGACCGGTTGGGATGCCGCGTGCCGGCCATCGCCGTCTCGGCCTACACCCGCGCCGGCACCGTCATCAACGACACCATGCACCACGGCTCGGTCATCGCGACTCTCACGCGGCTGCACGGGCTCAAGCCGCTCACGCGGCGCGACGCCGGGGCGAACGAGATGTTCAATGCCGTCAACCTGGACGCACCGCGGCATCCGATCACGTGGCCCTCGACCGTGCCGCAGTACCTCCCGCCGAACCCGCAGAGCGAGGCGCCGCATCCGGGGCATGCGCACAAGGACAAGCCGCTGAGCCCACCCGCGCGCGGACTCCTCGGGCTGCTGCTCGCGAAGTACGGCACCGCCGGCGAGCCCGAGCCCGAGACGTACGCCGACGCCTACGAACTGCTGCACCGCCACGGCATCGGGCTCTTCGGCGCTCCCCGATAGAATCGGTGCATCCCCACCCCGAGACGACGGAGCAGCATGTCTGAAATCAGTGCGGAGCAGGTCGCGCATCTCGCGAACCTCGCCCGCATCGCGCTCACCGAGGAAGAGATCGAGCACCTCACCAAGGAGCTCGGCCAGATCATGCAGGCCGTCGAGCAGGTCAACCAGGTGGCCACTCCCGACGTCCCGCCGACGAGCCACCCCATCCCCATGCAGAACGTGTTCCGCGACGACGTCGTGGGCAACACGTTGACGGCCGAAGAGGCCCTCGCGGGCGCTCCCGAGTCCGACGGCTCGCGGTTCGTGGTCTCGGCGATCCTGGGGGAGGAGCAGTGAGCGAGCACCTCATCCGGCTGACCGCCTCCGAGCTCGGCGCGCGCCTCGCGGCCGGCGACGTTTCGTCGGTCGAGGCGACCCGCGCACACCTCGACCGCATCGCCGCGGTCGACGGCGCCGTGCACGCGTTCCTCCACGTCGAAGGCGAGCGTGCCATCGAGTCTGCCGCCGAGATCGATCGCCGCCGTGCGGCGGGTGACGAGCTCGGCCCGCTCGCCGGCGTGCCGATCGCCATCAAAGACGTGCTCGTCACGAAGGGCATGCCCTCGACGGCCGGCTCACGCATCCTCGAGGGCTGGATCCCGCCGTACGACGCGACGCCGGTGCGCAAGATCCGTGAGGCGGGGCTCATCCCGCTCGGCAAGACGAACATGGACGAGTTCGCGATGGGCTCCTCGACCGAGCACTCCGCCTACGGCCCCACCTACAACCCATGGGACCTCGAGCGCATCCCCGGCGGTTCGGGCGGCGGCTCCGCGGCATCCGTCGCCGCCTTCGAGGCGCCGCTCGCGCTCGGCAGCGACACGGGCGGCTCGATCCGCCAGCCCGCGCACGTCACCGGCACCGTCGGCGTGAAGCCGACGTACGGCGCGGTGAGCCGCTACGGCTCGATCGCGCTGGCGTCCTCCCTCGACCAGATCGGCCCCGTCACGCGCACCGTTCTCGACGCGGCCCTCTTGCACGACGTGATCGCCGGGCACGACCCGCTCGACTCCACGTCGATCCCCGAGCCGTGGCCGTCGATGGCCGAGGCGGTCAGGCGGGCGGATGTCTCGGGCCTGCGCATCGGCGTCGTGAAGGAGCTCGACTCCGACGGCTTCCAGGCGGGCGTGCGCTCGCGATTCCACGAAGCGCTCGCGCTCCTCGAGCAGCACGGTGCCGAGATCGTCGAGGTGAGCGCGCCGAACTTCGAGTACGCGATCGCGGCGTATTACTTGATCTTGCCCGCCGAGGCGTCGTCGAACCTCGCGAAGTTCGACTCGGTGCGCTTCGGCCTCCGGGTCACGCCCGAAGGCGGCGGCACGGTCGAGCAGGTCATGTCGGCCTCGCGTGAGGCCGGCTTCGGCCCCGAGGTGAAGCGCCGCATCATCCTCGGCACCTATGCCCTCTCGGCGGGCTACTACGACGCCTACTACGGCAGCGCCCAGAAGGTGCGCACGCTCGTGCAGCGCGACTTCGACGCGGCCTTCACGAAGGTCGACGTGCTGGCCACCCCGACCGCGCCGACCACCGCGTTCAAGCTCGGCGAGAAGCTCGACGACCCCCTCGCGATGTACCTCAACGACGTCGCGACGATTCCCGCGAACCTCGCGGGGGTTCCGGGCATCGCGGTGCCGGCGGGCCTCGCGCCCGAAGACGGGCTGCCGGTCGGCATCCAGTTCCTCGCCCCGGCTCGCGCCGACGCGCGTCTCTACAACGTCGGCGGCGCCCTCGAGCAGCTGCTCCTCGCCCAGTGGGGTGGGCCGCTGCTCGACCGGGCACCCGACCTCTCCCGCCACGAGCTCACCGCGACCGAGGAAGGCGCACTCTGATGGCGCGCGCAGAACTGATGGACTTCGACCAGGCGCTCGAGCTCTTCGAGCCGGTCATCGGGCTCGAGGTGCACGTCGAGCTCAACACCAAGACGAAGATGTTCTCGGCCGCGCCGAACCCCGCGAACTCGGAGTTCCACGTCGCCGAGCCGAACACACTCATCACCCCCGTGTGCCTCGGACTTCCCGGCTCGTTGCCCGTCGTCAACGGCCAGGCCGTGCAGTACTCGATCAGCCTCGGCCTCGCGCTCGGCTGCTCGATCGCACCGTCGAGCCGTTTCGCGCGCAAGAACTACTTCTATCCCGACCTCGCGAAGAACTACCAGATCTCGCAGTACGACGAGCCCATCGCGTTCGACGGGTCCGTCGAGGTCGAGCTCGAGAACGGTCGCACCTTCACGGTGCCGATCGAGCGCGCCCACATGGAAGAAGACGCCGGCAAGCTCACCCACGTCGGCGGGTCGACCGGCCGCATCCAGGGTGCCGAGTACTCGCTCGTCGACTACAACCGCGCGGGCGTGCCCCTCGTCGAGATCGTCACGCGACCCATCTTCGGGGGCGAAGCGGATGCCCCGGCGCTCGCTCGCGCGTACGTGTCGACGATCCGCGACATCGTGCTCTCGCTCGGCATCTCCGAGGCGCGCATGGAGCGGGGCAACCTCCGGTGCGACGCGAACGTCTCGCTCCGTCCTCGCGGGCAGGAGAAGCTCGGCACTCGCACCGAGACGAAGAACGTGAACTCCATGCGCTCGGTCGAGCGCGCGGTGCGCTACGAGATCCAGCGTCAGGCGGCCATCCTCGCCAAGGGCGCCACGATCACGCAAGAGACGAGGCACTGGCACGAAGACACCGGCACGACGAGCGCCGGGCGACCGAAGTCCGACGCCGACGACTACCGGTACTTCCCCGAGCCCGACCTGCTGCCCGTCGTGCCCACGCCCGAGCTCATCGAGAAGCTCCGTGCCGCGTTGCCCGAGCCGCCGGCGGTGCGCCGTCGTCGGCTCAAGGGGGAATGGGGCTTCACCGATCTCGAGTTCCAGGACGTCGCGAACTCGGGCCTGCTCATCGAGGTCGCCGAGACGGTCGCAGCCGGCGCATCACCTGCAGCCGCCCGCAAGTGGTGGACCGGTGAGATCGCCCGGCTCGCGAACGCGAGCGATCAGGATGCCACCGGCCTCGTGTCGCCCGTGCACGTGGCCGAGCTCGCGCAGCTCGTCGACGCCGGCACGCTCACCGACCGGCTCGCCCGGCAGGTGCTCGAAGGCGTCATCGCCGGCGAGGGCTCGCCCGCGCAGGTCGTCGAGTCCCGCGGACTCGCGGTCGTCTCCGACGACGGCGCGCTCATCGCGGCGATCGACGATGCGCTCGCCGCTCAGCCCGACGTGCTCGCCAAGATCCGTGACGGCAAGGTGCAGGCTGCCGGCGCCGTCATCGGTGCGGTGATGAAGGCGATGCACGGCAAGGCCGATGCCGCACGGGTGCGCGAGCTGGTGCTCGAGCGCGCGTCGGGTGACGGCGCCTAGCGGCATCCGCGCCATTCACAGCATGCTCAATGCTGTCGGCCATAGATTGGTCGTCCGCTGAGCGAGAGATGAGCACATCATGGGCTTCCTGGACCGACTGTTCGGTGGTTCCGACGAGCGCGACGCGCAGCCGGCACGTCCGGTTCCGCCTGCACGAACGCTGAGCGACGACGAGCTCGCGATCGAGCGCTACCGGTACCTGCTGCGCACCGCACCTCCCGAGTCGATCGAGGCTGTGCACGCCGAGGCGTTCGCGAAGCTCACTCCCGAGCAGCGTGCCGAGGTCTACCGTTCGCTCGCCGAGCAGGCGCCTCCCGGTGAGCGCATCGTGTCCGACGAGCCGGCCGCGCTCGCCCGTGCAGCGACGCGTGCCGAGATCCGGTCGCCCGGCACGATGGAGCGCGCCTTCGGCGGCGCGAACGCCGCGAACGGCCGTGGCAACGCGGGCGGTCCGTCGATGGGGTCGATGTTCGCCGGCTCGATGCTCGGCACGATCGCCGGTGTCGTGGTCGGCTCCGCGCTCGCGCAGGCGCTGCTGCCCGATGTCGGCTCGTCCGATGCGGGCGCCGAGGGCGGCGATGCCGGCACGGATGCCACGGGCGACGCGGGCTCGGCCGATGCGTCGGGTGCCGACGCGGGCGGCTACGACGGTGGCGGTGACTTCGGTGGTGGCGACTTCGGCGGTGGTGGCGACTTCGGATTCTGAGCCGACCCCGCCTGCTTCGATGACAGCGGTACCGGCTAGGGTCACAGCATGAGCAAGCAGGACGGCTCGTCGCGCCACGTCACGACCGGCCCGGTCGACGATTCGGCGACTCCCATCCTGCACGTCGACATGGACGCGTTCTTCGTGTCCGTCGAGTTGCTGAAGCGCCCAGAACTGCGCGGCAAGCCGGTGCTTGTCGGGGGCACTGCCGGGCGCGGCGTGGTCGCTGCGGCCAGTTACGAGGCCCGACGCTTCGGCGTGAACTCCGCGATGCCCATGTCCACCGCGTTGCAGCGCTGTCCGAACGCGGTCGTGCTCCGGGGCGACTACTCGCAGTACGCCAGGTACTCCAAGCAGGTCATGACGATCTTCGAAGAGCTCACTCCGCTCGTCGAACCGCTCTCGATCGACGAGGCCTTCCTCGATGTGTCGGGTGCGAGACGCCTGCACGGCAGCCCGGCAGAGATCGCCTGGACGATCCGCCGGCGCGTGCAGGCCGAGACGGGGCTCACCTGCTCCATCGGCGTCGCGGCCACGAAGTACGTTGCGAAGGTCGCCTCCAGTCGAGCGAAGCCCGATGGCATGCTGGTCGTTCCCGCCGCCGACACCATTGCGTTCCTGCACCCGTTGCCGGTCTCCGCCTTGTGGGGGGTCGGGCGGGTCACCGAGGAGTCCCTTCTCCGGCTCGGTCTCCGCACGATCGGCGACGTCGCCGCGATGCCGCACGATGCACTCGAACGCGCGGTCGGTCCGGCGCTCGCCTCGAAGCTCGAGCGGCTCGCGAACGGCATCGACCCGCGCGACGTGCACACCACCCGTGTCGAGAAGAGCATCGGGCACGAGAACACCTTCGGCTACGACCTCACCGATCCCCAAGAGATCCGACGCGAACTCCTTCGACTCTCCGACAACGTCGCCGTGCGGCTGCGCAAGGCCGGACTCGTGGGCCGCACGGTCGTGCTGAAGCTCCGGTACGGCGACTTCCGCACGGTCACTCGGTCGCGCACGCTGGGCGAGCCCACCGATGTCGCGCGGCGCATCTACGACGAGGCATCCGAGGCGCTCAGCGAGCTGATCGGCGACGGTGAGCGGGTGCGACTGATCGGTGTTCGCGCCGAGCACCTCCGTGTCTCAGGCTCCGGGGCCCTGCTCTGGGACCCCGATGAGGAGTGGCGCGAGGCCGAGCGCACGATCGATGAGGTCACGGCCAAGTTCGGCAAGGGGGCGATCCGTCCGGCCACCCTCGTGCGCCGAAGCCACGATGGTCGCGCCCAACGCGCAGATGATGCCCCGAAGCCTCCCGAGGGCGACAGCGACGCAGAGACCGCCGCTGCCGGCTGGGGCTGGTAGACCGCGGCGTCCGCGAGTAGCGTTGCCGGCATGGCTGAACTCGTACTGGAACTCGCAGAGACCGTCGCCGGCGTCGGCGTGAAGACGTCGTACGGCGAGAGGATCGACATCGGCGGAGCCACGGTCGTTCCGGTCGCACTCGGCTACTACGGCTTCGGCGCAGGCAGCGGCAGCGGCGATCGCGCTGCCAGCGACCTGCACGGCCAGGGCAGCGGTGGCGGCGGCGGCGGCATCTCCATTCCGCTCGGTGCATACGTCGGTCGCGGCGGCGACGTGCGGTTCGAACCGAACCTCATCGGACTGCTGCTCGTGGCGACCCCGCTCGTATGGGTCACCGGCAAGGCGCTGAAGGCGGTCATCCGCGCGCTCAAGCACTGAGCGGTCACGAAGCGACGCACTCGAGCGCCGTCGTCCTCGACGCGGCGTATACTCGTGAGCGAACACGGGAGTCCGGTGAGCCGGGCTGAGAGGAAGGTTCTCAACCTTCGACCGTCGAACCTGATCTGGGTCATGCCAGCGCAGGGAGGGCATCACATCTCAATTCCCGTGCCTCTTTCCTCGAACTGAAAGGGCACGAACAGTGCACGCAACCGTCACCGCATCCGAATCCGAATCCTCCGTCGACACCGGGGCGCGACGCTTCCGCTGGCGGGTCGTCGACATCGTCGTGGCGAGTGTCATCGGCGTCGCCACCGGCCTCGTCTTCCTCTTCTGGAACAACGTCGGCTACGCCTGGTTCTCCGCGGCCGACGCCGTGACCCCGGGGCTCGGCGGCATCGCCGTCGGCCTCTGGCTCATCGGCGGCGTGATCGGCGGGCTCGTCATCCGCAAGCCCGGTGCGGCGCTCTACGTGGAGCTGCTCGCCGCGGTCGTCTCGGCGCTCGTCGGCAACCAGTGGGGGATCGAGACGATCTATTCCGGGGTCGTGCAGGGCCTCGGCGCCGAGCTCGTCTTCGCCGTGTTCGCCTACAAGCGTTTCGGCGTGCTCCAGGCCATGCTCGCGGGCGCGGCAGCCGGCGCCGCCGCATGGACGCTCGAGCTGTTCCTGTCGGGCAACCTGCAGAAGTCCGCCGAGTTCCTCGGCCTTTACTTCGTGGCCGTCGTGGCCTCGGGCGCACTCCTCGCCGGTCTCCTCGGCTGGGTCGTGGTACGCGCGCTCGCGGCGACCGGCGCACTGCACCGTTTCGCCGCAGGGCGGGACGTCACCGAGCGGGTATGACGGTGTCGCACTCCGCGCTCGCACCGCGGCCGGTCCGCGTCGAGGCCCGCGAGTGGGGCTGGCGCCACGCAGGGCGCATCCGGTGGGCGATCGACGGCATCGACCTCATGATCGAACCGGGCGAGCGGGTGCTCCTGCTCGGTCCGTCGGGCTCGGGCAAGTCCTCGCTCCTGCACGCCCTCGCCGGCGTGCACGGCGGTGACGACGAGGGCGAAGAGCGGGGTCAGCTCCTCATCGACGGTGCGCCGGCGGCCGAGTCGCGCGGACAGGCCGGCCTCGTGCTGCAGGACCCCGACTCCCAGGTGATCCTGGCTCGTGTCGGCGACGACGTGGCGTTCGGTTGCGAGAACCTCGGCGTTCCACGTGACGAGATCTGGCGACGCGTCGACGAGGCGCTCGAGGCCGTCGGGCTCGACCTGCCGCTCTCGCGTTCCACCTCGGCGCTCTCCGGCGGACAGAAGCAACGCCTGGCGCTCGCCGGCGCGATCGCAATGCGGCCGGGCCTCCTGCTCCTCGACGAGCCCACCGCGAACCTCGACCCGTCAGGCGTCGCCGAGGTGCGCGACGCCGTCGCTCGCGTACTCGATCGCACGCGTGCCACGTTCGTGGTCGTCGAGCACCGGGTCGACGTCTGGGTGGACCTCGTCGACCGGGTGATCGTGCTCGGCGGCGATGGGCGGCTCATCGCAGACGGGTCGCCGTCGGAGGTGCTCGATCGGCACCGGGATGCCCTCCTCGCCGCGGGCGTCTGGGTGCCGGGCGTCCCTGTTCCGGTCATCGGCGCGTCGGATGCCGCGAGCCGGGGTCCGATCGAGCCGTTCCTCTCCGGCGAGCAGCTCGGGGTCGGACGGCGCCCGGGCGCGGTCGTGCGCGCGGGACTCGACCTCGTGCTCCCCGAGGGACGCTCCACGGTGCTGTCAGGACCGAACGGTGCCGGCAAGTCGACGCTGGCGCTCACCCTGGGCGGGCTGCTGACCCCGCTCGCCGGTCGCGTCGCGGCATCCGATTCGCTCGCGGCGGGTCTCGCGGCCGCTCCCATCCGGTGGCGCTCGCGAGACCTGCTCACCCGCATCGGCACGGTCTTCCAGGAGCCCGAGCACCAGTTCGTCTCGTCGACCGTGCGGGGCGAGGTCGCGGTGGCGCCGCGCGCGCTCGGCCTGCCACAAGCCGAGATCGAGAACCGCGCCGACGAGGTGCTCGCCCGGCTCCGCCTCGATCGGCTGGCGGGAGCGAATCCCTTCACGTTGTCGGGAGGCGAGCAGCGGCGACTGTCGGTCGCCGCCGTGCTCGTCGCCCGCCCACGCGTCGTGATCCTCGACGAACCGACCTTCGGACAGGACCGGATCACGTGGCTCGAGCTCGTGCGGCTCCTACGCGAACTCGTCGACGACGGCGTCACGCTCCTCTCGGTGACGCATGACACGGCGTTCCGCGAGATGCTCGGCGAGCATCGGCTCGAGCTCGCGGCATCCGATGAGACCGTCGTGTCGCGCCCGCTCGGTGGCGCAGCATGAGCGCACAGCTGACCGAGCCGGCCGTCGGCATGCTTCCGGATGCGCCGCGGCTCCGGTTCATCGACGGCGTCAACCCGGTGACCCGTCTCGCGGCGGTGATGGTGCTCACGACGCCGCTCCTGCTCACCGTCGACTGGCTGAGCGCCGCTGTCGCCCTCGGGATCCAGCTCGTGCTCTTCGCCCTCGCCGGCGTGACGCCGCGGCTCCTGGTCGCGCGCACGTGGCCGATCCTCATCGCGGCGCCGATCGCCGGTGTCAGCATGCTGTTGTACGGACGCCCCGAGGGCACCGAGTATTGGAGCTTCTGGCTCGCCAGCATCACCGACGGATCGATCGAGCTCGCCGTCGCGGTCACCGTCCGCGTGCTCGCGATCGGCCTGCCGGCTGCATTGCTCTTCCTCCGCGTCGACCCGACCGACCTCGCCGACGGCCTTGCGCAGATCGCGCACCTGCCGGCACGGTTCGTCCTCGGGGCCCTCGCGGCGACGCGCCTCGTCGGCCTCTTCGTCGAGGACTGGCGTGCAATGGCGCTCTCGCGCCGGGCACGCGGCATCGGCGACCACGGTGCGGTGCGTCGCGTCGCGACGATGGCGTTCGCACTGCTCGTGCTCGCCATCCGCCGCGGCAGCAAGCTCGCCACCGCCATGGAGGCGCGCGGCTTCGGATCCGATATCCCGCGCACGTGGGCGAGGCAGTCACGAGTGGGTGCCTCGGATGCGGTGCTCCTCGTGATCGCGGCGGTGATCGCGGCGACGTCCATCGCGATCGCCGTGTGGGCCGGAACGTTCCACCCGGTGTGGGCGTGACGCGCGCCGTGGGGGCGGAAGCGACGACGATCAACGCCATCGCGGACCCGCGAGTCGCCGCCGCGTCGGTGCGCGCCGTGCTCGATGCGGTCCGCGGCATCCGTCGCCCGCTCGTGCTGATCGACGGGCCGAGCGGTGCGGGCAAGAGCACGCTGGCCGACGCCCTCTCCGCGTCGTGGCCCGGCGGCCCGCCAGCGCTCGTGCGCCTCGATGACGCCTATCCGGGCTGGTCGGGGCTCGAGCGGGCCGGCCTCGAGCTCGCGCGCACGCTCGTACCGCCGGTGCGGCGCGGAGCTGTGGGCACCTGGCGCCGATGGGACTGGGCGCGGGGGGCACCCGCCGACCTCGTTCGGCTTCGTCCGGGCTCACCGCTCATCGTGGAGGGCTGCGGTGCCTTCGAGGTCGGGGGAGCGGCATCCGGCACCGTGAGGGTGTGGATCGATGCGGCCGACGTGGTGCGCAAGCGGCGCGCCCTCGGCCGGGACGGCGGCGCGTACGACCCGTTCTGGGACCTGTGGGAGCGTCAATGGCGCCACTATGTGCGACGCACTGCACCGGCCGCGCGTGCGACCGTGCGCGTCAGCGCGACTGCGATGTGAGCAGCCGGTGCCGTGATCGCCATCGGCGAACCGTGGCGGCGCCCGCCTGCCGCCCGGGAGTGCCGAGGACTACGGTAGAGGTATGAGCGCAGACACGGCTGGAACGCAGTATGTCGCCGAGTTCGTCGACGGCCCCCTCGAGGGCGACTTCGAGCATCGCATCCTCGTGGGCGGTAAGCCCGAGTCGCGTGTCGGCATGGTCGCCGCGGTCGACGGCCTCGAATCGGTGTTCTGGTACGACGCGATCGACGAGCACCACGTCAACGGGCAGCTGCGGGTGCGCTTCCGCTTCGATGCCGGCGACTCCGACCCTGTCGAGTCCGACGAAGAGAACGACTGACGCGTCGGGCGCGCCGAACTCCGCGCTCAGCCCTCTTGACCGGCGAAGAATGCGCCCACGAGCGGGATCGGGTTCATCAGGCGCCAGAAGGGTCCGGGGTCGCGGATGGCGTCGGTCAGCTGAAGCGGCGACGCGAGGTCGCCGGCGGCCGACGGCACACTGACGCGACCGACATCACGGCCGGCGGGCGCGGTCGTGAACGACTCGACGGTGACGGATGCCTCGCCGCGCGCGGAGCCCCACGAGGCATCCGCTCGATCGACTGATGCGACGAGCTCGGCGCGCTCGCCCCAGGCGGACTCGATGCTTCCGTAGCGCGTTCCGGCGGTGATGACGGTGACGGGCTGTGCCGCGACCGCCGCTGAATCGAGCGTCGCGATGACGGCCGGGTCGAGCGTCTCGTAGTCGGGCATCAACAGCATGGCGCCGACGACGCGGCGCGGTTGCTCGCCCTCGGCGACGGGCACCATCGAGGTGTAGATGAACGTCACGCCCGCTTGGTCGGTGAAACTGCGTGCCAGTGCGCGAACGCCGACACCGATCGGGTGGGCGACGACGTCGGGAACGTTGCGCGGCGTGGCTGCGCCCGGAGTCGATGGGGCCGGGGTTCCAGTGTCGGAATCGGCCGACTCACCGTACATCTCCGCGAGCTCGGGATTGGCGAGCACGAGTGCAGCGAGGCGCGTGACCTCTTCCGCCGTGCCGACGTTGTCGCCCGAGAGGCCGGTGGCGTCGTCGACGCGGGTCGCCGTGAAGCCATTGTCAGCGAGCCAGGCGTTGGCGGCCTCGACATAGGACTCGACGCCGCCGAACGCCCACCGCACGAGCGTGTCGGCGTGATTGTTGCTCGAGGCGAGCAGGACGGCGCGGATGACGTCGCGCTCCGACCACGTTTCGCCGGGCGAGACCTGGAGCACCCTCGATCCCTCTGCTGCGTGCCGCAGGTAGTCGGTGTAGTCGTCTGGCCCGATCTTGATGCCCGGTCCGTCGCCGTCAGCGGGCAGGGGAAGCGGCAGGGCGTCGAGGGTGGCGAGCACGGTGACGAGCTTCGCGGCGCCGCCGATGGGCACGGCGGCCGGATCGCCGGCGAGCGCGAGCGTCTGCGCGGATGCGTCGTCGGCGACGAGCGCGAGGGCGCTCGAACCCGTGTCGGGCAAGCTGATCGGCGTCGTCGCCGTCTGCCCGGATGCCGCGACGGCGGCGTCGTCGATCTGCACCGCGACGGCGGGGAGCGGCCCCAGGAGCATCGCGGGCCCGTAGACGCCGACGCCGAGGATCGCGATGGCGCCGAGGGCGATGCCGACGATTCGGCCGGGGTTCAGAGTCATGGAATCAGGCTAACCCGAGCCGGGTCAGGCCCAGCCCAGCTCGTGAAGGCGGGCGTCGTCGATGCCGTAGAAGTGCGCGATCTCGTGCACGAGCGTGACGTGGATCTCTTCACGGAGCTCCTGCTCGTCGGCGGAGATGGCGAGCAGCGGCTCGCGGTAGAGGACGATGCGATCGGGCATCTCACCGAAGCCGTAGCGGTCGCGCTCGGTGAGGGCCCAGCCGTCATACAGGCCGAGGAGGTCGAGCGAGCCGTCTTCGGGGCGGTCTTCGACGACGAACACGATGTTCTCGAGGCCGTCGACCATGTCGTCGGGAAGCTGGTCGAGCTCATCGACGACGATCGCTTCGAACGCTTCGGCATCGAGTTCCACGACCTGCTCCGATCGGGAGAATCGGGATGAACCCGAGACGTGCATTGGGGGTGAGCAACGGGTTCGAGCCCGCGACCTGTTCTTCGAATCTGCACCACGACCAGGCGCTATTGGGGTGAGTAACGGGGCTTGAACCCGCGACCTCCTGGACCACAACCAGGCGCTCTGCCAACTGAGCTATACCCACCATGTGTCGATCGCTGACGCAATCAGGCAACTCAAAGAGCCTACTACACCTTCTGGTCGAACTCGTGCACGACCTCGGTCGCGAGGGACTGCAGCTCGTGGCTCGTCGGCCCTGGCTCGGCGATGAAGACGGCGCGCCGGTAGTAGTGCAGTTCGCGGATGGACTCGAGGATGTCGGCGAGGGCGCGGTGGCCGCCGTTCTTCGCCGGGGAATTGAAGTACGCGCGGGGGTACCAGCGCTTCGCGAGCTCCTTGATGGAGGACACATCGACGCTTCGGTAGTGCAGGTGCGAGTCGAGGCGCGGCATGTACTTCGCGAGGAAGGCGCGGTCGGTGCCGATGGAGTTGCCGGCGATCGGCGCCCGCTGCTCTTCGGGGACATGCTTGAGGACGTATTCGAGGACTTCGTACTCGGCTTCGGCGACGCTGACCCCGTTGGGGATCTCTTCGATGAGGCCCGATTGCGTGTGCATCGTGCGGACGAACTCGCCCATGGACTCGAGTGCACTCGCATCGGGCTTGATCACGATGCTGAGCCCTGCATCGACGGGGTTCAGGTCGTAGTCGGTGATCACGACGGCGATCTCGACCAGCTCGTCGATGTCGAGGTCGAGCCCGGTCATCTCACAGTCGATCCAGACCAGACGGTCGCTCGAGGAAGCCATGCGGCGAGTCTACCGGGGCGCTCGGACAGTGCCGACGTCAGCCGATGAGCGCGCGATGGTCGGTGCCCCCGGCAGGAATTGAACCTGCGACCAAGAGATTAGAAGGCTCCTGCTCTATCCGCTGAGCTACGGGGGCGGGCGTGCCAAGCATACCGGGGTCGCTTGGAACTCAGCCTTCCGTGGGCACGTGCACGTCGGTGGGTGTCGGCCGGCGGGCGGCATCCGGAGAGCCCTTGCGCAGTGCCAATGCGACCAACGGGAAGAGCAGCACCGACAGCATGCCCGCGCCGACGAGTGCGGCTGCCGTGCCGCTCGGGAGATCACCCTGATCGACGCCGATCGCGGTGACGGCGACGATGATCGGCAGTGCGGTGGCGCCGAAGAGCGCCGTCGCAGCGAGGTCGCGCCGGCTCGACCCCCGTGGGGCCGCGAACAGCGACGGCACGCCGCGCACGATGAGCAGCAAGAGGAGGAAGATCGGCAGGAGGAGCAGGGTGAGCGGGTCGCCGATGAGCGCGGCCAGGTCGAAGGTGACGCCCGTGTTGATGAAGAAGATCGGCACGAGGAATCCGTAGCCGACGGCCTCGAGCTTCGACTCGACCATCTCGACGTCGCGCTCGGGTGCGCCGCTCAACAGCAACCGGAAGAGCACTCCCGCGGTGAACGCTCCGAGCAGCATGTCGAGGTCGAGCACGACACTGAGGGCGACGAGCGCGAGCAGCAGCAGGACGACGAGGCGCACCGCGAACTGGCCGCTCGTGTGCAGCGTCGTCGTGATCACCCGGTGGAGTCGCCTGCCGACGCCGCGAGAAGCGAGCCAGATCGCGATGCCGGTCACCACCGCGAAGGCGACGAGCACGATTCCGGCGAGGAGTGCCGATCGACCGCTGAGGAAGAGGGAGATCGCGAGCAACGGCCCGAACTCGCCGACCGCGCCGAGCGCGATCACCGCGATGCCGAAGGGGGTGCCGAGGTCACCGGAGTCGCGGAGCACCGGCAGGATCGTGCCGAGTGCCGTGGAGCTCAGGGCGATGCCGATGAAGATCGCGGCGGAGAGATGGCTGGCGAGCAGTGCGGCGAGGCCGATGCCCGCCGCGAGCGACATGATCCACCCGATTGCTGCGCGGCTGAGCGGGCGACCCCGGATGGTGCGGAAGTCGATCTCGTTGCCGGCGAGGAAGAACAGCATCGCGAGGCCGAAGTTGGCGAGCACCGAGGTGAAGTCGTCGGGCTCGATCCATCCGAGCACTGCGGGGCCGAGCAGCAGGCCGAGCACGATCTCGAAGACGACGAGGGGGATCGCGATCCAGCGACCCAGCCCACGCACGAGGAGCGGCGCGGCGACCGCGATCGCCGGGAAGAGCACCATCGTGCCGA
Organism: Agromyces ramosus; assembly: GCF_030817175.1. Lineage (NCBI taxonomy): Bacteria > Bacillati > Actinomycetota > Actinomycetes > Micrococcales > Microbacteriaceae > Agromyces > Agromyces ramosus. The sequence continues at coordinate 149,207 of NZ_JAUSYY010000001.1, read as the reverse complement.
TCGAGATGTCCATGCCGCGCCCCCGTTCGCGCACGCAGGTGCGCCACTCGCGATGCTAACGGAGCGGTGTCGCCGCCGCGCGGCAATCGAGCGGATGCCCCGCGCGGCACGTTTCGTCGCCGAAACATGTCGGCGGTATCGTCGTGGGCATGCGAGACCTGCAGGCGCGAATCATCGCCGAACTCAACGTCAGCCCGGTCATCGACCCCGCCGCGCAAGTGCGCCTCCGCGTCGACTTCCTCAAGGAGTACCTGCGCGCCACGGGCGCCGGCGGCTTCGTGCTCGGCATCAGCGGCGGCCAGGACTCGACACTCGCCGGGCGCCTCTGCCGTATCGCCGTCGACGAGCTCGTCGCCGACGGCGTACCGGCACGGTTCGTGGCCGTTCGCCTGCCCTACGGCGTGCAGCGCGACGAAGCGGATGCGCAGTTCGCGATCGAGTTCATCGATCCCCAGGAGTCGGTGACCTTCAACATCAAGCGCGGGGTCGACGGGCTCACCGAGGAGTTCGCCGACGCCACCGGTGCCTCGCTCAGCGACTTCGGCAAGGGCAATGTGAAGGCACGTATGCGCATGGTCGCCCAGTACGCCCTCGCGGGCGAACGTGCGTTGCTCGTGGTGGGCACCGACCACGCCGCTGAGGCGGTCACCGGCTTCTTCACGAAGCACGGCGACGGCGGTGCCGACGTCCTGCCGCTCGCAGGTCTGACGAAGGGGCAGGGGCGGGCGCTCCTCGAGTACCTCGGGGCGCCGGAGCGACTGTCCGCGAAGGTGCCCACCGCCGACCTGCTCGACGCGAATCCCGGCCAATCCGACGAGGCGAATCTCGGACTGACCTATCGTGACATCGATGCCTTCCTCGAGGGCGAGGAGATCGATCCCGGCGTGGCCGAGCGCATCGAGGCACGGTTCCTGCAGACCCGCCACAAGCGAGCCGTTCCAGTGTCGATGTTCGACGACTGGTGGCGCTGACGGGTGATGCGTGCGGGGCGTTCGCCCCGCGGGTCAGCGCCGCTCTGACTCGAGCGTCGGTGTGGGGGCGGTCTGAGGGCCCGCCGTCGCCGTCTCGCTGAGGGTGACGGTCTCGCGGTAACGATCGTGGTGCTGCTGGGCGACCCAGGCGTCTTGCGCTTCGGCAGATGCCTGATCGGGCTCGGGCCGCTCGGTGCGCCAGCGCACGAGGTCGTTCTGGAATTGGCGGCGCGTGCGAGACGGGTGCCGCTGCCATTCGAGGAGCCGGTCGCGGAACTCGACGACGGCCGGGTCGAGCTGGTAGCCGAAGGTCGCGGAGGCGCGCTTCAGCTCGTGAAGCTGGTGGGCGGCCCAATTGGCCGCGACATCCGAGCCGCGGATCGGCAGCAGCCGCACGAGCATGTCGGCCTGCCCGACGGCTCGATCGGCGAGCACCTGCTCCTGCGGGGTGAGGGAGTTCCAGACCGAGGCCTCGGTGGCAGCGTCGACGAGTGCGGCGATCGCCGCTGTCTTCACCTCGCGGTCGCGTTGGCCGACGACGCGCTTGATGGCCGCGCTGGCGATCCACGCGGCGAGGAGTCCGGCCACGAGGACCGCGACGAAGAGCACGACGGCTGCGAAGACCGTTTCGCGCGCGGCGCTCGAGGAGAGCCATGAGATGAGATCGTTCCACCACTGCATGGCCGCAGCGTACCCCGGGCCAGCGCCGCGATCACCGACCGGTCGCGGCGTGCCCGATTCGCGCTGACCAGGCTCACCGGAAGACGTCGGCGGCGTCGCTCGGCGACCAGAACTCGCCGAGCGGCATCGAGCGGATGCCTCCGGGGAGCAGGCGGCGCGTTCGATACGGCTCGGACTCACCGGCGCGCTCGATGTGCCCCAGTACGACGCCGTCGGGGCGTGCAACCCGCCAGAGCCCACCGGCTGCCGGCGAGATGCGGAGTCCGGGGATCGTGACCGGGAACGGTTCACGCGACCGCGTGAGGGTGGTGGCGGACATGTCGCTCCTCTCGTGTGCAGCCGGCCCTGCGATGTGGCTCGAACCTACGAGAACCCGCCGACATCGCGATGTGCGCCTGCGCGCGCGATCAGGGAAGCGACTCCCGGGCGGCCATCGACTGGGTGGCGAGGTCGGCATCGGCCGCACCGGCGGATGGCGCGGTCTGCGCGAGCACGACCGCGATCAGTCGCGCCGGGGTGACCCCGCCTCGATGACGACCTTCGTCACGCTCCCGTTCGTGCCGAACAGGAGGGCGGCGAGGAGGAGCGCGAAGGGGCAGCCCACTCAAACGAGGACCGTGCCGGTCGCGGCGAAGGGATCGATGCGAGCGATCTCGTCGTCGGAGAGCGGAGCGGCGTCGAGTGCGGCGACGTTCTGCTCGAGCTGGGCGACGCTCGAGGCGCCGATCAGCGCGCTCGCGACGAGCGGCTGGCGGAGCACCCAGGCGAGAGCCAGCTGGGCGAGTGTCTGGCCGCGCTCGCGGGCGATCGCATCGAGGGCACGAGCGCGATCGAGGTAGTCGGCGCTGATGCGGTCGGCCGACAGGAACCGGCTCGTCGCCGCGCGGGAGTCGGCCGGGACATCGCCCGTCAGGTAGCGGTCGGTGAGCAGGCCCTGCGCCAGAGGTGAGAACACGATGCTCGCCGCCCCGACCTCCTCGAGGGCGGGGAAGAGGCCCTCTTCGATGTGCCGATCGAACATGGAGTACCGCGGCTGGTGGATGAGCAGCGGCACGCCCTCGGCGGCGAGCGCCGCGGCCGCGGCGCGGGTCTGGTCGGGATCGTAGTTGGAGATGCCGACGTAGAGGGCCTTGCCCTGGCGCACCGCGCTCGCGAGCGCGCCCATCGTTTCCTCGATGGGCGTCTCGGGGTCGGGCCGGTGCGAGTAGAAGATGTCGACGTACTCGAGCCCCAGGCGCCCGAGGCTCTGGTCGAGCGAGGCGAGCAGGTATTTGCGCGATCCGAAGTCTCCGTACGGGCCGGGCCACATGTCGTAACCGGCCTTCGACGAGACGATGATCTCGTCGCGGTACGGGGCCAGATCGGTGGCGAGGATGCGGCCGAAGTTCTCCTCGGCGCTCCCGGCGGGCGGGCCGTAGTTGTTCGCGAGGTCGAAATGGGTGACGCCGAGGTCGAATGCGCGGCGCACGATGGCGCGCTGCGTGTCGAGCGGCCGATCGTGGCCGAAGTTGTGCCAGAGACCGAGCGAGAGCGCGGGCAGCTTCAGGCCGCTGCGCCCGACTCGGTTGTACTGCATGCGTGCGTATCGAGCGGAATCGGCGACGAAGTTCATGTGACAACCCTATGGCGCGGGAAACCGCGTTCCCGACGGCGCGACTCGTCCTCGACAGCACCCGCGCGCAGCCGGTTGCACACGAGACGGCGTCTCGCGCCCGGATGCCGCGGCCGACGCGGCGATGCTGGGCGCAGCGGCTCCGGGGTGTCGTCCCGGCACGAGGATGCCCCGGGGCCGCGAGCCGCCGAACCGCGGCGGCATCCGACCGAGGAGTGCACATGACCGACAACATCACCATCACCGGCGTCGTGGGAACCGATCCCCACCACCACGTCACGACCCAGGGCCTCCCGATCACCTCGTTCCGCCTCGCCTCGACGCGACGGTACTTCGACCGTGCGAAGGCCTCTTGGGAAGACGGCGAGACCAACTGGTACACCGTCTCCGCATTCCGGCAGCTCGCGTCGAACACGAGCCAGTCGATCCGCAAGGGCGAACGTGTCGTCGTGTTCGGTCGACTTCGTCTCCGCGCGTGGGAGACCGGCGAGAAGTCCGGCACCGCGGTCGAGATCGAGGCCGACGCGATCGGCCACGACCTCTCGTGGGGCATCGCGTCCTACACGAAGGTGCGCAGTGCACGAGCAGCGGATGCCCCGACCGGCGCCGAGCCCGACGGCTCGCACGACGCCGGCGCCGACCCCGACCCCGGCGCCGCGTCCGGTTGGCCGGGTGACGAGTCGGTCGCCCGCGCCGGATCGACAGCCGACCAGCCCGCTGAGGGCGAGTTCGAGGCGAAGAGAGTCACCGTCTGACGGCGCTGCGCGACCGCTCGTGCAGGGTATGAACGCATAGACTCGGCTCGGGCGGTCGGCACCGCCGGATGAGGGGAACGATGGCTCGGCGGCTCGGTACCTCCGCGGCCCTGGCGATCGTCGGGGCCGCGATGATCGTCGGCATGACGGCATGCACGTTCGGGGGCGCAACGTCCTCCACGTCGCCGTCGCCGTCCGCGACGGGCTCCGTCTCCCCGCGGCCCACGCCGACGACTCCGCCGGCGTTGCGGCCGGAGCTCCCCGCTTCCGAGAACCTGGCGTTCTTCGACCTGGTCAATCAGGGCGTGGTCGCCGCGAACGGCGCAGCCGGCGGGCGTGACTTCATCGATGCACTCGTCGCGGCGGGGTTCGACAAGGCGGCGATGGAAGTCACCGCTGACACGACGACGATCGGCGACCCGGCCGACTCGGTGCAGTTCGCGGTGCTCTTCCAGGGCGAGTGCCTCGTCGGGCAGTACGGTCCGAAGTCCGGCGGCTACCACGGCGTCGTGCGTCCGGCGCTCGGCACTGGTGGCTGCCTCGTCGGCCAGACGCGCCCCATAGACTGGTAACCAATATGGCGGATTACATTTACTCGATGGTGCGCGCCCGCAAGGCGGTCGGCGACAAGGTCATTCTCGATGACGTGACGATGGCGTTCCTGCCCGGCGCGAAGATCGGCGTCCTCGGCCCGAACGGTGCCGGTAAGTCCACGATCCTGAAGATCATGGCGGGGCTCGACCAACCGTCCAACGGTGAGGCGAAGCTCACGCCCGGCTACACCGTGGGCATCCTCATGCAGGAGCCCATTCTCGACGAGACGAAGACCGTGCTCGAGAACGTGCAGGAGGGCGTCGGCCCGATCAAGGCGAAGCTCGACCGGTTCAACGAGATCTCGCTCGCGATGGCCGAGCCCGACGCCGACTTCGACGCGTTGCTCGCCGAGATGGGCACCCTCCAGGAAGCCATCGACGCGGCCGACGCGTGGGACCTCGACTCCCAGCTCGACCAGGCGATGGACGCACTGCGCTGTCCGCCCGGCGACGAGCTCGTCGCCGTCCTCTCGGGCGGTGAGAAGCGTCGCGTCGCCCTCTGCAAGCTCCTGCTGCAGAAGCCCGACCTCCTCCTGCTCGACGAGCCCACGAACCACCTCGACGCCGAGAGCGTGCTCTGGCTCGAGCAGCACCTCGCGAAGTATCCCGGTGCCGTGCTCGCCGTGACCCACGACCGGTACTTCCTCGACCACGTCGCCGAGTGGATCTGCGAGGTCGACCGAGGCCGCCTCTACCCCTACGAGGGCAACTACTCGACCTATCTCGAGAAGAAGCAAGAGCGTCTGACCGTCCAGGGCAAGAAGGACGCCAAGCTCGCCAAGCGACTCGCGAGCGAGCTCGAATGGGTCCGCTCCAACGCCAAGGGGCGCCAGGCCAAGTCCAAGGCACGTCTCGCGCGCTACGAAGAGATGGCGGCCGAAGCCGATCGCACGAAGAAGCTCGATTTCGAGGAGATCCAGATTCCGCCGGGCCCCCGTCTCGGCGACATCGTGCTCGAAGCGAAGAACCTCGAGAAGGGCTTCGGCGAGCGAGTGCTCATCGACGGGCTCAGCTTCACGCTGCCGCGTAACGGCATCGTGGGCATCATCGGGCCGAACGGTGTCGGCAAGACCACCCTCTTCAAGACGATCGTGGGTCTCGAGCCCCTCGACGACGGCCAGCTGAAGGTCGGCGAGACCGTGAAGATCTCGTACGTCGACCAGTCGCGTGGCGGCATCGATCCGAAGAAGACCCTGTGGGAGGTCGTCTCCGACGGACTCGATTACATCCAGGTCGGCAAGACCGAGGTCCCGAGCCGCGCCTACGTCTCGACGTTCGGTTTCAAGGGCCCCGACCAGCAGAAGCCCGCCGGCGTGCTGTCGGGCGGCGAGCGAAACCGCCTGAACCTGGCGCTGACGCTCAAGCAGGGCGGCAACCTGCTCCTCCTCGACGAGCCCACGAACGACCTCGACGTCGAGACACTCTCGAGCCTCGAGAACGCGCTGCTCGAGTTCCCGGGCTGCGCCGTGGTCATCACCCACGACCGGTGGTTCCTCGACCGCATCGCCACGCACATCCTCGCCTACGAGGGCAACGACGAGAACCCGTCGTACTGGCACTGGTTCGAGGGCAACTTCGAGTCCTACGAGGCGAACAAGATCGAGCGGCTCGGCCCCGATGCCGCGAAGCCGCACCGCTCCGCATACCGCAAGCTCACGCGAGACTGACATGCGCCTCCACGTGCCGACCCCGCTGCGATGGAGTGACCTCGACGCCTACGGGCATGTGAACAACGCCCGCATGCTCAGCCTCCTCGAAGAGGCGCGCATCCAGGCGTTCTGGGTGAGCGACGACACCTCGGAGCACGCGGTCGGCGCGTCGACGGCCGTGCTCGACGCGACGCCCGGCGCGACGACGATCACGCTGATCGCCCGTCAAGAGGTCGAGTACCTCGCGCCGATCCCGTACCAGCGCCAGCCGGTCGACATCGAGCTCTGGATCGGGCACATGGGCGGCGCGAGCCTCGACGTCTGCTACGAGGTCTACTCGCCCGCAGGCAACACCCCGCGCGTGCTCTACACCCGCGCGGTCACCACGATCGTGCTCGTCGACGCCGAGACCGAGCGGCCGAGGCGCATGAGCGACGCCGAGCGCGCGGCTTGGCAGCCCTACGTCGGCGAGACCATCGAGTTCCGCCGGCGCTGACTCACCCGTCGAGCGGCTCGTCGCTGAACGATCCCTCCCAGACGGCGCGGCTGCCCGCCTCGCCGATCTGCACGAGCGTCCACGTGGTGCCCGCCGCCACCCCGACCGCAGCGACCGTGAGCACGATACCCACGCTCACGCGGATGCCTCGGCCGAGCTCCAGGCGCCCCGAGTCCGCACCCCGGCGCGCGGAGACGAGCTCGACGACGGCCCACGCGGCAACGAGTGCAGCGACCACCAGCAGCGCGATGAGCCACGGCACGATGTCCTCGCCCTGCGCCGTGTGCTTCTGGATCAGCGGTGCAGGCGGCACCCGCTGCTCGAGCCACTTGCCCGCCTCGATCGTGAGCAGGCCGAGCGGCAACAGCAACACCGCACCGATGAGCACCGGCAACCAGAGCACCCGCCTGGCGCCGGGCCACGCCGCGACGAGCACGAGCGCCAACGCGACGAGCGGCGTCGCCACGATGACGGCGTGCACGAGGAGCACGTGCAGCGGCAGGCCCGCGAACGTGTAATCGAACCCGTCCATGTCAGGACGCCGCGACGATGCGATCGCCCGCGACGGCGACCTGGATCGGCGTGAGCGGTTCGAGGGCGGGTCCCTGGAGCACGTCGCCCGTTGCGGCGTCGAACATCGAGCCGTGGCACGGGCAGTGGAACTCCGACCCTGCCGCCGCGACCACGCACGCCTGGTGCGTGCAGATCGCGCTGAACGCGACGACCTGACCCGCCGTCGGCTGCGCGAGGAGGGCGGGCTCGCCGTTGATGCTCGCGTCGATGCTGCCGCCGACGGGCACATCGGCGAGCGCGGCGATGTCGTCGCCGAGGTGCGGAGCGTCGGGCCCGGCGCTCGGGTCTGGCGTGGACTCGTCGGTGGGCGTCGGCGACGGCGTCGCCGTGGCCGACGGCGTGCCGGCCGGGGCATCCGTCGTGCACGCGGCGAGCGCGAGCGCGCCGCCGACCGCGCCGACCGACCCGAGGGCCAGCACCGTGCGCCGCGTGAGATCGGTGGGATCAGTCATCGCAGGAGCTCCTTCGTTCGAGTCGCTCGCGCCGTGTGCGCGCCCATTGCCCCCATTGTGGGCGAGTGCGCACCGCGATGGTGTGAACCCACAGGATTCATTCAGGCGAATGGATCGGTGCGGGAATCCGCACCATGCCCTCCTGAGCGACACTCGCGACGAGCACGCCCTCGCGTGTGTAGATGCGGCCGAGCGAGAGGCCCCGCCCACCGCTCGCCGAAGGCGATTCCTGGACGTACAGCAACCACTCGTCGACGCGGGCGTCGCGATGCCACCACATGGCGTGGTCGAGACTCGCGATCTTGAGGCCGGGCGTGGCCCACGCCGCGCCGTGGGCGCGCAGCACGGGCTCGAGGATCGAGTAGTCGCTCGCGTACGCGAGCGCCGCGCGATGCTGCTTCGGATCGTCGGGCAGGCGGCCGAAGGCCTTCATCCACACGGCCTGGCGGGGGATGCGCTCACCCTCGACCGAGAGGTAGATCGGCGACGGGATGTGACGCACGTCGAACGCGCGCTCGTTCGACCAGTAGCGCGCGACGTCATGATCGAGTGCACCGAGCACGTCGGCCGTCGAGGGAAGGCTCTCGGGGTCGGGCAGGTCGGCTGGCATGTCGAGCTGGTGCTCGACGCCCTCGTCGTCGGTCTGGAACGACGCGATGAGCGAGAGGATCGGCTCGCCGTTCTGGTAGGCGTGCGTGCGCCTGGTCGAGAACGAGCGACCATCGTGCAGACGGTCGACCGAGAAGGTGATCGGATGCTCGACGTCGCCCGGGCGAAGGAAGTAGCCGTGCATCGAGTGGATCGTGCGGTCGGATGCCACCGTGTGCATCGCCGCCACGAGCGACTGGGCGAGCACCTGGCCGCCGAACACGCGGCCGAGCGGCATCCATTGCGACGGACCGGTGAAGATGTCCTCGGTGGTGCGAGCCCCAGTGTCAGTGAGGTGCAGGGTGCTCAGCAGGCCGTCGATGGGACCGTTCATCGTTCCTCCGTGTCGGTGGGCAATGGCCGCCGGCGCCCGCCGAGCGCGAGTCCGCCCCGGGCGGCGGCGCTCCCTTGGTAGTTTAGACAGCAGATGGTTCAGCAAATCACGCTCGCAGACAGCCTGTCGCTCGGCGACCTGCACACGTACCTCCAGCGCGCCGGCCGTGTCGAAGACGGGTCGGTGCGCCTCATCGCGGGTTCCGGCATCCTCGCGGTGTACACCGCGATCCTCTACCCTCGAGGCATCCTCGACGAGAGCCCGACCGTGCTCGGGCTCCGCACGTTCGCGCTCGCCGACGAAGAGGAGTTCGACTCGGTCGTGCCGATGCGCTCGCTCGTCGAGCGCATCGTGCGGGCCCGCGGCGAGCTCGACGACGACGCCGATTCCCGCCCGGTGTCGATGTCGAGACCGCCCGAGGTGAACACGGTCACCTGGGCGGGCATCTCGCCGCCTCGGGGCGGCTGGCGACCGCTCGGCGAGACGGATGCCGCAACGCTCGAGACCGCGGCGCGAGCGGGCATCGAGGAGGTCGCCGAGGCCATTCCCGCCGGCACCGGTGAGCAGCTCGTGCAGCGCGTTCGCTCCGAAGTGTGGGGCCGCGGTGTCGAAGGCCTGGAATTCGTGCCGACCGGTGCGGCCTTCGCGGCGTACAGCCTCGGATTCCTGGGCGACGACCTCGTCAAGCTCTTCGAGACCGGCCCGTGGACGCGGTTGTCGTCGCGTCGCGGACACGTGCTCGTGCGGCGCAAGCCCTGGACGCTGAAGGCCTAGCCCCTCGCGATCGCCCGCCCTGCCGTGCGCCCGGTGAAGAGGCATCCGCCCAGGAATGTGCCCTCGAGCGCGCGGTAGCCGTGCACGCCGCCGCCGCCGAAGCCGGCCGCCTCGCCGACCGCGTACAGGCCGCGCACCGGAGTGCCGTCGGCGCCGAGCGCGCGGGAGTGGAGGTCGGTCTGGATGCCGCCGAGGGACTTGCGGGTGAGGATGTGCAGCTTCACCGCGATGAGGGGCCCGGCCTTCGGATCGAGCACCTTGTGCGGCGTCGCGACGCGGATGAGCTTGTCGCCCCGGTACTTCCGGGCGCCGCGCACCGCGGTGAGTTGCAGGTCCTTCGAGAATTCGTTGTCGACCTCGCGATCTCGTGCCACAATCTCGCGCTCGATGTTCGCCGTGTCGAGCTCGACGTCGGGGGAGATCGCGCGCATGCCATCGAAGAGCTCGGCGAGCGTGTCGGCCACGACGAAGTCGACCCCCTGCTGCTTGAACGCCTCGACCGGAGCGGGCGCACCCGAGCCGAGCCGCTGGGCGAGGAGCTTCACGTCTTTGCCCGTGAGGTCGGGATTCTGCTCGCTGCCCGACAGGGCGAACTCCTTCTCGATGATCTTCTGCGTGAGCACGAACCAGGAGTGGTCGTGCCCGGTCGCGGCGATGTGCTCGAGTGTGCCGAGCGTGTCGAATCCCGGGAAGAGCGGCACGGGCAGCCGTTTGCCGGTCGCATCGAACCAGAGCGAAGACGGTCCGGGGAGGATCCGGATGCCGTGCATCGGCCAGATCGGGTCCCAGTTCGTGATGCCCTCGGTGTAGTGCCACATGCGGTCGCCGTTCACGAGGCGCGCGCCGGCGCGCTCGGTGATCGGCAGCATCCGCCCGTCGACGTGCGCGGGCACGCCCGAGAGCATCGAGGTGGGCGGCGTGCCCATGCGCTTCGGCCAGAACTGCCGCACGAGCTCGTGATTGCCGCCGATGCCGCCCGACGCGACGACGACCGCGGGTGCGCGCAGCTCGAACTCGCCGACCCCGTCGCGATTGGATGCCTCGCCGCGGGCTGCGTCGTCGGGTGCGAGCAGCGTGCCCTGCACGCCCACCACGGCGCCGTCTTCGACGATGAGCTCGTCGACGCGGTGACGGTGCCGGAGCTCGACCAGACCAGCCGCCTCGCCCGCCTTCACCTTCGCGATGAACGGGGCGAGGACGCCGGGGCCGGTGCCCCACACGATGTGGAACCGCGGCACCGAATTGCCGTGGCCGATGGCGTTGTAGCCGCCGCGCTCGGCCCAGCCGACGATGGGGAAGAAGCGCACGCCCTTCTCGTGGAGCCATGCGCGCTTCTCGCCGGCGGCGAAGTCGAGGTAGGCCTCGGCCCAGCGGCGGCCCCACTCGTCTTCGTCCCGGTCGAACCCTGCCGTGCCGTCCCAGTCCTGTCTCGCGAGCTCGAGCGAGTCCTTGACGCCGAGCCGGCGCTGCTCGGGCGAGTCGACGAGGAACAGGCCGCCGAACGACCAGTGCGCCTGCCCGCCGAGGCTCGCCTCGGGCTCCTGGTCGACGATGACGACGCGCTTGCCGGCGTCGACGAGCTCGGCCGCGGCGACGAGGCCCGAGAGGCCGGCGCCGACGATGATCGCGTGGGGCTCGGGCTTGGCGCGACTCGACGCGGGGGAGGTTGCGGCCACGGGGACTCCTTCGTCTCGGGTGGTGGGTCGGTGCCGGGGTGTCAGTCGTCGAAGGTGTTCAACATCGCGAAGGCCGCCCGTTGGAGATAGTCCCACAGCGTTTCTTCGGCGAGCGGTGGGAGCTCCAGCGAGTCGACCGCGACACGCATGTGCTGCAGCCACCGGTCGCGAGCGTCGGGGTTGACCTTGAACGGCTGGTGGCGCATCCGGAGCCTCGGATGCCCGCGCTGCTCGCTGTAGGTGCCCGGCCCGCCCCAGTACTGCACGAGGAACATCGTGAGACGCTCGGCGGCCGGCCCAAGGTCTTCCTCGGGATACATCGGGCGCAGCACGGGGTCGTCGGCGACGCCGCGGTAGAACTCGGCGACGAGCCGCTCGAACGTGGGCAACCCGCCGACGCTCTCGTAGAACGACGGTCCGAGGGCCGCGCCGTGCTCGGTGCCGCGCAGCGGCACGTTGGCCGGTTGCACGCGACCGGATGCCCCGATGGGCGGTTGCTCGCTCACGATGCACCCCCTCCTGATGCCGGTGGGGTCGGCGGCTTCGGCACCTTCGGCGCCCGGAGTGCGCGCGGCTGCTTGGGCCGGGCGGCGGTCGCGATCTCGGCGGCCGAGCCGGCGACGACCGAGGTCGGCGCCGTACGCGGCGGCTTCGCGCCCTTCACCCGAGTGGCGCCGTCGAAGCCCGTGAGCACGACGCTGTTCAGGCTCGGCAGCTTGACGTCCATCGCGTCGAGCGAGCGCTTCAGGCGCATGCGGAGTTCGCGCGCGACGTCGTCCTTCACCGATGAACGCACCTTCATGACGACGCGAATGACGAGCGCATCGTCGCTGATGGACTCGAGGCCCCAGATCTCGGGCTTCTCGAGCACGCGCGAACGCCACTTGCCGGATTGCGACATCTCGGTCGCCGTGCGCAGCATCTCGGCCTCGACGGCGTCGACGTCGACGTCGTAGGGCACGGCCAGGTCGAGGATGACCCGGGCCCAACCCTGGGACATGTTGCCGATACGCAGGATCTCGCCGTTGCGCACGAACCACAGTGTGCCGTTCACGTCGCGGACCTTCGTGATGCGGATCTGCACCTCCTCGACGATGCCGGTCGCAGGGCCGAGGTCGACCACGTCGCCGACGCCGAGCTGGTCTTCGACGACCATGAACATCCCGTTCAGCACGTCCTTCACGATGTTCTGCGCACCGAAGCCGAGGCCAGCGCCGACCGCGGCGGTGAGCAGTGCGAACGAGCCGAGGATCGCATCGTTGATCGTGTTGACGATGAGCAGCACCACGATGATGAACAGGGTCACGTTGACGATGTTCGTGAGCACGGAGCCGAGCGTGCGGGTTCGCTGCACGAGCCGCACGGCGGCGAGCGGCGAAGCCTGGAGCGCCTGCGTGTCGGTGACGTCCTGCTTCTGCTTGACGCCCGTGACGATGCGGGTGACAACCCGGTCGATGACGAAGTGCAGCACCCAGCGGATCAGGAACGCGATCGCGATGATGATGACGATCGAGATGAGCTTGCCGAGCACGACGTCCCAGTCGGACGCCCAGTACGCGGCGATGTTCGTCCACCACTCACCGCTCACGGGGTTGGGATCCGTGGGGGGTTCTCCTGCACCGAACATGGTCAGCAAGTCTACTGAGCCGCGACCGAGAGCTCGCTGGCATCCCGGGCCTGCGCCGCGAGCGCACGCTCGAGCTCGGCGAGCTGCTCCGAGACGAGGCGGTGCAGCGGTGCCGGCTCGGTGTTCGTCGCGAGCCAGTCGCGGGCCATGGCCGCGAGCTCGTTGGACACGAGCGGAGCGGGGAACAGGCGCGAGACCACGAGGGAGGCCATCGTGAAGCTGCGGCTCGCCCACACCGACTGCAGCATCGAGAAGTACTCGACCGCCGTTCCCGCGAGCAGCTCGGGTGCCGTCGTGCGTCGCCAGCCCTCGGCGATGGCGCGGGCGAGGTCGTTCGAGAGGCTCGTGTCGGTGGCGACCCGCCGCCACGCGGCATCCTTCACCGCCTGATCGGGGCGTGCAGCGCGCGCGGTCTCGGCGAGCTGGCGTCCCTTGGCGGTGTCGTCGCGCGCGAGGGCGTCGGCGATCTCTTCATCGGATGCCGCGCCGAGTGTCGCCCTGGCGATGACGAGCTCCCACCGAAGGTCGAGGTCGATGCCGAGCCCGGCGAGCTTGATCGAGCCGTCGAGCAGGCTGCCGAGCACATCGGCGTGGGCAGCCGTCGCCGCGATGCGGGTGAACGCCTTCACGAACTGCAGCTGCGCGTCGGACCCGGCGGGCGCGAGCTCGGCCAAGGCCCACAGCGCGTCGCCGGTCTCGGCGGCGATGCGCTCACGATGCTCCTCCGCGAGGTAGCGCGAGAGCGCGAGCTCGAGGCGGGAGAGCGCGAGTCCGCGCGCGGCCGACTGGGTCTCGTGTCCGATGCTGCCGACCACGAGCCGCACGAACTCGCTCGACGACAGCTCGGCGTCGCGCACGGCATCCCACGCCGAACCGAGGATCACGGCACGCGCGACCGGGTCGGCGATCGTCGCCAGGTGCTCGGTCGCGTTCGCGAACGAGCGCTCGTCGAGTCGCACCTTGGCGTACGTGAGGTCGTCGTCGTTCACGAGCAGCAGGTCGGGGTGACGACGGCCGACGAGCTCGGGCACCTCGGTCGCAGCGCCGTCGACGTCGAGTTCGATGCGGTGCGTGCGGGTCAGTCCGTCGTCGCCGAGCTCGTAGCAGCCGATCGCCATGCGATGGGGGCGGAGGGTCGGATGCCCCGCGCTCGCCGTCTGCTCGATGCGTGCCGCGATGATCGTGCCCGCGGCATCCCTCTCGACCACTGCCCGCATGGTGTTGACGCCGGCGGTCTCGAGCCACAGTTCGGACCACCGGGTGAGGTCTCGACCGCTCGCGCGCTCGAGCTCGTCGAGCAGGTCGCGGAGTGTGGCGTTGCCGCCGGCGTGCGCGGTGAGGTACGCGCCGACACCGCGCTGGAACGCGTCGAGGCCGACCCAGGCGACGAGCTGCTTCAGCACCGAGGCGCCCTTGTCGTAGGTGATCGCGTCGAAGTTGACCTCGACGTCGGCGAGGTCGGCGATCTCGGCGACGATCGGGTGCGTCGAGGGCAGCTGGTCCTGCTCGGCGGCGTGGGTCTTCTCATCGCTCGCGAACGTGGCCCACACGCCGGTGAACTCGGTGACCTGCGAGGTCGCGAGGGTCGACGCCCACGTGGCGAACGACTCGTTCAGCCACAGGTCGTTCCACCACTTCATCGTGACCGAGTTGCCGAACCACATGTGCGAGAGCTCGTGCAGCACGACGATCGCGCGCTGCTCGCGTCGCGCATCCGAGACGCGCGCGCGGAACAGGTAGGACTCGTTGAACGTGACGGCGCCGACGTTCTCCATGGCGCCCCAGTTGTACTCCGGCACGAAGATCTGGTCGTACTTGCCGTAGGGGTAGGGCACGCCGAAGGCGTCTTCATAGAACGCGAGACCCGCCTGCACGGCCTCGAACATCACGTCGGGCTCGGCATAGCGGGCGAGCGAGGCGCGAGTGAACACGCCGAGGGGGATGCTGCGGCCGTCGCGGCTCTGAGCGGTCGCCCGCCAGGACGCGTAGGGCCCCGCGATGAGGGCGACGATGTAGCTCGAGATGACCGGGCCGGATTCGAACGACCAGGTGGTCGTCGCGGGGGAGCTGCCCGGTGCCGGCTCGGGGGTCGGCGCGTTGCTCAGCACGAGCCAGCGCTCCGGTGCCGTCACGGTGAACCGGAACGAGGCCTTCAGGTCGGGCTGGTCGAACACGGCGAAGACGCGGTTGGCCTCGGCGACCGCGAATTCGGTGTACAGGTAGGCTTCGCCGTCGACCGGGTCGATGAACCGGTGCAGGCCCTCACCGGTGTTGGTGTAGCGGGCGTCGGCCACGACGCGCAGCTCGTTGTCGGCGGCGAGTCCCTCGAGGCGGATGCGGGTGCCGTCGCTCGCGCTCGCCGGGTCGAGCGACCGGCCGTTGAGCACGATCTCGTGCACGGCTTCGGTGCACGCCTCGATGAAGGTCGATGCCCCCTCGACGGCGCTGAATCGCACGAACGTCTCGGTCCTGAACGTCTCGCCGTCGGCCCTGAGCTCGAGCGTGACCTCGTAGCTGGGGGCGCTGACGATGGCGGCACGCTCCTCGGCTTCGATTCGCGTGAGATTGGCAGCGGGCATTGGCGGGCCTTTCGAGTGGTCGGAGCCCAGCCAGCCTAGCGACTCATCCGCCGGGGGAGCTGGTCCCCGGGAGGAGGTCGTGCTCGTAGGCGAAGATCACGAGTTGCACGCGATCGCGCGCGGCGAGCTTCTGCAGGAGCCGCCCGACGTGGGTCTTCACGGTCGACTCGGAGAGGAAGAACGTCTCGGCGATCTCGGAGTTGCTGCGGCCCTGGGCGACGGCCACGAGCACCTCCCGCTCGCGCGGGGTGAGCGTGTCGAGCTCATCGGTGGTCGTGCCCGCCCGATCGCCGTCCCGAGCGGGCAGATCGGCCGCGAACAAGTCGATCATGCGCCGGATGACGCGAGGAGCGAGCGCCGCGTCGCCGGTGTGCACCGTGCGAATGGCGGCGAGGAGCTCGGCTGGGCGGACGTCCTTGAGGAGGAATCCGCTCGCGCCCGCCCGGAGCGCGGCGAAGGCGTACTCGTCGAGGTCGAACGTCGTGAGCACGATCACGCGGGTGGGGCGAGCGGATGCCACGATCGCCTCGGTCGCGGCGATGCCGTCGACGCCCGGCATCCGTACGTCCATGAGCATCACGTCGATCTCGCGCGCCCCGGCGAGCGCGATCGCGGTGCGACCGTCGACGGCCTCACCGACGACTTCGATGCCCGCTTCGGCCTCGAGCACCATGCGGAAGCCCGCCCGAACGAGCGCCTGGTCGTCGACGATCGCGACACGGATGGGGGAGCCGATTGCCGTCATCGATCGGTCTCCGCGTCGTTCGTCGAGCCGGCGTCGGTGTGCAGCATCGCACTCACCCGCCACCCGCGTTGTGCACGCGGCCCGGCCTCGAGGGTTCCGCCGTAGAGCGCCACCCGCTCGCGCATGCCGACGAGGCCGAGCCCGCCGCCCTCGAGATCGGGGACCGATGGCGAGGTCGCGTCGTCGGTCACGGTCACGAGCACCTCCGTGTCGCGGTGCTCGAGGTCGACGTCGACCCGCGTCGCGCTCGCCGCGTAGCGGAACGCGTTCGTGAGGCCTTCCTGCACGATGCGGTAGATCGTGAGCTGAAGGTTCGGGTCCGAGACGCCCGCGCCCGTCGTCGTGAGGCGCACCGGCATGCCGGCCGCCCGGAAGCTCCCGATGAGCGCCGGGATCGCCGCCGCGCCGGGCTGCGGCGAGAGGTCCGCGGGAAGCGTGGCGGGCTCGGCGAGCACGCCCAGCATGCGCCGCATGTCGCCGAGTGCGGTGCGGCCGCTCTCGGCGACATGGCGCATCGCCTCCGCGGCTCGCTCGGGATCGCGCTCCGCGGTCGCTGCGGAGCCGTCGGCGAGCGTGACCATGACGGTGAGGCTGTGCGAGACGATGTCGTGCATCTCGCGTGCGATGCGCGAGCGCTCGACGGCGGTGGCGAGTTGCGCCTGCTGGTCGCGCTCGCGTGCGAGGTCGTGCGCTCGGGCGATGAGGGCGTTGAGGTAGCGGCGCCGGTTGCCGACCGTGACGCCGATGAGTGTCGCGATGAGCATGAGGATCGCGAACTGCACGGCGGACTCCGGGGCCCCGGCGCCGAAGGGGGCCACCGTGTCGCCGGCCTGTGCCAGGAGGGCGAGGTTGGCCGACGCGATGCCGACGACGACAGATCCGCCGAAGGCGATCCACGCGGCTCGCGTCGACCGGTAGACCGCGAGCGCGTACAGCGCGACGAGCACCGGGAACAGGTCGACCGAGCCGAACGGGTAGACGACGAGGCAGACGACCCAGGCCACGCCCATGAGGAGCCAGGGCCTGCTGCGGCGGACGAGCATGGCGGCGGCGGATGCGGCGACGGCGACGAGCTGCGCGAGTCCGAGCCAGAGCGGCGGCCCGGTCGGCACGAACACGAATGAGAGGGTGCCGAGGAACGTCGGCACGAAGTAGAGCGCGGCGATCAGTGCGTCGGTGAGCCGCGGATGCCGCGCCCAGAACTGCCGAACGACTCCCGGCGGCTTCGGCAGACGAAGTTCTCCCCCGACTACCGAAGCCGGGTAGCCGGGGGAGAGCGGTGCTTCCGTCATGGACTGGACTCTACGCGTCGCGCCTCTTCAGGAGCACCGTTGCGCCGGCGATGGATGCCCCCACCCAGGCCAGCACGATGAGGAGGTTCTCCCAGAACGACGGCGCATCGGCGGCAGCGGAGGTGTCGGAGAACATGCCGACGCCCGCCGTCGAGAGCACGTAGGGCAGCACGTCGGCGACCCATTCGGCGGGGATCATCTGCAGCACGAGCGGCAGTACGAGCAGCACGCCGACCACGGTCGCGATGCCGCCGGCACTCGAGCGGAGCATCGTGCCGACTCCGAGGGCGAACAGGGCGACGAGACCGAGGTAGAGCGCGGAGCCGAGGATCGGCAGGATCACGTCGGCGTCGAGCAGGCTCGCCGTGATGTCCGAGTCGGCGAAGACGGCCGACGCCACGAAGAACGCGCCGACGGCCGAGATCGTCGCCATCACGAAGGTCACGGCGAACAGCACCATGGCCTTCGCGGCGAGGGCCGGCAACCGGGTCGGCACGGCGGCGAGCGTCGAGCGGATCATCCCGGTCGAGTACTCACCCGTGATCACGAGCACGCCGAGCACCGCGACCACGAGCTGGCCGAAGAACGCGCCGAACGTCGACGCCTGCACGAGCAGCCCGGCTTGCGCCTCGCTCGAGAGGCCTGCGGGGCCCATCTCGGCTGCGGGACCGCCGCCGCTGATGAAGCTCAGCGACATCAGGAGCGCCATGCCGAGCGCGAGCACGACGAGGATCACATAGGACCAGATGGTCGATCGGAGGCTGCGGAGCTTGATCCACTCGGAGCGGAGCACACCCGGGAAGTTCAGCGCGGTCGTGGCGCGCTGCGCGGGTCGGGCGACGGGCGGGGTGAGCGTGGTCATCGGACGGCCTCCGTGCGGTATTCGACCGAGTCGGCGGTCAGGGCCATATAGGCCTCTTCCAGCGACGCGCTCTGCGGGGTGAGTTCGTGGATCGCGATTCCATGCAATGCGGCGAGGTCGCCGATGCCGGATGCTTCGAGGCCGGTGATCTCGAGCACCCCCGCCTCGGAGCGCACGACCGCGATCTCGGGTGCGGCGATCAGGTCGGCGAGCTGCGAGGCGTGCGGCGACCGCACGCGGACGCGGGGGCGGGTGCCCCCGGCGATGATGTCGGCGACCGGGGCGTCGGCGATGATCTCACCGCGACCGAGCACGATGAGGTGATCTGCCGTGACCGCCATCTCGCTCATGAGGTGCGAGGAGAGGAACACCGTGCGGCCCTCGGAGGCGAGGTGCCGAACGAACTGGCGCACCCAGAGCACGCCCTCGGGGTCGAGGCCGTTGACCGGCTCGTCGAGGATGAGGGTGGCGGGGTCGCCGAGCATCGCTGCCGCGATGCCGAGTCGCTGGCCCATGCCGAGCGAGAAGCCGCCGACGCGCTTGCGTGCGACGGACTCGAGCCCGGTGAGCTCGATGACCTCACGGACGCGGCTCGCGCCGATGCCGTGGGTCGCGGCCATCGCGAGGAGGTGGTTGAACGCGGTGCGGCCCGTGTGCACGGCTTTCGCGTCGAGGAGCGCGCCGACCTCGTGCAGCGGCGCCCGGTGGGCGGCATACGGCTTGCCGTTCACGGTGACGCGGCCGTCGCTGGGTCGGTCGAGACCCACGATCATGCGCATCGTGGTGGACTTGCCGGCGCCGTTGGGACCGAGGAAGCCGGTGACCTGCCCCGGCCGCACGGTGAAGCTGATGTCGTTGACGGCCGTCTTCGCGCCATAGCGCTTGACGAGCCCCTCTGCAGTGATCATGGCTCAACGCTAGGGAGAACGCGGCGCGGGGGCATCCGTCGCAGGAATGGTTCAGGCGAGGGCGGCGTGGTACCGGAGTACCACGCCGCCCTCGCCCGTGGCGCTACTGCTGCGCGTCGCGCTCCTGCGCGGCCAGGGCGCGGTCGACACCCGCGAGGCGCTCGACGATGAGGCGACGCAGTGCCGGTACCTCGGGGTGCGACTCGAGCCACGCACGGCTCGCGTCGGCGAGGGCGCGGTTCGCGAGCGGCGACGGATAGAGGCCGTCGACGAGCTTCTCGGCGATGGCGTAGCTGCGGTTCTCCCATACGTCTTCGAGCATCGCGAAGTACCGCTCGACGAAGGCTTCGAGCAGCGCCGGGTCGGTCGCTCGAAGGAAGCCCTCTGCAGTTTCGCGCACGACGGTGTTCGTCGCGGTGTCGACGTCGACGAGTGAGGCCCAGGCGCGCTCCTTGCCCTCGAGGGTCTGGATCGCCGCACGGGCGTGCGCGGCCGACTGCTGGCCCGTCGCCGTGTTGTCGGACTCGAGGCGAGCGTCGATCTCTGCATCGCCGGCTCGACCCGCGGCAACGAGCGCGATGAGCAGCTCCCAGCCGAGGTCGGTGTCGATCTCGAGTCCCTCGAGCTCGAGCGAGCCGTCGTAGAGTGCGGCGAGCTCGTCGACGTGCGAACCGGCTTCAGCGATGCCCGCGAAGTTCATCACGAACTGGAACTGGGCGTCGCTGCCCGGCGCGGCCTCTTGGGCAAGACGCCACAAGCCGTCGGCCAGCGAGCGACGAGCCTCGGCCTGTCGCTCGGGAGCGGTGTAGGCGCTCGCCGAGAGCACGGCGTTCGCGAGCACGATGCGCAGTGTCGTCGACTCGGTCTCGGCGGCGATGTTGCCGAGCACGAGCGCGAGGTAGTCGCTCGCGCGGGTCTCGGCGTCGCGCGTGGCATCCCACACCGAACTCCACACGAGAGCCCGAGCCAGGGGGTCCTCGATCGCAGAGAGGTTCGCGAGCGCCACCCCGTGCGAGGGATCGTCGAGCCGGATCTTCGCGTAGGCGAGGTCGTCGTCGTTGAGGAGCACGAGCGCGGGACGCTCGAGGCCGACGAGCTCGGCGACCTCGGTGCGGTCGCCGTCGACGTCGAGCTCGACGCGGTGCTCGCGCACGAGCTTGTCGTCGACGAGGTTGTAGAAGCCGATGGCGAGGCGGTGCGGGCGGATGGTGGGGTAGTCGGCTTCGGCCGTCTGCAGCACGGCGAACGAGGTGATCGTTCCCGCGTCATCGGCCTCGATCTCGGGACGCAGCGTGTTCACACCGGCCGTCTCGAGCCAGAGGCCCGACCAGTCGGAGAGGTCGCGGCCGCTCGCGACCTCGAGCTCGGCGAGCAGGTCGGCCAGCGTCGTGTTGCCCCACTGGTGCTTCTTGAAGTAGGCCGAGACACCGGTGAAGAACGCCTCGACGCCGACCCAGGCGACGAGCTGCTTGAGCACCGACCCGCCCTTCGCGTAGGTGATGCCGTCGAAGTTGACGAGCACGTCTTCGAGGTCGTTGATCGTCGCGACCACCGGGTGGGTCGAGGGCAGCTGGTCTTGGCGGTACGCCCAGCTCTTCTCCATGGAGTTGAAGGTGGTCCACGCCTCGGTCCACTCGGTGGCCTCGGCGGTGGCGATCGTCGACGCCCACTCGGCGAACGACTCGTTCAGCCAGAGGTCGTTCCACCACTTCATCGTGACGAGGTCGCCGAACCACATGTGGGCGAGCTCGTGCAGGATCGTGACGACGCGGCGCTCGCGCACGGCGTCGGTCACCTTGGAGCGGAACACGTAGAACTCGGTGAACGTCACCGCACCCGCGTTCTCCATGGCGCCGGCGTTGTACTCGGGAACGAAGAGCTGGTCGTACTTCTCGAAGGGGTACGGCACGTCGAACTTCGCCTCGAAGTACTCGAAGCCCTGCTTCGTCTTCTCGAAGATGTAGTCGGCGTCGAGGTACTGCGACAGGCTCTTGCGGCTGAAGACACCGAGCGGGATGACCCGGCCGTCGCTGCTCGTCAGCTCATCGCGCACCACGGCGTACGGGCCGGCGATGAGCGCGGTGATATAGCTCGAGATGCGGGCGGTGGGCGTGAACGCCCACGTCTTCGCGCCGTCGTGCGCGTCGACCGGGTCGGGTGTGGGGGAGTTCGACACGACCTCCCAGTGGGCGGGTGCGGTCACGGTGAACCGGAACGACGCCTTCAGGTCGGGCTGCTCGAACACGGCGAACATGCGCCGGGAGTCGGGCACCTCGAACTGGGTGTAGAGGTACACCTCGCCGTCGACCGGGTCGACGAAGCGGTGCAGGCCCTCGCCGGTGTTCATGTAGCGCCCGTCGGCCACGACCGTCAGCTCGTTCTCGGCTTCGAGATTTGGCAGCTGGATGCGAACGCCGTCGCTCGCCTCGGCCGGGTCGAGTGAGACGCCGTTCAGGGTGATCGAGTGCACCGCCGCGGTGATCGCGTCGATGAACGTGGAGGCGCCGGCTTGCGCCGAGAAGCGCACGGTCGTCTCGCTGCGGAACACCTCCGGCCCAGTGGTCACATCGAGCACGACGTCATAGTCGTGCACCGAGACCAGCGCGGCGCGCTCCTCGGCTTCGATTCGGGTGAGGTTCTCTCCGGGCACGTGGGCTCCTTCGCAGCTCATCGACGCGGCTCGTGGCCGCAGGCAATGAGGAACAGCCTAGTCCCGCGGACGCCGGATCGGCGGGGTCATCCTGCGCACGAACGTGGCAGCATCGGATGCCTCGCGGCGCGGGGTTGCCGACGGGGGCGGCGCGTCACCAGCCGGCGCGCTCGTAGTCCTTCAGGAACACCCCCGTCAGGTCCTCGCCCGCCTCGCCGCGCACGATCGGGTCGTAGACCCGCGCGGCGCCGTCGACGAGGTCGAGCGGTGCGTGGAAGCCCTCCTCGGCGAGCCGCACCTTGGTCGGATGCGGGCGCTCGTCGGTGATCCAGCCTGTGTCGACGCTCGTCATGAGGATGCCGTCGGCGAACATCTCCTTGGCGCTCGTGCGCGTGAGCATGTTCATCGCCGCCTTCGCCATGTTCGTGTGCGGATGCCCCGGCCCCTTGTAGCCACGGCTGAACACGCCCTCCATGGCCGACACGTTGACGACGTAGCTGCGGCGAGCGGTCGTCGCAGCGAGCGACGCTCGCAGGCGGCTCACGAGGATGAAGGGCGCCGTGGTGTTGCAGAGCTGCACCTCGAGCATCTCGAGCGGGTCGACGTCCTGCACCACGGCGCTCCAGCTGTTCTCGTGGTGGAGGTCGGGCACGAGGCCGCCGGCATCGATCGCAGTGCGCTCGGCGAGCCTGGCGAGCGAACTCGATCCGGGGGCGAGCGCGAGCGCGGTCAGGTCGTCGGCGGTCATCGTGCCGGCGAAGAGGCCGGACGAGAGCACCGGATGACTCGACACGGACTCCGCGAGGGCGAGCGGATGCGCATCGCTCGTGTGACCGAAGCTCACGAGCTCGGGCATCGGCCCATCAGGCAGCGGCGAGGACTCCGCCTCGACGAGCGGGGCGTACGAGCCGGGCGAGCGGCGCACCGTCTGCGCCGCATTGTTGATGAGGATGTCGAGCGGGCCCTGTGCTGCCACGTCGTCTGCGAGCGCGATGACCTGCGCCGGGTCGCGCAGGTCGATGCCGACGACCCGCAACCGGTGCAGCCACTCGCCCGCGTCGGGCATCGCAGCGAACCGACGCGCGGCGTCGCGCGGGAACCGCGTGGTGATCGTGGTGTGGGCGCCGTCACGCAGCAGCCGCAACGCGATGTACATGCCGATCTTCGCGCGACCGCCGGTGAGCAGTGCGCGCTTGCCTGTGAGGTCGGTGCGTGCGTCGCGCTTGGCATGGCTGGTCGCGGCACAGGACGGACAGAGCTGGTGGTAGAACGCGTCGACGAGCGTGTACCGCTGCTTGCAGATGTAGCAGGGGCGCGCCACGCGGAGTTCGCCCGCAGTGCGCGCATCGGTGCCGCTGATGAGGTCTGCGCCGCGCGTCTCGTCATCGATCCGGGTCGGAGCGCCGGTCGCCGTCGCGGCGATGACGGCGCGGTCGGCGTCCTGCACGACTCGCCGCTTCTCGAGGCGGCGTGCGACCTTGACGGCCTTGAACATCTTCGCCGTCGCCCGGCGCACGGTCTCGAAGTCGGGGTCGTGCTCGTCGAGCTCGCTGAGCGTGGCCAGGACCCGCAGCGTCGTCTCGAGATCTCGCGCGTCGATCATGGGCGCGCTGGCGGATTCGGAGTCGGCGGAGGGCATCCGCGCATTCTACGGGCTGCAGGCCTCCGAGCACCTGTGTGCGAACAGCCGTTGCCGGTGGAGTCGACAGAGTAGCGTGACCGCATGGTCACCAGCACGGATGCGTCGGCTGCGACGGCCGACCGGTATCGCTCGTTCGCCGAGGTCGAGGCGCGCGGCATGTCCGCCACCTATGAGGCCTGGGCAGCCGGAGTCGCGACGGATGCCACGACGCTGGCGCTCATCGACGAGTTGCCGTCGCCGAAGCGCCAACCGAACCTCGTCTTCTCGGCCGCGCGCCTGCTCGGAGCGCAGCCCGGTCCGTATCCGGCGTTCGCCGGCTGGCTCGCCGAGCACTGGAGCGAGGTGCGCGAGGTCGCGCTCACCCACGCGACGCAGACGAACGAGGCCGCCCGCTGTGCACTGCACGTTCCCGTGCTCGGCGGCATCGAGGGACCGATCGCACTGCTCGAGGTCGGCGCCTCGGCCGGACTCTGCCTCTACCCCGACCGTTACAGCTACCGCTATTCAGGACGCGAACCGCTCGACCCGGCCGACGGGCCCAGCCCTGTCGTCCTCGAGTGCACCCTCCTCGGCGACACGCCCGCACCCGTGCCGCCGCACCTTCCTGAGATCGTCTGGCGTGCGGGCATCGACCTCAGCCCCCTCGACGTGCGCTCGCCGGCCGACGTCGACTGGCTCGACGCCCTCGTCTGGCCCGAGCACGACGATCGTCGCGCCAGGCTCCGCATGGCCGCCGCGATCGCCGCGCAAGACCCGCCCCGCCTCGTCAGCGGCGACCTCAACGAGCAGCTCGCCGCGCTCGCCGCGTCCGCGCCGTCCGATGCCACGCTCGTCGTCTTCCACACCGCCGTGCTCATGTACCTCGACGAGGCCGGTCGCGGAGACTTCGTCCGGCAGGTGCGCGACCTGCCCGGCCACTGGCTGTCAGCCGAAGGCCGAACCGTCATTCGCGGCATCCGCGTGCGCGACGATGTGCCGAACGACAGCTCCGATCTCGTGCTCGCCCTCGACGGCGAGCAGCTCGCGTGGGCGCAGCCGCATGGACGCGCCCTCCGGTGGGTGCCGAATCCCTAGACTTGGCGCATGCGCATCCACATCGCGACCGACCACGCCGGCCTCGAGTTCAGCCGCACCCTCGTCGACCACCTGACCAACGGCGGTCATGAGGTCGTCGACCACGGCCCCACCGAGTACGACCCGCTCGACGACTACCCGGCGTTCTGCATCAACGCGGCACTCGGGGTCGCACGCGACCAGGCTGCGGGCGTCCGTGCACTCGGAGTCGTGTTCGGCGGCTCGGGCAACGGCGAGCAGATCGCCGCGAACAAGGTCCGGGGCATCCGTGCGGCCCTCGTCTGGAGCATGGACACCGCGATGCTCGCCCGCGAGCACAACGACGCCAACGTCATCTCGATCGGTGCCAGGCAGCACACCGTCCAAGAGGCGATCCGCTACATCGACGCGTTCATCGCCGAGCCGTTCTCGGGCGACGAGCGGCACGTGCGCCGCATCGCGCAGCTCGCCGAGTACGAGACGACCGGCGACATCACCGGCAAGGGCGTCGACGTCGACCCCGGCGAGGCCTAGCAGCGCGATGCCCGAGGGTCACTCCGTCCATCGCATCACCCGCCAGTTCGAGCGCAACTTCGTCGGCCACGTCGTGCACGCGTGGAGCCCGCAGGGCCGGTTCGCCCTGGGTGCCGCTGAGATCGACGGGCGACGGATGACCGATGCCCGTGCCGTGGGCAAGCAGATGTTCCTCGGCTTCGAGGGCGACGTGTGGCTGCGCGTGCACCTGGGCATGTACGGCGCATGGGACTTCGCCGGCGACATCCGCATGGATGCCACGATCGCGTCGGCGAACGGCCGCATGGGCCAGACCAACCAGAAGGGCACGTTCCTCGAGGGCCCGAACCCCGACGCGGTCGTGTTCGACACGGCGGGAGAGAACTCGCTCACCTCGATCGGGGCGCCTCGCAAGGCGCGTCTTCGCATGTCCGAGTCCGAGAAGGAGGGTGGCGACCTCGCGACGTTCCCGCCCGAACCGGTCGGGCAGGTCCGCGTGCGCCTGCTCACCGACACGATCTGCGCCGACCTGCGCGGCCCCACGGCGTGCGAGGTGCTCGACCCTGCCCAGGTCGAGGCCGTGGTCGCGAGGCTTGGCCCCGACCCCCTCATCGACGCGGGCCGTGCGGCCGAAGACCGGTTCGTGGCATCCGTCACCAAGAAGCCCACGCCCATCGCGCTGCTCCTCATGGACCAGAACGTCGTCGCCGGCATCGGCAACGTGTACCGAGCCGAACTGCTCTTCCGCGCCCGCCAGAACCCGCACACGCCGGGCCGGCTCGTGCCCGAAGAGCACGTTCGCCACTTGTGGCACGACTGGGCCAAGCTCCTCCGCCTCGGCGTCGAGACCGGCCAGATGATGACCATGGACGACCTCGACCCCGAGGCGTATCGCGCGGCGCTCGCCAACCGGGCCGACCGGCACTGGGTCTACAAGCGCGAGGGTCTGCCATGCCGCGTGTGCGGCACGAACATCGTGCTCGAGGAACTGGGTGCCCGAAAGCTCTACTGGTGCCCCTACTGCCAGGCCTGAACCACCCGCCCGCCGAAGGAATCGCATGCGCCAGAACCCCAGCTTCACGCTCGCGAGCGACGAGGGCATCAAGCGCCTGATCCGCGAGCACCCGTGGATGACGATCGTGAGCATGACGGATGCCGCAGGACTCGTGGCATCCCACTACCCGGTGCTCCTCGACGAGGAGGCCGACGGCATCGTGCTGCTCACGCACGTCGGTCGCCCAGACGAGGTCGTGCACGAGCTCGGACGCCACGAGGTGATGATCATCGTGCAGGGCCCGCACGGCTACATCTCGCCCGGCTGGTACGACGCGAATCCCGCCGTGCCGACCTGGAACTTCGTCACCGCGCACCTCTACGGCACGCCCGAGCTGCTCCCCGCCCACGAGAACCTGCGCGTGCTGGAGTCGCTCGTCGACCACTTCGAAGACGCGATGCCCGAGCCTCGCCGCATGCGCGGCACGGCCGAGAACTCGGAGTACGCCGACCGCATCGCGACGGGCACCGTCGGACTGCGCATCCCGATCACGCGGTTCACGGCGAAGAACAAGATGAGCCAGAACCGACCGGTTGAGACGGTCGACCGCATCATCGACGAACTCGAGGGCGATGGCCCGTACGCGAGTCCCGCGCTCGCCGCGGAGATGCGGCGAACGCATGAGGCGCTGCGAGCGGCGCGGGCGAACTCGGCGGCCGGCGCGTGAACGGCGACGTGCGCCTCACGTCGGCGCGGCTGCCCGGCGTCGAGGGGCTCGTCGACGTGCACGTGGCCGGTGGGATCGTCGCGGCGATCACGCCTGCGGGCGCCGCACCGCCTCGCGACGGGGCATCCGTCGCCGTTCGCGACATCGACGTCGAGGGTCGCTGGGTGATCCCAGGGCTCCACGACCGCCACGTGCACGCCTCGCAATGGGCGATGGTGTCGCGCAGGCTCGACCTGGCGGGCGCCGACTCGGCGGCGGCGGTCGCGGCGCTTGTCGCGGCATCCGTCGACCGTGGCGACGCCGAGGTGATCGGGTTCGGCTACCGCGACGGGCTGTGGACCGATGCCCCGACTCGCGCCGTGCTCGATGCGGTCTCGGGCGACGTGCCGGTCGTGCTCGTCGCGGCCGACCTGCACGCGTGCTGGCTGAACTCGGCCGCGGTCCGCCGCCACGGCGTCGAGCAGCTCGCGGGCGCGAGCGGGCTGCTCCGTGAAGACGACTGCTTCCGCCTCGTTCGCGCGATCGATGACGTCGCCGACGACGTGCTCGACGAATGGGTGGCCGAGGCCGCCGCACGCGCGGCGGCTCGCGGCGTGGTCGGCATCGTCGACTACGAGATGCGCTGGAATCGCGACGACTGGGTGCGGCGCGTGGGCTCGGGCCTCCGTTCGCTGCGCGTGTCGTTCGGCATCTATACGCAGCATCTCGATCGGGCGATCGCCGAGGGCCTTCGTACCGGCGAGGTCGTTCCCGGCACCGACGGCCTCGTCACCGTCGGCGCCTACAAGGTCATCACCGACGGCTCCCTGAACACCCGCACCGCGTGGTGCTTCGACCCGTACCCGGGCCTGGCGCCCGACGAGCACCCCTACGGCCTCGCGACCGTGTCGTACGACGAGCTCGTGCCGCTCATGCGCCGCGCGCACGAGGCCGGCATCGCCCCGGCGGTGCACGCGATCGGCGACCGGGCCAACGCTCGAGTGCTCGACGCGTTCGAGGCGGTCGGATGCAGCGGCTCGATCGAGCACGCCCAGCTGCTGCGCAGGGAAGACGTCGCCCGCTTCGCGCAACTCGGCGTCGTCGCGAGCGTGCAGCCCGAGCACGCGATGGACGACCGCGACGTCGCCGACCGCTATTGGGCCGGACGCACCGACCGCGCCTTCATGCTGGCCGACCTCGCGGCGGCCGGCGTCGAGCTCGCCCTCGGCTCCGACGCGCCGGTGGCGCCGCTCGACCCCTGGGTCGCGATCTCCGCGGCGGTCGGCCGCGCCCGCGACGGGCGCGAGCCGTGGCATCCCGAGCAGGCGATCGAGGCGCGTGCCGCGCTGGTCGCATCCACCGGTGGTCGGGGAGCAGTGGTCCGGTCCGGAGCCCCGGCCGATCTCGCCATCGTCGAGCTCGATCCGCTCGCGGCATCCGCCGACGACCTTCGCACGATGCCCGTCGCGGCGACGCTGCTCGCAGGCCGCTTCACGCACGACGCGCGCTGAGACTTCGGGGGAAAACCCCCGACCCGATCCGGCTGCCCACCGGCTGTGGCGGCCCAGCCGCGCTCACGAGGCTGGAAGCATGCCTGAAGCACGCACCCATACCTCTCGTCTCCGTCGCCCGCGGGCGACGCTCAGCGCCCTCGCCGCAGTCGCCGCCGGCGGCCTCATCGCCGTGGCCTTCGCCGGCTGCGGCATCGCCGGCCCCGGCCAGGTCTCGACGATCGGCAAGGTCGACTTCGACAAGCCCCTCGCGATCCCTCCGCTCGCCGAGTCGACCGTCGACGCCGACGGCACCCGGGTCTTCGCCCTCGACGCCCAGGCCGGCGCGACCGAGTTCGAACCCGGGGAGTCGAGCGACACCTGGGGCTTCAACGGCCGCTACCTCGGCCCGACCATCGTCGCGAAGCGCGGCGAGCACGTGCGGGTCGACATGACGAACTCGCTCGACGAGCCCACGACCGTGCACTGGCACGGCATGCACCTGCCCGCCGAAATGGACGGCGGGCCGCACCAGATGGTCGAGCCGGGCGGCTCATGGTCGCCCGAATGGGACATCGACCAGCAGGCCGCGACGCTCTGGTACCACCCGCACCCTCACGGCGAGACCGAAGACCACGTCTCCCGCGGGCTCGCGGGCATGTTCCTCGTACAGGACGACGCCGAGGCCGCGCTCGCACTGCCGCGCGAGTACGGGGTCGACGACGTGCCGGTCATCGTCCAGGACACCGGGTTCTCGGCTGAGGGCGAGCAGGAGGCGAACCCGCGCGGGTACGCGGGCGGACTCGGCGACGAGCTCATCGTCAACGGAACGCGCGGCCCCTACCTCGACGTCCACGACGAGGTCGTGCGCCTCCGGCTCCTGAACGCGTCGACGGCGCGCAGCTACGCCTTCGCCTGGAGCGATGGCCGGCCGATGGAGCTCATCGGCACCGATGGCGGCCTCCTCGAAGCACCCGTCGAGCTCGACCACGTGCGGCTGTCACCGGGGGAGCGGGCCGAAGTGCTCCTGCGCGTCACGCCCGGCGAGGAGGTCGTCCTGCAGTCGCGGATGACCCCCGAGATCGCCGCGCTCGTGGGACCCGTCGCTGCGACGAACGGCGGCACGGATTCGTTCGACGTACTTCAGGTGCGTGCGGCCGACGAGCTCGACCCGGCCCCGGCAGTGCCCGAGCAGTTGAACAGCATCCCGGCCTTCGACGAGGCCGAGGTCGTGACGACCCGCACGTTCGAACTGAACGACAGCTTCGAGATCAACGGCGAGGCGATGGACATGGGCCGCATCGATGAGACCGTCACGGTCGGCACCCTCGAGCGCTGGGTGGTCGAGAACGCGACCTCGGTGCCGCACAGCTTCCACGTGCACGACGTGCAGTTTCGCGTCGCCTCCATCGACGGCGCTGCGCCGCCGCCCGAGCTCGCCGGCTGGAAGGACACGATCTTCACCGAGCCCGAGACCGAGTACGAGCTCCTGATGCGCTTCGAGGACTACTCCGATCCCGACACGCCGTACATGTACCACTGCCACCTGCTGTGGCACGAGGACCAGGGGATGATGGGGCAGTTCGCCGTCGTCGAGCCGGGTCAGCGTGCGACGATGACTGAGGGAACCCACCATGAGCACTGAGATCATCACCGAGACGCCGACGGATGTCGCGCCCGCGCGCAGCCACGGCCGCAGCTACTGGTCGCTGTGGAAGACGGTGCCGCGCGAGTTCGGCTTCCTCATCCTCACGATGCCGATCGCGATCGTCGGCCTCGTCGTGCTCTCGACGACGTTCTTCACCGGACTCGGGCTCATCTTCATCGTGTTCGGCATCTTCATCGTCGTCGCATCGCTCTTCATCGCCCGCGGCTTCGGCACGCTCGAGCTCGTGCGGCTCGAGTGGGCCGGGCGCCCGGCCGTGCGGCCGGCCGGCGTGGGATCACGTCGACCGCGACCAGGGCTTCTGGCGCACGATGTTCGCGCCGTTCATCGACGGTCACTACTGGCTCTCCCTCCTGCACGGCGTGATCATCAACCCGATCGTCAGCATCGTCTCGTGGGTCCTCACCGTGGTGTGGACCTCGGTGGCGCTCGGCGGGCTCACCGGGTGGATCTGGCAGCGCTACATCCCCGACGGCAGCGACGGCCGCGACTTCTGGCTGTACGACGTCGTCGTCGACTTCCTCTTCCCGGGCAACGCGCTGTCGGTGGATCCCCGCATCGGCGAGGGCATCTTCGAGTTCATCATCGGGCTGATCTTCCTCGCCACCCTGCCGTTCGTGTTCCGCGGACTCACGCTGCTTCACGATGTCATCGCGCGGGGCCTGCTCGGTTCGTGGCGTTCCGAGGCGCTCGAACGGGAGGTGCAGCAGCTCGCGGCATCCCGTGGCGCGGCGGTGCAGGCCGAAGACGCCTCGCTGCGACGCCTCGAGCGCGACATCCACGACGGACCGCAGCAGCGCCTCGTGCGCCTGCAGATGGACCTCGCCACGATCGAGCGCAAGCTCGACCGCGACCCGGATGCGGCCCGCGAGCTCATCGTCGAGGCGCGCGACCAGGCGCGGGAGACCCTCGACGAGTTGCGCGCCCTGTCGCGCGGCTTCGCCCCGCCGATCCTCCAGGACCGCGGCCTCGCCGCGGGGCTGGAGTCGCTCGCCACGCGGAGTCCGGTGCCGGTGACCGTCGAGATGGACCTGCCGCCGGATGCCGCGCTCCCGACCGCGATCGAACGCAACGCCTACTTCGTGGCCGCCGAGCTCCTCACCAACGCGGTCAAGCACGCCGATGCCACGGGCATCCGACTGCGCGTTTCGACGCGCGACACCGGAGCGACCGGGCACTGGCTGGATGTCTGGGTCACCGATAACGGAACAGGCGGCGCCGTCTCGACGCCGGGTCACGGCCTCGCCGGACTCACCGAGCGCGTCTACGGGCTGCGGGGAACTCTCGTGGTCGACAGCCCCCCGGGCGGGCCGACCATGATCGGCGCGCACATTCCGTATACGCCGCTCGGGGCATCCGGCATCGTCTGATCGTCGACGTCGCCCGCCCGGCGGTGACCCCGCCGGGCGGGCGATGGCGGCCGTCGCGCCGCTAATGTGGGGGCATGACCGACCCCGCCCGCGGCCCGCTTCGAATCGTGCTCGCCGAGGACTCGGTGCTCTTGCGCGAGGGCCTCGTACGGCTCTTCGACGAGGCGGGATTCGAGACGGTCGCGGCCTATGGCGAAGCCGACTCGCTGCTTGCCGCGATCGATGAGACCGACCCCGACCTCGCCGTCCTCGACGTGCGGATGCCGCCCACGTTCCGCGACGAGGGCGTGCGTGCCGCGATCGAACTGCGGCGGCGCAAGCCGAAGCTCGGCGTGCTGCTGCTCAGCCAATACGTGGAGGGCACGTATGCCCACGAACTGCTCTCATCGGGCGAAGGCGGCATGGGCTACCTGCTGAAGGACCGCGTGGCATCGCTCGACGAGCTCGAAGACGCGGTGGAGCGGGTGAGTCAGGGCGGCACCGTGCTCGACCCGCAGGTCGTTCGCGAGCTGCTCTCGCGGCGCAGCGACCCGCTGGAATCGCTCACCCCGCGCGAACGCGAGGTGATGACGCTCATGGCCGAGGGCCGCACGAATGCAGGCATCGCGAAACAGCTCTACATCGGCGTCGGCGCGGTGGAGAAGAACGTCACCTCGATCTTCCAGAAGCTCAACCTGGAAGACTCGGGCACCGACCACCGGCGCGTGCTCGCGGTGCTCACCTGGCTGCAGCGGTAGCCGACGCCTCCTCAGCCCCGCATCAAGCGGCCGAGCTCGTTCCCGTCACCGTCGAAGAGGAGCAGGCGATCGCCGTCGAAGCCCGCGATGCGGGCGGCCGCGACCCAGTACGGGACGGGGGCGCCGTCGCAGGCCATGAGCGTCGACGGCCCCGAGGTGGCGAGGAACTCGCCGTCGGAACCCGACGACCAACGGCCCGCCGCACCGTTGCAGCCGTCGGAGCCCTCCCACGATCCGGCGGCGACGAAGTCGACGTGCGGGTCGGTCGCTCCTGTGGTCTCGACCGGAACCCATCGGCCGGTGAGCGACTCCGGTGTCGCTGCCTCGATGCCGAGGGGCAGTGGCACGTTCCTTCGGAACGCCTCGCGGGTCTCCGCCGTCACCTCGGGCGGTTGCGCGTAGAAGTCGGCGGCGGTCTCGATCGGTTCCGGAGCGCCGTCGACGGTGAGCGTCGCGACCACGCTGCCGCCGCCATCCGTGAGCCGCCATCCCTCACCCGTGGGTTCGTAGGCGGTCGCGGACTCGAGCCAGGCGACGTCGGGCAGCCCGCCATCGGCGCATCCGCCGCTCGCGCCGTAGGTCGAGGCGATGAACGCCGCTTCTCCCGCGGTCCACGAGCCCTGGATCATGCCGCAGTCCCGCCACAACTGGAAGTCGACGGTGTCGAGGCGCAGCCAGGTGTCCGACTGCTCGCCGGCGGCGCCGGACACGCGCCACAGTCCGATGAGGCCGAGTGCCCGCGACTCGTCGGAGAGGTTCGGATGGGCCACCGAGGGTGTTTCGACCGGCGGAGACTCGCGCGGGTCAGGATGCGTGGGGTTGCTCGCACACCCGACGAGCAGGAGGGCGCTCAGGATGACGAGGAAGACGTGACGCATGAGGTCAGGCTAGGGCGGATGGGCTGGAGCCGACAGACAACGTTTACGACAGCTCAGTCGTCACAGCGTCGGCGGCCCGGATCGCCGCGCCTCGCCGTCGCCGCGGCGCAGCGGCACGTGCGCGCGCAGCACATGGCGATAGCCGCGGTATCCCCATGACATCCAGAGCGCGAACACGGCGATCGCGATGACGACGCCGAGCGCGATCGACCAGCCCACCGAACCCGCGATCGCGTAGGTCAGCGCTCCCACGAAGAGTCCGACGAGTGCGGTGTTCACGACCAGCATCAGCATCATCGAGCTCGCGAAGACCTGCGAACGGTCACGAACGGCGAACGGGTAGTAGGTCTTGACCGCTCCCGCCTCGTCGTCGGTTACGCCCATGATGAAGTACCGCTCGAGCCCGGGATCGAGGTCGAGATAGGCGCCGCGAAGCCGATTCATCGCGAGCACATACGCCAGATCCTCGGTCGCCGTATTGAACACCCGCAACTGGGTGATCACTCCGAGCAGCACGAGCAGGAACAGCACGCCGAGTGCGGCGACGCCGAACCACCCCCGGAACTCGGTCGCGTTGCCGAGCACGCCGAGCGTGACGAGCCCTGCCGACACGAGCGTGAGGAAGATCGCGATGCGGGTGAGCACCTCGCTCTGCGTCGTGCTCCGCGATGCGAGGAGGCTCCAGTGCTCGGTCGCGAGCATCTGCGCGCGCAACGACTTCTGCGCGTCGGTGAGTCGCGTGGCATCGTCACTCGGGGACGAGTCGGGCCCGGGTGCATCCGCCGTCATATCGGCATTCTGCACCCGGGCCCGTCAGCCCCGCTATCGCGGATCTACTTCACGGCGACGTGCGAGAAGAGGAACCAGCGGTCCTTGTCGAGGCCGCGGCGGATCTCGATGGCGACGTCCTGGCTCACGGGGTCGAGCTCCTCGAGTCCCTCGATGGCCTCATCGACCTTCGCCGCGGCGAGGTCGATCTGCGCGACGACGTCGGCGATCGCCTCGTCGTAGGGCTGGAAGCCGAGCTTCGGGTTGGCCGCGCCGCTCTTGTCGGAGACCGACTTGAGGCGGCCGTCGACCGGCAGACCCAACGCGACGACCCGCTCAGCCGCGAGGTCGGCCCAGTCCTGGGCGTGGCCGACGACCACGTCGAGCAGCTCGTGTACGGCGATGAAGTTCACGCCGCGAACGTGCCAGTGCGCTTGCTTGCCGTTGACGGCGAGCGCGACGAGCTCTTGCACGACGGGCGTGAGGAACTGCGCGACGCCAGCGGCGACATCCGCGTTCGCACCCGTCTTCGGCGTGGTCTTGGTGTCGGTCATGTGCAATCCACCTTCCCTGGAACGTATGTCCGGTTCAACGCTACGCCGCTGCCGATCTATTTCAAGGAAGGGGAGGCTGCACTCACCGGGCTGGAAGCTTCCTCGCATACCCTGCGCACATGACCGATCCAGTGCAGCGCCCCCCAATGGAGTTCGCCGTCAGCCTTCCTCCCGAGCAGGAGGTGGGCGTCTTCGCCGACTTCGCGAACATCTGGCACACGCCCAACACCTTCGTGCTCGATTTCCTGACCGTGAAGCGGCCGGCGCATGCGTCGGCGGATGCCGCAACCGGCCAGCCTCCGCACGCGGTGCTCGAGTCCCGCGTCGCGGCGCGCGTGCGGATTCCCCCGGAGCAGATCTTCATGCTCATCAAGGCGCTGCAGACCCAGGGCGACCAGTGGCTCGCCGAGACCGGCCGAGTCGAGCCGCCCGATGCGTGGGCGCCGCACGGGCCCGGGCAGTAGTCGCCGTTGTGGAGGGGATGACGGGAATCGAACCCGCGTAATCAGTTTGGAAGACTGAGGCTCTACCATTGAGCTACATCCCCGCGCGCCCGCTCGCGGGCACTGGATCATCGTAGTACACGATGCATCCGCCGCTGCCACGCGCGCGCGGCAGCCGCTCGCTATCGCAGTGCCGCGATCGATCGCACGGTGCCTCGGGCGAGGCGCAGCTGGCGCTCGTAGGTCGCGGCGAGCACCACGAGCAGCACGCCCGCGATGCCGAGCCACAGCCACCACCAGACGGCTTCGTAGAGCTCGGTGATCCACGGCCAGAGCTGCACGATCGCGTGCACGAGCAACACGGCGCCGCCGAGCAGCAGCGGCGCCTGCAGGCGATGCATCGCGCCGACCACGACCGCGGTGACGGCGGCGATGCCGAGCGCGACGTTCCGCCAGACTTCGGGGTCGGTGAAGTCGGCGAGGAGCGCCGGCAGCAACAGCACCGCGAGGCCCGGTCCGAGTGCCGGCCAGCTGCCGAGCTCGGGGGAGCGGCGCATGCGGAACGCGCCGGCGCCGATGAGTGCGCCGCCCACCGATACGGTCACGATGTCGAACGGGTCGACGTCGCCGGACACGAGCGCCGCGAGCCCGCCGAGCACGAGCGCACCGAGCGACGTCCAGCCGAGCATCGGCCCACCGACGGGTCGCGCCGTCGTCGCCGACGCCGCGACGTGCACGGCGGCGAGCAACGGGAAGAGCACGGCGGCACGCAGGGTCGGCTGGTCGCCCGCGACGATCGCGAGCACCGTGGGAATGGTTGCAAGCGCGACGGATGCCGCGAGCAGCGCTTCGCCGAGCCACGCGGGTCGCGACGCCGAGCGCGCCCACGTCATCGCGATCGCGATGCCGGCCACGAGCGCCACGAGCGGCCAGAACTCGATGACGAGGACGCCGTCTTCCGTGCCGGTCGCCACCGCCGAACCGCGCACGAGCGCCGCACCGCTGACCGCGACCCATCCGGCGGCCACGCCGAGCAACCGCACGGGTACGCCGCGCGCCGACTCCGGCAGGAACCCGGCCGCGATCGCCACCACGATGCCGATCGAGCTCAGCACGATCGTGCGCAGCTCGGAGTCGCCGCTCGACGCGACGCTCGGAAGCACCGCGACCGCGGCCGCGACGCCGAAGAGTGCCGTGCGCCCGGACGCACGCGCGTCGCCAGTGCCGCGTCGCCAGGTGATCAGGCCGCCCGTCACCGCCAGCGCGACCGCGAGCGGCAGCGTGTAGGCCTCGACGTTGTCGACGCCGTCGCCGGCGAGCCACGCCCACACGGTGGCCACGGCGAGGCCGAGGCTGAGCCAGGCGAGATGCCGGCTCGGCTGCCGACCGGCGATCGGGTCGCCGTCGAGCGCCGCCATGACGATCGGAATGGGCGTCAGGAGCAGCAGCACGAGCCAGAGCTGGTCGGTGAAGTTCGGGCCGGTTGCGCCGAGCAGGAGCGCCGCGAACGCGGCGAGTCCGACCGCGATGCTCCAGCCGAGCCGCGCAGCGCGAGCGTCGGCGGGCAGCACGACGTGGGCGAGTGCGGCGGCGAGCAGGGACGCACCGGCCACGCCGGCGCCCACGAACTCGGGGCCGAACAGTTCGTCGGCCGCCAGGCCTGCGCCGAGCGCCAGAGCGAGCGGGGTCGCGGCCCCGAAGCTCGCCTGCATCGACGGCAGCGTGCCGGTGCGCAGCCACAGGAGGCCCGCGACGACGAAGATCACGGCGGGCAGCCAGCGCAGCGGGGCATCCGTTTCCAATGCGACACCGATGAGCGCGATCGCCGATGCAGCGAAGATCGGCACGACGGTCGCCAGGCGGTCAGCCGGGGTACCGACTCGCGCGAACGCGGCAACGATGAGCAGTGCCGAGCCGATGGTCGCGAGCCACATCCACGGTGAGGCCCAGGGGGCGGCGAGCACGACCCCGGTCGACTCGAGCCACGGCACGATCGAGAACACGGCGGTGGCGGCGAGTGTCGCCGCGAGCGCGAGGTGCGTTGCGCCGGCCGCCGGCGCGGCAGGTGCAGTCCAGACCTGGCGCCCGAACACCCGGCCGGCGATGATGGTGGCGATCACGAGCACGACCGCCCACGGCCAGACGTCGGCGCTCGAGTAGCCGACCCACCACGCGAGCGCGCCGCCGCTCGCACCGACGATGAGCAGCGTGGTCAGGAGCCCGCGTACCGCAAGTGGACGGAGCATCGCGGCCAGGGCGAGCGCAACCGCTCCCAGCGCGAGGAGTACCGCCGCTGAGAGTGCCACGCCGGGTGCGACGGCGCCGCTGACGAGCACCCCGGCAAGTGCCGCGCCGATCGGCAGCGCTGCGAAGGTGCGGAAGCGACGGGCGAGCGCCGTGACGACGAGCGCACCCGTTGCGAGCACGAACGGCACGAGCACTGCGGCGAGCTCCGCTTCCGCGACCAACGAGACGACGGGCGAGTCGGCGCCGAGCTGCCACGGCGGCGCGCTCGCGAAGAGGCGCGCGGCGACGGTGGCAACGCCCACCACGAGGCCCGGCACGGCGGCGACGAGCGTGACGACGACGGCAGCCGCCGCCGCCCGGAACGCATCACGCGATGCCGTGGCCACGAGGCGTGCGACGGCGGCGAGCACGCTCACCACCGCGCCTGCGGCCGCGGGCGCGAGCCAGAGCGCCTGTTCCTCCAGGTCGAGCTCGGAGAAGATCGAGACCGCCGGGGCGAGCGCGAGGCTCGCGCCGAGTGCGAGGGCGGCGATGCGCGTCCACCCCACTGAGAGGTTGCCACCGCGTGCCCGCAACGCGATGAGGGCGAGTAGCCAGGCCGCACCGACCGCGAGGAAGCTCCACAGCTGGTTCCAGTCGGACTCGGGCAGCGCCCACACGGCTGCGGTGAGCGCGACGATGCCGGCCGCGAAGCCGGCCCCGAGCACGA
This sequence comes from Agromyces ramosus, assembly GCF_030817175.1. NCBI lineage: Bacteria > Bacillati > Actinomycetota > Actinomycetes > Micrococcales > Microbacteriaceae > Agromyces > Agromyces ramosus. The sequence continues at coordinate 111,560 of NZ_JAUSYY010000001.1, read as the reverse complement.
TCACCCGCTCGACCGTGCGCGGGGTCAGCACCGCGAGCGTGCCGAGCAGCGACGCCGCGAGGCATCCGAGCCACACGCCGGTGGCGAACTCGCCCTCGGGTGCTGCCTGGAAGGCGAGCAGGAACACGCCCACCGGCGCGAGCCCAGCTGCAGCGAAGCCGGCGACCCGGATGCCGCTGACCGCGCGCACGCCGAGCAAGGCGATCGAGACCACGAGCAGCGCAGCGCCCGTATAGCCCGCGGCATCGACGGAATCGGTGCCGAACAGCCCGTTCGCGCGAACGATCCACACATCGAGCAGCAGCAGCACGATGGCGACGGATGCCACGCCCTCGGCCGTGCCCGGCAGCCGGCGCGCCCGAAGGAGCCACGCCACACCCAGCACGAGCACGCTCGCGACCGCGATGATCACCGAGCGCACCTCGAGCGTCGCCACGAGGTAGGCGACGAAGAGGAACACGATCGCCGTGATCGAGATGAGCACCACGCCGAGGGTGAGGAGCAGCACCTGCACGCTCGACCGCGATGAACGTGGTGCGGCCTCGCCGACGGATGCCGCGGGCGGCAGTGGCGACGGCGGGGCGGATGCGGCTGGCGGCACTGCGGCGACTGTCGCGACCGTGGGAGCGGAGGTTGCCGGCGCGATCGCGACCGGTGGCACGGCCGCAACCGCCGCCGCTCGCTCGGCCGTCGCCTGCTCCACTCGCATGCGCGTGATGAGGCTCCGGCGCGCAATCAGCTCGGCGTGCACGCGCGTCGACAGGGCGAGCAGCTCGGCCGCCGCCGGCACGCCGAGCTCGAGGCCGCACTCGCGGCAGCGAGTGGAGTCGAGCGGTGCGAAGCAGGCCGGGCAGCGCGTCGTGTCGACGAGCTGGTCGGGATCGGCCGGCCAGCGCTGAAGATCGCGCGCGGCGCCGAGGGGTCGGTCAGTCATGGCCACACTCTGCCATGCGTGATCGGCTCAGCGGGAGACCATCCACAAGTACCGTCGAGGCTCGGCGTGGCGGGCGGCAAGCGACGCCGCCCGCGTGTGCAGTAGACTTTCGTGGGTCCACCCCGACTGGCGCGTGCTTCGGCATGCCTGCGCGGGTGAATCGACGAGTTGAGTCGCGACTCGGGGCGTAGCTCAGCTTGGTAGAGCGCCCGCTTTGGGAGCGGGAGGTCGCAGGTTCGAATCCTGTCGCCCCGACGAGTTCCACGACTCGACACGAACTTCCAGACAATCAGGAGATCTTCCACATGCCGACCACTTCGGTTGAGAAGCTGAGCCCGACGCGCGCCAAGCTCACCATCTCGGTGACGCCCGAGGAGCTGAAGCCCAGCATCACCCACGCCTACAGCCACATCGCCGAGCAGATCAACGTGCCCGGCTTCCGCAAGGGCAAGGTGCCGCCGCCCATCGTCGACCAGCGCGTCGGCAAGCTCGCCGTGCTCGAGCACGCGGTCAACGAGGGCCTCGACGGCTTCTACCGTGCCGCTGTGGCCGAGCACGAGCTGCGTCCCCTCGGCCGGCCCGAGGCCGACATCGTGGAGTGGCCGAGCGACAAGGACTTCTCAGGCGACCTCCTCCTCGCGATCGAGGTTGACGTGCGCCCCGAGATCGAGCTGCCCGACTACAACGGCCTCGAGCTCACGGTCGACTCGGTCGAAGTCACCGACGCCGAGGTCGACGAGGAGCTCGAGCGTCTCCGCAGCCGCTTCGGCACCCTCATCACGGTCGACCGCCCGGCCAAGACCGGCGACTTCGTGACCCTCGACCTCGTCGCCGTCATCGACGGCACCGAAGTCGACACCGCGAGCGGCATCTCCTATGAGCTCGGCTCCGGCGAGCTCATCGAGGGCATCGACGAGGCCCTCGACACCCTCTCCGCAGGCGAGACCACGACCTTCGCGTCGAAGCTGCTCGGCGGCGACCACGAGGGCGAGACCGCCGAGATCACCGTCACGGTCATCGCCGTGAAGGAGCGCGAGCTTCCCGAGGCCGACGACGACTTCGCCCAGATCGCGAGCGAGTTCGACACGCTCGCCGAGCTCACCGACAGCCTCAAGGGCCAGGTCGCCACGTCGAAGTCGTTCGGCCAGGGCAACCAGGCCCGCGACCTCCTCGTCGAGAAGCTCCTCGAGCTCGTCGACGTGCCCGTCGCGCAGGCCGTCATCGACGACGAGGTGCACCGCCACCTCGAGAACGAGAACCGCCTCGAAGACGACGAGCACCGTGCCGAGGTCGCCGAGTCGAGCGAGAAGGCGTTCAAGACGCAGATCCTCCTCGACTCGATCGCCGAGGCCGAGAAGGTGCAGGTCAGCCAAGACGAGCTGACCCAGTACCTCGTGCAGGGCGCAGCGCAATACGGCATGGACCCCAACGAGTTCGTGCAGGCCCTCAGCCAGAACGGCCAGATCCCCGCCATGGTCGGCGAGGTGGCGCGCAACAAGGCGCTCGCGATCGCGCTCGGCAAGGCGAAGGTGTCGGATGCCGCAGGCAACCCCGTCGACCTCTCCGAGTTCACGGCGGTGGGTGACGCCGGCGACAGCGAGACCGAGACCGATGCAGCCGAGGCTCCCGCCGAAGAGGCGAAGCCGGCTCGCAAGCGCGACGCGAAGAAGGCCGACGCCGCCGACGCTGCCGAGGCGCCCGCCGCCGACGCCGAAGAGCCGAAGAAGCCGGCTCGCAAGCGCGCCGGCAAGAAGGCCGACGACGAGTAGTCGACGATCGAACCAGTGAACGGGGCCGGGCGATTCGCCCGGCCCCGTTCGTCATCTCACGAGGAGCAGCATGAGCGACTGGCAGCACCGCATCGACGCCGTCTGGGCCGCGGCCGACGACCTGGGTGACGCCGAGGTGATCCGCCGCATCGATGCGATCGCCGCCGAACGGCCCGAAGGCGATCCGGCCGCCCTCTTCGAGCGCGCGGGCGCTCGCGACTCGGCGGGTCTCGAGGTCGATGCCGAGCCGCTCTACCGGGCAGCCCTCGCCAACGGGCTCGCCGGTTCCGAGCGTGTGCAGGCCCACGTGCAGCTCGCCTCCACGATCCGCAACCTCGGGCGGCCCCTCGAGGCGATCGAGCTGCTCGACGCCATCGAGCCCGACGCCGGCGAGCTCCACGACGCCGTGGTCGCGTTCCGGGCGCTCGCGCTCGTCGACGCGGGCGATGCCCGCCGTGCGGCATCCGACGCACTCGCAGCCCTCGCACCGCACCTGCAGCGCTACCGCGTGTCGGTCGCCGCATACGCCGCGGACCTCGCGGCATCCGCCTAGGGCGAACAGCCCCGTTCGCGTGCGTTGCACCGGATAGATTCGAGTGAACGCGACAACGGAAACGGAGCGACACATGGCCGAACCGACACCAGGCACCGGTGTTTTCGATCGACTGCTGAAGGACCGCATCATCTGGCTTGGCTCCGAGGTGCGCGACGAGAACGCCAACGAGATCGCGGCGAAGCTGCTACTGCTCGCAGCGGAAGACGCCAAGAAGGACATCTACCTCTACGTCAACTCGCCCGGCGGATCGATCACGGCGGGCATGGCGATCTACGACACCATGCAGTTCGTGCCGAACGACATCGTGACCGTCGGCATCGGCATGGCGGCCTCGATGGGGCAGCTCCTCCTGACGGCCGGCACCAAGGGCAAGCGCTACATCACCCCCAACGCCCGAGTGCTGCTGCACCAGCCGCACGGCGGCTTCGGCGGCACTGCGAGCGACATCCAGACCCAGGCGCAGCTCATCCTCGACATGAAGAAGCGCCTCGCCGAGATCACCGCGGCGCAGACCGGCAAGACCGTCGAGCAGATCAACGCCGACGGCGACCGCGACCGTTGGTTCAACGCACAGCAGGCCCTCGAGTACGGCTTCGTCGACCACATCCGCGAATCGGCGCTCGACGTGGCCGGCGGCGGCGGAACCCAGGCGTAGGCACTCGAGAGAAGAGAGAACGAGCGAATGAACATCCCTGCTTTCGGTGGCACCGCCTTCAACGGCGTCCAGGCACCGGGCTCGCGCTACATCCTGCCGAGCTTCGAGGAGCGCACCGCCTACGGCTACAAGCGCCAAGACCCCTACGCCAAGCTCTTCGAGGATCGCATCATCTTCCTCGGCGTGCAGGTCGACGACGCATCCGCCGACGACATCATGGCGCAGCTGCTCGTGCTCGAGTCGATGGACCCCGACCGCGACATCATCCTCTACATCAACTCGCCCGGTGGCTCCTTCACCGCCATGACCGCGATCTACGACACGATGCAGTACATCCGTCCGCAGATCCAGACGGTCGTGCTCGGCCAGGCGGCGTCGGCGGCGGCGGTCATCGCGGCGGCGGGCACCCCCGGCAAGCGACTCGCGCTCCCGAACGCCCGCGTGCTCATCCACCAGCCCGCCATGGGCGAGGCGGGGCACGGCCAGGCATCCGACATCGAGATCCAGGCGGCCGAGATCATGCGCATGCGCGAGTGGCTCGAAGAGACGCTCTCGCGTCACTCGAACCGTTCGCAGGAGCAGGTCAACACCGACATCGACCGAGACAAGATCCTGTCGGCCGCCGAGGCGCTCGAATACGGCCTCATCGACCAGGTGCTCTCGTCTCGCAAGAGCCTGCCGGCGATCGCGAGATAACCTCCCACCGTGAACGCGGCGGATGACCGGCTGCATGACAGCCGAGCCATCCGCCGCGTTTCGCTGTATCCGGATGCCGCAATCGAGACGCGCGCCGCCCGGGTTCGCCGCGGGCGAACCGCAAGGCGTGTCGAATCCGACGCGCTACGCTCCAACAGCCCCATCTCGGGCTAGGCTCGGAACAGACTCGTCGACAGGGAGGGTTTCGATGGCACGCATCGGAGAGAGCGCCGATCTGCTCAAGTGCTCCTTCTGTGGAAAGAGCCAGAAGCAGGTCCAGCAGCTCATCGCCGGACCCGGCGTCTACATCTGCGACGAGTGCGTCGAGCTCTGCAACGAGATCATCGAAGAGCGTCTCGCCGAAGCCGGCGAGACCGAGTCGGGCGAGTTCGAGCTGCCGAAGCCGAAAGAGATCTTCGGATTCCTCGAAGAGTACGTGATCGGTCAAGAGGCCGCGAAGAAGGCCCTCGCCGTCGCGGTCTACAACCATTACAAGCGCGTTCGTGCACGCACGACGCTCACGAGCGCCGATCGTGCCCACGACGACGTCGAGATCTCCAAGTCGAACATTCTGCTCATCGGCCCCACGGGCTGCGGCAAGACCTACCTCGCGCAGACTCTTGCGAAGCAGCTGAACGTGCCCTTCGCGGTGGCGGATGCCACGGCGCTGACCGAGGCCGGCTACGTCGGTGAAGACGTCGAGAACATCCTCCTCAAGCTCATCCAGGCCGCCGACTACGACGTGAAGCGCGCCGAGACCGGCATCATCTACATCGACGAGATCGACAAGATCGCCCGCAAGGCCGAGAACCCGTCGATCACGAGGGATGTCTCGGGCGAGGGCGTGCAGCAGGCGCTCCTGAAGATCCTCGAGGGCACCGTCGCATCGGTGCCGCCGCAGGGCGGGCGCAAGCATCCGCACCAGGAGTTCATCCAGATCGACACGACGAACGTGCTGTTCATCGTGGCCGGTGCCTTCGCGGGGCTCGAAGACATCATCTCCTCGCGCGCCGGCAAGCGGGGGATCGGCTTCGGCGCACCCCTGCACAACAAGGAAGACGAGGCCGACATCTTCAGCGAGGTGCTGCCGGAAGACCTGCACAAGTTCGGCCTGATCCCCGAGTTCATCGGCCGGTTGCCCGTCGTGGCCACCGTGACGCCGCTCGACCGGGATGCGCTCATGGAGATCCTCACGGTTCCCAAGAACGCCCTCATCAGGCAGTACCAGCGCATGTTCGAACTCGACGGCGTCGAGCTCGACTTCGAGGAAGACGCACTCGGGGCGATCGCCGACCTCGCCGTGCTCCGCCAGACCGGCGCCCGCGGCCTTCGAGCGATCATGGAGGAGGTGCTCGGGCCGATCATGTTCGAGGTGCCCTCCTCGACAGGCGTCGCGCGAGTCGTCGTGACCAAGGCGGCGGTGCTCGACAATGCGGCGCCGACGATCGTGCCGATGAAGCCGCGTCGCGCCGAGAAGTCCGCGTAGCGGCGCAACGAGAGAGCACCGCCCATCTTCCACACCGTCGTCGCGGGCGTCATCGCCGCGATCACCGGCTTCGCCAGTTCCTTCGCGCTCGTCATCGCCGGACTGCTCGCGGTCGGGGCCGACGAGACGCAGGCGGCATCCGGTCTCTTCGCGCTCTGCATCGCCACCGGCGTCACCTGCATCGTGCTGCCGCTCGTCATGCGCCTGCCCGTCTCATTCGCCTGGTCGACACCGGGAGCTGCGCTCCTCGTCGCGGCCGCCGCGACCACGCAGGAGTTCGCCGCGGCCATCGGCGCGTTCATCGTGTGCGGCGTGCTCATCGTGCTCGCCGGACTCTGGCCGGCGCTCGGGCGTGCGATCACGAACATCCCGAAGCCCATCGCGAGCGCCATGCTCGCCGGCATCCTCTTCCCGATCTGCCTGGCGCCAGTGGCGGCCGCTGTGGAGCAGCCGGCGATCGCGGTGCCCATGGTGCTCGTCTGGCTGCTGCTCGCGCGCCTGGCACCCCGCTGGGCGGTTCCCGCGGCCATGCTGGTCGCGGTGATCGGCATCGGGGTGCTCGCGGGACCGGCGGTGCTCGCGAGCGACGCCGTGCGTCCGCAACTTCAGCTCGTGGCGCCGGTGTTCGACCCGTTCGTGATCGTCAGCCTCGGGGTGCCCCTCTTCATCGTGACGATGGCCGGCCAGAACGTGCCGGGGTTCGCCGTGATGTCCACGTTCGGCTACCGGCTCGCGCCGCGTCCGGTGCTCGTGACCTCCGGTGCTGCCTCGGTGGCCGCGGCGTTCGCCGGGGGGCACGCGATCAACCTCGCGGCGATCACGGCGGCGATCATGGCGAGCCCCGAGTCGAACCCGGATCCGGCGCGCAGGTGGGTCGCGACCTTCACCTCGGGAATCGTCTACCTCCTGCTCGGGGCAGGTGCCGGCCTTGCTGCCGCCGTGGTGCAGGCGTCGCCGCCCATCATCATCACGGCCGTCGCCGGGCTCGCACTGCTCGGCGCGCTCGTGACCTCGATCACCGGCGCCCTCGAAGAGCCGGCGCATCGCATCACCGCGATCGGCACATTCCTCGTCACGGCGTCGGGCATCGCGGTCGCCGGCATCGGGTCGGCGTTCTGGGGCCTCGTGGTCGGCGGAGTGCTCATGCTCTGGCTGCGACCTCGAGCAGGGTCGACGGCACGCAGGGTGCGCGAGCCGAGCCCGGAATCGTCGCCGGTCGGGCGAGAACCGGAGACCGCCCACGAGTAGGGCTCGGCGGCGTCATGCTCGGCTTAAATCGAAGACGCGCACCACCTGCCATCGCCCTGCGACTCGTTCGACGTCGAAGACGTGGGTCTCCCCGTCGGCGGCGGTCGCCTGGAAGCGCCAGCCGGAGATCTCGAGGGGCACGCGCCCGGGGGAGACGTCGTGGCCGGTGAACGGGCTCCACCAGTCGCACGGCCCGACCAGGGCGGTGGGCGTGTCGGTGACACGGAACCGGCGCGCCCGCCACACGAGGCGCTCGGGCTGGCCCGCATCGTTCGTCCAGACTTCGACGAACTCCTGCACGAGCGGCATCTGCACCTCCACCGACATTCGAAGATGTGTTCGATGGTAGCACCATGCGAGCGCGCCGACGGCGCCCGGTCGAAGGGTGTGCGGTGGGGCAGCCGTCACCCGAGTGCGGGCGAGCGGACCTTCGGCTCAGGCCAGGTCGTCGTCGGTACGAGCGCCGAACACGATCTCGTCCCAGCTCGGCATCGAGGCGCGGCCCTTCTTGGCGCCGCGGGTCGTGGGACCGGTGACGGCCTTGGCGCCCCAGATGTTGCGGGCACCCGCGCCGGGCTTCTCCTCGGTCGGAGGTGCTTCGACGGGCTTCGGGGTCTCGTGGTGCGACGCCGGTGCCGCGGGCGCGATCGGCGACGGAAGCTCCTCGGGCCCAGCGCCGGCCGCTTCGCGCTCACCCCTACGGCGGCGCAGTGCCTCGAGGAGGTCGGCGGTCTCGCCGAGCGTCTGCTTCGGCTCATCGGCGCGCTTGATGGCAGCGCGTGCGGCTGCCGGGCTCGACGTCTGTGGGCTGCGCGAGTAGGGCAGCGGCTCGAGATGCGGGGCGGTGTCGAACTCGCCCTGCTCGGTCTCCTCGAAGGTGAACGCGCCGCTGTCGAAGCGGGACTCGTCGGAATCCGGGCTGACCGCACGGAGCCGGGGGATGAGCCCGCCCTTCAGCTCGCCCTGCTGCGACAGTGTGACCGCCTCGGAATTGAGGGGATGGAGCGACTGCTTGCGCGGCTCGAACCCCCACCGGGCATCGTGGTCGATGGTGTCGGCGGTGAACTCGAGTTTGACGATCCAGCCGCGTTCTTCGTCTTTCCAGCTCGCCCAGCGCTCGCCATGAGCACCGAGCTTCGCGAGGCGGTCGCGGATGACCCCGCCGAATGAGGCCGGCTCGTCGGCGGGCTCCGCCTCGACGGCCACGTGCACCGGCACCGCGAGCGCCGAGGTCACGACGTGCTCGCGTTCGGCGAGGACGGGGCCCTCGAAACGACGGATGTACTCGATCGAGGCGCCCGTCACCTGCGCGACGTCTTCAGCGGACAGCCCGGAGCGGATGTGCATCTGCACTTCGCGCGGAGAGACCTTCGGCCCCGTGTGCTGCTCGGGCTGTGCCTGCCGGATGCGAGATTGGAGCACTTCGTCGATCTCGATCCGGAAGCGCGCGCCGTCGTCGGACGCTGCGAGCAACGCGCCGTTCTCGACTCCGATTACCTTGAGTTCCTGCATCGCGACAAGCCCTTCCGTACCTTCGTCTCGCCCCAAGGATGCCATGTCCGGCGGGGTGGGGCTGGGAATAGACCGGGCGCGGCGGAAGTTGAGCACGTAGCAGCGCGCAACCCCCAGTTCAGTGGTTTGCTTACGCAACCGATTTGATGCAGACTATGGCCGCCGAATCATCGGCACAGAAGAAGGATGGGAATGGCAACGGATTACGACGCACCGCGCAAGACCGAAGACGACTCCGAGTCGATCGAGGCCCTCAAGGAGCGCGTCCCCGACAAGATGTCGGGAGTTGTGGACGTCGACGACGCCGACAACCCCGGAGGCTTCGACCTCGCCGGTGCCGATCTCTCCGACGTCGAACTCGACGTCGTGGTGCTTCCGCCCCAGGCCGACGAGTTCACCTGCGTGAACTGCTTCCTCGTGAAGCACCGCTCACAGATCGACCACGACACGAAGCTCGGACCGATCTGCCTGGAGTGCGCCTCCTAGGCGCCAGGCTCGGTACGCTCAGGCCGTCGTGATCCATTGATCGCGGCGGCCAGTTCTTTCGGATGCCGCGTCGACACGAGCCAATACGGCGTCGGGTCGGCCGGGTCGACGATCGGCACTCGCACGACGTGCCGCACCCATCCGCGGATGACGAGGTAGGCACGGACGTCGAGACCGGTGCCGCGTTCGACGCGCGCCGCGTCATCCGTCGCTCCGACTGCGACGCCGGTGTCGTCGAGCGAGATCTCGGCGCGGCCGGCGCGCAGCCGCCCCTCGCGCACCTCGATGACCGGTGCCGTGACCGACAGCGCACCCACGACGCCGCCGTAGAGGAGCACCCCGGTGATGATGCCGGCGGGCAGTGAAACCGGCGCGAGCACGAGGATGCTGGCGGGGATGAACAGCAGGCTGGCGATGTAGATCCACGGCGTCGGCCAGAGTCTCTCGCGGTAGTCGGGCATGGATCTATTCGACCAGACTTCTGGACTACCCTCGAACAGTGACCGATTCCGTCGATGTACTGATCACGGCCGAGCGCGTCCCGTCGTATGCCCACGCGGGCGACGCGGGAGCCGATCTCCATGCCTCCGAAGCCGTCGTCCTCGGGCCGGGCCAGCGTGCCACCGTCGGCACCGGCGTCGCGATCGCACTGCCCGACGGATACGTCGCGTTCGTCGTGCCGCGCTCGGGCCTCGCGTTCAAGCACGGCATCACGATCGTCAACGCGCCCGGCACCGTCGACGCGGGCTACCGCGGCGAGATCAAGGTGGCCGTGCTGAACACGGACGCGACCGAGTCGTACACGATCGAGGCCGGCGACCGCATCGCCCAGCTCGTCGTGATGCCGGTGACCCGCGCTCGGTTCGTCGAAGTCGAGCGGCTCCCCGGCAGCCTGCGCGGCGAGGGGGGATTCGGCTCGACCGGATTCGGGGAGCACAAGTCAGGAGTGAACGCGTGAGCGACATCGAGAACATCGACGCCAACCCCGTCGACCAGCCCAAGTCCGCACCCGACGATCGGGCCACCGCCGGTCCCTTCGACGAGTCGGAGGCCAACCCGGTTCGCCCGTACGTCGACCTCGGCGGCGTCAAGGTGCTGCCGCGCGAGGGCCTGCACCTCCGCCTCGAGGTTGAGGAGGGCACGAAGCGCGTCGTGGCCATCGGGCTCGACTACGCCAATTCCACGCTGCAGGTGCAGCCGTTCTCTGCGCCCCGAACGAGCGGGCTCTGGCACGAGATCCGTGCGCAGATCTCCGAGCAGATCGCGCGGCAGGGCGGCACCACCACGGTGCGCGAGGGCACCTTCGGACCTGAGCTGCTCGCGCAGATCCCCGTCGCGGCGGGCGATGCCCAGCCGACCGGCCAGATGCGCCTCGCGCGCTTCATCGGCGTCGACGGACCGCGCTGGTTCCTCCGTGGCGTGATCGCCGGCGAGGCCGCTGTCGACCCCGCTGCCGCGGCCCAGGTCGAGGACCTGTTCCGGTCGATCGTCGTCGTGCGCGGGTCGACGCCGATGCCGCCGCGTGATCTCATCCCGCTCCGCATGCCGGCGTCCTCAGCCGGCGCTCCCACGGCGTAGTCACGATGACGGATGCCCCGGGCGCACCCCGACCCGAACGAGACGACGAGCCGTCGACCACGCCGGGCGCCATCGGCGATCCGTCCACCGGCGAGGCGGGGGAGTTCGGCCGCCAGTTCGCCTCCGCGATGGCGCAGAGCGGACTCGGGGCGCTCGCGCGCGATGAGAAGCTCAGCGGTCGCGACCTGCTCACCGCGGTCGGCGGCGTGCGCGGCATCCTCGAGGCGCTCCTGCCCGGCCTCGTCTTCCTCGTCGTGTACAGCGTGCTCACGAGCTTCGCGGGCTGGGAGACGCAATCGGCGCTCGTGCCATCGCTCGGGGCATCCGTCGGCCTCGCCGTGGTCTTCACGATCGTGCGGGTCGCGACGAAGGGCCAGCCGACGCAGGCGATCGCCGGGCTCATCGGCGTGCTCGCCTCTGCGGCACTCGCCCTCTGGACCGGCGATGCACGCGACAACTACGTGCTCGGCTTCTTCACGAACGCGGCATACGCGCTCGCACTGATCATCTCGCTCCTCGTGCGCTGGCCGGCGATCGGGCTCATCGTCGGATTCCTCATGGGCGACGGGCTCGCGTGGAGGCAGGACCGCCGCAAGTACCGTGCGGCGCAGTTCCTGACGCTCGTGTGGATCGGGCTCTTCGTCGCGCGGCTCGCGGTGCAGGTGCCGTTCTACCTGGTCGACAACGTCGAGGCCCTCGGCGCGACGCGCCTGCTCATGGGCGTGCCGCTCTACGCGCTCGTACTCGTCTTCTCCTGGCTCGTCGTACGCGCCGTGTATCCGTCATCGGCGCGCACGCCCGAGTGATAGAGTTATCTCGACGTCGAGATAAATTCGCACACCGTGCGAGCGCTGACGGCGGGTAGGTCCGTTAGGTTACCCTTGCTGGATCAGCCCCTGTCTGACGAAGAAGATGGAGTGCCGCACGCGTGTTCTGCGGCATCCGCGAAGGAGAGGACATCGTGTCTGCAGTGAACAGTTTCGGGGCGAAGGACACGCTCCACGTCGGTGACAAGTCGTATGAGATCTTCCGTCTCGACACCGTGCCCGGTTTCGAGAAGCTGCCCTTCAGCTTGAAGGTGCTCCTCGAGAACCTGCTCCGCACCGAAGACGGTGCGAACGTCACCAAGGAGCAGATCGAGGCGCTCGGCTCATGGGTGCCGACGGCCGAACCCGACACCGAGATCCAGTTCACGCCGGCACGCGTGGTCATGCAGGACTTCACGGGCGTTCCCTGCATCGTCGACCTCGCCACCATGCGCGAGGCGGTCGAAGCGCTCGGCGGCGACCCCAAGAAGATCAATCCGCTCGCCCCCGCGGAGATGGTCATCGACCACTCGGTCATCGCCGACCTCTTCGGCACCGAGAACGCGCTCGAGCGCAACGTCGAGATCGAGTACGAGCGCAACGGTGAGCGCTACCAGTTCCTCCGCTGGGGCCAGACCGCGTTCGACGACTTCAAGGTCGTGCCGCCCGGCACCGGCATCGTGCACCAGGTCAACATCGAGCACCTCGCGAAGGTCACCTTCACCCGCACGGTCGACGGCGTGCTGCGCGCCTACCCCGACACGTGCGTCGGCACCGACTCGCACACGACGATGGTCAACGGCCTCGGCGTGCTCGGCTGGGGCGTCGGCGGCATCGAAGCCGAGGCGGCCATGCTCGGCCAGCCCGTGTCGATGCTCATCCCGAAGGTCGTCGGCTTCAAGCTCTCCGGCACGATCCCGGCCGGCGTCACCGCCACCGACGTCGTGCTCACCATCACCGACATGCTCCGCAAGCACGGCGTGGTCGGCAAGTTCGTCGAGTTCTACGGCTCGGGCGTGGCCTCCGTCCCCCTCGCCAACCGCGCCACCATCGGCAACATGAGCCCCGAGTTCGGCTCGACGGCCGCCATGTTCCCGATCGACGACGTCACGCTCGACTACCTGCGCCTCACGGGCCGCAGCGACGAGCAGGTCGCCCTCGTCGAGGCGTACTCGAAGGTGCAGCGGCTGTGGCACGACGCCGACAGCGAGCCGGTCTTCAGCGAGTACATGGAGCTCGACCTCGGCACGGTCGTGCCGTCGATCGCCGGCCCGAAGCGTCCCCAAGACCGCATCGAGCTCAGCGGCTCGAAGGCCCAGTTCGAGCTCGACCTCGTGAACTACGCGACGGTCGACCACGACCTCGTCGACCTCGAGATCGCCGAATCGTTCCCGGCCTCCGACCCGCCGGGCAACTCGCCCGAAGACGAGCACAGCCACCACGAGCACCACCACCGCAGCCACGCGCCCGCTGCCGCGTCGAACCCGACGCCGGTCAGCCTGCCCGATGGCCAGCAGTTCACGCTCGACCACGGCGCGGTCGCGATCGCGGCGATCACCTCGTGCACGAACACGTCGAACCCCTCCGTGATGCTCGCCGCCGGGCTCCTCGCCCGCAACGCGGCGAAGAAGGGCCTCAAGGCGAAGCCGTGGGTGAAGACCACGCTCGCTCCCGGCTCCAAGGTCGTCACCGACTACTACGAGAAGGCCGGCCTCACGAGTTATCTCGAAGACCTCGGCTTCTACACGGTGGGCTACGGCTGCACCACATGCATCGGCAACTCCGGGCCGCTCATCGAGGAGATCTCGGCTGCGGTCAACGAGAGCGACCTCGCCGTCACGGCGGTGCTCTCGGGCAACCGCAACTTCGAGGGTCGCATCAACCCCGACGTGAAGATGAACTACCTCGCGAGCCCGCCGCTCGTCATCGCCTACGCGCTCGCCGGTTCGATGAACTTCGACTTCGAGGCCGACGCGCTCGGCACCGACACCGAGGGCAATGACGTCTTCCTGAAAGATATCTGGCCCGACGCCGCCGAGGTGCAGCACACGATCGACACCTCGATCAACAAGGACATGTTCACGCACCAGTACGCGAGCGTGTTCGAGGGCGACGAGCGCTGGCGCAATCTCGAGACGCCGACGGGCGCCACCTTCGAGTGGGACGCCGAGTCGACCTACGTGCGCAAGCCGCCGTACTTCGACGGCATGACCATGGAGACCACCCCGGTCACCGACATCGTCGGCGCCCGGGTGCTCGCGAAGCTCGGCGACTCGGTCACGACCGACCACATCAGTCCGGCCGGTTCCATCAAGGCCGACAGCCCCGCCGGCCGGTACCTCACCGAGCACGGCGTCGACCGCAAGGACTTCAACTCCTACGGCTCGCGCCGCGGCAACCACGAGGTCATGATCCGCGGCACGTTCGCGAACATCCGGCTGAAGAACCAGCTGCTCGATGGCGTCGAGGGCGGCTACACGCGTGACTTCACGCAGGCGGATGCCCCGCAGTCGTTCATCTACGACGCGAGCCAGAACTACCAGGCTCAGGGCACCCCGCTCGTGATCTTCGGCGGCAAGGAGTACGGATCGGGATCGTCGCGCGACTGGGCGGCGAAGGGCACGAGCCTTCTCGGTGTCAAGGCGGTCATCACCGAGAGCTTCGAGCGCATCCACCGCTCGAACCTCATCGGCATGGGCGTCGTTCCGCTGCAGTTCCCGGCCGGCCAGTCGGCCGACTCGCTCGGCCTCGACGGCACCGAGGTCGTGTCGATCACCGGCATCGAAGCACTCAACGACGGCGTCACGCCGCGCACGGTGCACGTGGTCGCCGCACCCACCGAGCACTCGCCGGCCGGCAAGCAGACGGTCGAGTTCGACGCCGTCGTGCGCATCGACACGCCGGGCGAAGCCGACTACTACCGCAATGGGGGCATCCTCCAGTACGTGTTGCGAAGCCTGGTCTAGCTCGCTTCGCAAACGGGGCGATCGGCGATCCCGCCGATCGCCCCGTTGCCTGCCCGGCACCGCCAGATGGCCCGGCGTAGACTCGTTTCCGTTCGGCCGTACCCCGACGCACCACTCCGGAGGACACCCGCATGACCTTGCTCGAGACGATTTCGGGACCGCGTGATCTCGATGCGCTGAGTCCTGAGCAACTCGTGCAGCTGGCAGGCGAGGTGCGGGAGTACCTCGTCGGGTCGGTGTCGCAGACCGGCGGACACCTCGGCCCCAACCTGGGTGTGGTCGAACTCACGATCGCGATCCACCGGGTGTTCGACTCACCGCGCGATGCCATCGTCTTCGACACCGGGCACCAGTCCTACGTGCACAAACTCCTCACCGGGCGCAGAGACCTGTCCACCCTCCGAAAGACCGGCGGACTCGCGGGCTACCCGCAGCGTTCAGAATCCGAGCATGACATCGTCGAGAGCTCGCACGCGTCCAGTTCGCTGTCGTGGGCCGACGGCATCTCCAAGGCGTTCGAGATGACGGGCCAGTATGACCGGCACGTGGTCGCCGTCGTGGGCGATGGCGCGCTCACGGGTGGCATGACGTGGGAGGCCCTCAACAACATCTCCGATGACAACACGCGCAAGCTCATCGTCATCGTGAACGACAACGGCCGTTCCTATGCACCGACGATCGGCGGCATGGCGCGGTTCCTGAACACCGTCCGCACGAAGCAGACCTATCGCAACCTGCACCTCTCGAGCCGGCGCGCCTTCGACCGCCTCGGCGAGCCGGCCCGGGCGTTCTACCGCGGTGTTCGGGGTGGCCTGCACGGCTTCCTCAGTCGCTTCACCGGCAACGAGGCGCTCTACTCGAACCTCGACATCAAGTACATCGGCCCGATCGACGGCCACGACGAGAGCGCGATGGAATCCGCGCTTCGTCAGGCGAAGGACTACGGCGCTCCGGTCATCGTGCACGCAATCACCGACAAGGGCCGTGGCTACGAGCCCGCGCTCCGTGACGCAGCCGACCAGTTCCATGCGGTCGGCCAGATCGATCCCGAGACGGGGGAGTCCCTCGAGACGGCGTCGGCGCCCTCATGGACGAGTGTCTTCGCCGACGAGCTCGTGCGGCTCGCCGAGACGCATCCGCGCCTGGTGGGCATCACGGCCGCGATGCTGCGGCCGACCGGCCTGCACCGCATGGCCGAGCGGTTCCCGAGCCGGGTCTTCGACGTCGGCATCGCCGAGCAGCACGCCGCGACCTCCGCCGCGGGCCTCGCATTCGGCGGCCTGCATCCCGTCGTCGCCGTCTACGCCACGTTCATCAATCGCGCCTTCGACCAGGTCCTCATGGATGTCGCACTGCACAAGGCGGGCGTCACGTTCGTGCTCGACCGGGCGGGTGTCACCGGCCCCGACGGCCCGAGCCACCACGGCGTCTGGGACCTCTCGATCCTGCAGGTGGTGCCCGGCATCCGCATCGCCGCTCCTCGTGACTCGGTGCGACTCGCCGAGGAGCTCGCCGAAGCGGTCGTCGTCGACGATGCCCCGACGGTGTTGCGATTCCCCAAGGGCACTGTCGGGGTCGACTACCCCGCGCTGCGGCGCACCGACGACGGCGTCGACGTGCTCGCCGAATCCGAACGCAAAGACGTGCTGCTCGTCGCCGTCGGGCCGATGGCCGGCATTGCACTCGACGTCGCCGAGCGCCTCGAGGCGCAGGGCATCGGGGCGGCGGTCGTCGACCCTCGCTGGGTCGTTCCGGTGCCGCGCACCGTCATCGAGCTCGCGGGCGAATACCGCATCCTGGTGAGCCTCGAAGACGGCATCCGTGTCGGCGGCATCGGCACTCGCATCCGGCAAGACCTCCGCGAGGCGGGCGTCGACACGGCCGTCACCGAGATCGGCCTGCCCGACGAGTTCCTCGAGCACGGCTCACGGGGCGACATCCTCGAACGCACCGGATTGACCCCGCAGCACATCGCGCGCGACGTCACCGCCATGGTGCTGGGCTCGAAGCTCCCGCACGCGCGCCCGGCCTCAGCCGACACGGGCTCGAACTCGGTCGTCGCCGGTTCCGACCGCTGAACACGGCCGCGGGCCCCTGCGAGAGACCAACGGAAACGGCCCCCGGTCTGCACCGAGGGCCGTTTCGTGAAGTCGCAGGCTACGCGCCGACGCCCCGGATGACGGGGTGGTGGAACGTGTCGCCGAAGACGCGCTCAGACGCGCCCACCCGATCGAGGTAGGGCGTGAGGCCACCCATCTGGAACGGGAAGCCCGCACCGAGCACCATGCAGAGGTCGATGTCCTCGGGAGCCGCGACGACGCCGCTCTCCAACATCAGGTGCACCTCGCGGGCGAGCCCGTCTTGCAGGGTGACGAGGATCTCGTCGGCCGACTTCGGGTGATTTCCGCCGGCGACGAGCTTCATCGCGCCCTTGTGGAAGCCCTTGACCCGGCCCTTGTCGTCCTTGTCGAGCAGCTTCCCGTAGTCGGCGAGCTTGTGCAGGTTCTCACTGCGGTAGAACCGCTCGGGGAACGCGGCGTGGTGGGTGTCGAGCACGTGCGCGCCGACCTTCAGCCCGACGAGATCGAGCAGCGCCGACGGCGCCATCGGCAGGCCGAGCGGGGCGATGGCCTCGTCGACGGTGGCGAACGAAGTGCCCGCGTCGACGGCGCGCATCGCCTCGCCGAGCAGCACCGCGAGCACGCGGTTGACGACGAAACCAGGGGTGTCGGCGGTGATGACCGCGTTCTTCCGCAGGTTCTTCGCCGTGACCATGGCGGTCGAGAGCGTCGCCTCGTCGGTGTGCGGCGTCTTCACGACCTCGATGAGGGGCATGACCGCGACCGGGGTGAAGAAGTGGAAGCCCACGAGACGCTCGGGATGGGCGAGCTTGGCACCGATCTGCTCGACCGACAGCGACGAGGTGTTGGTGGCCAGCACCGCCTCGGCCGAGATGAACTGCTCGACCTCGGCGAAGACGTTCTGCTTGATCTCGAGCTCTTCGAAGACCGCCTCGATGACCCAGTCACAGTCGGCGAAGTCGGACTTGTCGGTGGTACCGGTGACGAGCGCCTTCAGGCGGTTCGCCTCGTCGGGGGAGATGCGGCCCTTCGAGAGGAGCGCGTCGATCTCGTCGGAGATGTAGGCGACGCCCTTGTCGACGCGCTCTCGGTCGATGTCGGTGATGACGACCGGCACTCGCAGGCGGCGCACGAAGAGCAGCGCGAGCTGGCTCGCCATGTATCCGGCGCCGAGCACGCCGACCTTGGTGACCTGCTTGGCGACGGCCTTGTCGGGGGCGCCGGCGGGCCGCTTCGCTCGCTTCTGCACGAGGTTGAAGGCGTACACGGACGCCTGCAGCTGGTCGCCGGCCACGAGCTCGGCCAGCATCTCGTCTTCGCGAGCGAAGGCCTCGGCCTTCGTGCCGCTCTTCGCAGCCTTCATGAGCTCGAGCGCGGAATACGGCGACTTGGGAACCGAGCCGATGCGGCTCTTCAGCATCTTCGTCGCAATGCTGATCGCAGCATCCCACTTGACGAGGCGCTCGATCTTGCCAGGCTCGTTCGGCCGCTTCACGTTGATGCGGCCGGAGACGACACCGTCGGCCCACCTGATCGAGTCCTCGAGGAAGTTGACCGACGGGAAGAGCGCGTCGGCGATGCCGAGCTCCTTCACGTCGTCGGCCTTCAACATGCGGTTCTGCTTCAACGGGTTCTCGATGACGACCTTGAGCGCGTTCTCGATGCCGATGAGGTTCGGCAGCAGGTAGGCGCCGCCCCAGCCCGGGATGAGTCCGAGGAAGACCTCGGGGAGCGCGACGGCCGGCACCGAGGCATCCACCGTGCGGTAGTCGGCGTTGAGCGCGATCTCAAGGCCTCCGCCGAGCGCGAGCCCGTTGATGAACACGAACGACGGTACGCCGAGCTCGGATGCCTTGCCGAGCGCGTGATGACCGAGCTGGCCGAATTTGCGCGCGGTGTCTCTATCGGGCACCTCGGCGACCTTCGACAGGTCGGCGCCCGCTGCGAGGATGAACGGCTTGCCCGTAATCGCCACCGCGTGGATCTCGCCGGCCACCGCGCGCTCCTTGAGCGCATCGAGCGTCTTCGCGTACTCGAGCAGCGTGACCGGCCCGAGCGTGTTGGGCCGGGTGTGGTCGCGGCCGTTGTCGAGGGTGACCAGGGCGAGCGTCTTGCCGTCGGAGATGGGGACGTCGCGCACGTACGAGTGCGTGACGACCTCGTCGTCGGCGAGTGAAAGCAGGGAACCGAAATCGATCGTCGTGTAGTCGGTCATCAGGCCTTCTTCGCCTTCTTGTTGAAGTTCGGGTTCTCCCAGATCATGGTGCCGCCCTGGCCGAGGCCGACGCACATGCTCGTGATGCCGTACCGCACGTCGGGGCGCTCGGTGAACTGGGTCGCGAGCTGGTTCATGAGGCGAACACCCGAGGATGCGAGCGGGTGGCCCACCGCGATTGCGCCGCCCCAGGGATTCACGCGCGGGTCGTCGTCGGCGATGCCGTAGTGATCGAGGAAGGAGAGCACCTGCACGGCGAACGCCTCGTTCATCTCGAACAGGTCGATGTCGTCGATCGTGAGGCCCGCCTTGCGTAGTGCCTTCTCGGTCGCGGGAATCGGCCCGATGCCCATGATCTCGGGATCGACGCCGGCGAAGGCGAAGCTCACGAGCTTCATCTTCGGCGTGAGGCCGAGCTCTTTCGCTGCGGCGCCCGACGCCAGGATGGCCGCGGTCGCGCCATCGTTCAGGCCGGACGCATTGCCGGCCGTGATGCGGCCGTGGGGCCGGAACGGGGTCTTCAGCGCGGCGAGGCCCTCGAGGGTCGTCTCGGGCCGCATGACCTCGTCGCGGGTGGCGAGGCCCCAACCCTCTTCGGTGCGGATCGCGACCGGCACCAGGTCCTGCTGGATCTTGCCCGCCGCGTAGGCGGCAGCGGTCTTCTGCTGGCTGGCGAGGGCGTAGCGGTCGCTGCGCTCCTTCGTGAGCTGCGGGAAGCGGTCGTGGATGCGCTCGGCGGTGGCACCCATCACGAGGGCGTCTTCGCCGACGAGCTTCTCGCTGAGGAAGCGCGGGTTCGGGTCGACGCCGGAACCCATGGGGTGGTGGCCCATGTGCTCGACTCCGCCGGCGATCGCGAGGTCGTACATGCCGAAGCCGATCGAGCCGGACATCATCGCCGCGGCGGTCATCGCGCCGGCGCACATGCGGTCGATCGAGAAGCCCGGCACCGTCTTGGGCAGGCCCGCGAGGATCGCGGCGGTGCGGCCGAGCGTCAGCCCCTGGTCGCCCGTCTGCGTCGTCGCCGCGATGGCGACGTCGTCGATGCGGTCCTTCGGCACGTTCGGGTTGCGCTCGAGGAGCCCGACGATCGCCTTGACGACGAGATCGTCGGCCCTGGTGTTCCAGTACATGCCCTTGTCGCCGGCCTTGCCGAATGGGGTGCGGACCCCATCGACGAACACGACTTCAGCTTGATCAGCCACGCTGCAGCTCACTTTCGATCAGGATGCTTCGATCCTACGAATGCGCCAGAGAGCCCGTTGAATCGCTTGACGGAACCTACGAAGGGCTGGTCGTGGCATCCTGCACGGATTGTGATGCCTCCACAAAGGCATCGGCGATTGTCTGTGAGGTTGCCTCAATCTGCCATGGGCGTGCACCGAGGGCGGTGAGCTCGGCCCTGATCGCCTCGGCGGTCGCCTCCGCAGGCGGCGACCACGCGACGCGCCGCAGGTGGTCGGGCGTGAGGAGATTCTCGACGGGCATGTCGTACTGCTCGGCGACCTCGACGATCGCGGCTCGCGCGAGCCGGAGCCGTGCGTCGGCCTCTGGGTGACGGGCCGCCCACGCACGCGGTGGCGGCGGCGCATCGCTCGGCACCCGCACGGCTGGCAGGTCGGTCGTGGTCAGGCCGCGTTCGATCGCGTTCCACCAGCGGTCGAGCTCGGAACGGCTCGCGCGGCCGTTGAACTCGCGGAGATCGGCAAGTGCACGCCGGGTGGACGGCATGGCCTTCGCCGCGGCCAGCAATGATGCATCGGGGACGAGGCGGCCCGGCGCGGTGTCGAGTTCGGTCGCGAGCGCGTCGCGCGCCAGCCAGAGCTCACGTGCCACGGCGAGGTTGCGCGGGCTGCGAAACGCGTGGATGCCCGAGAGGCGGCGCCATGGCTCGGCTGCCGGCGGCTTCGCCTCGCGGTGCAGGACCGCCTCGAACTCCTGCGCGGCGATCTCGACCTTGCCGGTCTCGACGAGGCGCTCGGCGAGGCGGTCGCGCACATCGACGAGGAGCTCGACGTCGAGCGCGGCGTACTTCAGCCACGACTGGGGGAGCGGGCGAGTCGACCAGTCGGACGCCGAGTGCTCCTTCGCGAGCTTGATGTCGAGGAGCTCCTCGACGACCGACCCGAGGCCGACTCGGGGCATCCCGAGCAGTCTCGCGGCGAGCTCGGTGTCGAAGATGCGCTCGGGGTCGAGGCCGACCTCGCGGAGGCATGCGAGGTCTTGGCTCGCAGCGTGGAGGACCCACTCGTCGCCGTGGATGGCGTCTTGGAGGGCCGAGAAATCGGGGATCTGGGGCGGGTCGAACAGGAACGTGCCCGCACCGCGGCGAAACATCTGGATCAGGTACGCCCGCTGCGAGTAGCGGAACCCGCTCGCGCGCTCGGCGTCGACCGCGATGGGACCCTCACCGCCGATGAGGCGCGCGACGGCATCGTCGAACGCGGCGGGCGACTCGATCACCCGGTATTCATCCACGATTCGTCCTCCGTCGGGGCAGGGCCGTCACCCCCTCTGACCGGGGCGGGAGTCCTGCGAGCATGCACAACAACTCGCCCCAGCCTTCCACATGGGGGCCGATATTCGCGTCGAGCGGGGTCCAGGAGGCGCGCAGCTCGATCTGCGCACCGTCACCCTGGCGGGCGAGTTCACCGAATCCCGTCGAGAGGATCTTGGTCGCGGTACCCGAGGCCGCCATGTAGTGCGCGCCCCGCGTGTCGAGGGCGTCGACGAGCCACGACCACGCGACATCGGCGAGGAAGGGGTCGAGCCCGATGTCGGTCTCGAGCGGCGCCTGCGCGAAGCAGACCACACGGAAGCGACCGCCCCATGCCTCGGGTTCGCTCGGGTCGTACAGCAGTACGAACCGGCCGGTGCCGAGATCGGAGTCGTCGCCGTGGGCGCTCGGCGAGACATCCGCCGAGAGCGCCACCGCATACGGAGCGAGCGCTGCGGGCGCCGGTATCTCGGTGACGGTGAGCTCCGCACGCGGTGCGGCCGCACGCAGCGAGTCGAGTGCGGCCTCGAACTCGGGTGGCGGCTGAGTCGCAGAGTCGGGCACGAGTGCAGACTAGAGTCTCGAAAGGGGCGCAGGTCGGCGGCACGCCGGGCCGCCCGCGACCGCTTCGCAGGGAGGGTACGGATGCATCGACGGAACGGTTCAGCCGAGGCGATCGGCATCGCGGCGATCGCGATCGGGCTCGTCGCCGCGACGGTCGTCGTCGTCGCCGGTGCGACGGCGGCGGTGACCGTGCACTTCGCCAGGAAGGTCGTCACTCCGGTCCGCAAGCGCGAGGAAGACGTGCGGATCATCGGCGTCGACCTCGCCGGCGAGCAGATCACCCTCGCGGCATCCGAGGAGTCCCGCATGGCCGGCCGGTACGGGTTCTGGTTCGACCGGGACTCGGGACATGCCAGGCTCGGCGAGGTCATCGAGGCCGACGACCGCACCGTGCGTCGTCGAATCGAGTCGGTCGATTTCGGTCGCCTCGATCGAGCGGTGCGCGGGCGCATGAACGGCTGGTACCACCTCGGGCCCTGGGAGCTCGACTTCCCCTATGAGAACGTGCTCGTCGAGACCGCGCTGGGCCCGGCGCCCGCCTGGGTCGTGCGCACCGACGAACCCTCCGCACGGTGGGTGATCCAAGTGCACGGTCGCGGCGCGCAGCGCACCGAAGGGCTGCGCGCCGTGCCGTCGACGCGGGAGGCGGGCTGGAACACCCTGCTCATCTCCTATCGCAACGACGGCGAGGCGCCCGAGAGCGAGGATCGCCGGTACGGCCTCGGCGGCACCGAATGGGCCGACGTGGTCGCCGCCGTGGACTTCGCCGTCGAGCACGGCGCTGAGCAGATCGTGCTCATGGGCTGGTCGATGGGCGGCATGATCTCGCTGCAGGCGGTGCTGCGGTCGTCGCGAGTACGCGAGCGGCTCGTCGGGGTCATCCTCGACTCCCCGGCCATCGACTGGGTCGACATCCTCCGCTCACAGGGGCGGGCCTACGGCTTCCCCGATGAGCTCGGCGATGCGGTGTCCCGCCTCCTCGGAGGCCCGTTCGGCGGCGGCCTCACGGGCATCGCCGCCCCGATCAGCGTCGAGGAGCTCGATCCGGTGGTGCGCGCCGACGAGTTCATCGTGCCGATCCTGCTGATGCACAGCGTCGACGACGGGTTCGTGCCGATCGACGGCTCACGACGATTCGCCGAGGCCCGCCCCGACCTCATCGAGTTCGAGGTCTTCGACGAGGCCAGGCACACGAAGCTCTGGAACCACGACCCGGTGCGGTGGAACGGGCTCGTGCGCGGCTGGCTCGAACGGCGCGCCGATGGCGTCGACCGTCTGGGCGACGAGGCGGAGATCGTCGGCTGACGCGGCGGCGGGCCACCGCTTCGGCGTGGCCGTCAGGCGGCGATGCGCTCGCGCAGCTGCCGCTTCGTGCGGGCGAGCATGCCGGTCATGCCGCGCACCCGGAGGGGCGACACCGCCTCGGCGAGCCCGAGCGACTGCGGGTAGTCGGCGGGGACGTCGAGCACTTGCTGCACGGTCAGTCCGTCGAGGCCCTGCGCGAGGATCGAGGCGAAGCCGCGCGTCGTCGGCGACTCCGCCGGGGCCGTCGCGTAGAGGTGCACGAGCCCGTCGTCATCGACCTCGACGAACATGAACACCGGCGACTGGCACTCCTCGACGCGCTCGAGGAGGTCGGGGTGCTCGGCGTAGCGCTCGGGCAGCGGCGGGAGCTCGTTCGAGAACTCGAGCAGCAGCTGCAGGCGGTCTTTCACGCCGAGCGCGAGGAAGTCCTCGCGCGTCTCGGCGAGTTTGGCGGGCAGGGTCGTCGCGTCCATCGGTTCCATTCTCCCATGGGCGCGGACGACCCGGCCCGCACGGACTCAGCGGGCGGGAACCTCGCCGCGCTCGGGGCCGGTGACGATCGGCACGCGCACGGCACTGCCCCACTCGGTCCACGAGCCGTCGTAGTTGCGCACCTTCTCGAAGCCCAGGAGGTGGTTGAGCACGAACCACGTGTGGCTCGAACGCTCGCCGATCCGGCAGTAGGCGATGATGTCGTCGCCGTCTTCGAGGCCGACCTCGCCGCGGTAGATCGCGTCGAGCTCCTCACGCGTCTTGAACGTGCCGTCGGATGCCGCAGCGCGGGCCCAGGGCACGGATGCCGCGGTCGGGATGTGGCCGGCGCGGAGGGCACCCTCTTCGGGGTAGGCGGGCGCCGTGGTGCGCTCGCCGCTGTACTCCTCGGGGGAGCGGACGTCGACGAGCGGGTTGCCGAGGTGGGCGAGCACGTCCTCCTTGAAGGCACGCACGACGCGGTCGTCGCGTTCGACGACGGGGTACTCGACCGGCGTGACCTCCGGGGCATCCGTCGTCACGTCGCGGCCCTCGGCGATCCAGAGGTCGCGACCGCCGTCGAGGAGCCGCACGTCGTCGTGGCCGAAGAGCGTGAAGACCCAGAGGGCGTATGCGGCCCACCAGTTGTTCTTGTCGCCGTAGATCACGACGGTGGTGTCGCGGGCGATGCCCTTCGAGCCGAGGAGCGCGGCGAACTGCTCGCCGTTCACGTAGTCGCGCACGACGGGGTCGTTGAGGTCGGTGTGCCAGTCGATCTTGACGGCACCCGGGATGTGACCGGTCTCGTAGAGCAGCACGTCTTCATCGGATTCGACGACGACGAGCCCCGGTTCACCGAGGTGCTCGGCGAGCCATTCGGTGGTGACGAGACGCTCGGGATGCGCGTACTCGGCGAACTTCGCTGCTGTGTCGAACTCGGCGGACATGGAACCTCCTGGGGTCGCCCGGTCGGGCGGGGTGGGCGGGGGAGCGGACTAGGCTGATGACCTGTCCACCACGAATCTACGCGGCGTACGGGGCGAAGTCAGTAGGCCCGTCATCCGATGCAATACGGGAGCCTCTCCAGCATGACCTCGGGATCGACCCATGCTCTCATTCATCTCGTCGGCCGGAATCCCACGATCACCGGTGCCGAGATCGCTTCGGAGCTCTCGCCGCCGCCGCAGTTCGAGCGTGCGTCGTTCGAGTCGTACCGGCCCGACCCCGACTTCCCGTCGCAGCAGGCCGCCCTCGACGGACTCGGCGAGTTCGCCGCAGCGTGGCGGGCGCAACGCCCCGGCGGGTTCTTCTCACGCAACCGGAAGCCGAAGTCCGAGTTGCCGGGCGTCTACCTCGACGGCGGCTTCGGCGTGGGCAAGACCCACCTGCTCGCCGCCCTCTGGCACGTCGCACCCGGCCCGAAGTACTTCGGCACGTTCATCGAGTACACGGCTCTCGTCGGCGCCCTCGGGTACGCGCAGGCCGTCAAGCTGCTGACCGGTGCTCGACTCATCTCCATCGACGAGTTCGAGCTCGACGATCCCGGTGACACGATGTTGATGACGAGGTTCCTCGGCGAGCTCATGGCGAGCGGAACGCGAGTCGCCGCGACCTCGAACACGCCCCCGAACGCGCTCGGCGAGGGCCGGTTCGCCGCCGCCGACTTCCTCCGCGAGATCCACGCGCTCTCCTCGAACTTCGAGACGCTGCGCATCGACGGCCTCGACTACCGCCGCCGCGACACCGAGGGCCATGCAGAGGCCCTCCCGACCGACGCCGGCGTGGTGCACACGGCCGAGGCGCTCGCCTCACGCGGCCATCGGGTGTCGCTCGACGGGTTCGATGAGCTGATCGCGCATCTCGCCACGGTGCATCCGTCGAAGTACATCAAACTCATCGACGACGTCGAGTACATCGCCCTCGAGGGCGTGCACGAGCTCACCGACCAGAACGCCGCGCTGCGGCTCGTCGCGTTCATCGACCGTGTGTACGACGCCGAGGTGCCGATCATCGCGAGCGGCACGCCGCTCGACCAGGTGTTCGCCGCCGACATGATGGCCGGCGGCTACCGCAAGAAGTACCTGCGGGCGATGTCGCGCATGATCGCGCTCACGACGGGTGAGCTGCCGCCGCACGACTGACGGCGAACGTCGATCCGCGGCGATCCAGCGATTCACCTGAGCTGCCCCGCTCTGCGAAACGCGCTGTTTACACAAGCGCGTGGTACGTAACAATCACGAAACCTGCGACGGTCTCTCCCGAAACGATTCCCCTTGAAACTTGGGCCACAGGATCCCCACCTGATTCCCCAAGAGAGGTTCGAGATGGATCAAGGCAACACAGCGTTTCTCCTGATCATGGCGGCACTCGTGCTGCTCATGACCCCCGGACTCGCATTCTTCTACGGCGGCCTGGTCAAGGCCAAGAGCGTCATCAGCATGATGATGATGAGCTTCGGCGCCATCGGCCTCATCGGCGTGATCTGGGTGCTGTACGGCTACGCGATCGCGTTCCCCTCGGCCGACGGCCTTGCCGAGCCGTGGTCCATCGACTGGTCGGCGATCGGCCTCACGAGCCTCCTCGAGACTCCCGAAGGGGCTGCGTACCCGCCGCTCGCGTTCGTCGCATTCCAGGCCACCTTCGCGATCATCACGGTCGCCCTGATCTCCGGCGCGATCGCCGACCGGGCGAAGTTCGGTGCCTGGATGGTGTTCGCCGCCGTGTGGGCGACCGTCGTCTACTTCCCGGTCGCGAGCTGGGTCTTCAACTTCGGCCTCGCTGACGACGGCAGCTTCGCGTACGGCGGCTGGATCACCTACGGCATGCAGGAGTTCTTCGGCACCGGCGCACTCGACTTCGCCGGCGGCACGGCGGTGCACATCAACGCCGGTGCGGCTGCGCTCGCCCTGGCGCTCGTGCTCGGCAAGCGCGTCGGATTCTCGAAGGGCGCGCACGTGCCCCACAACCCGCCCTTCGTGCTTCTCGGCGCGGGCCTCCTCTGGTTCGGCTGGTTCGGGTTCAACGCCGGTTCGGAGCTCGCCGCAGACGGCACTGCGGCGCTCGCCTGGGTCAACACGCTGGCAGCGCCGGCCGCGGCCTTGCTCGCCTGGCTCGTCGTCGAGAAGATCAGGGACGGCAAGCCCACCTCCGTTGGCGCAGCATCCGGCGCCGTCGCAGGCCTCGTCGCGATCACGCCCGCGTGTGCGTTCCTCACCCCGGTCTGGGCGATCCTGCTCGGCATCATCGCCGGCGCCGTCTGCGCACTGGCGGTCGACCTGAAGTTCAAGTGGGGCTTCGACGACTCGCTCGACGTCGTGGGCATCCACCTCGTCGGCGGCCTCATCGGAACGCTCTACCTGGGCCTCTTCGCGACGGACAAGGGCCTGTTCACCGGTGGCGACGGCACGCAGCTGCTCGTGCAGGCGATCGCGGCCCTCTCCGTGATGCTGTACTCGTTCGTGCTCGCCTACGTGATCGGGTTCATCATCCAGAAGACCATGGGCTTCCGAGTGAAGAACGAGGACGAGATCGCCGGCATCGACACCGTCGTGCACGGTGAGGACGCGTACAAGCTCGAGACCGTCTAGGGAGTCCCGACCCGCCCGAGGGCGGTGGGGTAGTGTGCGGGTGTGCCAGACACCAGCCGCCTCCTCACCGCCCTCGGTCGTGTCATCCGCTCCCTCACCGGCGGTGCTGCGAAGTCGACGGATGCCTCGAGCCGGCCGGCTCCCACGGAACCCATGTCGCCCGGCCAGGCCGGCGCATCGGCCACGATCGAGGTCGACCCGCGTCGACTCCGCGGCGTGAAGCTCGGCTACGCGCCGTCGCGCGACGGCCAGCCCGACCCGGGAGAGATCGTCTGGACCTGGGTGCCCTACGAGGAGAACGACGGCCGCGGCAAGGACCGCCCCGTGGTGATCGTCGCGGCGTCGGGCTCCGGCGACTTCCTCGCGGTGCAGCTCACGAGCAGGGCGCACGACGGCGACCACGACTTCATCTCCCTCGGCGACGGCGCCTGGGACGCGCAGGGCCGGCCGAGCTGGGCGCGCATCGATCGGGTGTTCCGCGTGCGCCCCGACGGCATGCGGCGCGAGGCCGCGTCGCTCGACGCGCGCCGGTATGCGCTGGTCGCGACGGCGCTCGACGAGCGCTACGGCTGGCGCTGAGGCATCCGACCGCCGTCCTTGCGCGCAGGGCGGCGCGGAGGGCCGATCAGGCTCGAGGTGGCCGGTGCAGGCCGAATGGCGAGCCCTGGTCGTCGCGGCAGAGTCGGAACTCGCCGAAGATGGCGGTGGACTCCTCGTCGGCACCCGGAAGATCTTCGACGGTGCCACCGAGCTTCTCGACGGTGGCGGCCGCCGCATCGAGGTCGTCCACGCGGAAGAAGACGTACGGCGCTGCTCCTGCGTCACCGCCGTGCACCCCGGCCGGCACCCCGGCGCCGTCGATGGCGTATCCGCCTCCGCCACCCGGCCCCGGTTCGAACGACCAGCCGAACAGCTTGCCGTAGAACGAGCGTGCGGTCATGGCATCCGCTGCCCCGAACTCGATGAACGACACCTCGCCGGTCATGGTTCCCCCTCGCCTCGATGCGTGCGTGCTGCGTGACACGGTAGACGCGGCGCGCGGATGCCACAACGGGTGGACCGGGAAATGAAGAACGCCCCCAGTGGAGTGGGGGCGTTCGTGGGCGATGCCGGGCTCGAACCGACGACCTCTTCCGTGTGAAGGAAGCGCGCTACCAGCTGCGCCAATCGCCCATATGGGTTCGCGGCGCACTCGAGGTGACCGCGGACTCGATACTAGCCGACCGAGCATGGCGAATGCACATCGACCGACCGCAGGGCTGCCGACGCCTCCCGCGGAGGTGTGGACACGCCCGGGTTCACGGGGCGGAAACCGGGAATGACCGGGAGGAACGGGCAGTGGAACCCGCTCGGTTTGTGAATCGATCCGGCAATCGGTTAGAGTCTCTCTGCACGCAGAAATGCGAGCAACGCGGATGTGGCGCAGTGGTAGCGCATCACCTTGCCAAGGTGAGGGTCGCGAGTTCGAATCTCGTCATCCGCTCTGATCAGGATCGGGCGCAAGCCCGATTCCTGTTCTTTTGGTGGAGAACCCAGACACGGTGGATTGGCCGAGAGGCGAGGCAGCGGCCTGCAAAGCCGTATACACGGGTTCGAATCCCGTATCCACCTCCAGGCCGAGAACCCGTTCTCGACTTGGGCGATTGGCGCAGCGGTAGCGCGCTTCCCTGACACGGAAGAGGTCACTGGTTCGATCCCAGTATCGCCCACCACGAAGCCCCGGCATCAGCCGGGGCTTTTCTCGTCTGGTGGTCGTCCGGCAGGCGTCGGCACTGGCCGCCGAAGTTCCGAGCAAACTCCGAGTTTGACGGGGCCGCGCAGGCCTATGCTGATGCCGCAGCCTTGGTCGTGAGGGTCCGGGGTGTCGACGAAGACGCCGGCATTCCCGTTGACCCCACGTACCGGGCGCAAGCTCTCCGACGTCAGGCGATCGTGACGACCACCTTGCCCAGGGCTCGGCCGTCGATCACCATCCGCATCGCCTCTGCCACCTCCGCGAGTTCGAACGTCCGGCCGATCACGGGAACGAGGGCCCCCTGCGCTGCGAGGGCTCCGAGCCGCTCGAGATCGTGGTTCGGCCGATGAACGAGCAATCCCATGCTCCGGCTGCTGCGGGTCATCACCTCCCAGGCGCCGAACAGCAGCACCTGTGCGATCCGACTCGTGGCACCGCCGATCATGATGTACCGCCCCCCAGGAGCCAGGAGGCGCTTGTAGTCGAACATCGATCGCCTGGCGATGACGTCGATGATCAGGTCGAAGCGCTCGGTGCGGTCTGCGACGTTCTCCCGGGTGTAGTCGATCACCGTCTCGGCGCCGAGCGACCGCATGAGATCGAGCTTCTCCGCTGAGTCCACGCCTGTGACGTGGGTTCCGGAGGCGCGAAGGAGTTGGATCGCGAACGTCCCGACACCGCCGCCGGCACCGTTGACGAGCGCACGCCGACCGGCCCCGCCTGCCTGGCCGACTGCTTGGAGCGCCATCACACCGGCTTGCGGGATGGCTGCGGCCTGCTCGAAGGGGAGTCCGGCGGGCTTGCGCTCGAGCGCGTGCTCGGGGGCGCTCGCGAACTCTGCGAAGCCGCCCCAGTTCGAAGCCGAGAGGTCGCCGAACACGAGATCACCGGGCCGGAACCTCGTCACTCCTCGCCCTGCGGCGACGACGTCACCCGCGACATCCGCGCCGAGCACCCGGCGCTTCGGTCGCCGGAGGCCCCATCCTGCTCGAGTCAGGAACGGCCTGCCGAGCAGGTTGTCGCAGTCCCACGAGTTGACGGAGGCAGCGCGGACGCGGACCAGCACCTCGTGCTCGCCGATCGACGGCGGGTCGAGCTCCTCGAGCCTGAGCACGTGCTCGGGTGGGCCGTACCGGTCGTACACGACTGCCCGCATCCCGTCATCCTCGCACCTCGGCGGGTCGCACGTTCAGGTGGAAGCGAGGTCAGTGGAGCGCCCGGGCATCACCACGGACTCGGTGCCGGCGGCGCCACGACCGGGGGCCGGTCGTCGCACGTGATGGTGTTCGGCAGCTCCCATGGGGCGAGCCACGGCCCGGTCGTGTTCGCACCGCTCGAGTCGTTGCCGCCGAGGTCGATGAGCGAGAACTCCGACCCGGTGGGCGGGAAGTTGAACGAGCCGCAGTTGTTCACACCGACCGCCCCGACGTTACGGGCGTCGACGTTCTCGAATGAGGCCGAGCCCGCAACGCGCGCGCTCACGACGGAGGTGCCGGTGCCGTCGATGCGAAGGTCCCTGAAGTGCACGTTCGTGATCGAGTACAAGTCCTTCACCGGCCAGTCGGCGACGAGCAGGATCGCGTTGTAGGTGTTGTCGAGCAGATGGTTGCCCACCACCTGCACATCGGCGTCGATCGGCCGGTCGAGGGCGTAGAGCCAGATCGCGCCGAGTCCGATGTTCCAGTTGAGCTCAGAGGTGCCGGCGCGCACGGTGGTGTTGTCGGTGATCCAGAGGTGCCCGGTGAACGCCTCGGCCCCGAAGCGAGAGCCCACGTGGATGCCGCTGCCCTCACGGATCGGGTCGGCGACGAGGTTGTTCGACACGGTGTTGTCGGTGCCGCCGTAGATCGCGATGCCGTTTGCGAGCGTGGGCGTCTGCACCGTGTTGCGGTCGAACGTGTTGCCGGCGTTCGCCGTCGCCTCCGACCACATCGCGAGGCCGTCGTCGCCGGTGTTGCGCACGTAGTTGCCCGAGACGACCGAGTCGGCGACACCGGTGTGGAAGTTCAGCGCATCCGCGATCTGGTCGACGACGATGTTGCCGGTCACCGCGACGCCCTGCATGGGCCCGTCGAACCAGAGCCCGACCTTGGTGTGGCTGATGTGGAGTCCGCTGATGGTCGAGTCGCTCATGGCGCCGCCGACGGCATTCACCTGATCGGTGTCGATGCGCTCGCGCACGTCGCCCTCGATGGCGAAGTCGGCGAGGTGCACGTTGGAGCTCCCGCCTGCCGCGGCATCCCGGCCGTAGAAGCCGACGCCGGTGTGCACCGACCCGTCGGGTGCCAGCTTCTTCAGCGCCACCTGCGACCCGCGGATGATCGTGTGCCAGTTGCCTGCGCCCTCGATCGTGACGTCGTCGACGATCAGGTGCTCGTTGACCTGGAACGTGCCGGCCGGCACGTACACCGTGAGATCGTGTCGCTGGGCGTACGCGATCGCCGTGCGGAAGGCATTGCCCGCATCGCGTCGTCCGGTCGGGTCTGCGCCGAACTTCGTCACGCTCACCGAGCCGGCGGGTCGCGTCGCAGGCGGTGCGACGAACTCGGAGTCGAGCAGGTCGATGACGGTCCATGCGGCATCCGTGCCCTGCGGTGCCGTGAGGCGCACGACGGAACCGGCCGGGTGGGTGCGGCTCAGGAGCATCCGCTGCTCGTCGTAGAAGTGCATCGGGCGGAACGGCTTCGTCACCTCGAAGCCCTCGCCGGGCACGCAACCGCACTCGGTGATCCACCAGTCGGGGTGCAGGAGTCCCGCGTTCGGGTCATTCGTGAACGGGTACTGGTTGTAGAGCCACGCGTATTGGGAGGTGAGGGTCATCGTCTCGGATGTCCCACCGTCGACGCTCACCGCGAGCGGCGCGGTGATGCCGCCGCCGTTCGGCGCATCGGGGATGCTGTACCGCACCGTGATGGCGTTCGTGGGCGCGGGCAGGGTGAACTCCACGTACTCGCCGGGATCGAGCTGCACAGCGGTGCGACCGGATGCCTCAGCCGGCAGCGTGTACGCCGAGCGATCGGGCCCGATGAGCTCGCCGTTCGTCTCCGCGTTCTCGGCTTCCTGCTCGAGGAAGGCCACCTGGGCGCCTCGTCCCTCGACCAGGACGGGGTCGAGCGCTGCACGGGTGACCGGTGTGGGCTCCGCGCTCGCCGCGGCGGGGGAGCCCGCCCCGACCACTGCGCCGCACGCGAGCGCGGCGACGAGGATCGAGGACCGCAACCGGCGGCGGGGCCGGCCGGACGAACGCGTGCGGGTGCTCATCGGACGTGTCATCATCGACTCGTTTCAGCTCGATTCGTGCGCCGGGCATCCGGTGGAGCCGCCGGATGTGGCGACTGTACGACTGCGCGACGCCGCCGCACAAGCAGCTGCGAGCGATTGTCGAGAGGTTGTCGAGTTCTTGCGATGGGCAGCGCAAGTCGGTGGCAGCTCGTGCGGTGGAGCGCTCAAGAATTGCGCATGCGGGCGTCAGCCGCCGGCGACCGTGTCGATGACGATGGGCGGCCGGCCGATCGAGGTCGAGAACCACGACCAGGACTCGCCCGACGTCTGCTCGATCGCGGCGAAGACGTCCTGGTTCGGCGGGACGCTGCGCAGGATCACGGTGATCACGCGTCGCCCGGCGAACCGGATCGAGCCCGGCGCATCCACCGTGCCGCTGCCCGCGAACCCGCTCGGCGTGAAGGCCGCGCGGGTCGGCGCGTCGACGGCGAACGCGAAGACGTAGGTGCCGGTCCACGTGACGCCGTACGCACTCGCGTTGAAGTGCACCGAGACGGCGGGGTTCCGGTTCGGCGACTCGCGCCGGTCGAAGGAGGCGAAGGGCGTCGCGGCATCCGTCTGCAAGATGGTGGGACGGATGAGGGTGAGGTTCGTGCGCCCGCGGCCGATGGTCTTCACCGGGCTGAGGACCTCGAAGGGCGCGAGGTGGATGGGCGTGAGCCTGACGTCGTCGACGCGGAACTTGGCGGCCCAGTCGGCGGCGGAGAGATCCGGTTCGAATTCCGCCGCGTCGACCACGTGTTCGCCGAGCCCGGTCGGGGTCAGGTCGTTCGATTCGGTAGTCATGAGGAAAACTCTAGAACTGACCTCGCGACGCTGCATCAGTGGGGCCCCTGACGACCGGCGGGCGTGGCGCCGGGCTCGCACTACAGTTGAAGGGTTTCGTGTTCCGATACGCAGGGAGTACACCAAGGTGGCCGACGGCTTCGAGCTCTTCACCGACCGGTCCGTTGTCGCAATGCGCGTCAACGGCGAGCTGAAGGACCTCGCCACGACGGTCACCGACGCCGATGCGGTCGAGCCGGTCACGATCGACTCTCCCGACGGGCTCAGCATCCTCCGCCACTCGGCCGCACACGTGCTCGCGCAGGCGGTGCAGGCGGTGAACCCCGAGGCGAGACTCGGCATCGGCCCGCCCGTGACCGACGGGTTCTACTACGACTTCGACGTCGCCGAGGCGTTCACGCCCGAAGACCTGAAGGCGCTCGACAAGGAGATGTCCCGCATCGTTCGGGCCGGGCAGCGGTTCATGCGCCGGGTCGTCACCGACGAGGAGGCCCGGGCCGAGCTTGCGAACGAGCCGTACAAGCTCGAGCTCATCGGGCTGAAGGGCGCGGCCGGGCACGGCGAGTCGAGCGGCGACGACCACGAGTCGGTCGAGGTCGGCGCCGGCGAGCTCACGATCTACGACAACGTCGATCCGAAGACCGGCGAGACCGTCTGGAAAGACCTCTGCCGCGGACCGCACCTGCCGAACACCCGCATGATCGGCAACGGCTGGGCGCTCACTCGTCTCGCAGCGGCGTACTGGCGTGGCTCCGAGAAGAACCCCCAGCTGCAGCGCATCTACGGCACCGCTTGGCCGACGAAAGACGAGCTGCGTGCCTTCCAGCACCGCCTCGAGGAGGCGGCCAAGCGCGACCACCGCAAGCTCGGGCGCGAACTCGACCTCTTCAGCTTCCCCGAGGAGATCGGCTCCGGTCTCTCGGTGTGGCACCCGCGCGGCGGCGTCGTGCGCATGGAGATGGAGCAGCACGCGCGCCGTCGCCACATCGCCGACGGCTACACCTACGTGTACACCCCGCACATCTCGAAGGAGGACCTCTTCCTCCAGTCGAACCACCTCGTCACGTACAAGGAGGGCATGTTCCCGCCCATCCACATGGACGAGGAGCGCGACGCCGAGGGCAACATCACGAAGCATGGCCAGGACTACTACCTGAAGCCCATGAACTGCCCGATGCACATCCTCATCTACAAGGAGCGCGGGCGCAGCTACCGCGACCTGCCGATGCGGCTCGCCGAGAACGGCACCGTGTACCGCAACGAGCTCTCCGGTGCACTGCACGGACTCACCCGGGTGCGCGGCTTCACGCAAGACGACTCGCACCTCTTCGTCACCCCCGAGCAGCTCGAGGAGGAGACCGCAAAGGTCCTGGCGTTCGTCATCTCGATGCTGCGCGACTTCGGCCTCGACGACTTCGAACTCGAGCTGTCGATGCGCGACGACCACAAAGACAAATGGATCGGCTCCGACGAGTTCTGGGAGTACTCCACCAACGCGCTCCGCAACGTGGCTCGCGCGAGCGGGCTCAAGCTCACCGAGATGCCCGGTGAGGCCGCGTTCTACGGGCCCAAGATCGACCTCAAGACGCGTGACGCGATCGGCCGCACCTGGCAGCTCTCGACCGTGCAGGTGGACCCCAACCTGCCCGAGCGCTTCGAGCTCGAGTTCACCGACCGCGACGGGCACAAGAAGCGCCCGATCATGATCCACCGTGCGCTGTTCGGCTCGATCGAGCGGTTCTTCGCGATCCTGCTCGAACACTACGCCGGCGCCTTCCCCGTGTGGCTCGCGCCCGTGCAGGTCGTCGGCATCCCGGTCGCCGACGAGTATGCGCCCTACCTCGGTGCCGTCATCGAACAGTTGCAGCGCCACGGCGTGCGCGCCGAACTCGACTCGAGTGACGACCGCATGCAGAAGAAGATCCGGACGCACACCAAGCTCAAGGTGCCGTTCCAGCTGATCGCCGGCGAAGAAGACCGCGCGGGCGAGACGGTGAGCTTCCGCTTCCGAGACGGCAGCCAGGAGAACGGCGTGCCGATCGCCGAGGCCGTGCGCCGCATCCGCCTCGCCATCGACGAGCGCCGACAGGTGGTCACGAAAGACGATCTGGTGGCATGAGCGCGTATCAGGCCGACGAGTTCGAGGGCGTGCCGACGGATGCCGCGGCCGACCTCGCCGGCGTGCCCGACGCGTTCCAGCGACTCTGGACCCCGCATCGCCTCGTCTACATCCAGCACGGGCAGCAGCCCGACGAGCACGCGTGCCCGTTCTGCCGTGCCCCCGAGATGAGCGACGAGCAGGCGCTCATCGTGGCGCGCGGCACCCATGCCTATGTGCTGCTGAACCTCTACCCGTACAACAGCGGCCACCTACTCGTGTGCCCCTTCCGCCACGTCGCCACCTACGACGAGGCGACGCCCGAGGAGGTCGCCGAGATCGGCGAGCTCACGCAGGTCGCGATGCGGGTCGTGAAGCAGGTGTCCCGATGCGACGGATTCAACATCGGCATGAACCAGGGTCGCATCGCCGGGGCGGGCATCGCGGAGCACCTGCACCAGCACATCGTGCCGCGCTGGGCGCTCGACTCGAACTTCTTCCCGATCATCGCCGGCACCAAGGCGCTACCGCGCCTGCTCGGCGAGGTACGCCAGGAGATCGCCGAGGCCTGGCCGGCCTGACCGGTGGCATCGCGCCGATGGACACGACGTCCACTGCGTGCGGCCGAGCATGACATCGCGGCGACCGCCGCATCCGTTCCGACGATTAGGATTGACCCCATGACCGAAGCCTCCGCCCCCGCGCCCGCCGCCACCTCTCACACCGGCTCCAGCCGTGTGAAGCGCGGCCTCGCCGAGATGCTGAAGGGCGGCGTCATCATGGACGTCGTCACGGCCGAGCAGGCGCGCATCGCCGAAGACGCCGGCGCCGTCGCCGTCATGGCGCTCGAGCGCGTCCCCGCCGACATCCGTGCACAGGGCGGCGTCGCGCGCATGAGCGACCCCGACCTCATCGAGGCGATCA
Organism: Agromyces ramosus; assembly: GCF_030817175.1. NCBI lineage: Bacteria > Bacillati > Actinomycetota > Actinomycetes > Micrococcales > Microbacteriaceae > Agromyces > Agromyces ramosus. The sequence goes on along the minus strand of NZ_JAUSYY010000001.1, from coordinate 75,323 downwards.
TCGCCGAGGTCTCGATCCCCGTCATGGCGAAGGCCCGCATCGGCCACTTCGTCGAGGCGCAGGTGCTGCAGGCGCTCGACGTCGACTACATCGACGAGTCCGAGGTGCTCTCGCCTGCCGACTACATGAACCACATCGACAAGTGGGCGTTCAACACCCCCTTCGTCTGCGGTGCGACGAACCTCGGCGAGGCGCTTCGCCGCATCAACGAGGGCGCCGCGATGATCCGCTCGAAGGGTGAGGCCGGCACGGGCGACGTGTCCGAGGCGACCAAGCACATCCGCAAGATCACCTCCGAGATCAACCAGCTGAAGTCGATGACCCGCGACGAGCTCTACGTGGCGGCGAAAGACCTGCAGGCGCCCTACGAGCTCGTGCTCGAGGTCGCCGAGACCGGCAAACTGCCGGTCGTGCTCTTCACCGCAGGCGGCGTCGCCACCCCCGCCGACGCCGCGATGATGATGCAACTCGGCGCCGACGGCGTCTTCGTCGGCTCGGGCATCTTCAAGTCGGGCAACCCCGAGGCACGTGCCGCGGCCGTCGTGAAGGCCACCACCTTCTACGACGACCCGTCGGTCATCGCCGAGGTGTCGCGTGGCCTCGGTGAGGCCATGGTCGGCATCAACGTCGGCGACCTCGCGGCCCCGCATCGCCTCGCCGAGCGCGGCTGGTGACGTCGAACCTCCGGACCGAATCGCTCGACGCACCGCATCCCGCCGAGTCGGGCCCGCGTGTGGGAGTGCTCGCCCTCCAGGGCGACTTCCGTGAGCATGCCCACGTGCTCGCGAAGCTGGGCGCCGACGTGTCGCTCGTGCGTCGGCCCGAGGAGCTCGCGGCGATCGACGGCCTGGTGATCCCGGGCGGCGAGTCGACCGTCATGGACAAGCTCGCCCGCACCTTCGGCCTGCAGCAGCCACTCAAGACGGCCATCGCCGACGGGCTCCCGGTCTACGGAACGTGCGCCGGGCTCATCATGCTCGCCGACACCGTGCTCGATGCGATCACCGGGCAGCAATCGCTCGGCGGGCTCGACGTGGTCGTTCGCCGCAACGCCTTCGGCTCGCAGAACCAGTCGTTCGAGACCGACCTCGACATCCCGGCCCTCGGCGATGAGCCGGTGCACGCGGTGTTCATCAGGGGCCCCGTCGTGGAGTCGGTCGGAGCGGCCGCGACGCCGCTCGCATCGCTGACCGACGGCAGGGTCGTCGCCGTCGAGCAGGGCAACCTCCTCGGAACCAGCTTCCACCCCGAGATCACGGGGGAGTATCGCTTTCACGAGTACTTCCTCGGCAAGGTGCGCGCCCGTACGGTGGACTGATGACCCGGTACATCGCCCTGCTCCGCGGCGTGAACGTCGGCGGCATCACGATCAGGTCTGCCGACCTCCGAGCGCTCTTCGACGAGCTCGGGTTCGACGAGGTGCGCACGGTGCTGGCGAGCGGCAACGTCGTCTTCACGGCGACCGATGACGCGGCATCCGCCGACCCGAAGCAGCGCATCGAGCAAGCGCTTCGCGATCGCTTCGGCTACGACGCGTGGATCGTGCTCGTCACCCGCAAGCAGGTCGAACGGGTGATCGAGGCGTTCCCGTTCGATGCATCCGACGCCGCTCGACAGCCGTGGGTCGTGTTCGGCTCCGACGACGCGGTGCTCGATGACCTCGTGGCGTCGGCAGGAGAGCCCGACCCCCAGGTCGACCCCATCGCCCGCGGTGAAGGCGTCGTCTACTGGAACCCCGTCAAGGGCACGACCGTGCAGACGCCCTTCGCGAAGCTGCTCGCCAAGCCCCGCTACAAGCCCACCACGACGAATCGGAATCTCCGCACCCTGCAGAAGCTGCTCGTCTGAACTGCGTGGAACCACCGCTGTCTTAGAATGGCTGGGCACGGCAGGCGATGTCGCGCGCGAGCATTCGATTCAGGAGACGCATGTCCGGGCATTCCAAGTGGGCGACGACGAAGCACAAGAAGGCGATCATCGACTCGCGTCGTGCGAAGTCGTTCGCGAAGCTCATCAAGAACATCGAGGTCGCGGCGAAGATGGGCGGCGCCGACCTCTCGGGCAATCCGACCCTCGTCGACGCCGTGCAGAAGGCGAAGAAGACCTCCGTCCCGAACGACAACATCGACCGCGCCATCAAGCGCGGCGCTGGGCTGTCGGGTGAGTCGATCGACTACACGACCATCATGTACGAAGGCTACGGCCCCAACGGCGTCGCCCTCCTCATCGAGTGCCTCACCGACAATCGCAACCGCGCGGCCGCCGAAGTGCGCACCCTCATGACCCGCAATGGCGGCACGATGGCCGACCCGGGCTCGGTGGCCTACAACTTCGCGCGCAAGGGCGTCATCGTCGTCAGCAAGTCCGACGGCCTCACCGAAGACGACGTGCTCAGCGCCGTGCTCGACGCGGGCGCCGAAGAGGTCACCGACGAGGGTGACACGTTCGAGGTGATCACCGAGGCATCCGACATGGTCGCCGCCCGCACCGCGCTGCAGGAGGCCGGCATCGACTACGACTCGGCGGATGCCGCGTTCGTGCCGTCGCTCAAGGTCGAGGTCGACGCCGAGACGGCCCGCAAGGTGTTCCGCCTCATCGACGCACTCGAAGACAGCGACGACGTGCAGAACATCTACTCGAACTTCGACCTCACCCCAGAGGTGCAGGCCGAGCTCGAGGCGGAGTAGCCGATCGCCGTGCGAGTGCTCGGCATCGACCCGGGCCTGACGCGATGCGGCGTCGGGGTGGTCGACGTCGACCCGAACCGCACGGCGCGCCTCGTCGACGTCATCGTGCTTCGATCGCCGGCCGAACACGCGACGCCGCAGCGCCTCGCGCGCATCGCCGACGGGCTCGAGGCGATCATCGAGGAGCATCGGCCGCACGCGGTCGCGCTCGAGCGGGTCTTCGCCCGCAGCGACGTGTCGACCATCATGGGCACGGCGCAGATCTCGGGCGTCGCGATGCTCATCGCGGCGCGTCGAGGGCTGCCCGTCGCGCTGCACACGCCGAGCGAGGTCAAGGCCGCCATCACCGGATACGGCCGTGCCGACAAGAAGCAGGTGGGCGCGATGGTCGCGCGCATCCTCGGGCTCGACGCGGTGCCCAAGCCGGCGGATGCCGCCGACGCGCTCGCCCTCGCCATCTGCCACGCCTGGCGCACCGGGGGAGTGGCAGGAGGTGCCGTCCGCGACGCGGCGGCCGGCACCTCCGACGGTGCGACCCTCACGCCGGCGCAGCGGGCGTGGATCGCCGCAGAGCGCTCCGCAGCCGTGTCGGGTGCCGCCCGTAGGCTGAAGGAGTGATCTCCTCTCTTCACGGCCGCGTGCTCACCGCTGCCGGCAACTCGGTCGTCATCGAGGTCGGCGGTGTCGGGTTCCACGTCAACACGACGCCCGCATTCGCGCTCGCCAGTCGAGCCGGACACGAGGTGAGCGCGCACACGACCCTCGTCGTGCGCGAGGACTCGCTCACGCTGTTCGGCTTCGCCACTCGCGACGAGCTCGACGTGTTCGACCTGCTCATCGGCGTCACCGGGGTCGGGCCAAAGTCGGCACTCGGCGTGCTGTCGGCGCTGTCCCCCGACCAGATCGCCGAGGCGGTGCAGCGCGACGACGACGCGGTGTTCCGCAAGGTCAGCGGCATCGGGCCGAAGACCGCGAAGCTCATCACCGTGTCGCTGGCCGGCAAGCTCATCGCCACTGCAGCGCCTTCCCGGGCTACCCCAGTCGTGTCCGGCGGGGCGGCCGAGAGCGTGCTCGCGGCCCTCACCGGCCTCGGCTGGTCCGAGCGAGTCGCCGCCGAGGCGGTCGACGAGACGATCGCCGGGGCATCCGACATCGAAGCGGCCTCGGTGCCCACCCTGCTCAGGCTGACGCTCGCGCGGCTCGGCCCAGCACAACAGCACGGGAGAGCCCGATGAGCGAAGCCGACCTCGATCTCACCGACCCGGTCCTCGCGTCCGAAGCCGAGCTCGCGTTCGAAGGGGCGCTCCGTCCGAAGAGCCTCGAGGAGTTCGTCGGCCAGACTCGAGTGCGCAGCCAACTGCAGCTGCTGCTCACCGCCGCCACCCTGCAGCAGCGCACGCCAGACCACATCCTGCTCGCGGGGCCACCCGGGCTCGGCAAGACGACGCTCGCGATGATCGTGGCCTTCGAGGGCGGCCGACCGCTCCGCATGTCGAGCGGGCCGGCGATCCAGCATGCCGGCGACCTCGCCGCGATCCTCAGCTCGCTCGTACCGGGCGAGGTGCTCTTCATCGACGAGGTCCACCGCATGGCGCGATCGGCCGAAGAGATGCTCTACCTCGCCATGGAAGACTTCCGCATCGACATCATGGTCGGCAAGGGTGCGGGCGCCACGTCGGTGCCGCTCGACCTCTCGCCGTTCACCCTCGTGGGCGCCACCACACGAGCCGGACTCCTGCCGAATCCACTGCGCGACCGGTTCGGCTTCACCGCACACCTCGAGTTCTACGACGAGGCCGAGCTCGAGCGGGTGCTCGCCCGCGCTGCCGTCCTACTCGGCCTCGACGTCGATCAGGAGGCGCTCGCCGAGATCGCCGGTCGATGCCGCGGCACGCCGCGCATCGCGAACCGCCTGCTTCGACGGGTGCGCGATTACGCGCTCGTGCACGGCGGACGAGCCGACATCTCCGCGGTGCGAGCCGCGCTCGAGCTCTATGACGTCGACCCGCTCGGGCTCGACCGTCTCGATCGCGCGGTCATGCAGATCATCCTCACGCGCTTCGGGGGCGGTCCCGTCGGCCTGAACACGCTCGCCGTATCGGTGGGCGAGGAGTCCGAGACCATCGAGGCGGTCGTCGAGCCGTTCCTCGTTCGCATCGGCCTCATCACGCGCACTCCTCGCGGGCGCGTCGCGACCTCAGCCGCGTGGCGTCACTTCGGCTTGTCCGACCGCGCTCCCGACGTGGGAACCGCCCTTCCGATCGATGACCTATAATCCATTGAGGCACAGCCCTCAACGCCACTGACTTCGTGCGCTTGCCGCACACCGGAAGGTACCTCCCTCTCATGACGTTCGATCCGTTCACCATCATCATGCTCGCCGTCCTGGCGGTCCTGATCTTCTTCATGTTCCGTAACTCGCGCAAGCGCCAGGCAGATGCGCGCGAGCTGCAGTCGAAGGTCCAGGCGGGCGCGAAGGTCATGACGAACTTCGGCGTGTTCGGCACCATCCTCTCGATCGATGAAGACGAGAACCAGGTGCTGCTCGAGACCTCGCCCGGCACCGTGCTCACGGTTCACCGCCAGACCGTCGCGCGCGTGGTCGAGCCGAAGGCCGACGTGGTCGTCGACGATGCTCCGGTCGCGGTCGAGGGTTCGCCCGAGTACGGCGAGCGCGTCGAAGACGCAACGACCGACGTGACCACCGACGAGACGCCCGACACCAAGAAGTCGGACGACTAAGACTCCTCCCCGACGCTCGGCCCGCGCTTCTTGCGCGGGCTCCTGCAAAGAAAGCAGAACACCGTGGCTGCACCATCGAAGCGGTCATCCCGGCCGGCGCCCGTCCGTAAGGCATGGCGTTCACTCACCTGGCTGGGTGTGATCATTGCGATCCTCTTCGGCATCAATGCCGCGGGAGTCATCTGGGGCGGAGGATCCTGGACCCCGAAGCTCGCGCTCGATCTCGAGGGCGGCACGCAGATCATCCTCGCGCCGAAGGTCGAGACCGGCGCCGACGTCTCGCAAGAGCAGCTCGACCAGGCGGTCTCGATCATCCGGCAGCGTGTCGACGCGTCGGGTGTCGCCGAGGCCGAGATCAACACCGAGGGTGACAACGTCGTCGTCCGCATCCCGGGGCGAGCTCGACGACCAGACGCGAGCCCGCATCGAGTCGTCGGCGAAGCTCGAGCTGCGCGCCGTGCTGCTCGCCGACGCGGCGACCAACACGTCGATCGAGGCGAGCGCGGAGCCGACCGAAGAGCCCGCCGAGCTGGAGTCGACGCCCACCACGGAACCGACCGACGGCAGCGACCTCGCGTGGGTCACCCCGGCGCTGCAAGACGAGTTCGACAACTTCGACTGCGCCACCATCGACGAGGCCGCCACGAATGTCGCCCCCGCCGACGAGCCGCTCGTCACGTGCGACCTCTCGCGCACCGCGAAGTACCTCCTCGGCCCGGTCGAGGCGAGCGGCGAGAACATCGTCGACGCCACGAACGGCATGGTGCAGACCCAGACCGGCGCCTCCACCGGCACGTGGGCGGTCAACATCGAGTTCGACGGCAAGGGCACCGAGGACTTCGCGGAGGTCAGCACCCGCCTCTTCGGACTCCAGGGCCAGACACCGCGCGACCAGTTCGCCTTCGTGCTCGACGGCGCCGTGCTCACGGCCCCGTCGATGAACGGCGCGATCACCGATGGGCGGCCGCAGATCACGGGCAGCTTCACGCAGGAGAGCTCGAAGTCTCTCGCCGACCAGTTGAAGTTCGGTGCACTGCCGATCAGCTTCACCGTGCAGTCATCCGACACGATCTCGGCGACGCTCGGCACCTCGCAGCTGCAGAGCGGCCTCATCGCGGGCCTCATCGGCCTCATCCTCGTGGTGATCTACACGCTCTTCCAGTACCGCGCGCTCGGTTCGGTGACCATCGCCTCGCTCGTGATCGCCGCACTCATCACCTACCTGATGATCACGATCCTGTCGTGGCGAGAGGGCTACCGCCTCTCGCTCGCGGGCATCGCGGGCCTCATCGTCGCCATCGGCTTCACCGCCGACTCGTTCATCGTGTACTTCGAACGTGTGCGAGACGAGTTGCGCGACGGCCGGCCGCTCGTCGGCGCCGTCGAGGCCGGCTGGAAGCGCGCGTTCCGCACAGTGCTCGCCTCGAAGGGCGTGAACCTGCTCGCCGCGATCGTGCTGTTCATCCTCGCGGTCGGCAGCGTCAAGGGCTTCGCCTACACCCTCGGCCTGACGACGATCATCGACGTCGTCGTGGTGATCCTCTTCACGCACCCGATGCTGCAGCTCCTCGCCCAGACGAGGTTCTTCTCGAGCGGCAACCCGTGGTCAGGTCTCGACCCGAACGCGCTCGGCGCCGTCTATCGCGGTCGTGCCGAGTTCCGCAAACCCGTCGCGGTGTCCGCAAGGAAGGCCGCGTCGAGCTCGAAGGAGGCGCAGCGCCGCCAGACGATCGCCGAGCGCAAGGCGGAGTCGGTCGGCGCCGGCACTACGTCGAACGACGGGAAGGAGTCCTGATGGCCAACCGTCTCACGACCTTCGGCAACGACCTCTACACGGGCAAGCGCTCGTTCAACTTCGTCGGCGGACGCAAGAAGTGGTACACCATCGCCGGTGTGCTGATCCTGCTGTCGGTGATCGTGCCGCTGTTCACCGGTGTGAACTTCAGCATCGAGTTCCGCGGCGGGTCGCAGTTCCAGATCGTCGGCGTCGAGGACGCCTCGCCCGAGCCCGCCCACGAGGCCGTCGCGTCCGTCGTGCCCGACGCGGTGACGAAGGTGACCATCGTCGGAGACGACGGCGTGCGCGTGCAGACCGACCAACTGTCTCAGGCCGACTCCCGCGAGGTCACCACGGCCCTCGCCGAGGCCTACGACGTTCCCGAGGCCGAGGTCGCGTCCTCGTTCATCGGCCCGAGCTGGGGTGCGGACGTCACCCGCCAGGCGATCGTCGGCCTGCTCGCCTTCATCCTCCTCGCCGCGCTCGTCATGGCGCTGTACTTCCGAACCTGGAAGATGTCGGTCGCCGCGATCCTCGCGCTCATGGCCGACCTCATCGTGACCACGGGCTTCTACGCCGCGTTCGGTTTCGAGATCAGCCCCGCGGCCATGATCGGCATCCTCACGATCCTCAGCTACTCCCTCTACGACACGGTCGTCGTGTTCGACAAGATCCGGGAGAACACGGCCGAAGACGGCCAGGAGTCTCGTCGGACCTTCGCCGAGTCGGTCAACCTCGCGGTGAACCAGACGCTCGTCCGCTCCATCAATACGAGTGTCGTGGCGGCCTTGCCGGTGGCGGCGATCCTCTTCATCGGCGCCGGCGTGCTCGGTGCCGACACGTTGCGCGACATCTCGCTGGCGCTGCTCATCGGCATCCTCGTGGGCACGTGGTCGACGGTGTTCATCGCTGCGCCGCTCTACTCGCAGCTTCGCGAGGGAGAGACCGCGATCCACCGTCACGATCAGAAGGTCCTGAAGGAACGCGAGCGTGCGGGCGTCGCATCGGCCGACGCTGAGGCGCTGCCCACGGCGTGATGTTCGCGTCAGGCGAGATGCGGCCGGTCACCCGGTGCCCGAGAAACGGCGATAATTGAGTTCTGGAGGTGCTGAGCGATGACGGAGACCGGGGTCAACTCGACGGCATCGCTGCGCCGTCTGGTCCCTCGGATCTTTTCGAAGGCCCAGCCGTCGGGTGCGGTCGACACGCTCCTGCGCACGGTGCGGATGCACCATCCGAAAGCCGACCTCTCGCTCGTCGAGCGCGCCTACTCGGTCGCTGAGCGCGCCCACGAGGGGCAGAAGCGCAAGAGCGGCGAGCCGTACATCACGCATCCGGTTGCCGTGGCCCAGATCCTCGCCGACCTCGGCATCGGATCCAAGACGGTCGCTGCGGCGCTGCTCCACGACACCGTTGAAGACACCGCGTACACGCTCGACCAGGTGCGCGCCGACTTCGGCGACGAGATCGCGATGCTCGTCGACGGCGTCACGAAGCTCGACAAGGTCAAGTACGGCGACTCGACGCAGGCCGAGACCGTTCGCAAGATGATCGTCGCGATGTCGAAGGACATCCGCGTGCTCATCATCAAGCTCGCCGACCGGCTGCACAATGCGCGCACGTGGGGCTTCGTCCCGGCCGAGTCCGCCTCGCGCAAGGCGACCGAGACCCTCGAGATCTATGCGCCGCTCGCGCACCGACTCGGCATCCAGGCGATCAAGTGGGAGCTCGAGGACCTCTCGTTCGCCGTGCTCTACCCCAAGCTCTATGCCGAGATCGAGAGCCTCGTGAAGCAGCGCACACCGCAGCGCGAGGAGTTCGTCCAGAACGTCATCGATCTCGTCAGCGATGACCTGAAGGTGGCGAAGATCCGCGGCAAGGTCGTGGGCAGGCCGAAGCAGTACTACTCGATCTACCAGAAGATGATCGTGCGCGGACGCGACTTCGACGAGATCTACGATCTCGTCGGCATCCGCGTGCTCGTCAACTCGGTACGCGACTGCTACGCCGTGCTCGGTGCGATCCATGCCCGCTGGACCCCGCTGCCCGGCCGGTTCAAGGACTACATCGCCACCCCGAAGTTCAACCTCTACCAGTCGTTGCACACCACGGTCATCGGACCGAAGGGCCGAGCGGTCGAGATCCAGATCCGCACTCACGACATGCACCAGCGTGCCGAATACGGTGTGGCCGCGCACTGGAAGTACAAGGAGCGCATGGCGGCCGGTCGCACGGCCGAGAAGGGGGGCCAGAACGAGACCGACATGGCGTGGCTCGCGCACATCTCGGACTGGCAGGCCGAGACGGCCGACCCCGGCGAGTTCCTCGACTCACTCCGCTTCGAGATCGGCGCGAAGGAGGTCTACGTCTTCACGCCGAAGGGTCGAGTGATCGGACTGCCCGCGGGCGCAACGCCGGTCGACTTCGCCTATGCGGTGCACACCGAGGTCGGCCATCGCACGATGGGTGCGAAGGTCAACGGCCGGTTGGTGCCCCTCGAAAGCGAGCTGTTGAGCGGCGACGTCGTCGAGGTCTTCACCTCGAAGAATCCCGACTCCGGGCCGAGCAAGGACTGGCTCGGGTTCGTCAAGAGCCCGCGTGCGCGCAACAAGATCCGGCAGTGGTTCACCAAGGAACGCCGCGACGAGGCGATCGAACAGGGTCGCGACGCCATCGCGCGGGCGATGCGAAAGCAGAACCTGCCGCTGCAGAAGCTCATGAACCAGGAGTCCTTCGCCGAGGTGGCGGCGCAGCTGCGCTACGACGACGTGTCGTCGCTCTATGCCGCCGTGGGCGAGGGGCACGTGTCGACGCAGTCGGTGCTCGAGAAGGTCGTCGCCCTCGTGCGCGATGTCGAGGAGGGCGACGAGCCCGACCTGCCGATGCCGGTGCGCTCACGACCCCTTCCGCGGAGCTCGGACTCCGGAGTGCTGGTACGGGGTGCGCCCGACATCCTCGTGAAGCTCGCGCGCTGTTGCACACCGGTGCCCGGTGACGAGATCGTCGGGTTCATCACCCGCGGCTCGGGCGTCTCCGTGCACCAGGCGAACTGCCACAACGTGCAATCGCTGCTGCGTGAGCCGGAACGCATGATCGATGTCGAGTGGGCGCCGAGCTCGAAGAGCGTGTTCCTCGTGCAGATCCAGATCGAAGCGCTCGACCGGGCGGGGCTGCTCTCAGACGTCACTCGCGTGCTCTCGGAGCATCACGTGAACATCCTCTCGGCGAACGTCTCGACCTCGACCGATCGACTCGCGCTCAGCCGCTTCGTCTTCGAGATGGGCGACACCACCCACCTCGACCGCGTGCTCAACGCCGTGCGCCGCATCGACGCGGTGTACGACGTCTACCGCGTCAGCGACGGCTGAGCGGCCACGCGTCGCCTGCGCCCCCGGTGTGCCCGGGGAGGAGGTCGCAAGTGCGCTCGCGCGATCGAGCCGGTCGACGGCACGCGCTCGGTGCGGCATGCGCCGTGACGAGTCGAGTCGCAGTCGAACCGCTTCGGTGACGTCGGGCCGACCGCGCAGGAGGCGCGTCACGACCGCGACCGTGTCGCCCTCGACGGGCGATGGGTCTCGGAGGAGGTCGAATGCGGTTCTCGATACGGACGTGCATCGCGCGCCGCGGTAATCGTCGACATCGCCGTCGCTGAGGGTCACCTCGCGCACGTGGGTTCGACGGTCGCTGATCGCCGCGATGCGCTCGTGATGGGGAACGCAGAACTGCGCGATCGCGGGTGGCGCGTCGAGGGCGCCGTGCACCCATGCGGCCGACCGTCGCTCGATGATGAGCGAGCGCGGCACACGCAGGGCGACGACGGCGGCGCGAAGCGACGGGAGGTCGGGTTCGTCGATGGGTGCCCAGCCGTCGTCGATCGCGACGAGTTCGCCGTCGATGCGCGCCGCGCAGAGCTCGGCGAGTGGGAGGTCATGCGTGCCGAGCACCGTGGGAAGTCGCGCCATGAGCCCATGTTGGAGCATCCGCTGAGCTCATCGGCGCGTCGGAGCCGCAATTGTGGACAACCCGTAGCCCCGGGGCGGTTGTGCGGTCGAGTGGTGGAGCGGCCCTGCTGGCCTGGGTCAGCCGCCGACGGCCTTCAGCCACGCACGACGTGCCTCGAGGGCCTCGCGAGCGGATGCCGCTGCGCGCTCGTCGCCCGACGCCTCGGCCGCGGTGAGCTCGGCCTCGAGCTTGTCGATCGCGGCTTGGAGCTGCCCGAGCATGCCTTCGGAGCGCGCCTTCTTCTCGGGGTCCTCGCGCTGCCAGCGCTCGTCTTCAAGTGACTTGACGTGGTTCTCGACTTTGCGGAGCCGGTCTTCGACGACGCGGACCTGGTCGCGCGGGACCTTGCCGATCTCGTCCCACTTGCGCTGGATGCGGTTGAGCGCGGCCCGCGCCTGCTTGGGATCCTTCTCGGTGAGGAGCGGCTCGGCCTCGGTGAGGAGCGCGAGCTTCTCGTCGAGGTTGGCTCGGTACGCCTCGTCTTCTTGAGCGTCGATCTCTGCCTTGGCGTGGAACAGCACGTCGCCGGCGGCCTTGAACTTCGCCCACAACGCATCGTCGAGCTTCTTGCCGGCGCGGCCGGCGAGCTTCCACTCGTCGAGCAGGTTGCGGTAGTCGCCGACGGCATCGGCCCCTCGGGGCGCGAGTGCCTCTGCGCGCTCGATGAGCGCCTGCTTGCGGGTACGCACGTCGCGGTGCGCGGAATCGAGCTCGGCGAAGAACGCCTTTCGGTGCTGCTCGATGGTCGATCGAGCCGCGCGGAAGCGCTTCCACAGCTCGTTCGCCTCGTTCTTGGGCAGGCGCGGGCCGTCTTGCTGGTGACGCTGCCACGTCGCGAACAGCTCGTCGAGCTCGGCGGTCGCCTGCTTCCACTGCGTCTTCGCGGGGTCTTGCGCCGCGAGCGCCTCGGCCTGCTCGACGATCTTCGTGCGCTCGGCGATGGCCTCTGCGACGGCCGCCTTGGCCTCGGCCTGCTGCTGCTCGGTCAGTTCCTTCGTGGTGCCCGAGAGCGCCTCGAGCCGGCGCGCGAGCGACTCGAGGTCGCCGACCGCGTTGGCCGTCGCCACCGACTCGCGGAGCGAGGCGACCGCCTTCGAGACGTCGGCTGCGGGAGAGCGCCGCGCCGAACGCGCTGCTCGAGGAGGCCGACCTGGCCCGCGAGATCTGCGTACTTCCGCTCGAAGTAGGCGAGTGCCTCTTCAGCCGAGCCGTCGGGGAACTGCCCGACGGCGCGCTCGCCGTCGCTCGTCCGCACGAAGACGGTGCCCGTCTCGTCGACGCGGCCCCACGGTTGCTGCTCTGAATCGGACACGGCCTCACCTTGTCGTAGGTCGGATGCCGCGGGTCGCGGCGATGACGGCATCAAGCCTATTGCACCTGAAAAGTGCGGCGCGGGACCGTCATTGGATCGTGAACCCGGTGATCGTCACCGGGACGGCGGGGGAGCCGTCGGTACTGCCATCTGCGGTGCCGGCGTCGGTGATGCCGGCCTTCAGCTCGTCGAGGCCGCTCGTGACGCGACCGACGACCGTGTAGCCGCCGGCTTCGTCGGCCGTCAGCGTGGTGTCCTCGTAGACCAGGAAGAACTGGCTGCCGTTGCTGTAGCCGTTCTGCTGCTGGCGGGCCATGGCGATGGTGCCTGCGGGGTAGAGCCCGTCTTGGGGCGCGTTCTCGACGGGGCCGTAGCTGTAGCCGGGACCGCCCGTGCCGTCGCCGGCCGGGTCGCCGCACTGGAGCACCCAGATGCTGTCTTTCGTGAGGCGGTGGCAGGTCGTGCCGTCGTAGAAGCCGGACTGGATGAGGCTGATCTCGCTCGCGACGGCCTGGGGGGCTGCGGCGCCGTCGAGCTCGATGCCGAGGGAGACCTCGTTGAGCGTCAGCGTGCCGGTCCAGGTGCGGGCCTCGGCGAGGTCGGGCGACGGCACGTCGCCCTGGTTCTCGCCGGCTGGAGCCGAAGGCGTGGGTGTGGGCGTCTCGGAGGCGACCGGCTCGGGCGTGCCCGGACCACCGCTGAAGTAGAAGAGCTGCGCGCCGGTTGCGAGGGCGAGCACGACGACGAGTGCGATCACCGCGATGACGTTGTCGCGGGTGCGTCGGCGCTGCTTGCTCGCGTGCACCTCCTGTCGGGCCTGGTACGTGCGTAGGCGTGCTCGTTCTTCACGCGCCTGACGGTCATTCGTTGCCACGCATGCTCCTTCTCGGGACTCCTGCGTGCCGACTCTACGCAAGCCCCGGTGCCCGCACCAATCGCGGGGCTGAAACGGGGTGCTCGCGGCCGGTTCCAGGCTGCCGGTCCGCGTTGCACCGGCAGGCGGCGGTGTCGGATGCCGCGGCTACGCTTGCAGCATGGTGGATTCTGGCCTGGGCCTCCGTTCGGGGGCTACGCCCCTCGCGGTGCGCATGCGCCCGACGAGCCTCGACGAGGTGGCCGGCCAGCGCCATCTCCTGACGCCGGGCTCGCCCCTGGTTGCGCTTGCCGGCGACCGAACGGGCGAGTCGGGTTCGGTCTCGGTGATCCTCTGGGGCCCGCCCGGCACCGGCAAGACGACCCTCGCGCAGGCGATCGCGCGGTCGTCGGGCCGCAAGTTCGTCGAGCTCTCCGCGGTCAGCGCGGGTGTGCGCGACGTTCGCCAGGTCATGGAGGAGGCGCGCGCGAGTCGCGACCTCTACGGCCTCTCGACGGTCCTCTTCCTCGACGAGATCCACCGGTTCACGAAGGCGCAGCAAGACGCCCTGCTCCCGGGCGTGGAGAACGGCTGGGTGATCCTCGTCGCCGCGACCACCGAGAACCCGTCGTTCTCGGTCATCTCCCCGCTCCTGTCGCGTTCGCTCCTGCTCACGCTCGAACTCCTCACCGACGACGACCTCGGCATGCTCGTCGATCGCGCGGTGGCCGACCCGCGCGGTCTCGCCGGCGCGGTGGACCTCGACCCAGAGGCCCGCGCGACGATCATCAGGCTCGCCTCGGGCGACGCGCGCCGGGCGCTCACCGCTCTCGAGGCGGCATCCGTCGCCGCGACCCAGTCGGCGGCAGCCGCCGTGCCTCCGGCCGCCGACGACACTGACGCCGACGAGGCCCCCGACGATGAGCACGGCCACGACGACGAGCAGGCGGATGCCGCGGCATCCGTGAAGCCCGTCATCACCACCGAGGTCGTGGCCCGCGCGGTCGACCGGGCCCTGCTCCGCTACGACCGCAACGGCGACGAGCACTACGACGTGATCAGCGCATTCATCAAGTCGGTGCGTGGCAGTGACGTCGACGCGTCACTGCACTACCTCGCCCGCATGATCGAGGCGGGCGAAGACCCGCGGTTCATCGCGCGCCGCATCATCGTGCTCGCCTCCGAGGACATCGGCCTCGCCGACCCCACCGCACTCGGCGTGGCCGTGGCCGCCGCCGACGCGGTGCAGTACATCGGCATGCCCGAGGGGCGCATTCCGCTCGCCCAGGCAGTCGTGCACCTCGCGACCGCACCGAAATCGAATGCCGCGTACGTCGGCATCGACCGGGCGATCGCCGACGTGCGAGAGGGTAAGGCCGGCCGCGTGCCGAAGCACCTGCGCGATGCGCACTACCCCGGAGCGAAGCGGCTCGGCCACGGCAAGGGCTACCGCTACCCGCACGACGAGGAGATCGGCGTCGTCGCCCAGGAGTACCTGCCCGAATCCCTGCGCGGGGCGCTCTACTACGAGCCGACCGAGCACGGCAACGAGCGCGAGGTCTCCGCGCGGCTCGCGAAACTGCGACGCATCGTGCGTGGCGGGCGCTGATGCGAATCGGGCGACCGCGGCGCATTGGGCGGGGCCCGGCCGGCGTGATATCCTGTCCGTTGGCCTGAAGCCTGATTCTCGAGCGCGGCTGCGAGAGAGTCACCGGCGAATGGGTGCGATCTGTAGCCGATCCACCCTTGGCGAATCCCTCTGACACAGTTTTTCGGCGCATGATCGCGCCGTGAATTCACTTGAGATTCTTCCGAAAGGACATTCGTGTCGAACCAGTCACGCAGCAAGACCCGCCTCTCCCGTGCGCTCGGCGTCGCCCTCACCCCGAAGGCCGCCCGCTACATGGAGAAGCGTCCGTACGCCCCGGGCGAGCACGGCCGCACCAAGCGCAAGCAGGACAGCGACTACGCGGTGCGTCTTCGTGAGAAGCAGCGCCTGCGCGCCCAGTACGGCATCCGCGAGAAGCAGCTGCGCATCGCCTTCAACGAGGCCCGTCGCGCCGAGGGCCTGACCGGTGAGAACCTGGTCGAGCTGCTCGAGATGCGTCTCGACGCCATCGTGCTTCGCGCCGGCTTCGCCCGCACCATCTCACAGGCCCGCCAGTTCGTCGTGCACCGTCACATCCTGGTCGACGGCCAGCTCGTCGACCGCCCCTCGTTCCGCGTGAAGCCGGGCCAGCTCGTGCACGTCAAGGCACGCAGCGAGGGCACCGAGCCCTTCCAGGTCGCGGCCGCCGGCGGTCACGTCGACGTGCTGCCCAAGCTCCCCGGCTACCTCGAGGTCGAGCTCGACAAGCTCCAGGTGCAGCTCCTCCGTCGTCCGAAGCGCGTCGAGGTCCCCGTGACCTGCGACGTGCAGCTGGTGGTGGAGTACTACGCCGCTCGCTGACGTACAGCACTCGAGCAGGGGTCGCGGGATGTTTCCCGCGGCCCCTGTTTCGTCTCGCCGGCCGCTCCGCGCGCGCCACTAGACTATTGCGAGGCGTGCCGAGCGCAGTGCGCCGGCGAGAAATCGATCAGGGAGCACCTCGTGAAGAGCATTCTGTGGTTCACCGTCGGCGTCGCGGCCGGATTCGTCGTCGCGCATCAGGTCAACCAGACCTCGCAGGGCAGGGACTTCTTCTCCAGCGTCGACGCGAAGGCACGGGCGTTCGGCAACGCGATCGCCGAGGGCTACCACGCCCGTGACGCCGAGCTCCGCGCGGAGGCCGGCGACGCCCCTGCAGCTCGCTGACACGCCGACCCACCTCTTCGACGGCCCGGAAGCACCGGGCGGGACCAGAACGGAACCATGCAGACTGCCGACATCCGCCAGCGCTGGCTGGACTTCTTCGCCGAGCGCGGCCACACGGTCGTGCCGTCGGCGTCGCTCGTCTCCGATGACCCCACGCTGCTCTTCACGGTCGCCGGCATGGTGCCGTTCGTGCCGTACCTCACCGGCCTCGTTCCCCCGCCGTACCCGCGTGCGACGAGCGTGCAGAAGTGCATCCGCACGAACGACATCGAAGAAGTGGGCAAGACGCCCCGTCACGGCACGTTCTTCCAGATGAGCGGCAACTTCTCGTTCGGCGACTACTTCAAGGAAGGCGCCATCCGCATGGCGTGGGAGCTGCTCACCACGTCCGAGGCCGACGGCGGCTACGGTTTCGACCCGAACGACCTCTGGGTCACGGTGTACGAAGACGACGACGAGGCGATCGAGCTCTGGAAGGCGATCGCGGGCCTCCCCGAAGAGCGGATCCAGCGTCTCGGCAAGGACACCAACTACTGGCACACCGGCCAGCCCGGGCCCGCCGGCCCGTGCTCGGAGATCTTCTTCGATCGTGGACCGGAGTACGGCGCCGACGGCGGTCCGGCGACCGACGATGACCGCTATGTCGAGATCTGGAACCTCGTGTTCATGCAGTACCTCATCGACGATGTCGTGTCGAAGACCGACTTCCGCATCGTGAAGGACCTGCCGAAGAAGAACATCGACACCGGCATGGGGCTCGAGCGCGTCGCGTTCATCAAGCAGGGCGTCGACAACATGTACGAGATCGACCAGGTGCGGCCGGTCCTCGACCGCGCGGCCGAACTCTCGGGGCGACGTTACGGCGCGAACCACGACGATGACGTGCGCATGCGGGTCATCGCCGACCACGTGCGCTCCGCGCTGATGCTGATGAGCGATGGGGTGAGCCCGTCGAACGAAGGGCGCGGCTACATCCTGCGGAGACTGCTCCGCCGGAGCATCCGTGCCATGCGGCTGCTCGGGGTGGAGGGGCCGACGTTCCGCGAGCTGTTCGCGGCGTCGCGCGACGCGATGAAGTCCGCGTATCCCGAGGTCGCGGCCGACTACACGCACATCGAGCAGCTCGCGCTCGGCGAGGAGGAGACCTTCCTCCGCACGCTGACGGCCGGCACCTCGATCCTCGACCTCGCCGTCACGAAGACGAAGGGCTCGGGGCAGGCCGAGCTCGCGGGCGACACCGCGTTCCTCCTGCACGACACGTACGGATTCCCCATCGAGCTCACCCTCGAGATGGCCGACGAAGCCGGGCTCTCGGTCGACCGTGCCGCCTTCGACACGCTCATGACGCAGCAGCGCACCCGCGCGAAGACCGACGCGAAGTCGAAGAAGAAGGTGCTCGCCGACCTCTCCGTGTACGCCGACTTCCGGGCCAAGGGCGAGACGATCTTCACCGGCTACACCGATCTCACGACCCAGTCGACGGTGCTCGGCCTGCTCGTCGACGGCCGCCCCGTGCCGTTCGCGACGGCCGGCCAGACCGCGGAGGTCATCCTCGCCGAGACCTCGCTCTACGCGGAGTCCGGCGGGCAGGCACCCGACCAGGGCCGCATCGTCGGCGACGGATTCGAGCTCGAGGTGCTCGACGTGCAGAAGCCCATCAAGGGCCTCATCAGCCACACCGTGAAGGTCACCACCGGAGAGGTCGGCGTGGGCGTTCCCGCGACCACCCTGGTCGACGAGCAGTACCGTCGCGGCGCGACGCAGGCCCACTCGGGCACGCATCTCGTGCACGCGGCCCTTCGACAGGTGCTCGGCCCCAATGCCCACCAGTCGGGCTCGTTCAACAAGGCGGGCTACCTCCGGCTCGACTACGGCTGGAACTCTGCGCTCTCGGCCGATACCCGCAGCGAGATCGAGGACATCTCCAACGCGGCGATCCGCGACAATCTCGAGGTCGTTACTCGCGAGATGCCCCTCGAGGAGGCGAAGTCGCTCGGCGCGATGGCCCTCTTCGGCGAGAAGTACGGCGACGTCGTTCGCGTCGTCGACATCGGCGGTCCTTGGTCGCGCGAGCTCTGCGCGGGCACGCACGTGTCCACGAGCGCCGAGGTCGGCATGATCAACATCGTCGGCGAGTCATCCGTCGGAGCCTCGAACCGACGTGTCGAGTCGCTCGTCGGCCTCGACGCGTTCCGCAGGTTCGCCTCCGAGCGTGCGCTCGTCTCCGAGCTCACGACGACCCTGAAGACGCGACCCGAGCAGCTCGTCGACCGGGTGGGCGAACTCGTGTCGAGCCTGAAGGCGGCGGAGAAGCGCATCCAGGCGTTCGAGGCGCGGGCGCTGAGCGACCGAGTGCCGGCGCTCGCGGCGAAGGCGGCACGGGTGGGCGACGTGCTGCTGGTGGCGGAGTCCGTCGGTGAACTCGGCTCCGGCGACGAGTTGCGTTCGCTGGCACTCTCGGTGCGCGGGCAGATCGGCGATGCGGCATCCGTCGTCGCCCTCGCCGGTGTCGTCGGCGGCAAGCCGCTCGCCATCGTGGCCACCTCGCCTGCTGCCCGCGACGCCGGCGCCAACGCCGGCTCGCTCGCGAAGGCCATGGCCAGCGTGCTCGGCGGCGGCGGCGGCGGCAAGCCCGACCTGGCGCAGGGCGGTGGCAGCGATGTGTCGGCGATCCCTGCTGCACTCGAGGCCGTGCGCACAGGGCTCAGCCGGTAGCGCGCGTGCGAACGGGTGCGAGGCTCGGCATCGACGTCGGTCGGGCGCGCATCGGCGTCGCCCGTTGCGACGCCGGCGCGGTGCTCGCCGTGCCCGTCGAGACTGTCGTGCGAGCGGCTGAGGGCGACGCCGACGTGCGCCGCATCCTCGAGCTCGCCGACGAATTCGGCGTCGTCGAGCTGGTCGTCGGCAACCCGCTCTCACTCTCGGGCAACCCGACGGCATCGACCGACGACGCCATCGGCTTCGCCCAACGGCTCGCGGATGCCGGTGCACGAGTGCGCCTCGTCGACGAGCGTCTCTCGACGGTGAGCGCCCAACAGGCGCTCCGCGCATCGGGCAAGTCGTCGCGGAAGCAGCGTCCCATCGTCGACCAAGTCGCAGCCGTTATCATTCTGCAACACGCGATCGACGCGGAGCGCTCCTCGGGCATCGCCCCGGGGCGGGCGCTCGGCACTGAAGAAGGGCTTCCAACCCTGTGACCCAGCTCCCCCCAGAGCGACCTGACGAGGGCCCTGCACCCATCGACTGGCACGCGCTGCTCGCCGGCGACGTGCGGCCGACCACCGGTGCGGGCGTTCCCGCAGCCGACTCCCGCGGCGCTGCCCCGGCCTCTGACAGCTCGCAGCCGATGACCCGCCGTGAGGCGCGCGAGGCCGAGCAACGGCGTCAGGCGCTCGCCGAGCAGGCGGAGGCGGACGTCGCCGAGCCGGTCGAGGTGCGTCCGTTGCGGACCGATCCGCGTGACGTGACAACCGACCCCTACGGCGAGCCCGAGAAGCCGAGGCGGCGCGGCGCGTGGGGCTGCCTCATCGGCCTCATCGTGGTCGTCGCGCTCGGGGCCGGCGCCTTCTTCTTCCTCCAGGGTCCGATCAACTCGCTCGTCGAGCGCTTCACTCCCGCCGCCGACTACTCGGGCGAGGGCACCGGCGAGGTCGTCTTCATGATCCACGAGGGCGACACCGGCTCGAGCATCGCCGAGAACCTCGTCGATGAGGGCGTCACCGCGTCGTACGACGCGTTCTACGACCTCCTCCTGGAGGAGACTCCCGAACCCGAGTTCCACCCGGGCGCCTACCTCATGGCCGAGGAGATGAGCGCGCAGGCGGCGCTCGATGCCCTGCTCGATCCGGCGAACAAGCTCGAGAACACGTTCGTGATCCAAGAGGGAATGTGGGCGAAGAACGCCCTCGCCGAGGTCGCATTCGTCACCGGCATCCCCATCGAGCAATTGCAGGCCGCCGCCGCGAACCTCCCGGCCCTGGGCCTGCCGCCCGAGGCGACGAGTGTCGAGGGCTTCCTCTTCCCGGCGACCTACACGGTCGAGCCGGGCATGACGGCCGACGGCGTCGTGAAGATGCTCGTCGACCGTTCGTTCGAAGCACTCGATGCCGCGGGGGTCGCCCCGGCGGACCGCTGGCGCACCGTCGTCAAGGCATCGCTCATCGAGCGGGAGGCGGGACTCCGCGACGACTACTACAAGGTGTCGAGGGTGATCGAGAACCGCCTGAACCCCGAGCTGTTCGACAGCGGCCTCCTCCAGTTCGACTCGACCGTGCACTACGGCGTCGGCGACGACTCGGTCGTCACGACCACCGACGCCCAACGGGCCGACCCCGCGAACCCCTACAACACCTACGTGCACCCCGGGCTGCCGCCCGGGCCGATCGGCAATCCCGGAGACCTGGCGATCGACGCGGCGCTCCATCCCGCCGATGGCCCGTGGCTGTACTTCGTCACCGTCGACCTCGACACGGGCGAGACGGTGTTCTCGTCGACCATCGACGAACACGATGCCGCCGTCGAGCGCTTCCTCGCCTGGCTCGAAGAGCACCCCGAGTACGGGAACTGACGCCGTGCACCGTCTCGCCGTGCTCGGCTCGCCGATCGAGCACTCGAAGAGCCCGACATTGCACCGCGCGGCCTACGCGCAACTCGGTCTCGACTGGCAGTACACGGCGATCGACCTCGACCGACCACGCCTGCCGGCCTTCCTCGACACCCGCGACGAGTCCTGGCGCGGCCTCTCGCTCACGATGCCGCTCAAGCAGGATGTGCTGCCGCTGCTCGATGACGTCGACCAGGTCGCCGTGCAAGCCGGCGCAGCCAACACCGTGCTCTTCGACGGGCCGACGCTCCGCGGCTTCAACACCGACGTCGGCGGCATCGTGCGCACGCTCGGCGAGCACGGTCTCGACTCGGTGCACCGGGGCCTCCTGATCGGGGGCGGTGCCACCGCGGCATCCGCGCTGATCGCGATGGCGCAGCTCGGGGCCGCACACGTCCGCGTGCTCGTCCGGCGGCCGGGCGCCGCGTCGCCGCTCCAAGCGCTCGGCACGAGCCTGGGCCTCGCGGTCGACGAGGCGCCGATCGCCGACCTCGCCACAGCCGACGGCGCCGATCTCGTCGTCAGCACGGTGCCAGGCGGCACCGACCTCGGCGTCGCGGCATCCGACGCCCTCGCGCGCCACGCGGTGCTCCTCGACGCCGCGTACGACCCGTGGCCGTCTCGGCTCGCGGCACCATGGCTTGCGACGGGCGGCACCGTCGTGCACGGCCTCGGGATGCTCCTGCACCAGGCGCTGCTGCAGGTCCGCGTCTTCGTGAACGGTGACCAGCACTCACCGCTCGATGACGAGGACGCCGTGCTCGCCGTCATGCGCGAATCCCTCTCCTGAGCCTGTGGAAGGATAGTGGGCATGCTCCGTTGGCTCACTGCCGGAGAGTCGCACGGGCCTGAGCTCGTGGCGATCCTCGAGGGTCTTCCCGCCGGTACCCCCGTCTCACTCGACGACATCCGCGCCGATCTCGCGCGTCGCAAGCTCGGCTACGGCCGCGGTGCGCGCATGAAGTTCGAGCAAGACGAATTGGCGATCTCGGGCGGCGTGCGCCACGGCCTCAGCCTCGGCAGTCCCGTGGCGCTGCGCATCGGCAACACCGAATGGCCGAAGTGGCAGGAGGTCATGAGCCCCGAGCCCATCGACCCCGCGAAGCTCGGCCGCGGTCGAGGGGCGCCGCTCACCCGCCCCCGTCCGGGCCACGCCGATCTCGCCGGCATGCAGAAGTACGGCTTCGATGAGGCACGCCCGGTGCTCGAGCGCGCGAGCGCACGTGAGACCGCGGCGCGCGTCGCACTCGGGGCCGTCGCCCGTGCCTTCCTCCGAGAGCTCGGCATCCAACTCGTGGCACATACGATCGCCATCGGCCCTGTGCGCGTTCCCGAGGGTCGCCCCCTGCCGCTCCCCGGTGATGTCGATCGGCTCGACGCCGACCCGCTGCGCTGCTTCGACGCCGAGACCTCTGCGCTGATGGTCGCCGAGGTCGACGCCGCTCACAAAGACGGCGACACGCTCGGCGGCGTCGTCGAGGTGCTCGCCTATGGCGTGCCACCGGGTCTCGGCTCCTACGTGCACTGGGACCGCCGCCTCGACGCGCAGCTCGCGGCCGCCCTCATGGGCATCCAGGCGATCAAGGGCGTCGAGGTCGGCGACGGCTTCCTCACGACCACGCGCCGAGGGTCCGCCGCACATGACGAACTGCACCAGGGCGACGGGCACATCGTGCGCGCCAGCGACCGTGCGGGCGGCACGGAGGGTGGCATGTCCACCGGCACCGTGCTCCGCGTGCGCGCCGGCATGAAGCCCATCGCGACCGTGCCGCACGCCCTGCCCACCGTCGATGTCGCCACGGGCGAGGCGGCCGCGGCTCACCACCAGCGATCCGACGTGTGCGCGGTGCCCGCCGCGGGTGTCGTCGCCGAGGCGATGGTGGCCCTCACCCTCGCGAACGCCGTGCTCGAGAAGTTCGGGGGCGACTCGATCGCCGAGACGCGCCGCAACCTCGAGTCCTATCTCGCGGCGATCCCCGACGCGCTCCGCAGCGAGGTCGCGTCGGCGGATGCCCCGGCCGAACGTGCCTGACCGTCGCGACGGCGTCCCCCTCCCCGTCGTGCTCATCGGCGCGATGGGGGCGGGCAAGTCCCGGGTCGGACAGCGGCTCGCGGCGACCCTCGGTGCACCGTTCGTCGACACCGATGCTCGCATCGCCGATCGGTACGGGCCGATCGACGAGATCTTCACGCGCGAGGGCGAGGAGTACTTCCGCATCGTCGAGCGAGAGGTGGTGGCCGATGCGCTGCGCGAGGAGGCGGTGATCTCCCTCGGCGGTGGCGCAGTGCTCCACCCCGAGACTCGCGAAGACCTCGCCGACCTGCCGGTGGTATGGCTCCAGGTCTCGCCCAAGGCGGTCGCCCCTCGACTCTCAGGCGGCAACCGGCCGCTGCTGGCCGAGGGCGGTCTCGAGACCTGGAAGGCGATCCTCGAGGCGAGGCGCCCGATCTACGAGGCCCTCGCCGACCTCGCCATCGACACCTCGCGCCGCCCGGTCGCGCGGATCGTCGACGACATCACCGGGCAGCTCGGAGGCACACGATGACGGCACGCGACGATCGCACCAACATCCGGGTGGGTGGCGAATCCGGCTATGACGTCGTCGTCGGTCGCGGCACGCTCGGCGAGCTCGCCGATGCGCTCGGCAGCGCACCGAGCAAGGTGCTCGTGGTGCATCCGGCGACGCTGGGCGCGCGAGCCGCCGCACTCCGTGAGGCGCTCTCCGACCGGTTCGAGGTCTTCCTCGCCGAGGTGCCCGACGCCGAGGCCGGCAAGCGCATCGAGGTGGCGGCATTCTGCTGGCAGGTGCTCGGCCAAGCCGACTTCACGCGCACCGATGCCGTCGTCGGCTTCGGCGGGGGAGCGATCACCGACCTGGCCGGTTTCGTCGCCGCGACGTGGCTCCGCGGCGTGCGCGTCGTGCAGGTGCCGACGACCGTGCTCGGCATGGTCGACGCGGCGGTGGGCGGCAAGACCGGCATCAACACGAACGAGGGGAAGAACCTCGTCGGGGTGTTCCATGCACCGGCCGCGGTGCTCTGCGACCTCGACCTGCTCGACACCCTCCCGAAGAACGAGATCCTCGCCGGCTTCGCCGAGATCGTGAAGGCCGGCTTCATCCGCTACCCCGAGATCCTCGACATCATCGAGGCGGATCCCGACGTGGCGACCGACCCATCGACCCCCGAGTTCCGGCGCGTCGTCGAACTCGCGATCCAGATGAAGGCCGACGTCGTCTCCGAGGACTTCACCGAGCAGGGCCTCCGCGAGATCCTGAACTATGGGCACACCCTCGGCCACGCGGTCGAGCACGCCGAGCGCTACCAGTGGCGTCACGGTGCCGCGGTCGCGGTGGGCATGGCGTTCGCCGCCGAGCTCGGGCGACTCTCGGGGCGGCTCTCCGACGAGGTCGCCGATCGCCACAAGCGGGTGCTCGATCTCCTGAGCCTGCCTACGACCTACCCGGCGGGCCGGTGGAACACCCTGCTCGCCACCATGCAGCGCGACAAGAAGGCGCGAGCAGGACAGCTTCGCTTCATCGTGCTCGACGATCTCGCAAAGCCCACGGTGATGCTCGCCCCCGACCCGTCGCTGCTCTTCGCCGCATACCAGGAGATCGGTTCCTGACGAGGAACGAACGGTGGGCGGATGCCGCCGGCATCCGCCCACCCTCGCTCCGCGTGCGGCGCTCAGTCGATCGCGGCGACCGCCACGTCGGGGTTGTCGCTGAACAAGCCGTCGAGCCCCGCGGCCGCGAAGACGCGGATCTCGCCCGCCAGGTCGCCGATTCCAGCCGGGTCGGTGCTCGATCGGAACTCAGCCGGCAGGAACGCGTTCTCGCGACGGAAGGTCCAGCCGTGCACCTCCAGACCCGCGTCGTGCGCGTCGGCGATCACGGTGGTCGGAGTGCCGAGCGTCCCGTCGGCCTTGCGGGGAATCGCCACGCTCTTCTCGACGCCGATCCCGTCGGCGTAGCCTGCGATCTCGGCGAGCCCGGCGGGCGTGACCAGGTCGGCGTAGGTGCGTGCGTCGCCGGCAACCGTGAAGTCGTACGGCCGGCCGCTCGCGTTGATGAGCTGGGCGAGCTGTACCTCGGTCAGTCCGTCGAGCTCCTTGAGGTTCGAGACCTCGAAGCTCTGCACGATGACGGGCGCGCCGGCGTGATCGACTCCGTTCGCCGCGAGCTGGGCGACCAGCGGCTCCTCGAGCGAGAGGCCGATCGCGTCGAAGTACGTCGGATGCTTCGTCTCGGGGTAGACGCCGATGGGCTCGCCCTGGCAGCTCACGGAGTGCCGCGCGAGGTCGATGACCTCGTCGAGGGTCGGAACCTGGTACAGCCCGTTGAACGCGGTGTTCTGCGGACGCACCTGGGGGAGCCGCTCGATCGCGCGGAGCGTCTTGAGCTCCGCGAGGGTGAAGTCCTCGGTGAACCAGCCCGCCACCGGGGCGCCGTCGATCGTCTTCGTGGCCCTGCGACCGGCGAATTCTGCGCGGGACGCGACATCCGTCGTGCCGCTGATCTCGTTCTCGTGACGTGCCACGAGCACGCCGTCCTTCGTGGCGACGATGTCGGGCTCGATGAAGTCGGCGCACTGCGTGATCGCGGTCTCGTAGGCGGCGAGCGTGTGCTCCGGCCGATACCCGCTGGCGCCCCGGTGGCTCACGACGGTGACGTCCGACGAGGGGACGCGCTCCTTGTCGAGGTCGATGAGGTCGAACTCGGTGTCATCCGGCGTCCCCGCGATGCGCGCATCGTTGCCGGGGTAGTTGTTGTCGTTGCCGATGAGGAGCCGACCGTCACGCAGTCGCACGACCGTCTCGAAGGACTGCACCGGCAGGGAGAACACCTCGCCCGTCCCGTAGCCATCGCCGGCGCCGAGGAGGTCGGGGTTCGCGATGCGCAGCGCATCGAGCACGAGGGTCTTCTCGAGATAGCCCTCGTGGTCGGCGCGGGACAGCTCGACTTCGTAGACGCGCTTCGTGACCGACTGGTCGCCCTCGAAGTCGTCGCGCTCGACGAGCAGGAGCACGTCGCCGCGCACGGTGAACGCGTCGCCGACGACGTTCGCGTCCTGATCGGTCTGGTAGCTCCACGAGCGACCGGTGTACGCGTGCTTGCGGGTGTCGAACTCGAGGACCTCGCGCCGCCGGAGGTCGGGATCGTCGGCGTAAGAGCCCTCGAGGATGGGATGGAGGTACCGCCCATTCGCCGACGGCGCGAGGGCTTCGAATCCTCGGCTTGCGCGCACCCGAGGCGTCTCCCCGGGGGCGAGGTACGGGTTCTGCGGTGACTTCGCGCCGCTCGGCAGCGGAACGGGTCGCTCGAGGAGGGTCCCGTCGGCGTCGAAGTGCAGGAGGAACGGACCGAACTCCTCGCCCACCCAGAACGTGCCGTCCTTGGCCTGCACGATCGACTCGATGTCGAAGTCCGCTCCCGTGAGGAGACGCTCGGGCGTGCCCTCGTTCACGATCGGGAAATCGAGCACGTGGTCGGCGTCGTTGTAGGAGATGAAGCGTTCGATCTCGATCGCGCCGTCGCCGCCGTCGGCGGTCTCCCAATCGGGGCGCACGAGATAGTTGCGCAGGAGGAAGTCGGCCGAGTTCGCCTTCGAGCCGAAGCCGTTGTCGGGCTGCGCCCAGAAGGTGCCGTCGCCGTTGTCGATCATCGCTGAGAAGCCGGGGACGACCTGGCCCGGGAACGGACCGGTTCGGCCGTTCGCCGCCGAGGCGAGCGCGCCCGACGCCGGTCCCGCCTCGAGGTGGTCGGCCGACAACGTCGCACGGGCGACGAGCGTCGGTTCGACGATCTTGGCCGAAGGGCCCTGGTGCTCACCGTCGCCGGCTGCGCTCGCGGGGGAGGGGATCAGGATGACGGCCGCGGCGGCGGCCGCGGCGGCCAGTGCGAGGAAGCGCGTCTGCGCGCGTGGGTTGCGATGTGCCATGCCTGCCACCCAATCGGCCGGAGGGCACGCGCACATGTCCACCGGCGTACCCGATGCGGACCAGCCGGTGAACAGGGGGTGCGCTCGTGGACGAGGCGCAACCCACCGTGGCCCCTCCCGTTCACCGGTGGATAGGCTTGCCGCGTGACCACCACCATCCTCGTCCTCAACGGCCCGAACCTCGGCCGGCTCGGCTCCCGCGAGCCCGAGGTGTACGGCAGCGAGACCCTCGCCGACATCGAGGCCCAGTTGGGGGCATCCGTGCCCGCCGAGGTCTCCATCGACCTGCGCCAGACCGACGACGAGGCCGAGCTCATCGGCTGGATCCACGAAGCCGTCGACCGTCGCATGCCCGTGGTGCTGAACCCGGCGGCGTTCACGCACTACAGCTACGCGCTGCGCGACGCCGCCGCCCAGCTGAAGCAGGCCGGCGTCCCGCTCGTCGAGGTGCACCTCTCGAACCCGCACACCCGTGAGACGTTCCGGCACACGAGCGTGATCTCGGGCATCGCGACGGGCGTCATCGCCGGCTTCGGCGCCGATTCCTACCGGCTCGCCGTCGACTGGGTCGTCAGGAACGCGTGACGTCCTGGCGCATTGGCGCCCCCAGAGCGCAACGACTAAACTCGACCGACTGAACTTCTGGGCCGACTCCGGCCGAGCCTCTTCGCAACTGAACGGATCACATTCGCATGGCAAGCACCGCTGACATCAAGAACGGCGTCGTTCTCTCCATCGACGGCCAGCTCTGGAGCGTCATCGAGTTCCAGCACGTCAAGCCCGGCAAGGGTGGCGCGTTCGTCCGCACGAAGCTGAAGAACGTCGTGACCGGCAAGGTCGTCGACCGCACCTACAACGCGGGCGCGAAGATCGAGGTCGAGAACGTCGACCGCCGCGACTTCACCTACCTCTATGCCGACGGCGACGGATTCGTCTTCATGGACACGAGCGACTACGACCAGATCACCGTGCCCGGCACCGTGGTCGGCGACGCAGCGAACTTCATGCTCGAGAACCAGTCGGTCACGGTCGCGCTCAACAACGGCAACCCGCTCTACGTCGAGCTGCCCGCGTCGGTCGTGCTCGAGATCACCTACACGGAGCCCGGACTCCAGGGCGACCGCTCGACCGGTGGCACGAAGCCCGCGACCGTCGAGACCGGCTACGAGATCCAGGTGCCGCTGTTCCTCGAGACCGGCACCAAGGTCAAGGTCGACACCCGCACGGGCGACTACCTCGGCCGCGTGAACGACTAGTGAGCGCGCGCACCAAGGCGCGCAAGCGCGCGCTCGACATGCTCTACTCGGCCGACATGCGCCAGGTGCCGGTCGAGCAGGTGCTCGTCGTCGAGGCCGAGCGGGCCGTGAGCGAGCCTGAGCGCCAGGCCTCGTGGCTGTACGCACGCGAGATCGTCGACGGCATCGTCGACCATCGCGACGAGATCGACGAGCTCATCGAGACGCACTCGCGCGGCTGGACGATCGAGCGCATGCCCGCGGTCGACCGCGCCCTGCTCCGCATCGGCGTGTGGGAGATCGTCTACAACGACGCCGTGCCCGACCCGGTGGCGATCTCCGAGGCCGTCGAGGCCGCAACCGTGCTCTCGACCGACGACTCGGCCGGGTTCGTGAACGGACTGCTCGCCGCGATCTCGCACGCGAAGGCCTGAGCCGGTCGAGCCCCGGGGCGGGCCACGGCGTGTCCCACCGTTGGGGGGAACGCGGGCTCCACACTGAGGATGGTGTCAGGGCTGGCCCCTGCACCGGATGCGTGGAGTCCCTCGGTGGATTCCCGAGTGCGCCCGGATACCAGCTCCGATCAGGGCAGGTTCACTGGATGACGGTGCCGAATGCGGCATCGGAACCCGATTCGAACCCGCTCTGGAAGGAGCATCTCAGCCATGTCATCGATCCCCGCCCCGACCGGTCTCCAGCCCGTCGGACCTCGTCCCACGCCGATCACCCGCATCGACGTCGTCGCCCGCCTCGCCGCCGCTGAGGCGATGCTCAAGGCGCTGCTCGAGCGTTGGAGCATCCCGGCGCTCCGCGTGGCGCTCGGCGCCGTCTTCGTCGCCTTCGGCGTGCTCAAGTTCTTCCCGGGCGTAAGCCCGGTCGAGCCCCTCGTCGAGGCGACGTGGGGCGCGCTCACCTTCGGCGTCGTCGGCGGACAACTCGCCCTCGTGCTCACCGCCGCCATCGAGACCGTCGCCGGCCTCGCGCTCATCTCGGGCGTCTTCGCACGGCTCGGTCTCGTGATGCTCGCGATCGCCTTCGTCGGCATCCTCTCGCCGCTCGTGTTCTTCCCCGCGGAACTCTTCGCCGACGGTGGACCGACCCTGCTGGGGCAGTACGTGCTGAAGAACATCGTGCTCATCGCCGCGGCACTCGTGGTCGCATCGCGAGTGCTGCGCGGCCCGGGACGCACGTCTCGATGATCGGCCGCACCATGCCGCTCGAGGGGCGGGACGCATCTGCGTCCCGCCCCTCGACCGTTCCCGCCCATCGGGCACGTTAGACTCGATGGAGTTGGCAACCTTTAAGGCCGTCCCGTGAGGCGGAGAAGGGAGTCGGTAGATGGCACGAGCTGTGCTCGGTCAGGCTGACATCTCGCGGGCACTGACCCGCATCTCGCACGAGATCCTCGAATCCAATCGCGGCAGTTCGGATCTCGTCCTCCTCGGCATCCCCACGCGGGGGGTGATCCTCGCGCGTCGCATCGCCGAGACGATCGCCCGCATCGAGCCCGACGCCCCGCCCGCCCTCGCCGGTGCGCTCGACGTCACGATGTACCGTGACGACCTCACCCGCACCCGCACCCGCACGCCGTCGCCGACGGAGGTTCCGCCCGGCGGCATCGACGGCAAGACCGTCGTGCTGGTCGACGACGTGCTCTACTCCGGCCGCACCATCCGCGCAGCGTTCGACGCGCTCGCCGATCTCGGTCGCGCCCGGGCGGTGCGGCTGGCGGTGCTGGTCGACCGTGGCCACCGCGAGTTCCCCATCCGCGCGGATTTCGTCGGCAAGAACCTGCCGAGCTCGGCCCGCGAGCGCATCAACGTGCACCTCACCGAGACCGACGGCGAAGACGCCGTGACGATCGACGGGGGCGACGACTGATGCGCCACCTGCTCAGCACGCGCGAGCTTTCACGAGACACGGCCGTCGGCCTCCTCGACATCGCGGAAGACATGGCCGCGGTGCAGGACCGCGAGGTGAAGAAGCTCCCGACCCTCCGCGGCAAGACCGTCGTGAACCTCTTCTTCGAGGATTCCACGCGCACCCGCATCTCGTTCGAGGCAGCTGCGAAGCGGCTCTCCGCCGACGTCATCAACTTCAGCGCGAAGGGCTCGAGCGTCTCCAAGGGCGAGAGCCTCAAGGACACCGCGCAGACGTTGCAGGCGATGGGCGCCGACGGGGTGGTCATCCGCCATCATGCCTCGGGCGCGCCGTACACGCTCGCGACGAGCGGCTGGATCGACGCCGGCGTGGTGAACGCCGGCGACGGCACCCACGAGCACCCCACGCAGGCCCTGCTCGACGCGTTCACGATCCGCCGCCGGCTGCACGGCGCGGTCTCGCGTGGGCGTGGGCTCGACGGCGTGAAGGTCGTCATCGTCGGCGACCTCCTGCACTCGCGTGTGGCCCGCTCGAACGTCTGGCTGCTCACGACGCTCGGCGCCGAGGTCGAGCTCGTCGCGCCGCCGACGCTCGTGCCCGTCGACACCTCAGGGTGGCCGGCGACCGTCGGGTACGACCTCGACACGGCGCTCGCCTCCACCCCCGACGTCGTGATGATGCTCCGCATCCAGGCGGAGCGCATGCACGGCGCCTACTTCCCGAACAGCCGGGAGTACGCCCGCACCTGGGGGCTCGACGACGCCAGGTTCGACCGGTTGCCCCCGACTACGATGGTCATGCATCCCGGCCCGATGAACCGTGGGCTGGAGATCGCTGCGCGCGCCGCCGACTCGCCGCAGTCGACGGTGCGTGAGCAGGTCGCGAACGGAGTATCAGTGAGAATGGCCGCCCTCTACCTGTTGCTGTCCGGCGAGCGGGGTGAAGCCCGATGACCGAGTCCTTCCTCATCACCGGCGCCACGCTGCCATCGGGCGAGCGCGCCGACCTGCTGCTGCGCGACGGCCGGATCGTCGAGGCCGGCCGCGTATCCGATGGCGCGGGCGCCACGGTGGTCGACGCCGATGGGCTCATCGCCCTCCCCGGCCTCGTCGACCTGCACACGCACCTCCGCGAGCCGGGCTACGAGCAGAGCGAGACGGTGCTCACGGGCACGCAGGCCGCTGCCGCCGGTGGGTTCACCGCCGTGTTCGCGATGGCGAACACCTCACCGGTCGCGGACACCGCCGGTGTCGTCGAACAGGAGGCGAGCCTCGGACGCGCCGCCGGCTATGCGACCGTGCAACCGATCGGCGCGGTCACCGTCGGGCTCAAGGGGCAGCAGCTCGCCGAGCTCGGCGCCATGGCCCGGTCGCGCGCGAACGTGCGGGTGTTCTCCGACGACGGGTTCTGCGTCGCCGACCCGCTCCTCATGCGCCGCGCCCTCGAATACGTCAAGGCCTTCGACGGCGTGATCGCCCAGCACGCGCAGGAGCCGCGCCTCACCGAGGGTGCGCAGATGAACGAGGGCGCCCTCTCGGGCGAGCTCGGCCTCACGGGCTGGCCCGCCGTCGCCGAGGAGTCGATCATCGCGCGCGACGTGCTGCTCGCCGAGCACGTGGGCAGTCGCCTGCACGTGTGCCACGTCTCGACCGCCGGCTCCGTCGAGGTCATCCGCTGGGCGAAGGCCCGTGGCATCGACGTGACCGCCGAGGTCACCCCGCATCATCTCCTCCTCACCGAAGACCTCGTGTCGAGCTACGACCCCCGATTCAAGGTGAACCCGCCGCTGCGCCGCGCCGAAGACGTCGAGGCGCTCCGTGCCGCGCTCGCCGACGGCACGATCGACATCGTCGCGACCGACCACGCCCCGCATCCCGCCGAGGCGAAGCAGAGCGAATGGGATGCCGCAGCGAACGGCATGGTCGGGCTCGAGTCCGCACTCGCGGTCGTGCACGCGGCGGTCGTCGAGACGGGCCTCCTGCAGTGGGCGGATGTCGCCCGCGTGCTGTCCGCGGCGCCGGCGCGCATCGGGCGACTGCACGGGCACGGCGCGCCGATCGCTGCCGGATCTGCGGCGGAGCTCACGCTCTACGACGCGAACGCGGCATCCGCGTTCGACCTCGACCGCCTCGCCGGCCGCAGCGTCAACTCGCCCTACCTCGGGCGCACCTTGCCGGGTCGCGTCATCGCGACGTTCCACGGCGGCTACCCGACGTTCCTCGACGGTGCGGTCCGACCCGCCGACGAGGTGGCCCGCGCCGCGGCCCAGGAGGTGGTGTCGCATGGATAGGTGGATCGGCGTGCTCGCCGCCGCGGCCGTCCTCGCCGTCGTGGCGCTGCTGATGCTGCGCTCGTGGAGGCGCCGCAGCGCGCGCGACGAGACGCTCTCGTCGTATCCGGTCCCCGCCACGCTGGGCGCTCCGGTACTCGAGACCGAAGTGCTCTACGTGGCGACGACTCCGGCGGCGGAACCGCTCGAGCGCCTCGCCCTCCCCGGCCTCGCGTTCCGGGGCTCGGCACGCATCGAGGTGCTGGCCGAGGGCGTCATCCTGCGCATCGCGGGGGAGTCGACGACCTTCATCCCGGCAGATCGTCTCCTCGGCGCCGGCTTCGCGAGCTATGCCATCGACCGTGGCGTCGAGCCAGAGGGCCTCATCGCCCTCACCTGGATCCCGCTCGAACGCGAGCCGGCCGGGGCCGAGCTCCGCGTCGACAGTTACGTCCGCGCCCGGCACCCGGGCGATCCAGTCCGGATCATCCGGGCTGTCAACGACATCGCCGCCGCGCCCGCCGCGCAGCGGCCGAAGCAGGAGAGCGAGGCCTCGGATGACTGAGACCCCAACACAGATGACTGAGTCCATCGGGATGACTGAGACCGCGGGGGCATCCGCCGACCGCCGCACGAGCGAACCCGCCGTGCTCGTCCTCGAAGACGGACGCCGCTACGACGGCCGCGCTTACGGCGCCCGCGGGCGCACGCTCGGCGAGGCCGTGTTCGCTACGGGCATGACGGGTTATCAAGAGACGCTCACCGACCCGTCCTACGCGGGCCAGATCGTCATGATGACCGCGCCGCACATCGGCAACACCGGCATGAACGACGAGGACATGGAGTCCGCCCGCATCTGGGTCGCCGGATTCATCGTGCGCGACCCCTCGCGCGTCGTCTCGAACTTCCGCTCGCAGCGGAGCCTCGATGACGATCTCGCCGAGGCCGGCATCGTGGGCATCAGCGGCATCGACACACGCGCCGTCACGCGGCACCTGCGTTCGGCCGGTGCGATGCGCTCCGGCATCTTCTCGGGTGACGACGCCCTGCTGTCGGCGGGCGAGCAGCTCGACTTGGTGCGCGGGGGCGCCGAGATGGCGGGACTGAACCTCTCGGGCACCGTCTCGACGACCGAGGCGTACACGCTGCCCGCCGAGGGTGAGCGGGTCGGCTCCGTCGTCGTCCTCGACCTCGGTGTGAAGACGTCGACCCTGAAGTACCTCGCCGAGCGCGGATTCGACGTGCACGTCGTGCCGCAGTCGATCACGGCCGAGGAGGTGCTCGCGATGTCGCCCGACGCGCTCTTCTTCTCGAACGGACCGGGCGATCCCGGGGCATCCGACCGCCATGTCGACCTGCTCCGCACCACCCTGCGCGAGGGCCTGCCCTACTTCGGCATCTGCTTCGGCAACCAGCTGCTCGCGCGAGCCCTGGGCTTCGGCACCTACAAGCTGACGTTCGGACACCGCGGCATCAACCAGCCCGTGCTCGACAAGGCCACCGGCCGCGTCGAGATCACCTCGCACAACCATGGCTTCGCCGTCGACGCGCCGATCGACCGCGTGAGCGAATCGTCCGAGGGCTTCGGGCGGGTCGAGGTGAGCCACTACGACCTCAACGACAACGTCGTCGAGGGCCTCAACTGCCTCGACATCCCGGCGTTCTCCGTGCAGTACCACCCCGAGTCGGCCGCTGGCCCGCACGACGCCAACTACCTCTTCGACCGATTCCGCGAGATGGTCGTCGCGAACAAGGAGACCAACGCCTGATGCCCAAGCGCGACGACATCAACAGCGTCCTCGTCATCGGCTCCGGGCCGATCGTCATCGGACAGGCCGCCGAGTTCGACTACTCCGGCACCCAGGCGTGCCGGGTGCTCCGCGCCGAGGGCGTTCGCGTCATCCTCGTGAACCCGAACCCGGCCACGATCATGACCGACCCCGACTTCGCCGACGCGACGTACATCGAGCCGATCACGCCCGAGATCATCGAGTCGATCATCATCAAGGAGAAGCCCGACGCGGTGCTGCCGACGCTCGGCGGCCAGACCGCGCTGAACGCGGCCATCGCGCTGCACGACGCGGGGATCCTCGAGAAGCACGGCGTCGAGCTCATCGGCGCGAAGGTCGAGGCCATCCGCAAGGGCGAAGACCGTCAGCTCTTCAAGGACCTCGTGATCGAGGCGGGCGCAGGAGTCGCTCGTTCGCACGTCGCGAAGACCCTCGAAGAGGCGAAGGAGTTCGCCCTCGACCTCGGCTACCCGCTCGTCGTGCGGCCCTCCTTCACCATGGGTGGGCTCGGCTCCGGCTTCGCGTACACCGAGCAAGACCTCGTGCGCATCGTCACGCAGGGGCTCCAGAACTCGCCCACGACCGAGGTGCTCCTCGAGGAGTCGATCCTCGGCTGGAAGGAGTACGAACTCGAGCTCATGCGCGACACGGCCGACAACACGGTCGTCGTCTGCTCCATCGAGAACGTCGATCCGGTCGGCGTCCACACCGGCGACTCGATCACGGTCGCGCCGGCGCTCACACTGACCGACCGCGAGTACCAGAAGCTCCGCGACATCGGCATCGACATCATCCGCGCCGTCGGCGTCGACACCGGCGGCTGCAACATCCAGTTCGCGATCGACCCGGCCGACGGCCGTGTCATCGTCATCGAGATGAACCCGCGCGTGTCCCGGTCGAGCGCCCTGGCCTCGAAGGCGACCGGCTTCCCGATCGCGAAGATCGCCGCGAAGCTCGCGATCGGCTACCGACTCGACGAGATCCCGAACGACATCACGCGCGTGACGCCGGCGAGCTTCGAGCCGACCCTCGACTACGTCGTGGTGAAGGTGCCCAGGTTCGCGTTCGAGAAGTTCCCCGCCGCCGACCCCACGCTGACGACGACCATGAAGTCGGTCGGCGAGGCGATGGCGATCGGCCGGAACTTCGCGACGGCACTGCAGAAGGCGCTCCGCTCGCTCGAGAAGCGCGGCTCGTCGTTCCACTGGGGCGACGAGACGCGCAGCGCCGACGAGCTCGTCGAGGAGTCCCGCACGCCGACCGACGGCCGCATCGTGCTCGTGCAGCAGGCGCTCCGCAAGGGCGCGAGCGTCGAGCAGGTCTTCGAGGCGACGAAGATCGACCCGTGGTTCCTCGACCAGATCGTGCTCATCAACGAGGTGGCCGACACGATCGCCTCGGCCGAGAACCTCGACACCGAGCTCCTCCTCCTCGCGAAGGACCACGGGTTCTCCGACGCGCAGATCGGCCAGCTCCGCGGCTTCGGCGAATCGGATGCCCGCGAGGTGCGCCATATCCTCGGCATCCGGCCCGTCTACAAGACCGTCGACACGTGCGCCGGCGAGTTCCCGGCGCTCACGCCGTACCACTACTCGAGCTACGACCTCGAGACCGAGGTCGAGCCGTCCGATCGGCGCAAGGTCGTCATCCTCGGCTCGGGTCCGAACCGCATCGGCCAGGGCGTCGAGTTCGACTACTCATGCGTGCACGCCTCGTTCGCCCTCTCGGCGGCCGGGTTCGAGACGATCATGATCAACTGCAACCCCGAGACGGTCTCGACCGACTACGACACGAGCGACCGGCTCTACTTCGAGCCGCTGACGCTCGAAGACGTGCTCGAGGTCATCCACGCCGAGTCGCAGACGGGCGAGCTCGTCGGCGTCGTCGTGCAGCTCGGCGGGCAGACCGCGCTCGGGCTCGCCAAGGGGCTCGAGGCCGCGGGCATCCCGATCCTCGGCACGAGCCCCGACGCGATCGACCTCGCAGAGGAGCGCGGGCTCTTCTCCGGCATCCTCGACCAGGCCGGACTCCTCGCCCCGAAGAACGGCACCGCGATCGACGTCGCCGGCGCCGTGCACGTGGCCGAGGGCATCGGCTATCCGGTGCTCGTGCGACCCAGCTACGTGCTCGGTGGCCGCGGCATGGAGATCGTCTACGACTCCGCCTCGCTCGCCGACTACTTCGTGCGCATCGAGGGGCAGGGCATCGTCGGGCCGAGTCATCCGCTGCTCGTCGACCGGTTCCTCGACGACGCGATCGAGATCGACGTCGACGCGCTCTACGACGGGACCGATCTCTACATCGGCGGCGTCATGGAGCACATCGAGGAGGCCGGCATCCACTCCGGCGACTCGAGCTGCACCCTGCCGCCCGTCACCCTCGGTCGTGCCGAGGTCGACCGGGTCCGCGAGGCGACGCGTGCCATCGCCGAGGGCATCGGCGTGCGGGGGCTGCTCAACGTGCAGTTCGCGATCGGCGCCGGCGTGCTCTACGTGCTCGAGGCGAACCCCCGTGCCAGCCGTACCGTGCCGTTCGTGTCGAAGGCGCTCGGCATCCCGCTCGCCAAGGCGGCCTCTCGCATCATGGTCGGCGCCACCGTCGCCGAGCTCATCGCCGAGGGCATGCTCCCCGCGTCCGACGGCTCGCGAGTGCCGTTCGACGCTCCCGTCGCCGTGAAGGAGGCGGTGCTGCCGTTCCACCGGTTCCGCACCCGCGAGGGCCTCATCGTCGATTCCGTGCTCGGCCCCGAGATGCGCTCGACGGGCGAGGTCATGGGCATCGACAAGGACTTCCCGACGGCGTTCGCGAAGAGCCAGCTCGCCGCATACGGCGGGATGCCGCTCTCGGGCACCGTGTTCGTCTCGGTCTCCGATCGCGACAAGCGCGCGATCATCCTGCCCGTGCTGCGCATGCAGCAGCTCGGCTACGACATCGCCGCGACCGAGGGCACGGCCGAGGTGCTGCGCCGCAACGGCATCCGGGCGAAGGAGGTGCTGAAGTTCAGCGAGAAGACCTCCGCCGACGCGGCATCCGTCGTCGAGCTCATCAACCGCGGCGACGTCGACGTCGTGATCAACACGCCGAGCGGTCGATCGGCTCGTGCCGACGGCTACGAGATCCGTGCCGCGGCGGTGGCCGCCGATATCCCGCTCTTCACGACGATCGCCGAGCTGTCGGCAGCCGTCGCGTCGCTCGACGCGGTGCGCGGCGGCTTCGAGGTCACGAGCCTGCAGGAGTACGCGCTGCGTCGGGAGGCGACCGCATGAGCGAGCCCGTTCCCTTCGGCGACCGACTCGAGGCCGTCTTCGCCGCCTACGGTCGGCTCTGCGTCGGCATCGACCCGCATGCGTCGCTCCTTGCGGAGTGGGGCCAGCCCGACTCCGCCGAGGGCGTGCGCGAGTTCGGCCTCCGCGCCGTCGAGGCTGCGGCCGACCGGGTCGGCATCGTCAAGCCGCAAGTAGCGTTCTTCGAACGGCACGGCGCAGCCGGCTATGCGGCGCTCGAGCGCATCATGGGCGAGGCCCGCGACGCAGGCCTCCTCGTCATCGCCGACGTGAAGCGCGGCGACATCGGCTCGAGCGTCGAAGCCTACGGCGACGCCTGGCTTCGCCCGGGCTCGAGCCTCGAGGCCGACGCGATGACGATCAGCGCCTACCAGGGCCTCGGATCGATCGAGCAGGTCATGGTCGCGGCCGAGGAGGCGGGCAAGGGCGTCTTCGTGCTCGCCGCCACCTCGAATCCCGAGGCGAGCGCGATCCAGCGGGCCGTCCTGCAGCAGTCGAGCCGGGCGGGCTCCACCGTCGCCGGCGCGATCACCTCCGGCGTGGTCGCCTGGAACCAGGGGCGAGCGGATGCCTCGACGCGCGCGCTCGGCTCGGCCGGCGTCGTGCTCGGCGCCACCACCGACCTCGCCCTCGCGGGCATCGACACGAACTCCGAACCGCCGCGTCCCGGGCTCCCGGTGCTCGCACCGGGCTTCGGTCACCAGGGCGGCGAGCTGTCCGATCTGCGGCTGATCTACGGATCGCTGGCCGCGGGTGTCATCGTGAGCGAGTCCCGGTCGATCCTCGCCGCCGGTCCCGACGGCATCGCCGACGCGATCGCCCGCCGCGCCGACCAGGTCGGAGCAGTCGGTGTCTGACGCGGTGAAGACGTCACCCCCCGAGGTCGACCGGGTCGCGGCATCCCGAGCCGCGGTCGCCGCCCGACGCGCCCGGGCGGCCGTGAAGGCCGAGATCGCGAACGGCACGCGCAGCCCGCTCGATGTGCTGCGTGAGGCGTTCGAAGCGCCAGAGGGCGTCGAGGGCCGCCTGCGGGTCACGGAGTTCCTCACGTCCATCCCGGCGATCGGGCAGACGAAGTCGGCCCGCATCATGCAGGACCTCGAGATCTCCACGTCCAAGCGCCTCGGCGGCCTCGGACGCCTGCAACGACGGCGGTTGCGCGAGTTCGTGGCCGACTGGGTCGCCTCCCACGGCGGCACCGGCGACCGGCTCGTGGTGCTCGCCGGCCCGACGGCGGTCGGCAAGGGCACGGTCGCGTCGTACATCCGCCGCCACCATCCCGATGTGCGACTCTCGGTCTCGGCGACGACGCGCGCGCCCCGTCCGGGCGAGGTCGAGGGCGAGAGCTACTACTTCGTGGGCGACGCCGAGTTCGACCGCATGGTCGAGGCGGGCGAATTGCTCGAGTGGGCGACCGTGCACAATGCGCACCGGTACGGGACGCCCCGGCGGCCCGTCGAGGAGGCGATCGCCGCCGGCGACAGCGTGCTGCTCGAGATCGACATCCAGGGTGCGCGGTCGGTACGCCGGGCGATGCCCGACGCCACGCTCGTCTTCCTGTTGCCCCCGACCTGGGACGAACTGGTGCGCCGGCTCGTGGGTCGCGGCACCGAGAGTCCGGCAGAACAGCAACGGCGTCTCGAGACCGCGAAGGTCGAGCTCGCCGCCGTCGACGAGTTCGATCACCAGGTCGTGAACCACGAGGTCGGCGAGGCGGCGCAGAAGGTCGTAGACTTGATGAGACCTCGCAAGGGTCGGCGTTGAGCTGCCCTCGCCACGATTTTTCGCGCACCAGGCGCGCGCACCCCACGATCAAGGAGTCATTCCATGGCTGAGAAGCTGTCCGGCATCATCGATCCGCCCATCGACGACCTGCTCTCCAAGGTCGACTCGAAGTACCAGTTGGTCATCTTCGCGTCCAAGCGCGCACGCCAGATCAACGACTACTACGCCGACCTGCACGAAGGCAGCCTGTTCGACAACGTCGGCCCCCTCGTCGATTCCTCGATCGACGACAAGCCCCTCTCGGTCGCGCTCCACGAGATCAACGAGGACAAGCTCCGGCTCCGCCCCACCGGCGAATGAACCTGAGGGCCGCGTGAAGCCCCTCAACATCGTCGTCGGCATCACCGGCGGCATCGCCGCGTACAAGGCCGTCGGCGTCGTGCGCGCCCTCGTGCTCGCAGGCCACGACGTGCATGTGCTCCCCACCGAGGGTGCGCTGCGATTCGTCGGGCGGCCGACCCTCGAGGCGATCTCGCGGAATCCGGTGCACACCGAGCTCTACGAGGGCGTCGCCGAAGTGCGGCACGTCGCCATCGGGCAAGCGGCCGACCTCATCGTCATCGCGCCGGCCACGGCGAACTCGATCGCGAAGCTCGCGGCCGGGCTCGCCGACGACCTCCTCGGCAACACCGTGCTCGCGAGCGAGGCGCCCCTCGTCATCGCACCGGCCATGCACACCGAGATGTGGCGTCATCCGGCGACCCAGGCGAACATCGAGACGCTCCGCGCGCGAGGCGTCACGATCGTCGGCCCGGCCATCGGCCAGCTCACGGGCGCCGACAGCGGCCCCGGCCGCATGGAGGAGCCCGACGCGATCGTCGAGGCGGCACTGGCACGCGCAGGCGACGTGGCAGCGGGCACGTACGGCACGGGTGCGCCGGCTCAGGACCTCAGCGGGCGTCGGGTCGTGGTCTCGGCGGGCGGCACCCGCGAACCGCTCGACCCCGTGCGGTTCCTCGGCAATCGCTCGAGCGGCAAGCAGGGCATCGCCATCGCCTCGGCCGCCCGCCAGCGCGGCGCGGACGTGACGCTCATCGCGGCGAACCTCGAGGTTGCCGAGCCCGACGGATGCGACATCCGCCGAGTGTCGACCGCCCTCGAGTTGCGCGACGCCGTCGTCGACGCCGCCCACGGTGCCGACGTCGTGATCATGGCCGCCGCGGTCGCCGACTACCGGCCGGCGAGCGTCAGCGCGGGCAAGATCAAGAAAGACCGGTCAGATGCCGGCCTCACGCTCGAGCTCGTGCGCAATCCCGACATCCTCGCGGAGCTCGGCCACGCCCCGCACGGAAGCACGGTGCTCGTCGGCTTCGCCGCCGAGACCGAGGCCGACGAAGGTCGATTGCTGGAGCTCGGGCGTGCCAAGCTCGATGCGAAGGGCGCCGACCTGCTCGTGGTGAACCGCGTCGGGTGGCACGAGGGCTTCGCGACCGACGAGAACGCGGTCGTCATCATCGGCACCGGTGGCGAGATCGTCGCCCGAGCGCACGGAAGCAAACTGTCGGTGGCGCACGCGATCCTCGATGTGGTTGTCGCCGACGCGACGACCGCGGCGAAGGCCGCGACGACCACGAAGGAACACGAGAACACATGAGCGCCCTCCGCCTGTTCACCTCCGAGTCCGTCACCGAAGGGCACCCCGACAAGATCTGCGACCAGGTCTCCGACACGATCCTCGACGCGCTGCTCACCGTCGACCCGCACAGCCGGGTCGCCGTCGAGACGCTCGTCACGACCGGACTCGTGCACGTGGCCGGTGAGGTGACCACCTCGGGATACGTCGAGATCCCGGCGATCGTTCGCGAGCGCATCACCGCCATCGGCTACAACTCCTCCGACGTGTGGTTCGACGGCCGCTCCTGCGGCGTCTCGCTCTCGATCGGCGGCCAGTCTCCCGACATCGCGCAGGGAGTCGACCATGCCTTCGAGGCGCGCGAGCGCGCCAGTGAAGACGCGCTCGACCTCCAGGGCGCCGGCGACCAGGGCATCATGTTCGGCTACGCCACGCGCGAGACGCCCGAGCTCATGCCCGTGCCGATCTGGCTGGCGCACCGGCTCGCCGAGCGACTCGCGGCAGTGCGCAAGCAGGGGGACCTCGACTACCTCCGCCCCGACGGCAAGACCCAGGTCACGGTCGGCTACGACGGCCAGGTGCCGAAGACGATCGAGACCGTGGTCCTGTCGACGCAGCACTCACCCGCCATCTCGACCGACCAGCTCCGCGCCGAGGTGGAGGAGCTCGTGATCCGTCCGGTCCTCGACACGGTCGAGCTCACGCGACCCGAGCTCGCGGTGCTCATCAACCCCACGGGCCGGTTCGAGATCGGCGGTCCCCAGGGCGACGCCGGGCTCACGGGCCGCAAGATCATCATCGACACCTATGGTGGTGCGAGCCGGCACGGCGGTGGCGCGTTCAGCGGCAAGGACCCGTCGAAGGTCGACCGTTCGGGGGCGTACGCCATGCGCTGGGTGGCGAAGAACGCGGTCGCCGCGGGTCTCGCCGACCGCCTCGAGATCCAGGTCGCGTATGCGATCGGCAAGGCGTCTCCCGTCGGCCTCTACGTCGAGACCTTCGGCACGGGGCACCTCACCGACGACCGAATCATCGACGCGATCCGGGAGGTCTTCGACCTGCGCCCGGCTGCGATCATCCGCGACCTCGACCTGCTCAGGCCGATCTACGCGCAGACGGCGACCTACGGGCACTTCGGGCGCGAGCTGCCCGACTTCACGTGGGAGCGGCTCGACCGCGTCGACGACCTCCGCACGGCCTCCGGACTCTGACGTGACGGGCGGGCCCGTCGCCAGGGTCCTCGTCGACTCGCCGCTGCCGCAACTCGACCAGTTATTCGACTACGCCGTGCCGGCGCGGCTCCGCGACGCTGCACAGCCAGGGGTGCGCGTGCGCGTGCCGATTCGATCCGGCGGCCGCATCGCCGACGGCTGGCTCGTCGAGCTCGCCGAGTCGAGCGAGTACGAGGGCCGCCTGAGCGAGCTCGAAGACGTCGTCTCCGAGGTGCCGATCCTCACCGCCGAGGTGTGGGCACTCGTCCGTGCGGCTGCCGACCGGGCGGCGGGCAACGCGAGCGACATCCTCCGTCTCGCGGTCCCGAGCCGCTACGTGCGCGTCGAACGCGCATGGCGGGCTGCAACGCCCGATGCGGGCGAACTCCCCGTCGCACCCGCACCCATCGTCGGCTACGAAGCCGGCCGCGTCGAGGCGGGCATCGCCGACGGCGAGCGGATGTCGCTCGCCGCCGATCCGCGGCCGGTCCGGCTCCCCGACGGCACGTGGGTCGGGGCCTGGGCCGTGACGCTCGCGCAAGCGGCGGTGCACGCCCTCGCCGCCGACCGTTCGAGTCTGCTGATCGTGCCCGACTATCGCGACCAGGAGCAATTGCAGGCCGCGCTCGCGGCATCCGTCGACTCGCGCCGCGTGCTGCGTACCGATGCCCGTCAATCGGGTGGCGACCGCTTCCGTGCCTTCCTCGACGCGACGGGGCCGCTCGCTCGGATCGTGATCGGCAACCGCTCGACGGTGTACGCGCCGGCCGCTCGGCTCGGGCTCATCGCGATCTGGGACGACGGCGACTCACTGCAGAACGAGCAGCTCGCGCCGGGCGTGCATCCCCGCGACGTGGCGCTCATCAGGGGCGAGCAGTCCGGCGCGGCGCTGCTCTTCCTGGGCCACACGCGCAGCGTCGAGGTCGAGCGTCTCGTCGAGATCGGCTGGGTGCACGCGATCCCCGCTCGCCGCCATGTGCGACCGCGCGTCATCCTGACCGAGCAGCAATCGTCGCCCGAGCCCGGGTCGGCGCGCATCCCCTCGGCGGCGTGGCGGCAGGCGCAGGAGGCCGTTCGCACCGGCCCGGTGCTCGTGCAGGTCGCCAGGCCCGGCCATGCGCCGCTGCTCGTGTGCGACCGGTGCCGGGAGCCGGCCCGGTGCGCTGCCTGCGGCGGCGCACTCGTCGTGCCCCGGTCGGGCGGCGATCCTCGATGCGCGCTCTGCGGCACGAGCGGCAGCGCCTGGAAGTGCCCGGTGTGCGAGGGCACCAAGCTGCGTGCCGCCACGGTCGGTGC
The DNA here is from genome assembly GCF_030817175.1 of Agromyces ramosus. Taxonomy (NCBI): domain Bacteria; kingdom Bacillati; phylum Actinomycetota; class Actinomycetes; order Micrococcales; family Microbacteriaceae; genus Agromyces; species Agromyces ramosus. Next base: position 32,286 of record NZ_JAUSYY010000001.1, on the reverse strand, counting down.
GAGCCGCACAGCCGAAGAACTCGGTCGCGCGTTCCCGAACGCGCGCGTCATCCTCTCCGACGGCGAGCGCCCGGTGCTCGGCGTCGGCTCCGAACCTGCACTCGTCGTGGCCACCCGCGGTGCGGAGCCGATCGCCGAGGGCGGCTACCGCGCGGTGCTCCTCCTCGACGGCGAGCGCATGCTCCTTCGAGAGTCGCTCCGCGTGGCGGAGGACTGCCTGCGCTGGTGGTCGAATGCTGCGGCGCTGGCCGCCCCGGGCGCACCGGTGTTCCTCGTCGGCGTGGCGGGCGCGCTCGCGACCGCGCTCGCGTCGTGGCGGCAGCCCGACTGGGCGGCCACCGAGCTCGAGGCACGCCGTGCGCTCCGCTTCCCACCCGCGGTGCGCGTCGCGAGCGTGACCGCGGCGCCCGCCATGGTCGAGCGGGCCATCGAGGCCGCTCGCGCCGCTGCCGACGGCGTCGACGCACTCGGACCGACGGGCGTCGACGACGGCCTCGACCGGGCCATCGTGCGATTCGACTTCGCCGCGGGCGCCGCGGTCGCGAAGGCCCTTCGGGCCGAGATGATCCGGGTCGCGACCGAGCGGCGCAGGCCGGTCGCCGGCCGCCCGCCGAAGCGGCCGGCGGTCCTCCGCGTTCGCTTCGACGACCCCGAGGTGCCGTAGCCGTCCAGGGTCGGCGAGAATGGAGTGTGCAGAACCTCCGCCTCGTCTTCGCCGGCACTCCGGCCGCCGCCGTTCCGTCGCTCGAGCGACTCGCGAAGACCGGGCACACGCTCGTCGGCGTCGTCACCCGTCCGCCCGCCCCGCTCGGGCGCAAGCGCATCCTGACGCCGTCCCCGGTCGCGGAGGCGGCCGATCGGCTGGGCATCCCGGTGATCGCCGCGAGCCGTCTCGACGCCGACGCGACGGCGGCCATCGAGGCGCTCCGGCCCGATCTCGGCGTCATCGTCGCCTACGGCGGGCTCGTGCGGGAGCCGCTTCTGTCGGCCCCCCGCCACGGATGGATCAACCTGCACTTCTCGCTGCTGCCCGCGTGGCGGGGCGCCGCGCCCGTTCAGCACGCCCTGATGGCGGGCGACACCGTGACCGGGGCATCCGTGTTCCAGCTCGTGCCCCAACTCGATGCCGGCGACGTCTTCGCGACCGTCTCCCACCCGATCGATGAGGCCGACACCGCCGAAGACCTGCTCGCCGCCCTCGCCGCCTCGGGTGCAGATCTCGTGGCCGAGGTCGTCGACGCCATCGCGGCCGGCACCGCGCACGCGGAACCCCAGACCGGCGACCCGAGCCTCGCCCCGAAGCTCACGATCGACGACGCACGGCTCGACTGGCGGCGGCCCGCGCACGAGGTGCGGTCTCGCTTCCGGGGTGTGACGCCCGAGCCCGGTGCGTGGACGACCATCGGCGACGATCGCCTCAAGGTCCTCGACCTCGCCGAGGCCGCACCGTCGGATGTCCCCGCGCTCGAGCCCGGCGGGATCGCCCTCGCCGGTGGCCGACTGCTGATCGGCACCGGAACCGCCCCGTTGGAGCTGCGGCGCGTGCAGCCCGCGGGCCGCACGGCCATGGATGCAGCCGACTGGTGGCGGGGCGCCGCACGAGCCGCGGCGGTCGTGCGATGAGCCGCGGCACCGGCGGTGAGGGCCGCGACCGGCGCGAGAGTGGCGCACGATCCGGCAACGCGAGCCGCGAGCCGCAGGCCGGGGGAGCGGATCGGGTCTCCGACGCCCGGCTGATCGCCTTCGAGGTGCTCGAGGCGGTGCGCTCCGACGAGGCGTACGCGAACCTCCTCCTGCCGGTGCGACTCGGCCGTGCCAGGCTCAGTCGGTCCGATGCGGCCTTCGCGACCGAGCTGACCTATGGAACGCTGCGCATGCAGGGCTTCTACGATCGCGTCATCGAGATCGCCGCCGGGCGCGCGACCACGGCGATCGACGCCGCGATCCTCGACGTCCTGCGACTCGGGGTGCACCAGCTGCTTGCCACCCGTGTGCCGACGCACGCCGCCGTCTACGAGCAGGTCGCACTCGCGCGACGGGTCGCCCCGAAGGCGGCGGGATTCGCGAACGCGGTGCTGCGCACGGTCTCACGCACCTCGCCCGAGGCGTGGCGCGTGCTCGTCGCCGACGGTGCCCGCAACGTCGACGACCGGCTCGCCCGGGTCACGAGCCATCCGACGTGGATCGTGCGGGCGTTCCGCACCGCGCTGGCCCGCGAGGGCCGCGCTGACGAGCTCGAGGCGCTCCTCGACGCCGACAACGCCGCGCCGCGCGTGAACCTCGCGGTGTTGCCGGGTCTCGGGGTCGACGAGGCGGAGATTCCGGGGTTCGCGCCCGATCGCTTCTCGCCCGTGGGCGGCGTCGCCGACGATCCGATCGCCACGGCGGAGGCCTCTGACGGCCGCGTCCGCGTTCAAGACGAAGGGTCGCAGCTCGCGGCGCTCGCGCTCAGCCGGGCTGTGCCGGTTCACGACGGCGAGCAGTGGCTCGACCTCTGCGCCGGGCCCGGCGGCAAGACGGCGCTCCTCGCCGCCGAGGCGCTCACGGTCGGCGCACGGCTCGTCGCGAATGAGATGGTGCCCGCCCGCGCCGACCTCGTGCGCGCCGCCGTCGCGGGGGTGCCCGTCGACGTCGACGTGCGAGTGGCCGACGGCCGGGAGCTCGACCTCGCCGCGCTCGGGGCGCCCGGCGGGTTCGACCGCATCCTCCTCGATGCGCCGTGCACCGGCCTCGGCGCCCTGCGGCGTCGGCCCGAGGCACGGTGGCGCAAGATGCCGTCGGATGTCGCGGAGCTCACGAAGCTCCAGGGCGAGCTCCTCGACGCTGCCGTCGGCGCGCTCGCGCCCGGCGGCATCCTGGCGTACATCACGTGCTCGCCGCACACGGCCGAGACACAGGGCACTCTCGGTGCAGGGCTCGAACGGTGGGCCGGACGCGTGGAACAGCTCGACACGCGCGCCGTCGTGCAGGAGGTGTCGCGGCATCCGCTCGATCTCCCCGGCGACGGCCAGACGGTGCAGCTGTGGCCCCATCGCCACGGCACCGACGCCATGTTCATCGCCCTGCTGCGCAAGCTCGACCCGCTGTCGCCGCCGACCGCGACGGCGGACCCGGCTCGATAGGGTGTCAGCATGACGACGCGGATCAACCCGAGCATCCTCGCTGCCGACTTCGCGAACCTCGAGCGCGACCTCGGGCGCATCGCGACCGCCGATCTCGTGCACGTCGACATCATGGACAACCACTTCGTGCCGAACCTCACCTTCGGGCTGCCGATGGTCGAACGCCTCCAGCAGGTGAGCCCCATCCCGCTCGACGTGCACCTCATGATCGACCACCCCGACCGCTGGGCTCCCGGATACGCAGAGGCGGGCGCCTTCTCGGTGACCTTCCACGCCGAGGCCGCGGCCGACCCGGTGGCGCTCGCTCGGCGGCTTCGCGACATCGGCGCCCGCGCCGGCATCGCCCTGAAGCCCGACACCGAGCCCGAACCGTTCCTCGAGCTGCTCCGCGAGTTCGACCAGGTGCTCGTCATGACCGTCGAGCCGGGGTTCGGCGGCCAGTCGTTCATGCCGCGCACCATGCCGAAGCTGGCCCGCATCGCCGAGGCGGTACGCCGTTCCGGGCTCGACGTCTGGCTGCAGGTCGACGGCGGCATCACGGCCGAGACGATCGGCATCGCCGCCGAGGCGGGCGCCGACACCTTCGTCGCGGGCTCGGCCGTATTCGGCGGCGACGTGCCCGCCGAGCGCATTGAGGCGCTGCGTCTCGCGGCGTCCGCGCACACGCACGAGCACCGGTAGCCTAGACGGGTGAAGACCTTCGACGACCTCTTCGTCGAGTTGAGCGACACGGCCCGCACCCGTCCAGAGGGTTCCGGAACCGTGCGCCAGCTCGACGCGGGCGTGCACGCCATCGGCAAGAAGATCGTCGAGGAGGCCGCCGAGGTGTGGATGGCCGCCGAGTACCAGAGCGATGACGAGACCGCTGAAGAGATCTCGCAGCTGCTCTACCACCTGCAGGTGCTCATGCTCGCGAAGGGGCTCTCGCCCGCCGACGTGTACCGACATCTCTGATCCCGCCCATGGCCGATCAGAATCGTCGACACGACAGTGTCGCCAGAGACATAAGGCAGGAAATGCTCCGAATCGCCGTGCCCAACAAGGGCTCGCTCGCCGAAACCGCCGCGCAGATGCTGTATGAGGCCGGGTACACCGGCCGCCGCGACCCCCGCGACCTGCACACCGCCGACCCGCGCAACGGGGTCGAGTTCTTCTACCTCCGTCCCCGTGACATCGCGACCTACGTCGGCTCGGGCGCACTCGACGTCGGCATCACGGGTCGCGACCTCCTGCTCGATTCCGGGTCGGATGCCACTGAGATCGCGCCGCTCGGGTTCGGCGACTCGACGTTCCGATTCGCCGGTCCCGGCGGGCGGTTCACCGAGCTCGCCGACCTCCAGGACGTGCGCGTGGCGACGAGCTATCCCGGCCTCGTCGGCGACTTCCTCGCCGGTCACGGCGTCACCACGAAGCTCGTGAAGCTCGACGGCGCCGTCGAATCGGCCGTGCGCCTCGGCGTCGCCGATGCGGTCGCCGACGTCGTGTCGACCGGGTCGACGCTTCGCCAGGCGGGCCTCGAGATCTTCGGTCCGGTCATCCTCGATTCCGAGGCCGTGCTGATCGGCTCGGGTGTCGAGAAGGCCGGAGCGCAGACCCTGCTGCGGCGGCTCCAGGGCGTGCTCGTGGCCCGCCAGTACGTGCTCCTCGACTACGACGTGCCGATCGAGCACCTCGAGCGGGCGACCGAGGCGGCGCCCGGGTTCGAGTCGCCCACCGTCTCGCCCCTGCACGACCCCGAGTGGGTCGCGGTGCGCGTCATGATCCCGCGCGTCGACATGAACCACGTCATGGACGAGCTCTACTCGCTCGGCGCTCGCGCGATCCTCGTGAGCGCGATCCACGCCGCCCGGTTGTGAGGTGAGCGCATGACCCTCGCAGTCCGCGTGATCCCCTGCCTCGACGTGGCCGCCGGCCGTGTCGTCAAGGGTGTGAACTTCCAGAACCTGCGCGACGCCGGCGACCCCGTCGAGCTCGCGGCCCGGTACGCCGAGCAGGGCGCCGACGAGCTCACCTTCCTCGACGTCACCGCGACGGTCGACGATCGCTCGACGACCTACGACATGGTGCAGCGCGTCGCCGAGCAGGTCTTCATCCCGCTCACGGTCGGCGGCGGCATCCGCTCGGTCGACGACGTCGCCCGTCTCCAGGGCCACGGCGCCGACAAGGTCGGCGTGAACAGCGCGGCGATCGCCCGCCCGGCGCTCATCGGCGAGATCGCCGACCGCTTCGGCGCGCAGGTGCTCGTGCTGTCCCTCGACGTGAAGCGATCGGGCCGCACCCCGTCCGGATTCGTGGTGACCACGCACGGCGGCCGCACCGAGACCGACCTCGACGCGCTCGAGTGGGCGCGACAGGCCATCGAGCTCGGCGCCGGCGAGCTGCTGGTGAACTCCATCGACGCCGACGGCACGAAGGCCGGATTCGACCTCGAGCTCACGGCCCTCATGCACGAGCTCTCGACCGTGCCGGTCATCGCGTCGGGTGGTGCCGGACGGGTCGGCGACTTCGCCCCGGCGATCGCGGCCGGTGCCGATGCCGTGCTCGCGGCATCCGTGTTCCACAATGCCGAGGTGACGATCGGCGAGGTCAAGGCCGCCCTCGCCGCCGACGGGAGGATCGTGCGATGAGCGAGCCGGGCGACGAGGAGCTCGAGCGCGATGAGGAGTCCTGGGTTCCCGGCGGGTCCCCGCTCGACCGCGCGACGTTCAACGCCGACGGGCTGCTGCCCGCGGTGATCCAGCAGTGGGACACCGGCGAGCTGCTCATGCTCGGCTGGATGGACCGCGAGGCGATGCGCCGCACCCTCACTGAGGGGCGCGTCACGTTCTGGTCGCGCTCGCGTCAGGAGTACTGGCGCAAGGGCGACACCTCCGGACACGTGCAGTACGTGCGCTCCGCTGCGCTCGACTGCGACGCCGACACCCTGCTCGTGCAGGTGGAGCAGGTGGGCGCCGCCTGCCACACCGGCACGCACTCCTGCTTCGACGGCGACCCGCTCGAGGTCGTCCAGGGCTTCCCGCCAGCCGGCTGACTCGAGGAGATGCACTTGGCCGCCACCACCAGCTTCGAGGACTTCACCGAGCTCCTCGCCGGCCGTCGCGTCGTGCCGGTCGTGCGCGAGCTCTTCGCCGATGGCGAGACGCCGGTCGGCATCTACCGCAAGCTCGCGGGCGGGCGTCCCGGCACGTTCCTCCTCGAGTCGGCGGAGCAGGGCGGCATCTGGTCGCGCTACTCGTTCGTCGGAGTCGCCTCCTACGGCGTGCTCACCGAGCATGACGACCACGTCGAATGGCTCGACTACGGGCTCGGTGCCGAGCGAGCCCTCGGCGACGCGGCCCCACTCGCCCCACTCGCCGCGATCGAGGCGCTCTTCGAGCGCTGGCGCACCGACGACGTCCCTGGCGCTCCGCCGCTGACCGGCGGTCTCGTCGGGTTCATCGGCTGGGAGGCCATCCGCCAGATCGAGCACCTCCCGAACCGGCCGCCGGCGGAGTTCCGGATGCCAGGACAAGCGTTCGCCTTCGTCGCCGACCTCGTCGTCATCGACCACCGCACCGGGACCGTGCAGCTCGTCGCGTCGACACTGAATGACGGCGCCAACTCCGCCGATGCCCTCTGGAGCGACGCCCAGCGCCGTCTCGATCGCATGCAGCACGACCTCGCGAGCCCGTCCGAGGCGTGGCTCGCCGAGATCGACCTCGGGGCGCCCGCCGAGCCGCGGCATCGCACCGAGAAGGCCGACTTCCTCGCGGCGGTCGAGCGCTCGAAGGAGTACATCCACGACGGCGACATCTTCCAGGTCGTGATCTCGCAGCGCTTCGAGCAGGAGGCCACGGCGCATCCGATCGACGTGTACCGGGTGCTGCGGAGCCTGAACCCGAGCCCGTACATGTACGTCATGCACCTCGAGGACACGGCGGGGGAGTCGTACTGGATCGTCGGCTCCTCGCCAGAGGCGCTCGTGAAGGTCGAAGACGGCCGCGTGTTCACGCATCCGATCGCGGGCTCGAAGCCGCGCGGCGCGACCCCCGAGGAAGATGCCGACCTCGAAGCGGAGCTCACCGCCGACGCGAAGGAGCAGGCCGAGCACCTGATGCTCGTCGACCTCGCCCGCAACGACCTCGCGAAGGTCTGCACGGCGGGGTCGGTCGAGGTCACCGAGTTCATGCGGGTCGAGCGGTTCAGCCACATCATGCACCTCGTCTCGTCGGTCGAGGGCGACCTGCTGCCCGGCGCCAACGCCATCGAGGTCTTCCGCGCGACGTTCCCCGCGGGCACGCTCTCGGGGGCCCCGAAGCCGCGCGCCCTCGACATCATCGACGAGCTGGAGCCGGCGCAGCGCGGGCTGTACGGCGGCGTGGTCGGCTACTTCGGCTTCGGCGGCGACGCCGACCTCGCGATCGCGATCCGCACGGCGACGATCTCGGGCGGCATCGCCCGCGTGCAGGCCGGTGGCGGGCTCGTCGCCGACTCCGACCCCGAGTCCGAGTACGAGGAGTCCCGCAACAAGGCGGCAGCGCCGCTCAGGGCGGTCGCGATCGCCAACGCGATGCGGCGCGTCGACTGATGCGGGCCGACCGCATGAAGCTGCCCGTGATCCTGGCGACGATCGTCGGCGCCGGTCTTGCGCTGATCTCGTGGAGTCAGGCCTGGTTCGAGCTCGAGCTCGCGGCCGGCGTCGCGAACGACGCCCCGATCGAGGTCGCCGGCAGCATCGCCTCGCCGGCCCTCGCGGCACTCGCCCTCGCCGGTCTCGCACTCGCCGCTGCGCTCGCGATCGCCGGGCCGGGCATCCGGGTGGTGCTCGGCGTGCTCGAGGTCGTGCTCGGCGGCTGCCTGATCGCGGCGGCGTGGATCTCCGTGGCCGACCCGGTCGCCTCGGTGTCGCCGGCCGTGACGGATGCCACGGGCGTCTCGGGTGCCGAACCGACGGCCGCCCTCGTGGCCACCGTGACCGCGACGGCGTGGCCGGCGCTCGCCCTCGTCGGCGGGGCGCTGCTCGTGCTCGCCGGGGTCGCCGTGCTCGTGACCGGCACCCGCTGGCCAGCCGGGTCGCGGCGCTACGGCGCCACGCGCCTGGTCGACGACGAGGGGTCGGCTCCGATCGCCGGCGAGCGTGCGACATCCGACCGCGCCATCGACGACTGGGATGAGCTGAGCCGCGGCGACGACCCCACCGACGACCCCACCGGCGACGACGGCCCGGCGGGCCCGAACCGCTAGACTGACCACCGAAACCCAGCGCACGAAGGAGCATCATGAGCACCGACCACGTAGATCCCGGCCACGGACACTCGCCCGCGGCATGGACCTCCGTCACGATCATGCTCATCGCGGTCACGATCGGCACCATCGCCTTCTTCTTCGAGGTGCAGTGGCTCGTGTGGGCATCGGCAGGGCTGCTCGTCGTCGGCATCATCGTGGGCTGGGTGCTGTCGCGCGCCGGCTACGGCGTCGGCGGCTCGAAGGTCGCTGAAAAGGCGCACTAGGTGCTGTCCGAGCTGACCGCGAACGCGGTGGCCGACGCGCTGGCGCGCCGTGAGACCCGGCCGTTCGCCGAGGTCGAGGCGGCCGCCCTCGCGAAGCCTGCGGCCATCGACGCCCTTGAGTCGCTGCGCCCCGCCGACCACGTCAAGGTGATCGCCGAGATCAAGCGGTCGAGTCCCTCGCGCGGCTCGCTCGCCGCGATCTCAGACCCCGCGGCACTCGCGCGCCGTTACGAGCTGGGCGGCGCGAGTGCCATCAGCGTGCTCACCGAGGGTCGGAAGTTCGGCGGCTCGCTCGCCGACCTCGAGGCCGTGCGCGCCGCGGTGGCGCTGCCCGTGCTCCGCAAGGACTTCATCGCGACGCCGTACCAGGTGCTCGAGGCGCGAGCAGCGGGCGCCGACCTCGTGCTGCTCATCGTCGCCGCGCTCGACGACGAGGTGCTCCGCGAGCTCTACGACCTGGTCGTCGCGCTCGGCATGACGCCGCTCATCGAGACCCACTCCGCCGATGAGCTCGACCGGGCCGCAGCGCTCGGCGCTCGCCTCATCGGCGTGAACGCACGTGACCTGTCGAGCTTCGAGCTCGACCGCGACCTGTTCGGCCGTCTCGCGTCGCGCTTCCCCGACGGCGCCATCCGGGTCGCCGAGTCGGCGGTGCTCACGGCGGCGGATGTCGCCCACTACCGTTCGGCGGGCGCCGATGTCGTGCTCGTCGGCGAGGCGCTCGTCACGGGCGACCCGATCGCAAACCTCTCAGCTTTCCTGGCGGTGTGACATGGCGCTCAGAGCGCAGACCGGTCCGTACTTCGGCGACTTCGGCGGGCGATTCGTGCCCGAATCCCTGATCGCCGCACTCGACGAGCTCGGTGAGGCCTACGACCTCGCGAAACTCGATCCCGGATTCGCCGCCGAGCTCGCCGAGCTCGGGCGCAGCTACACCGGCCGTCCGTCGATCATCACCGAGGTGCCGCGGTTCGCGGCCCACGCCGGCGGCGCCCGAGTGATCCTGAAGCGCGAGGACCTGAACCACACGGGTTCGCACAAGATCAACAACGTGCTCGGCCAAGCTCTGCTCACGAAGCGCATCGGCAAGACCCGGGTCATCGCCGAGACCGGCGCCGGCCAGCACGGTGTGGCGACGGCGACCGCGGCCGCCCTCTTCGGCCTCGACTGCGTCATCTACATGGGCGAGGTCGACACCGAGCGCCAGGCGCTCAACGTCGCACGCATGCGCCTCCTCGGTGCCGAGGTCGTCGCCGTGAAGGCGGGCTCCCGAACGCTGAAAGACGCCATCAACGAGGCCATGCGCGACTGGGTCACCAACGTCGGCTCCACCAACTACATCTTCGGCACGGTCGCGGGTCCGCACCCGTTCCCCGAGATGGTTCGCGACTTCCAGAAGATCATCGGCGAAGAGGCCCGTCAGCAGGTGCTCGACCTCACCGGCGCGCTGCCCACCGCGGTCGCGGCCTGCGTCGGCGGCGGCTCCAACGCGATCGGCATCTTCCACGCGTTCCTCGATGACACCGAGGTCGGGCTCTACGGGTTCGAGGCCGGCGGCGAGGGGGTCGAAACCCCGCGTCACGCGGCCACCATCACGAAGGGCCGCCCCGGCGTGCTGCACGGAGCGCGCAGCTACCTGCTGCAGGACGACGACGGCCAGACCATCGAGTCGCACTCGATCTCGGCCGGTCTCGACTACCCGGGCGTCGGCCCCGAGCACTCCTGGCTCGCCGCGCTGGGCCGCGCCCACTACCGCGCGGTGACCGACGACGCGGCCATGAGCGCGCTCCGCCTCCTGACCCGCACCGAGGGCATCATCCCCGCCATCGAGTCGGCGCATGCCCTCGCCGGCACCATCGAGCTCGGCCGTGAGCTCGGGCCCGACGCGACCATCCTCGTGAACCTCTCGGGTCGCGGCGATAAAGACATGGACACCGCCGCGAAGTACTTCGAGCTCTACGACCAGGAGAATCCCAAGTGAGAACCGTGGGTGGTGTCATCCGCCGTCGCAACGACGAGGCGAAGGGTGCGCTCATCGGCTACCTGCCGGTCGGCTTCCCGACGCTCGACGAGAGCGTCGAGGCAGCGGTGGCGCTCGTCGAGCAGGGTGTCGACGTGCTCGAGCTGGGCCTGCCCTATTCCGACCCCGTCATGGACGGGCCGGTGATCCAGGCGGCGACCCAACAGGCGCTCGCGAACGGCTTCCGGCTCAGCGACGGCTTCGAGGCGGTGCGCCGCATCACCGAGCGGGTGGATGCCCCGGTGCTGATCATGACCTACTGGAACCCGGTCGTGCAGTACGGCGTCGACCGCTTCGCGGACGACCTCGTGGCGGCAGGGGGAGCAGGACTCATCACGCCCGACCTCATTCCCGACGAGGCGGCCGAGTGGATCGCGGCCTCCGAGCGCACGGGGCTCGACCGCGTCTTCCTCGCGGCGCCGAGCTCGAGCGATGCGCGAATCCGGCAGGCGGTCGACGCGAGCCGCGGCTTCGTCTACGCCGTGTCGACGATGGGCATCACGGGCGCGAGGAGCGATGTCGACGAAGCCGCCCGCAGCCTCGTCGCGCGGCTCGCCGATGCCGGAGCCCCGGCCAGTTGCGTCGGGCTCGGCATCTCCACCGCGAAGCAGGTCTCCGAAGTCCTCGACTACGCCGATGGCGCCATCGTGGGCTCGGCGCTCGTGAACGCGCTCGCCACCGGCGGCATTCGAGCCGCCGGCGAGCTCGCGGCCGAGCTCGCGCGCGGTGCCCGGTCCGAGTGAAGTACGCTGGCTGAGGCCTTCAGGGCCGCCCGTCGTCTGAGGAAAGGCAGCAGCCCGAGTGATCGCACCGTTCAGCATCCCGAGCCCCGATGAGGCATGGCGGGCCTGGGAACTCAACCTCTTCGGCCTGCAGTTCAACATCAACACCTATGCGCTCTGCATCCTGGTCGGCATCGTCCTCGCCACGATCATCACCTCGCGGCGGCTCACGAAGCGCGGCGCCGAGCCCGGCATCGTGCTCGACATCGCGCTGTGGGCGGTCCCGCTGGGCATCATCGGCGCGCGGCTGTACCACGTGCTGACCCACCCCGGCGACTACTTCTACGAGGGCGCCAACGTTTGGAATCCCTTCGAGCCAGGTGCGATCTGGAACATCTGGGAGGGCGGCAACGCCATCTACGGTTCCCTCATCGGCGGAGCGATCGGTGTCTTCATCGGATGCCGAATGACCGGCATCCGGTTCCTGTCGTTCGCCGACGCGCTCGCACCCGGCCTGCTCGTCGCGCAGGCCACGGGCCGACTCGGCAACTGGTTCAACCACGAGCTCTTCGGCATGCCCACCGACCTGCCCTGGGGCCTCGAGATAGAGTCGAGCAACCCGGCGTTCCCGGCGGGCCTGCCCGACGGCACCCTCTTCCACCCGACGTTCCTCTACGAGATCATCTGGAACCTCGCCGGCGCGGCACTCATCATCTTCCTCGAGCGCAAGATCAACCTCCGCTGGGGCAAGGCCTTCGCCGTCTACCTCATCTGGTACGGCACCGGCCGGGCCTTCTTCGAGTCCATCCGGGTCGACCCGAGCGAGATGCTCTTCGGCATCCGGTCGAACGTGTGGGCGTCGTTCGCGGCGATCGTGCTCGGCGTCGTGATCTTCCTCGTGCAGCGTCGCCGGCACACCGGCGACGAGCCCACACCCTATGTTCCCGGGCGTGAATGGAAGGGACCCGACGCTGAGGTAGACTCAGACGAAACCGAGTCCGACTCCGACTCTCTCGACGATGGCGTCGAGGGCGAGAACGACAAGGGCGAGACCGCAGCCACAAGCTCGAGCCGGTCAACCTCTCCGTAGGCGCCCCCACTCACACGTTCTCCGACGTGACGCCGCACCATGCGTCGCGACACTCCCTTGATGGGCCGACGACGTCCCCCGCTGCAAACTAGTTGATGAGGACGGTCTCCATGTCGCTCACGCCACCCTTCTCGAGGTTCGGTTCCATCCCCGCTGCACAGGGTCTCTACAACCCTGCCGCGGAGAAGGACGCCTGCGGCCTCGCGATGGTTGCCACCCTCCGGGGCACGGCCGGCCACGACATCATCACGGCCGCCCTCGACGCGCTGCGTCACCTCGAGCACCGTGGGGCCGTCGGCTCCGACGCCGGCACCGGCGACGGCGCGGGCATCGTCACCCAGATTTCCCGACGGGTTCCTGCGCGAGGTCGTCGCATTCCCGCTGCCCGCGGAGGGCTCCTATGCGGTCGGCAACGCGTTCCTGCCCGTCGACCCGACGTCGCGCAGCGCGGTGAAGCGCGGACTCCGCGAGCTCGCGGCATCCGAGGGGCTCGAAGTCCTGGGCTGGCGCGAGGTGCCCGTGCGACCAGAAGAGCTCGGCACCCTCGCTCGTGCCGCGATGCCGGTCGTGCAGCAGCTCTTCGTGCAGTCGGCGGCGACCACGTCGAACGGCGAGCGGCTCGGGGGCATCGCGCTCGACCGGCTCACGTTCCGGCTCCGCAAGCGCGCCGAACGCGAACTCGAGCTCTACTTCGCGTCCCTGTCAAGCCGCACCGTCGTCTACAAGGGCATGGTCACGACGCTCCAGCTCGAGCCCTTCTATCCCGACCTCTCCGACGAGCGCTTCGCCTCGAAGCTCGCGCTCGTGCACTCGCGCTACTCCACGAACACCTTCCCGTCATGGCCGCTCGCCCAGCCGTTCCGCATGATCGCGCACAACGGCGAGATCAACACGATCCAGGGCAACCGCAACTGGATGCGCGCCCGGCAATCGCAGCTCGAGTCGGAGCTCCTCGGCGATCTCGCCCCGATCCTGCCCATCGTGACGCCCGGTGCCAGCGACTCGGCGTCCTTCGACGAGGTCGTCGAGCTGCTCACCCTCGCCGGCCGCAGCCTCCCGCACGCGATCATGATGATGGTGCCCGAGGCCTGGGAGAACCAGACCGAGATCGACGAGCGCCGGCGGGCGTTCTACGAGTACCACTCGATGCTCATGGAGCCATGGGACGGGCCGGCGGCCATCGTCTTCACCGACGGCACCCTCGTCGGGGCGACCCTCGACCGCAACGGGCTGCGTCCCGGCCGCTACGTCGTCACCGACGACGGGCTCGTGGTGCTCGCGAGCGAGATCGGCGTGCTCGACATCGAGCAGAGCCGGATCGTGCGCAAGGGACGGCTGCAGCCGGGTCGCATGTTCCTCGTCGACACCGAGGCGGGCCGCCTCATCGAAGACGACGAGATCAAGGCCGACCTCGCGGCATCCGAGCCGTGGGACGAGTGGCTCGAAGCCGGGCGCATCCGACTCTCGGAGCTGCCCGAGCGCGAGCACATCGTGCATCCTCCGGCGTCCGTCAACCGTCGCCAGCGCACCTTCGGGTACACCGAGGAGGAGGTGCGCATCCTGCTGGCCCCGATGGCGCGCACGGGTCAGGAGCCGCTCGGGGCCATGGGCTCCGACACGCCCATCGCGGTGCTGTCGGAACGGCCACGACTGCTCTTCGACTACTTCACGCAGCAGTTCGCGCAGGTGACCAACCCGCCGCTCGACTCGATCCGCGAAGCGGTCGTCACCTCGCTCGGCACGTCGCTCGGCCCCGAGCGCAACCTGCTCAGCGCCGGACCCGAGCACGCACGACAGGTCTCCCTGTCGTTCCCCGTGATCGACAACGACGAGCTCGCGAAGATCGTGCACATCGACCCGTCGCCGGGTCGCCGCACCACCGTGACGATCCGGGGCCTCTACCGCGTCGACGAGGGGGCCGACGCCATGCGCGACCGCCTCACGGCGATCTGCGCCGAGGTCGACGCCGCGATCGACGACGGTGCCGCCTTCATCGTGCTCAGCGACCGCGACTCCAACAAGGACCTCGCGCCGATCCCGTCGCTCCTGATGCTCTCGGCCGTGCATCACCACCTCATCCGGTCGCAGAACCGCATGAAGGTCGGACTCGTCGTCGAAGCCGGTGACGTGCGCGAGGTGCACCATGTCGCGCTCCTCATCGGCTACGGGGCATCCGCCGTGAACCCCTACCTCGCCATGGAGTCGTGCGAAGACCTCGTGCGGTCCGGCGTCATCGCCGGGGTCACCCCCGAAGAGGCCGTGCGCAACGTCATCAAGGCGCTCGGCAAGGGCGTGCTGAAGATCATGTCGAAGATGGGCGTCTCGACGATCTCGTCGTATGCGGGAGCGCAGGCGTTCGAGGCCATCGGCCTCGCTCAGGACTTCATCGACGAGTACTTCACCGGCACGACGTCGAAGCTCGGCGGCGTGGGCATCGAGGTCGTCGCCGCCGAGAACCTGCGCCGGCACACTGCGGCGTATCCGCAGGATGTCGCCGTGCGCGCGCACGAGCGACTCGGAACGGGTGGTGAGTACCAGTGGCGCCGCGACGGGTCGCCGCACCTCTTCAACCCCGAGACCGTGTTCCGCCTGCAGCACTCCACGCGCAACCGCCGATACGACGTGTTCCGCGACTACACCTCGCTCGTCGACTCGCAGGCCGAGGAGCTCATGACGCTGCGCGGCATGTTCGCACTCCGCACCGGCACGCGCCCGCCCGTGCCGATCGACGACGTCGAATCCGTCGAATCCATCGTCAAGCGGTTCTCGACCGGAGCGATGAGCTACGGCTCGATCTCGAAGGAGGCGCACGAGTCGCTCGCGATCGCGATGAACAGCATCGGCGCGAAGTCGAACACCGGCGAGGGCGGCGAAGACCTCGACCGGCTGCTCGACCCGCAGCGCCGCAGTGCGATCAAGCAGGTCGCGTCGGGTCGATTCGGCGTGACGAGCATGTACCTGACGCACGCCGACGACATCCAGATCAAGCTCGCACAGGGCGCGAAACCCGGCGAGGGCGGACAGCTGCCGCCGGCGAAGGTCTACCCGTGGGTCGCACGAACTCGTCATGCGACCGCCGGGGTCGGCCTGATCTCGCCGCCGCCGCACCACGACATCTACTCGATCGAAGACCTCAAGCAGCTCATCTTCGACCTGAAGCGCGCCAACCCGTCGGCGCGCATCCACACGAAGCTCGTCAGCCAATCGGGCATCGGCGCCGTCGCTGCGGGTGTCGCGAAGGCGCTCTCCGACGTCATCCTGGTCTCCGGCCACGACGGCGGAACCGGCGCGAGCCCCCTGAACTCGCTGAAGCACGCCGGCACCCCGTGGGAGCTGGGCCTCGCCGAGACGCAGCAGACGCTCATGCTCAACGGCATGCGCGACCGGGTCGTCGTGCAGGTCGACGGCCAGCTGAAGACCGGTCGTGACGTCGTGATCGGCGCTCTGCTCGGCGCAGAGGAGTTCGGCTTCGCGACCGCGCCACTCGTCGTGCAGGGCTGCGTCATGATGCGCGTCTGCCACCTCGACACCTGCCCGGTCGGCGTCGCGACGCAGAACCCCGAGCTGCGCAAGCGATTCACCGGCAAGCCCGAGTTCGTCGTGAACTTCTTCGAGTTCATCGCACAGGAGGTACGCGAGTACCTCGCCGAGCTGGGCTACCGTTCACTCGACGAGATCATCGGGCGTCGCGAGCTGCTCGACGTCGACCGCGCCGTCGAGCACTGGAAGGCCTCTGGTCTCGACCTGACGCCCGTGCTCGTCGGCCCCGACTTCTCGGAGTCGGAGCCGCGACACAATGCCCGCGGTCAAGACCACGAGCTCGAGGAGCACTTCGACAACGAGCTGATCCGCCGCAGCCGTATCGTGCTCGAAGATGGCGGCACCATCGAGATCGCGCTCCCCATCAAGAACACCGAACGTGCCGTGGGCACGATGCTGGGCCACGAGGTCACCAAGCGGCGCGGCGAGCACGGACTCCCCACCGGCTCGATCGACGTCACCCTCACGGGCTCGGCCGGGCAGTCGCTGGGCGCTTTCCTGCCGAGCGGCATCACGCTGCGGCTCGAGGGCGACTCGAACGACTACGTCGGCAAGGGGCTGTCGGGCGGACAGATCGTGGTGCGCCCCCCGCGTGACAGCGGGTTCGTCGCTGAACACAACGTGATCGCCGGCAACGTCATCGGCTACGGCGCGACCCGCGGCAGCATGTTCATCCGCGGCATCGTCGGCGAACGCTTCCTCGTGCGCAACTCCGGCGCGACGGCGGTCGTCGAAGGCGTCGGCGACCACGCGCTCGAGTACATGACCGGTGGGCTCGCGCTCATCCTCGGCGAGACCGGGCGCAACCTGGGCGCCGGCATGTCGGGCGGCACGGCCTACGTCCTCGGCCTGCGCGAGGGACGGGTCAACCGGGAGGCGCTCACGAGCGGCGAACTCGAGTTGCTCCCGCTCGGCAGCGCCGACATCGAGATCGTCCGCGATCTGCTCGAGCAGCATCTGCTCAACACGGAGTCCGCGGTCGCCGCACAGCTGCTCGCAGAGGGCGATGTCGCGTTCGATCGCTTCACGAAGGTGCTGCCGCGCGACTACGCCGCAGTGCTGCGCACCCGCCAGAGCGCGGTCGACGAGGGGCTCGACCCCGACGGCGACGTCGTCTGGACCCGCATCCTGGAGGTGACTGGTGGCTGACCGGCTGATCGTTCTCACCCGCACCGTGCTCCCCGACGCTGTGCCCACAGACCACCTGGAGGTGTCGAATGGCTGACCCGAAGGGCTTCCTCAAGGTCACCGAGCGCGAGCTGCCCAAGCGGCGTCCCGTGCCGGTCCGCATCATGGACTGGAGAGAGGTCTACGAGCAGGGCGACCCTGCCCAGCTCCGGCGACAGGCCGGCCGCTGCATGGATTGCGGCATCCCGTTCTGCCACCAGGGCTGCCCGCTCGGCAACCTCATTCCCGAGTGGAACGACCTCATGTACCGCGGCGAGGGCCGCGCCGCCATCGAGCGACTGCACGCCACGAACAACTTCCCCGAGTTTACCGGCCGGCTCTGCCCGGCTCCCTGCGAATCGGCCTGCGTGCTCGGCATCAACCAGCCGGCCGTGACCATCAAGCAGGTCGAGGTGTCGATCATCGACCAGGCCTTCGGCAACGGCTGGGTGCAGCCGCAGCCGCCCGGGCGCCTCACCGGCAAGACCGTCGCCGTCGTCGGCTCCGGTCCCGCCGGACTCGCCGCGGCCCAGCAGCTCACCCGCGCCGGTCACACGGTCGCCGTGTTCGAGCGTGACGACCGCATCGGCGGCCTGCTCCGCTACGGCATCCCCGACTTCAAGATGGAGAAGAAGCACCTCGACCAGCGGCTCGCGCAGATGACGGCCGAGGGCACCCGGTTCCGCGCCGGCGTGAACATCGGCGTCGACATCACGTGGGAGCAGCTGCGCGAGCGCTACGACGCCGTGGTGGTCGCCACCGGCGCGATCGTGCCGCGAGACCTGCCGATCCCCGGACGCGACCTCCCGGGCGTGCACTTCGCCATGGAGTACCTCACGCAGTCGAACCGCCAGCTGGCAGGCGACCAGGTGTTCGACCAGATCACCGCCGAGGGCAAGCATGTCGTCGTGCTCGGCGGCGGCGACACCGGTGCCGACTGCATCGGCACCGCGCACCGCCAGGGCGCCCTCTCGGTCACGAACCTCGCGATCGGCAAGGAGCCGGGCACCACCCGGCCCGCCGAGCAGCCGTGGCCGATGCACCCGACCGTGTTCGAGGTGCAGAGTGCGCACGAAGAGGGCGGAAACCGCCACTTCCTCGCCTCCACCGTCGAGTTCCTCGCGAACGAGGTCGGTGAGGTGCGGGCCATCCGCGTCGCCGAGACCGAGTACCTCGACGGCCGACGGGTTCCGAAGGCCGGCACCGAGCGGGAGATCCCCGCCGATCTCGTGCTCCTCGCGCTGGGCTTCACGGGCCCAGAGACCCGCGAGCTCGACGAGCAACTACAGCTCCCCGCCACCGAACGCGGCAACATCGCGCGCGACGCCGACTACGCCACGGCGCAGTCGGGCGTATTCGTCGCCGGTGATGCCGGACGCGGCCAGTCGCTCATCGTCTGGGCGATCGCCGAAGGCCGCGCTGCGGCATCCGCGGTCGACCGGTACCTTGAAGGCGAGACCCTGCTGCCTGCCCCGATCCCCGCGACGGCGCACGCGATCTCCATCTGAACCAGGGCGCGCCACCGGGCGCGTCGCACGACCATGACCACGACCCAGCGCCACGGCGCGGAACACCGGGAGCAATACACATGAGACGAGCGAAGATCGTCGCCACCCTCGGGCCGGCGACATCGAGCTATGAGCAGATCCGGGCGATCATCGATGCCGGCGTCGACGTCGCTCGCATGAACCTCAGCCACGGCACCTACGACGTGCACGAGGGGGTGTACCAGAACGTGCGGAAGGCCGCCAACGACTCCGGACGTGCCGTCGCCGTGCTCGTCGACCTCCAGGGGCCGAAGATCCGGCTCGGCAAGTTCGAGGGCGGCCCCTACGACCTCGCCGCCGGTGACATCTTCAAGATCACCACCGACGACATCATCGGCAACCGCGAGATCGTCGGCACCACCTTCAAGGGTCTGCCGAACGACGTGAAGCCCGGCGACTTCCTGCTCATCGACGACGGCAAGGTGCGCGTCGAGGTGCTCGAGACCGACGGCACCGTCGTCACGACCCGCGTGATCGTCGCGGGACCCGTCTCGAACAACAAGGGCATCAACCTGCCCGGCGTCGCCGTCAACGTGCCGGCGCTTTCCGACAAGGATGAGGCCGACCTCCGTTGGGGCCTCGAGCTCGGCGCCGACCTCATCGCGCTGTCGTTCGTGCGCAACGCCTCCGACATCGAGCGCGTGCACGAGATCATGGACGAGGTCGGCCGCCGTGTGCCGGTCGTGGCCAAGATCGAGAAGCCGCAGGCCGTCGACGCGCTCGAGGAGATCGCCGAGGCGTTCGATGCGATCATGGTCGCCCGCGGCGACCTCGGCGTGGAGCTCCCGCTCGAGGCCGTGCCGATCGTGCAGAAGCAAGCGGTCGAGATCGCCCGCCGTCTCGCGAAGCCCGTCATCGTGGCGACGCAGATGCTCGAGTCGATGATCCACAGTCCCGTGCCCACGCGCGCCGAGACCTCCGACGTCGCGAACGCGGTGCTCGACGGTGCCGACGCGGTGATGCTCTCGGGCGAGACGAGCGTGGGGGAGTACCCCGTCATCACGGTGCAGACCATGGCGCGAATCGTCGAGTCGACCGAGCAGCACGGGCTCGACCGCATCCTGCCGCTCGGCACGAAGCCGCGCACGCAGGCCGGTGCCATCACGCTCGCCGCGGTCGAGGTCGCCGACTTCGTCGAGGCGAAGTACCTCTGCGTCTTCACCGAGACAGGGGAGTCGGTGCGACGGATGTCCCGCATCCGCTCGGTCATCCCGATCCTCGCCTTCACCCCCGATCCGGCCATCCGTCGCCGCATGGCGCTCAACTGGGGCGTCGAGTCCTACGTCGTCGACCGAGTCACCCACACCGACCAGATGGTCGGCCAGGTCGACGACGTGCTCGCGAAGACCGGCAAGGCCGCGGTCGGCGAGACCGTCGTGATCATCTCGGGCTCCCCTCCCGGCATCCCGGGCACGACCAACGACGTGCGCGTGCACCGCGTCGGAGACGTGCTCTAACTCCGACTCGCGCAGAGCCGGTCCCGACTCGGGGCCGGCTCTCGACGTTCCCAGAAGCTGCCAGAATGCGAGGGTGGCCGTGGAGTTCGAGTGTCGTACCCGCCTCGCGATGGGCGTCCAGGAGGCATTCGATCGATCGCGCAGCATCGACGCCCACACGGCGTCAATGTCGGCGTCGCGCGAGCGCGCCGTCGCGGGCGTGACGTCGGGGCTGATCGGCCTCGGCCAGGAGGTGACGTGGCGGGCGTGGCACTTCGGGATGCCGATACGCATGACGAGCAGGATCACGCAGATGGAGCCGCCGACATCGTTCGTCGACGAACAGGTGCGCGGGCCGTTCGCGTCGTTCAGCCACGAGCACCGATTCGCGCCCGATCCCGACGGTGGCACGATGATGACCGATCACGTCCGGTTCACCGCGCCGCTCGGCATCGCGGGCCGTGCCGCCGAGTTCGTGGTCGGGCCGTACCTGCGCCGCCTCATCGAACGCCGAAACGCCTATCTCCGCGATGGCGCCGAGCTGTGACGCGCGATCATATGGTGCCGGTGGTGGGGGTCGAACCCACACGCCCTTTCGGGCAAAGCATTTTGAGTGCTCCGCGTCTGCCATTCCGCCACACCGGCCAGAGGCCCCGCCCAGAATACCGTAGGCTTTCCTGCGTGACAGACACCGAATCAACCCAGCCGGCACCGCGCCGCGTCGTCGTGGCTGAAGATGAGTCGCTCATCCGCCTCGACATCGTCGAGATCCTGCGCGACAACGGCTTCGAGGTCGTCGGCGAGGCGGGTGACGGCGAGACCGCGGTCGCGCTCGCGACCGAGCTTCGGCCCGATCTCGTCATCATGGACGTCAAGATGCCCCAGCTCGACGGCATCTCCGCGGCCGAGCGCCTCTCGAAGGGCCACATCGCCCCGGTCGTGCTCCTCACGGCGTTCAGCCAGAAGGAGCTCGTCGAGCGGGCGAGCGAGGCGGGCGCACTCGCCTACGTCGTGAAGCCGTTCACGCCCAACGACCTCCTCCCGGCGATCGAGATCGCCCTCGCCCGCCACGCGCAGATCATCGCGCTCGAGGCCGAGGTCGGCGACCTCGTCGAGCGCTTCGAGACCCGCAAGCTCGTCGACCGCGCCAAGGGCCTGCTCAACGAGAAGATGGGACTCTCCGAGCCCGAGGCGTTCCGCTGGATCCAGAAGGCATCCATGGACCGGCGCCTCACCATGAAAGACGTCTCGCAAGCCATCATCGAGCAACTCGCAGCCAAGAAGTAGGCAAGAACCGATCAGCGGATGCCGCGGCGACACCTTGTCGCCGCGGCATCCGCTGTCTCGTCACCGGTTCGAAACGACCGTCGGGCGGTGTCGTCGGCCGCTTGTAGTCTTGGTGGGTGCCGGACGCAGATAAGCCCACCCTCCTCGTCGTCGATGGTCATTCACTGGCCTTCCGAGCGTTCTACGCCCTTCCCGTCGACAGTTTCACCACTCGCGACGGCCAGCACACGAACGCCATCCACGGCTTCCTGTCGATGCTGCTCCTCCTGCTGGCGAACGAGAAGCCGACGCACCTCGTCGTGGCGTTCGACATCTCGCGATTCTCGTTCCGCACGCGCGAGTTCGCCGAGTACAAGGGCACGCGTGGCGACACCCCGCCCGAGTTCAAGGGCCAGGTTCCGCTGCTGCAAGACGCCCTCAAGGCGATGG
Organism: Agromyces ramosus; assembly: GCF_030817175.1. NCBI lineage: Bacteria > Bacillati > Actinomycetota > Actinomycetes > Micrococcales > Microbacteriaceae > Agromyces > Agromyces ramosus. The sequence goes on along the minus strand of NZ_JAUSYY010000001.1, from coordinate 10,437 downwards.
GCGTGCGCACCCTCGAGAAGGAGGACTACGAGGCCGACGACATCCTCGCGACCCTCGCCGCACGCGGCCGTGCCGAGGGCTACCGGGTGCTGCTCGTCTCGGGCGATCGCGACACCATCCAGCTGGTGAACGACGACGTCACACTGCTCTACCCGAACACGCAGGGCGTCTCGCAGCTGAAGCGCTACGACACCGACGCGGTCATGGAGCGCTACGGCATCAGGCCCGAGCAGTATCCCGACATCGCGGCCCTGGTGGGCGAGCCGAGCGACAACCTCATCGGCATCTCGAAGGTCGGCGAGAAGACCGCGGTCAAGTGGCTCGGGCTCTACGGCGACCTCGAGGGCATCCTCGAGCACGCCGACGAGATCAAGGGTGTCGTGGGGCAGAACCTGCGCGACCAGAAAGAGAATGCAATTCGCAACCGCCGGCTGAATCGTCTCGTCGACGATGTCGAACTCGAGGTGGCGCTCGACGAGCTCGTGGCCAAGCCGATCGACATCGAGTCGGTGCGGCCGATCTTCGAGCGGCTCGAGTTCCGCACCCTGTTCGAGCGCCTGAAGAAGATCGCCGCGGGCGAGGCGAACGGCAGCGCCGGGGCGCCCGCCCCGGCAGAGGTCGTCGAGACGACACCCGAGGTAGCGGCGCCGACCGCGCCCACGCCGCGAACGTTGCTCGATGAAGAGCTCGCCGCCTGGCTCGAGAAGGCCGTCGCCGCCGAGCCTGCGGGCCTCGGGCTCAGCCTCGAGGTCATCGACGGCCGGGTCATCGGCGCCGGCATCGCGACCTCCGACGAGACGGTGCAGCTGCCGTGGCAGCCCGGGCGCGCCGACTACGCACCGTTCGAGGCCTGGCTCGCGAGCGACGCGCCGAAGATCATGACCGACGCGAAGTCGCAGTTGAAGGCCGTCACGCGATCGGGGCTCGAGTTCGACGGCCTCGTGGTCGACACGCTCGTCGCCGGCTGGCTCGTGCGCCCGATCCTGCAGGAGAAGAATCTCGCCGACCTCGTCTCGCGCCACCTCGGCGAGACGGTGCCGCAGGGCGACCCCTCGCAGCTCGTGCCCGAAGAGGGCACCGACTCCGGCGCTCCCGAATACGCGTGGTACTCGCTGCGATTGGCTCCCGTGGTACTGCGAGCGCTCTCCGAGAGCTCGCGGCGTCTCCTCGCCGACGTCGAGATGCCGCTCGTGCCGGTGCTCGCGGCGATGGAGCTCCGCGGCGTCACCGTCGATCACGCCGAGCTCGCGGGGCTCTCCTCCGAGCTCGGCGACCGCGCCGCGGGCCTCGCCGAGGCGGCCTTCGCCGAGATCGGTCGCGAGGTGAACCTCGGATCGCCGAAGCAGCTGCAAGAGGTCCTCTTCGATCAGCTCGGCATGCCGAAGACCCGTGCCACGAAGACCGGCTACACGACCGACGCGAGCGCCCTCGCCGACCTGCAGGAGTCGAACCCGCATCCGTTCCTCGGCTTCCTGCTCGAACATCGCGATGCGACCAAGCTCCGCCAGATCGTCGAGTCCCTCGACAAGGCCATCGGCTCCGACGGCCGCATCCACACGAGCTACGGGCAGATCGGGGCGGCGACCGGGCGCATGTCGTCGAACGACCCGAACCTGCAGAACATCCCGATCCGCACCGAAGACGGTCGTCGCATCCGCAAGGCCTTCCGACACGGGCCGGAGTACACCGAGCTCCTCACCGCCGACTACTCGCAGATCGAGATGCGCATCATGGCGCACCTCTCGGGCGATCCCGGGCTCATCGAGGCGTTCAACGCGGGCGAAGACCTGCACCGCTTCGTCGGTGCTCGCGTCTTCGGCGTCGACCCCGCCGATGTGACGCCGGTCATGCGCACCAAGGTGAAGGCGATGTCCTACGGCCTCGCCTATGGCCTGAGCGCGTTCGGCCTCTCGAAGCAGCTCCGCATCGACCGGGCCGAGGCGACGACGCTCATGAAGGAGTACTTCGAGCGGTTCGGCGCCGTGCGCGACTACCTGCGCGGCGTCGTCGAACAGGCCAAGCTCGACGGATACACCGAGACCATCTTCGGTCGTCGGCGACCGTTCCCCGAACTCGCGAGCCCGAACCGGGTGCACCGCGAGAACGCTGAGCGCGCGGCGCTCAACTCGCCCATCCAGGGCTCGGCCGCCGACATCATCAAGATCGCGATGGTGGGCGTCGAGGGCGACATCGCAGCGAAGGGGCTCGGCAGCCGCATGCTCATGACCGTGCACGACGAGCTCATCTTCGAGGTCGCCGACGGCGAGTCCGAGGTGCTCGAAGCCGTCGTCCGCGATCGCATGGCGCACGCCGCCGAGCTGCTCGTGCCGCTCGACGTGCAGATCGGCCGGGGCGCCAATTGGGAGGATGCGGCGCACTGAACCGCGTACATACGCGCCGGGGCATCCGTCGGCGATCGACCGGGCCAGATGCCTCGTGCGGCGTCGGCGGCGTGTCATAGGCTCGCTGCATGGCATTCCCTGAGCGCACTCCGACCGACGTCGACCGCATCGCAGAACAGTGGGTCGACACCGCCGTCGAGTTGAACCCCACGTTGGGCACCTACATCGGCCGCAAAGACGTCGACTCGCGGTTCGGTGACTACTCGCCCGAGGGCCTCGAGCGCTCGGCCGAGGCCGTCCGGCGCACAATCGCGCAACTCGATGCCGCGACGCCGGCCGATGACGTCGATGTCGTGACCATCACCGACCTGCGCAGCGAGCTCGCGCTCGACCTCGAGGCGCACGAGGCGGGCCTGCCGCTGCGCGACCTCAACGTCATCGCGAGCCCCGCCCAAGAGCTCCGCGAGATCTTCGACCTCATGGCCACTGACGACGCCGACGACTGGGCGACGATCTCGACTCGACTCGGCGCCCTTCCCGCCGCCCTCGACGGTTACACCCAGACGTTGCGGCTCGGCATCCAGCGCGGCATCGTGCCCGCGAAGCGACAAGTGCGCGAAGTGGCAGTGCAGGCGCACAAGCTCGAGCGCAACGACGGGTTCTTCGCCGAATTCGTCGGAGGAGCGTCCGACGAGCTGCCCGCCGGGCTCCGCGCCGATCTTGCGGGCGGGGCGGCCGAGGCGGGGGCGGCCTATGCACGGTTCGCGGAGTTCCTCGAACAGGAGCTCCTGCCGGCAGCCGTCGACCACGACGGGGTCGGCCGCGATATCTACGCGCTCCAGTCGCGCCGGTTCCTCGGAGCGGTGATCGACCTCGACGAGACCTACGAGTGGGGCATCGAGGAGCTCGCCCGCATGGTCGCCGAGCAGGAGTCGATCGCGCGCGAGATCGTGCCCGGGGCATCCGTCGCCGAAGCCATCGCGTTCCTCGACGGCGATGCGAGCCGCAAGCTCCACGGCACCGACGCGCTGCAGCGGTGGATGCAGGAGACGAGCGACCGCGCGGTCGACGAGCTCGGCGCCACGCAGTTCGACATCCCCGCCGAGATCCGCACCCTCGAGTGCATGATCGCGCCCACGCAAGAGGGCGGCATCTACTACACCGGCCCGACCGACGACTTCTCGCGGCCCGGCCGCATGTGGTGGTCGGTGCCAGAGGGCGTCACCGAGTTCGACACGTGGCGCGAGCTCACGACCGTGTACCACGAGGGGGTGCCGGGGCATCACCTGCAGGTCGGGCAGGCGGTCGTGAACCGCGGGCAGCTGAACACGTGGCGGCGCCAGCTTGCGGGCACGTCGGGTCACGCCGAGGGATGGGCGCTCTACGCCGAGCGGCTCATGCAGGGTCTGGGGTACCTCGACGACCCGGCAGACCGGCTCGGCATGCTCGACGGCCAGCGCATGCGCGCCGCCCGAGTCGTGCTCGACATCGGCGTGCACCTCGGCAAGCAGCGGCCCGACGGCCTCGGCGCGTGGAACGGCGAGTACGCCCTCGAATTCCTCTCCCAGAACGTCAACATGAACGAGGGATTCATCCGTTTCGAGGTGAACCGCTACCTCGGGTGGCCCGGACAGGCGCCCTCGTACAAGGTCGGCCAGCGCATCTGGGAGCAGCTGCGCGACGAGGTGGCGCGTCGCGAGCGCGCCGACTTCGACATCCGCGAGTTCCACCGCCGCGCACTGAACCTGGGCGGTGTGGGGCTCGACACCCTGCGCTCGGCGCTCCTCGGCTGAGGCGCCGATGAGCGTACCGGGGCCAGCACGAGCGGGGCAGTGAGCGGCTCGGTTGCCGCACGGGGAGCGCTTCCGTTAGGATGGAGCGTCACTCGTGTGACATCCCTGTCCGCATGCCCGTCGCGGAACCAACATAACGCTCTACCACGCGACGGGCTCGATTTTGTCCTTTACGGAGCATTCACTACATGACAACCGCAACGACCAAGGCACCCAAGCAGGTCGCGATCAACGACATCGGATCTGCTGACGATTTCCTCGCCGCGGTCGAGAAGACTTTGAAGTTCTTCAACGACGGCGACCTCATCGAGGGCACCGTCGTGAAGATCGACCGCGACGAGGTTCTCCTCGACGTCGGCTACAAGACCGAGGGTGTCATCCCCTCGCGTGAGCTTTCGATCAAGCACGATGTCGACCCCAGCGAGGTCGTCGGCGTCGGCGACACCGTCGAGGCCCTCGTTCTCCAGAAGGAGGACAAGGAAGGCCGCCTCATCCTGTCGAAGAAGCGCGCTCAGTACGAGCGTGCATGGGGCGACGTGGAGAAGATCAAGGAAGCCGATGGCGTCGTGACCGGTTCGGTCATCGAGGTCGTCAAGGGCGGCCTGATCGTCGACATCGGCCTTCGCGGCTTCCTGCCGGCCTCGCTCATCGAGCTGCGTCGCGTCCGCGATCTCACGCCGTACCTCGGCCAGGAGATCGAAGCGAAGATCCTCGAGCTCGACAAGAACCGCAACAACGTCGTGCTCTCACGCCGTGCGCTCCTCGAGCAGACGCAGTCCGAGTCGCGTTCGACGTTCCTCGCGAACCTCCACCCGGGCCAGATCCGCAAGGGCGTCATCTCGTCGATCGTCAACTTCGGTGCGTTCGTCGACCTCGGCGGCGTCGACGGTCTCGTCCACGTCTCCGAGCTCTCGTGGAAGCACATCGAGCACGCCAGCGAGGTCGTCGAGGTCGGCCAGGAGGTCACCGTCGAGGTGCTCTCCGTCGAGCTCGACCGCGAGCGCGTCTCGCTGTCGCTCAAGGCGACGCAGGAAGACCCGTGGCAGGTCTTCGCCCGTACCCACGCGATCGGCCAGGTCGCCCCGGGTAAGGTCACGAAGCTCGTTCCGTTCGGTGCGTTCGTTCGCGTCGCCGACGGCATCGAGGGCCTCGTCCACATCTCCGAGCTCTCGGGCAAGCACGTCGAGCTCGCCGAGCAGGTCGTGTCGGTCGGCGAAGAGGTCTTCGTCAAGGTCATCGACATCGACCTCGAGCGTCGCCGCATCTCGCTGAGCCTCAAGCAGGCCAACGAGGGTGTCGACCCCGAGGGCACCGAGTTCGACCCGGCGCTCTACGGCATGCTCACGGAGTACGACGAGCAGGGCAACTACAAGTACCCCGAGGGCTTCGACCCCGAGACCAACGAGTGGCGCGAGGGCTTCGAGTCCCAGCGCGAGAAGTGGGAGCAGGACTACGCTGCCGCCCAGGCTCGCTGGGAGGCGCACAAGAAGCAGGTCGCTCAGGCGTCTGTTGCTGCCGCTGCCGACGACTCGTTCACCTCGAGCGCCGCATCGTTCACGAACGAAGCGGCCGGCGCGGGCACCCTCGCCGACGACGCGTCGCTCGCGGCGCTGCGCGAGAAGCTCTCGAGCAACAACTAGTCGCAATTGCACGACGGAAGGCCGGTCCCTCAGGGGGCCGGCCTTCCGGCGTTCACGGGGCAGATGACGGATGCCGCGATCGCCGTGCACGCCGACGGCGCACGAACGCCCACCGTCGCGCCGAGTGTCGCACGGTTAGAGTGGGTGTCGTGTATCTGATCGGTCTCACGGGCGGAATCGCCTCCGGAAAGTCCACCGTCGCGCGCCGACTCTACGAACACGGGGCGGTGCACATCGACGCCGACCAGCTCGCGCGTCGGGTCGTGGAGCCGGGTACCCCGGCCCTCGCGGCGATCGTCGCGGAGTTCGGCGACGGCGTGCTGCGGTCCGACGGCTCGCTCGATCGCGTGAAGCTCGGTGAGCGCGTGTTCGGCGACCCAGAGGCGCGGGCGAAGCTCAACGCCATCGTCCATCCCGCGGTGCGAGAGCTCTCGGCGCGGCTCATCGCGAAGGCCGAGGCCGAAGACCCCGACGCGGTCATCGTGTACGACGTGCCACTGCTCGTCGAGGCATCCGTCGACCACCCGTTCGACCTCGTCGTCGTGACGAGTGCGCCGCGGCGCACCCAGGTGCAGCGGCTCGTCGAGGAGCGCGGCCTCGATCCGATCCAGGCGGAGGCGCGCGTCGACGCGCAGGTCGACAACACGGCACGGCTCGCGATCGCCGACGTCGTCATCGACACCGACGGCACCCTGGCGCACACGATGAGCCAGACCGACGCGCTCTGGCGCCGCATCGTCGAGGAGCGCGCCCGGCGGTAGTGTCGGCGGGCGATCCTAGACTGGACAGATGCAGGCAACACGTTCCGTCCGCCCGTTCGAGGTCGTGAGCGACTACCGTCCCAGCGGCGACCAGCCGGCGGCCATCGCCGATCTCGCGGCGCGCATCAACGCCGGTGAGACCGACGTGGTGCTCCTCGGCGCCACCGGCACCGGCAAGTCGGCGACGACGGCATGGCTCATCGAGCAGGTGCAGCGGCCCACGCTCGTGCTCGCGCACAACAAGACGCTCGCGGCTCAGCTCGCCAACGAGTTCCGCGAGCTCATGCCCAACAACGCCGTCGAGTACTTCGTGTCGTACTACGACTACTACCAGCCCGAGGCCTACGTGCCGCAGACCGACACCTTCATCGAGAAGGACTCGTCGATCAACTCCGAGGTCGAGCGGCTGCGACACTCGACCACCAATTCGCTGCTCAGCCGGCGCGACGTCATCGTCGTCTCGTCGGTCTCGTGCATCTACGGCCTCGGCACGCCCGAGCAATACCTCGGCGCGATGATGCCGCTGCAGGTCGGCCAGCGGGTCGATCGCGACTGGCTCATCCGCAAGTTCGTGTCGATGCAGTACCAGCGCAACGACGTCGACTTCTCGCGCGGCAACTTCCGGGTGCGCGGCGACACGATCGAGATCATCCCGATCTACGAAGAGCTCGCGATCCGCATCGAGATGTTCGGCGACGAGATCGAGGCGCTCTACAGCCTGCATCCGCTCACCGGCCAGGTCGTGGCGAAGCTCGACTCCGTGCCGGTCTTCCCCGGGTCGCACTACGTCGCGAGCACCGAGGTCATGCAGCGCGCCATCGGCACGATCCGCATCGAGCTCGAAGAGCGGCTCGCCGAGCTCGAGCGCGAGGGCAAGCTGCTCGAGGCGCAGCGCCTGCGCATGCGCACGACCTTCGACCTCGAGATGATGGAGCAGATCGGATTCTGCTCGGGCATCGAGAACTACTCACGCCACATCGACGGGCGCGCGCCCGGCGAGGCGCCGCATTGCCTCCTCGACTACTTCGCCGACGACTTCCTCGTGGTGATCGACGAGTCGCACGTCACCGTGCCGCAGATCGGTGCCATGTACGAGGGGGATTCCTCGCGCAAGCGCACCCTCGTCGAGCACGGATTCCGGCTGCCGAGCGCGCTCGACAACCGACCCCTCAAGTGGGACGAGTTCAAGAACCGCGTGGGCCAGACCGTCTACCTCTCCGCGACCCCCGGGCGCTATGAGATGGGCATCGCCGACGGCATCGTCGAGCAGATCATCCGCCCCACCGGCCTCGTCGACCCGCAGATCGTCGTCAAACCCTCGAAGGGCCAGATCGACGACCTCCTCGACGAGATTCGCACGCGTACCGAGCGCGACGAGCGCGTGCTCGTCACGACGCTCACGAAGAAGATGGCCGAGGAGCTCACCGACTTCCTCACCGAGGCTGGCGTGCGTGTCCGGTACCTGCACTCCGACGTCGACACGCTCCGCCGGGTCGAGCTGCTCACCGAGCTGCGCGCTGGTGTCTACGACGTCCTCGTCGGCATCAACCTGCTCCGCGAGGGCCTCGACCTGCCCGAGGTCTCGCTCGTCGCGATCCTCGACGCCGACAAAGAGGGCTTCCTCCGCTCGTCGACCTCGCTCATCCAGACGATCGGGCGCGCGGCCCGCAACGTGGCAGGCGAAGTGCACATGTACGCCGACGTCCTCACCGACTCGATGAAGTCGGCGATCGATGAGACCACACGTCGCCGCGACCGGCAACTCGAGTACAACCGGGTGAACGGTATCGACCCGCAGCCGCTGCGCAAGCGCATCGCCGACATCACCGAGGTGCTGGCGCGTGAAGAGGCCGATACGGCCGCCCTGCTCGCGGGCCGTGACGCCAAGCGCAAGGCGCCCGTGCCGAACCTCCGGCGGCAGGGGATCGCGGCCGAGGGCGCCAACGATCTGGAAGACCTCATCCGCGACCTCAACGAGCAGATGCTCGAAGCCGCGGGCGAGTTGAAGTTCGAGCTCGCCGCGCGGCTTCGCGACGAGGTCTCCGACCTCAAGCGCGAGCTGAGGCAAATGGAGAAGGCCGGCCACCTCGGCTGAGGGGAGTGCCGCGCCCTGATGAGCGGGCGTTTCGAACCGTCGATCGAACGTATGTTCGCTCAGAGCGCGTGTGATCGAGGCATCCGTGTCGGTGGCCCTCTCTAGACTCGAAGGGTGCCAGTTTCACGTCTCGATGCCCATTCGCACTTGAGTGTCCGCGGGGCCCGCGTTCACAATCTGCAGAACGTCGACGTCGAGATCCCGCGCGATGCGATGGTCGTCTTCACCGGCCTGTCCGGTTCGGGAAAGTCCTCGCTCGCCTTCGACACGATCTTCGCCGAGGGGCAGCGCCGCTACGTCGAATCGCTGTCGGCGTACGCCCGCCAGTTCCTCGGCCAGGTCGACCGTCCCGACGTCGACTTCATCGAGGGGCTCAGCCCGGCAGTCTCGATCGACCAGAAGTCGACCAACCGCAACCCGCGGTCGACGGTCGGCACGATCACCGAGATCTACGACTACATGCGCCTGCTCTGGGCGCGCATCGGCGTGCCGCACTGTCCTGTCTGCGGTGAGCGCATCCAGCGCCAGACCGTGCAGCAGATCGCCGACCAGCTCATGGAGCTGCCCGAGGGCACCCGCTACCAGGTGCTGAGCCCGGTCGTTTCGAAGAAGAAGGGCGAGTTCGTCGACCTCTTCCGCGACCTCTCGGCGCAGGGCTACACGCGCGCGGTGGTCGACGGCGAGGTCATCCGGCTCGACGAGCCGCCGGTGCTGAAGAAGCAGGTGAAGCACGACATCTCGGTCGTGATCGACCGTCTCGTCGCCTCACCCGACGTGCTCGGCCGGCTCACCGACTCCCTCGAGACCGCGCTCCGGCTCACCGACGGACTCGTGCAGGTGAACCGAGTCGACGAAGAAGGCCCGGCTGCGTGGAGCAGCTTCTCCGAGAAGCTCTCGTGCCCCAACCAGCACCCGATCCAGCTCACCGAGATCGAGCCCCGCACCTTCTCGTTCAATGCGCCGTTCGGCGCCTGTCCCGAGTGCTCCGGCCTCGGCACCCGCATGTCGGTCGACGAAGAGCTCCTGCTCGGCGACCCCGCGCTCAGCATCGCCGAGGGCGTCATCCTGCCGTGGACCTCGCAGGGCAAGAGCCTCTACAACTACTACGAGAAGCTGCTGCACGGCTTGGCCCGACAGCTCGACTTCTCACTCGACACCCCATGGGAAGAGCTCGACCTCGAGGCCCGCCAGGCGGTGCTCCGCGGCGACAACTTCGAGGTGAAGGTGCGCTGGCGCAACCGTTACGGCCGCGAGATGAGTTACTCCTCGGGCTTCGAGGGCGTCGTGCCCTACATCGAGCGCCAGTACCTCCAGGCCGAGACCGACGTGCAGCGAGCGCGCTGGTCCGAGTACCTCCGCGAGGTGCCCTGCCCCGTGTGCGACGGCAAGCGGCTGAAGCCCGAGGTGCTCTCCGTGCTCGTGCACAACGCGAGCATCGCCGACGTCGGCCTCCTCAGCCTCACCGATGCACGAGCCTTCATGGATCGCCTCGAGCTCACCGACCGCGAGCAGGCCATCGGCGCGCAGGTGCTCCGAGAGATCAAGGTGCGGCTCGACTTCCTCATCCGTGTCGGACTCAGCTACCTCGACCTCGCACGCGCGGCAGGCACGCTCTCGGGCGGCGAGGCGCAGCGCATTCGCCTCGCGACCCAGATCGGCTCCGGGTTGACGGGCGTGCTCTACGTGCTCGACGAGCCCAGCATCGGGCTCCACCAGCGTGACAATCGGCGACTGATCGACACACTCATCGCGTTGCGCGACCTCGGCAACACCCTCATCGTCGTCGAGCACGACGAAGACACCATC